>JBDKVA010000027.1:0-83498 GCA_039679375.1 Clostridiaceae bacterium
ATCAGGCATAATGTATCCCCGCTTTTTACCGTGTACGTATTTGCCCGCACATATAACACCTGACCCGGGTAAATGATGCTTCCTGACAGTTTGTTATCAG
Source organism: Clostridiaceae bacterium (assembly GCA_039679375.1). Lineage (GTDB taxonomy): Bacteria > Bacillota > Clostridia > Acetivibrionales > DTU013 > JBDKVA01. The sequence continues at coordinate 101 of JBDKVA010000027.1, forward strand.
CCATGATCGTACTGGCTGATGTGTTGAACAACAATCCGATCTTGTAAAGGGAATCGTTTCTCGCCACCTTGTAGCTTGCACCGTACGCAGTGCCTGCAAACAACATGGTTGATAGCAGCACGCCTGAAAGTACGGCGGCCGACCTCTTAAAAAAATTCATTTTGTTTTCCTCCTTAAGCCTCCGAGGTTAGTTGACGGATTCGGGTCGAGGAACCCTACTCTTTACGAGATTCACCCATTTGGAAAAAATCCTGTTTGTTGCATCCCCCGTACTCCTTGCGGAGATTCGGCATTTTTTATTTGGATATGCAAAAGAGCGAAAAAAATCTCTGCTGCGCATATCTTCGTTTACCGGTATTTTACCAGAGGCCTGCTCCCATTTCCATGCTATATTTATGGTAAGGAAGGAAATATTAATATAAATTTAAGCAAGCTGCCATTCCAAACGAAGAAAAAAAGCTTTAGTAACTTATTGCCGCGAAATTGCATTAAAAAACAAGAAAATAGTTTCATATTCGCGACAATAAGTACATTCGTTGGGTTGTGGGCGGTAGCCCACATTGGTAAGAGAATGAATTGCAAGGTTCCCATAATGGAAATATAGAGACAAAAACAATGGAATTGGTAGTATAATAAAAGCAAGTATTTGAGATGAAGAAGGTGGGAATTTGTACGGGCTTGTTTTAGAAGGCGGCGGAGGAAGGGGCTCTTATCAGATTGGCGCCTGTAAGGCAATAATTGAACTGGGATACGATATCGGAATGGTGGCAGGCACCTCAGTCGGGGCGTTGAATGGCGCCATGATCGTCCAGCGCGATGTCGACAGAGCGTATGATATCTGGTATGACCTCAATCCCAATTCCGTTATAAAAATGGCATCCGCTGAACTGGCAATGGATTTTGAAAACATATTCAAGGCGGATGCGCTAAGGAATATCATTCGCAATATAAAGAAGGTGATTGCAGACGGAGGCCTTAATGTAGAGCCTTTGGTGGAGCTTGTCAAGAGTTTGATCGACGAGGAAAGGATCCGCAAGTCCAACATTGGATTTGGTATTGTTACTGTGGATATTACAGAAAGAAAAGCTGTAGAAATTTACAAGGAAGATATCCCAGCCGGACAACTGGCCGATTATGTCATTGCCAGCGCAAGTTTCCCGGCTTTCAGGAGAGCGGTGATTGACGGGAAGTCCTACATAGACGGAGGCCTTTATAATGTATTGCCGATCAATATGGTCAGCAGCAGGGGCTATCGGGACATTATCGTAGTAAGGACCTACGGAATCGGTTTGAAGAGGCACGTCGACACATCCGGCCTCAATATTACAAGCATATCGCCTTCTGAAAGTCTCGGTTCCACGATGGACTTCACTAACTCCAACTCGCGCAAAAATCTTAAAATGGGCTATTATGACGCACATAAGGCATTAAGGAAGCTCAAAGGGAGGAAATATTATATCCTGCCGATACATGACGACCTGTTTTTTATAAGATATCTTGCAAATATGAGCGATGAAAAGGTTAAAAAGCTATGCAGCCTATTTGGGCTAAGTGTGTACGGTAAAAGGGCGCTTTTTGAAGAGGTTGTGCCAAAAGCAGCCTATCTTCTTAATTTGCCTGCAAAGGCTTCCTATGAGGATGTAGCGGTCGGCCTTCTCGAGAGTATTGCCGACACCCTAGGTATTGAAAAATACCGTTTTTATACGGTCGAAGAGCTGCATGACGCTGTTTTGCAGAAGCATTTGGTACGAAATGAGGAATTCATAAGGGAATCGCCTGGTTTTTTCGGAAGCCGCGAGCTTTTGCCGAAAGCAGTCCGTGATAAATTGCTCAGGGGCATTGCAAATGAATTGTTTACGAATGAAATAGATAATTAATTCATTCAATATAGATTAAAGCTTTTAATGAGATTATTTGGAATTCATAATGAATATCACCTATTCAGGGTATGCTATATAAACGCAAAAACATAGCATGGAATGGTGATATTTTTTAATGAGTTTATTAATAGTAGCAACATATATTGTCCTGGCAGGCTTTATCATCTACCTTCTGGTGCTGCTCTCAACAGGAAAGTCGGATTGCCGCATGGAAGTCAGGGATAACATGCTGGCTCCGGAGGAGATGCAGAAGCATGCTGCTGAAATGGCAAGGAACCATCCTGTGGGAAGATCTGCCAAAAGCCTGCATTGGCTGATACGCAGGCTAAATGACAACTATGGCTTCATCATGGGGGTACACAAGTCTCTTAATGCGGATATAAGGGAATCGTTTCCGACCTCTCCGGCTGCGGAATGGCTGCTTGATAATTTTTACATTATTGAGGAGCAGGTCAAGCTGATAAGAAGAAATCTTTCCAAAGGGCATTATTCAAGGCTTCCTGTGCTGAAAAAGGGCTATTTGAAGGGATACCCGAGGGTCTATGCCATTGCGCTCGAGATGGTGGCCCATTCAGACGGCCGCATCGATGAGAAAACCATAACGGATTTTATCAATGCCTACCAGTCCCAGGTATTGCTGTCGATGGCAGAGCTTTGGGCTATACCTCTCATGCTGCGTATTGCACTGGTTGAGTGCATTCGCAATATATGTGAAAGGATCCAGACGTCCCGACAGGAATGGCATAAGGCGGAAAACCTGGTGTCCTACATTACTTCTCACGAGCTGGATGAACAGAAAATCGATACGGCATTAAGCGAACAGCTGGATAAAATGGATGAAATTGCTCCATCATTTATCGAGCACCTGATACAAAAGCTGCGAAAGCATGGAAGCCAGGGAATGTCTACCGTTACGGCATTGTTGGATTTGCGCCTTCGGGAGGATGATACCTCGACGGAGGCTGTTACGGGACTGGAACATCAGCTTCAGGCAGCCACACAGGTATCGATCGGCAATTGCATCACAGGGCTCAGGCTTATATCGGATATGGACTGGACGGAGATATTCGAGTTGCTAAGCAAGGTAGAGCATATTTTAAGGGAGGATCCTTGCGGGATCTATCCTCATATGGATTTTGAATCGAGAGATCAATACAGGCATGAAGTGGAGAAGCTTGCAAGAGCTTATCAAACCTCTGAAATCAATGTGGCCGACAGGGCGGTCGAATGTGCCGGGGCTTCCATGGGAAAAAGTCCGCAGGACCATGTCGGGTATTATCTGGTGGGAAGAGGGCGCAGAATACTGCTTGGCGTTCTCGGTAAATCTGGTAAAAGCGGATGGAAGCCTGTGCTGGTTTCATTAAACAAAAAACCGAAGCTTTTATATTATGGACTAATCATTTTTTTTACTGCTTTTTCCGTTTCTTTTCTGATGTACTACACATATTCCCATAGCAGAACTAGTCCAATTGCATGGACTGTGCTTGCGGCACTGCTTGTGCTCATACCAGGCAGCGAATTTGCGCTGAACCTGGTAAACACCATAGTAAGCCATGTTTTCAAGCCTACGATGCTTCCAAAGCTGGAGCTGCGTGAAGGTGTGCCGACTGAAATGGCTTCATTCGTCATCGTCCCGACTTTGCTGACGAATCCGGTCCGTGTAAGAGAGCTTCTATTGCAGCTGGAGGTATATTACCTGGCAAACAGGGAAAAGAATTTATTTTTTGCGCTGGTTGGAGATTTCAAGGATGCCGATGCATTCGAACAAAATGCGGATGCATCCATTACAGCATTGGCAGCGGAGGGCATCCGGGAACTGAATCAAAAATATTCCAGTGAAGGAACGGATATTTTTTATTATGTACACCGGAAAAGGATCTACAATAAGGCTTCGGGCAGATGGATGGGCTGGGAGCGCAAAAGAGGGGCAATTGTTGAATTTAACAGGCTTTTAAGAGGATCAGCCATGACGAGCTTCAGTACAATAACAGGAGACGTTTCAAAGCTTCCCCCGATAAAGTATGTCATTACGCTTGACGCAGATACATGCCTTCCCATGGGCGCGGCGAAAAGATTGATCGGAACGATTTCACATCCTTTAAACCGGGCTGTCATTGATGAAGAGACGGGCATTGTGTGCGAAGGACACGGGCTGCTTCAGCCAAGGATCAGCATAAGCATACCGGGCGCAAGCCGTTCCCTGTTTACCAGGATTTTTGCCGGACAGGGGGGGATTGATCCTTATACGACTGCTGTTTCCGATGTCTATCAGGATATTTTTGATGAAGGCATCTTTACAGGCAAAGGTATCTATGAGGTCGATACATTCCGCAGGGTACTGGAGGACAGGATCCCTGACAATACTGTGCTCAGCCATGACCTGATTGAAGGGTGCTACCTTCGGGCAGGGCTTGTGAGCGATATCGAACTGGTGGATGGCTATCCCGGCCGGTACAATTCCTTTGCCGCCAGGCAGCACAGGTGGGTGAGGGGCGACTGGCAGCTTTTGCCCTGGCTTTTCGGGAGTGTTCGCAACAGGAAGGGTGAAAAGGAAAGAAATAATTTATCCGGCCTGTCAAAATGTAAAATCATTGACAATTTGAGGAGGAGCCTTCTTTATCCTTCCATACTGGTATTACTGCTTGCAGGATTGGAACTTCTGCCGGGGGATGATCTGGTATGGATGGGCTTTGCGGTATTTATCACAGTTTCGCCACTGACAATAGGGCTGCTGAATACGATTTTGTCAGGAAGCATGAGGTTCAGCCCGGGCAAGATCAATTCAACAGCCATCACTGGTATCAAAGCGGCTTTTTACCAATCGCTCCTCATTTTCATGTTCATTCCGTTTCAGGCTTATCTCATGCTGGATGCCATCATCCGTACCGTGACCAGAGTATGCATAACTCACCGGAACATGCTGGAATGGGTTACTGCGGCAGATGTCGAAGCCAGCATAAAAAATAATCCCGGAAGCTTTTACAGAAGAATGTGGTTTAGCATACCCGCGGCGTTCATGGAGCTTTTGCTGGCTTTGTTCAGCACACAAGGGTATTGGGTGGCGGGAGCCCTTATTGCAGTTTTGTGGCTGCTGGCGCCTGTTGTGGCATACAGGATCAGTAAACCGTATGAAAGAAAGCAGATCCGTTTATCTGATAATGATTTGATGATGTTAAGAAGGGCAGCAAGAAAAACCTGGAGATATTTTGAGGATTTTTCAGGCGAGTGCGAAAACTATCTGCCTCCTGACAACTTCCAGGAGGATCCGCCGCGGGGAGTTGCCCATAGGACATCGCCTACCAATATCGGGCTTCTTCTCATATCCATTATTTCTGCCGGAGATCTGGGATACATCGGAGCAGTCAATATGATCGACAGGTTTGATAAAATCGTGGCTACGATGGAAAAGCTGGATAAATGGAAAGGGCATTTATACAACTGGTATAATACCGTTACGCTCGATACGTTGCGGCCTTTGTATGTATCGACCGTAGACAGCGGCAATCTGGTGGGTTATATGATGGTGGTGAGGGAAGGTCTTAAGGAGTATTTGCAAAAACAGGTGCTGCGGCCTTCCATGGTGCTTGGCCTAAAGGATACCCTCGCACTGGCATGTGAAGAAGCAGGTGTGAATGCGGAGGACAAGGTATGGAAGCTGTTTGGGGATATAGGAGCAGTTGGAGATATTCCACCCCAGAAGTGGGAGAGGGTTCTTAAGGAACTGGATGCATGGTCCAAATCCATTGTCATATTTCCAGTGTCTGATAAAAATGAAAAAAATAAAAAGGCTGATAAGAGCAGGAAAAATTATAAAATCAACAAACAGAATTGGATCAAAAAACTTGAGGAAACGACAGGACAGTATCTGCAGGAGCTGTATAAATTTTATCCTGCTCTTTTAATCCCGGATATAGTAAATACACCGGATCTATTCAGCGATATGGGGGAAACGGTAACGCATCCGGAAGACGAGCTGTTCAAACCGGGCTCAATGGAAGAACTGGCAATACGTTATCATAAAATGATCCGATCGATCGGCGGGGTAATGGATGAAAAAATCCAAACGATCGACGGCGCTAAAAAAGAGAAATTGGATATGCTGATAGACCGGTTGAAATGGTCATGCGGGGAAATTGAGAGCATTGCGGGAAAGTACAGGGGATTGGTCGGAAGATTTTCAGTTCTTATTGATAAAACGGAATTCTCCTCTCTTTTTGATCATAAAAGACTCCTTTTCTCAATCGGATACAATGCGGAAGACGGCCATCTCAGCAAATCCTACTATGACCTTCTGGCTTCGGAGTCCAGGCAGGCAAGCTATATTGCCATAGCCCGGTGCGAAGTGGACCGCAGGCACTGGATACGGCTTGGAAGGAAGCTGACTGTGGCCGATAGCGGAAAAGGTCTTGTTTCCTGGACAGGGACGATGTTTGAGTACCTGATGCCTCATTTGATCATGCGCAATTATGAAAACAGCATTTTTGACGAGACCTATTCCTTTGTGGTACGTTCACAAAAGAAATACGGGAAGCAAAGGAACATACCGTGGGGGGTGTCGGAGTCCAGCTATAGTGCACTGGATTTTAACCTGAATTATCAGTACAAAGCATTTGGCGTACCGGAGCTGGGTCTGAAAAGAGGGCTTGCAAACGATATGGTCATTACTCCCTACGCTTCTCTGCTGGCTTTAGGCATTGACCCGGACACGACGGTAAAAAACCTGAGGGAACTTGGCAATATGGGTATGGACGGCGGCTGGGGATTTTACGAGGCTATCGATTTTACCCCGACGAGGCTGGATAAGGATATACATTACCGCATTATTAAAAGCTTTATGGCTCATCATCAGGGTATGAGCCTGGCAGCCATCAATAATTTTATTCATTCAAATATTCTGCAGGAGCGTTTCCATGCGAATCCTGTCACAAAATCCGCAGAACTGCTGCTGCAGGAAAAAAGCCCTGAAAAGGTGCTGTATGCCAAAGAATACAAGGATGAGAGCGCAGTACATTTTAGAAAATCGGAGCAAAGCAACAGCGAGGTCATCCGGACCTTTGGGCAGCCTGGGGTCCTTCCCCCGAACGTTCATATACTTTCCAACGGGGACTACTCCGTCATGGTAACGGACGGCGGCTCAGGCTACAGCATGGACGGAGGTATGGCCGTTACCAGGTGGTCGCCGGACTACTTCCGGAAAAACGGATTTTATGTTTTCGTAAGGAATATCAATTCAAATGAAGTCTGGTCATCAACTTTCGACCCTTCCGGGAAGGAGCCTGAAAAATACAGGGTCGTGTTTTCGCCCGATAAAGCCGAATTTACAAGAAAAGACGGAAACCTGGAAACGAATTCCGAAATTACCGTATCTCCCGAAGATCATGCGGAGGTCAGAAGGATTTCCATTACAAACCACAGTGATCATGTGAGGATTGTCGAGCTGACAAGCTATTTTGAGGCAGTTCTCCTGCCATCCCGTGAGGATGCCGCGCATCCCGCATTCAGTAAGCTTTTTGTAAGGACGGAATTTGTGAGGGAACCCATGTGCCTGCTTGCCTCAAGAAGGCAGAGGAGGGCAGGCCAGAAGCCGCTGTGGATGCTGCACACGATGGCAGTGGAAGGGGACAGCTCGATAGGGGATATGCAATATGAGACCGACCGTATGAAGTTTATCGGCAGGAACCGCGATATTTCAAGTCCGGAGGCTCTGGAGCCCGACCAGCCGCTTGGCAACAGCGAGGGTTCTGTGCTTGACCCGGTGATGTGCCTTCGGAGGCGTATCCGGATCGAGCCGGGATGCACGGCCAGAGCGGTATATTCCGTAGCGATTGCACTGTCAAGACAGCAGGCTCTTGAAATCGCAGAGAAATATAATGATTATAAAAACTCCGAAAGGATGTTTGAACTGTCATGGACCAGAAGCCAGGTTGAAGCGAGATACCTTGGCCTGGATGCTGGTGAGGCGGAATTTTATCTGGAGCTTGTGCCGTTTATACTTTATAATAATCCGCTAAAGCGCGAGTACTCAGGGTACATTTTTGAAAATACGGGAGCACAGCCGGATTTGTGGACTTTTGGCATATCGGGTGATCTACCGGTAATATTGGTCGAAATCAGTGATGTAGAAGATATGGATATGGTGTACTGGGCTCTAAAAGGTCATGAATATTGGAGAATGAAGGGCCTGGTGACGGATCTGGTTTTCCTTGTAAATAAAAAGGAGGGTTATTCACAGCCTTTGAACGATCAGATACGAAATGCTATCGCAGCCAGCCACGCCAGAGAAATGGTGGACAAGTCAGGCGGTGTATTTATCCGGAACGCTGCGCTTATGGACAAAGCGCAAATAGCTTTGTTTTATACGGTCGCCAGGCTCATCGTCAAAGACAGTGTTGAAATGCTGAAAAATGATGTAAAGAGGATGAGAAAGACCCAGGAAAGGAAAATGCCTGCAGGCTGCAGGACGGACAAGCTTCAGCCCATTACGGTCCATCATCCTGCTGCTGAAAGAAGACTTCTGTTTTTTAACGGGATCGGCGGCTTCTCGATCGATGGCCGGGAATATGTCATCCGGATCGAGAGCGGACAGCGTACGCCTGCGCCATGGTCCAATATCATTGCCGGCAGGAATTTTGGCTTTTTGGTCACGGAGAGCGGAGGCGGCTATACATGGGCCCAAAACAGCAGGGAGTACAAGCTGACGCCATGGTCCAATGATCCGGTATCAGACCGCCAGGGTGAGATATTCTATATTAACGATACGGACGAAGGCTGTCACTGGAGCCTGACGCCGATGCCGGCAGGCGACGGTGAACCGTATACGGTAAGGCACGGACGCGGCTACAGTGTTTTTGAGCATGACAGCAACGGGATCGGCCAGTCTCTGACGATGTTTGCAGCCGTTGATTCCCCTGTCAAGGTCTGTATGGTATCTCTTTCAAATCATACCGGCAGGAAAAAGAATCTCTCGTTAATTTATTACATCAGGCCAGTTCTAGGCGTAGATGACAATCAGACTTCGCAAAATATTGTAACACGGAAAGGTGACAATGGATTATTGTTCATTGAAAACAAATTATCTATTGAATTCAAAGGGAAAATCGCCTTTATGTGCACAAATATCGGGCAGTATTCCGTTACAGGCGACAGGGCAACCTTTTTTGGATTAAGAGGCAGTCAGGCACAGCCTGCCGTTCTGGTGAACGACGCCTTGCCGGAAATCACCGGAGCAGGGCTTGATCCGTGCGCAGCGATCAGCGCAAAGGCAGCGCTTGAACCGGAGGAGGAAATGACGGCGGTATTCCTGCTTGGGCATGCAAACTCGCAGGAGGAGGCGGTTGAAATAGCCAGGCATTATCTCGCAACTGAAACAGCACAAAACGAACTCGAACGAGTAAAACAATTCTGGAATGATAAACTGGAGGCCATCCAGATCCATACGCCGGATGATTCCTTTGATATCATGCAGAACGGCTGGCTGATGTATCAGACCATTTCATGCAGACTGTGGGCGCGTTCAGGATATTATCAGGCAGGGGGCGCCTTTGGGTTCAGGGATCAGCTGCAAGACAGCATGGCTGTTCTCAACACATGGCCGGAACTGACCAGAAACCAGATACTGCTGCATGCATCGAGACAGTACAGGGAAGGTGATGTGCAGCATTGGTGGCATGCGGAAAAGGGCAAGGGTATCCGTACAAGGTATACGGACGATCTTTTGTGGCTTGCATTTGTAACAGCAGAATATGTGGAAAAGACAGGAGATTTGGCAATACTGGATGAGCAGATCCATTTTCTGGCCGGCAATTTGCTCGCAGAAGGCGAAGATGAAAAATATGAGGAGCCTGTGCGCATCGAACAGACAGCAAGCCTGTACGACCACTGCGTTCTTGCGATCGACAGGGCGCTTGAGACCGGGCCGCACGGAATACCGCTTATGGGCGGCGGCGACTGGAACGATGGTATGAATACCGTCGGCAACAAGGGCAGCGGTGAAAGTGTCTGGCTGGGTTGGTTCCTGATCAGCATCCTTAACAAATTTAAACCGCTTTGCATACTGATGAAGGATACCGACCGGGAGCAAAAGTATATTGATTTTTCCGCCAAAATACTCGACAGCATTGAAATGGAAGCATGGGATGGCAGCTGGTACAGACGGGCATATTTTGATGATGGGACGCCGCTTGGATCCGTACAGAATACCGAATGCAGGATCGATTCCATATCGCAGTCCTGGTCTGTCATATCGGGCGTTGCAAGGCCACAGCGCATGCAGGAGGCGATGGATGCCGTCCAGAAATATCTGATCGACAGGAATGAGGGCATTATCAAGCTGTTGACGCCTCCTTTTGATAACGGGGATCTCCAGCCCGGTTATATAAAGGGATATGTGCCGGGCGTCAGGGAAAACGGTGGCCAGTATACGCATGCCGCAACCTGGGTGGTTCTTGCCTTTGCCAAGCTGGGTATGGGCGATAAAGCGGGAGAGCTCTTCCATATGCTCAACCCTGTGAACCACACAAGGACATCCATAGAATACTCCAGATATAAGGGAGAACCATATGTTCTTGCCGCCGATGTATACGGGGAGCACCCCTATACGGGAAGAGGCGGCTGGACCTGGTATACGGGGGCTGCTGGCTGGCTCTACAAAGTTGGGCTGGAATATATAGCAGGTTTCAGGAAAAAGGGTAACAGGCTTTATATCGAACCATGTATACCGCACAGCTGGAGCAGGTTTGAAATGAGCTACCGTTCCGGAAAGGCCAATTATCGTATCGAAGTTCGAAATCCGGATGCTGTGACCAGCGGCGTCCTATCCGTTGCAATAGACGGCAAACCATGTCCGGAAGGCTTTGTCAGCCTTTCAGACGACGGAGGCTATCACCGTATCGAGGTGGTAATGGGTAAGGCGGAACCGGAAAAGGCAATATGATCATGCCGATAAATCCGGAGGGAATCGCGCGGATTCAAATGAAACAGGTTCAAATGCAGGAAATTCGTAAACGCAAGGGCCCATTTCCGCCAAAAAACGGGCAGAACCGGCAAAATCCGTTATCAGATCCAAACCCTGTTCCAGAAGGATATGCTGTAAAATACCGCTTTCACGATAAATCCATCTTGTATATCGGGAGCGTTCTTCGAGGAAAGGCTTGAAAACATCCTGATAGCCGGGAAGTTCCAGTATCTCGGAACAAATAAAAAAATTACAAATGGTCGTTCGGAAGCGGGGAGGAAGTTTGCAGCCTGTTCCAGGCTGGACAAACGGACATGTCCTGAAGAATATGGTGTGATCCTGGATACTTCCTGCATCCAGGATATTGCCCGATGAGATGTATTGATCGTAAGCTTCCTTATCAAACGGGCCTTTTGAATAGATATTGTATCTGTTTACAATGGTGCCGGGATTGGATAAAATCATATCCAGCGCTTTTCGCCCACCTTCGAGAGTGACCAATCTCTGGATATCCACCAGCGTAAATTCCGGAAAATAATGGCAACATCCTCTGTTCGTTATTTTACAAAGGCTCTTGCCCATAAGACTTTGGCATTTTCCACAATCTGTACAGCAAGCCTGTGGAATACCCATGTCATAATTCATATATATACTGCCCATAAATCGCCCCCTGTCTTTTGACTATATTTTTGCAAAGTCAGGCATTTAGAAAATTTCATTCAATTAATATATTATAGATTTTAAATTTACATACAGCAATATTTTTTTCGCTATACAAACAACAGTGCAATAAGGCAAATTATGTTGAAAACACTAATAAAATGTAATATAATATATTTTATATTATACAACCCAGTTTTTTTTAGGATTATCGTTGATTGGAATTTAATTCTTAATAGATATATCACAAACAAGGAGTCCGCATGGAAGCTAATGTATGCAGATTGCGAATATCCAGGTAATTAACGCTTATTTTGAAAGGATTTGGGCAGAAACAATGAACGAAAAGATGCGTACAGGAGTTTTCTCGCAGACTCCCGGAGTACATTTACAGATGACTGGGTCCAGATAAGCGTGAATATCTTGAAAAAGGCTGTTTCGGTACCAGGGAGGTGTGGATTTTGAAAGACAAAAGCCAGGAACGCTGCAAAAACGATATTATTAAAAGGCGGGACGAGCTTCACCGGTTAATTGAAAATGAGAGGATTAACAGTAAAATTGTCCAGAGAAGAAGCCGTGAACTTGACAGACTGATCAGCTTGTATTACAAGCAGTGTGCGAAATGTCAGGAATTGAAGGATCCATAGAACAGAATGATCAGAAAGGGCAGTAAAATAAGGGCGGTAGTGAGACTTCCATTCCTGCTGCAAGTTGATGCGGGATGGTTGAGAATCGTCTGACCGGACAGTAAACAGCATGCAACCAGTCCGGTTATGAGCCCGCCGATCGCGCCCGCAGTGATCATAAATGGATGCAGCTTGTCTGCAGAGGGTTTGCTGATATCCATAGGATGCATGATATCTGTCCAGAGCATTTTGTTTCTTTTCACAAAAGGATAGGCTATGGGTAGTACGATAGGCCCTAGAAGTAACGTAATCATTGAATTGTTTAATGTAATAATGATGGATAGGGAAGTAAAATCGGCCAACTTTAACAAATCAAGCCCCCATGCGATGATGACTGCGCATGCGGTACTTGCGGTAAAGCTGATCAAACCAAATCTTGCAAGCTTTCTGGGAGAGTTTATAGTGGGGAACCGGTCTTCTCCGTGCTTTTGTTTTATATGGCGCCACAGCTTATATGGTATGTAGGCATAAATAAAGTTACCGATGAATCCGAAAATGGAGCCGGCCGACAATGTGCCGAAAAAGTCTCCGCCGAGGTTGCCGATTGCCGACCCCCAGGCTCCCGCAGGACCAAAGAGAAGCCCAAACAGGACGGGCAACAATGTGGCAGGCCTGATTTCGGTAATACCGGGAATGATCGGTATGGATTTTGTAGGCAGCAGAAAAAGCATGTAAATGCCTGCACACATTACAGTAAGGGCAACCATTGTGTTATATTTCCACATACTGATTATTTCCTTCATAAAAACCACCTATATATAATGAATTAAAAATTCATCGTATTACCTCTACTCATAAGTTGCACAAAGTCCAGATTTTACGCTTATTTGCGGCTGGCTTCTGAGCTGTAAATTGTATAAAAATTTCATTCAATTGATATATTGAATTGTAGCATAAAATTTTCAAAGCTCAAAGTACATTTTCATATATACCAATGTGGGCTACCGCCCACAACCCAACGAATGTACTTATTGCCGCGAATGTAAAACTATTTTCTTGTTTTTTATTGCAATTTCGCGGCAACAAGTTACTAAGCACGGGCACAAATTTCAGCACAGGTCGCAAATTTATCCCAATATATTTCACAAAATCTTATTTTGCGAAATGTTACATTAAAGAAACATAATCGCACAAATCTTGATTTCCTTAATTTAACTTATTTGTGCGTTATGTATTGCAAGCATAATGGATTTCAATGGCCGAGCTTATTCTGTTGACAATTGAAATTCCTTCTTATATACTGTAACCAGTATTACATGTAATACTGGTTACAAACAATATTGAAGCACGGGAGTTGTTGAAGTGAAGGAAAGAGAATGGCTGGTGTTGAATTACACGTTGCCCAAAGAACCATCCCGGGTTAGAGTGAGCGCATGGAGAAAATTAAAAAAGTGCGGTTCGGTAAATGTAGGGCAGTCCATGTGGCTTCTGCCCCGTACGGAGAAGAACGTCGGCATTTTAAAGGAAATATCGGATGAAATACTTCAGAATAATGGCGAGGCCTACATCCTGAAAGCCGATTTTGTCGGTTTAGCCGGCCCGGATGCGATTACCGGGTTATTTAACAGAGCAAGAGATGAAGAGTATGCAGAACTACTGGATAAATGCAAGGATTTCTTCCGTGAGATCGAAAAGGAAACGGAAAAAAGAAATTTTACATTCGGTGAACTTGAGGAAAATGAAGAAGAGTACTATAAACTGGTTGAGTGGTTTAAAAAAATCGCGGCAAGAGATTTCTTCAGCTCTTCAATGAAAGGCCCCGCAAATCAGGAATTGGAAAAATGTAAAGTGACGCTGGATGATTTCAGTAACAAAGTCTATGAATTGAATGACAGGGTTTAAAGCAGTGTAGAGGGGAAGATTATGTCAAGGCTAAAAATAGAACCGATGAAGCAACCGGATAAAATAATCAACTACTGGAAAAAAGAGAAATTTACCGTAACCTGTATTGTTTTGTTTGGCCTGACTTTTAACAGTGCCAGTGTTTTAGGACCTATCTACCAGGGCAGGCTCATTGATTCCATTGTAGACGGGGATAGCCCTGGCAGGGTCGCCAGTCTTGCGGCCGCTTTTATCGCATTGATCGTCATGATCCAGCTTTTACGCTATTTCAAACGCTTTTATATAAGGCGTTTTGCCAACAGCACAAGTGCTTCTATGCGCCTGATGATCTATAACAATATCATGCACAGGAGTATTTCGCAGTTGAACGATGAAAATACGGGCAATCTCATGACCAGGACCATATCCGATGTCGACCTGTGTGTCGAGGGTATGAGGAAGTTCACTACAGAGATTTTTGATACCGGTGTGATCATGGCGGCCTATTTCATATCGCTTCTTTCCTATGACATAAAAATAACTGTACTGTCCGTACTTTCCATTCCGGCTGCGATGGTGCTTGCCGAGAAGCTGAAAAGCTTTATATACAAGTATTCCACGGCCTACCGAAAAAAAAGCAGTGAGGTTACCGGCGTCGCATATGACGCTGTAGAAAATTCCATGCTTTACAGAGCTGCCGGCATGGAAGCGAAAAACAGGGCAAAATATGCTGGACACCTGGAAGATTTGCGCATCAGGGCGACGAAAGCCAGTATACTGGAAAATTCCATGCAGCCTGTTTACAATGTCATTGCCATGACAGGGATCATTCCGGTCATCTATCTCGGCGGGGCAAAGGTCATTGGCGGGGGCTGGACGATAGGTGTTTTCTCAACTTATACCACGATTTTTGCCGCCATGGCCATTAAAGCCAGCAAGGCATCCAAGCTTTTCAATTCGGTACAGAAGTCACAGGTTTCGTGGAAGCGCATCAAGCCCTATTTGGCAGAATATACAGGCAAGGAACCTGCTGCTGATACCGGCGGGGTGACGACGGAGCTGACAGTGGAGAATCTTGGCTTTCACTATGAAGAAGGGAAGGAAGATATCATCGGGCATGTCAGCTTTGAAGCAAAGCAGGGAGAAATCATCGGTGTGACAGGCCCCATTGCTTCGGGAAAATCAACGCTGGGTATTGCTTTGCTTGGATTATACCCTTATATAGGCAGTATCCGGATTGGTGGCAGGGAACTCAAAGATTATACTGAATCGGAGCGGAGCCGGATGATTTCCTACCTTGGTCATAAGCCCCAGTTATTATCCGACACGATTTACAATAATATCACAATGGGAGACGGACAGGACATTACAGCTATTCTGAAGGATGTTTGCTTTGATACGGATATGGAATCGATGCCGGAAGGAACGAATACGCTTGTCGGAAACGGAGGGATCCGTTTAAGCGGCGGCCAGCAGGCAAGAATAGCGCTTGCGAGAGCTTTGCTTCATAAAAATAGAATAATCATTCTGGATGATCCGTTCTCAGCGGTGGATATGTCAACGGAGGAAAAAATCATAGAAAATCTAAAAAAACATTACAGACAGAGCATGATCCTGCTCATTTCACACCGCCTGGCGATTTTCAGCCGGATCGACCGCATTATACTTTTGAACAGCGACAAAACAGCTGTTTATGGTACGCACCGTGAATTGATGGAAAACTCCTCTCTTTACTCTACCATTTTTAACCTGCAATGTATGGAGGGAGGCGGTAACAATGAAAATTAACCTGGCGAAAAAGTCCATACTCCATGTAATGAAGGGAAATATCGGTGCATGCATATTGCTTGGCATTGCCATTTGCGGTGTTGTCGCTGCAAGCCTGGCGCCGCCTCAGATCCTGAAGCAGATCATTGACCGCAATCTTGTGCCGAAAAGCAGCGATGGGCTTTCATTACTCGCCATTTTGTACATGGCGGCTATATTGTCCATTGGTGTGTTTGACTTTATAAAAGAGGCTGTGCTTACCATATTGGGGCAAAAGATCACCCGGGGGATCCGGATTGAAATGATGGGAAAACTTGAAAAATTGAATGCGGCCTATTTTTCTTCCAATGAATCCGGTACCGTCGTTTCAAAGATCATCAATGATGTTGATGCGATCAACTCACTTTTTACGAGCGGCATTATCGGCATGTTTATCGACTGTTTTAAAATTATAGGTATTGTTTTTTCAATCTGGATGTTCAGCGCAAGGCTTGGAATCATTATTCTGCTGCTATTGCCTGCCATTTATTCGGTCACCAGGTTTTTCCGGAAGACCATGCTGAAGGCTCAGAAAGAAAACCGTGTTCTGGTCGGAAAGGTAAATAACCATATTTCGGAGAGCCTTAAAAATGTGATGATGATCAAGGCTGCAAGCAAGGAAAAATATATGGAAGACAGATACAAGGATTATTTACTGGAAAACTATAAAACGATCGAGAAAATAAATTTCAATGATTCCGTGTTCCCTCCCATTATACAGATAACACGTGCAGCGGTAATCGGACTCATTGTGGTGCTATCCTCCGGACAACTGGATTATCTGGGGATTTCGCTGGGGATGGTCGCTGCTTCCATTGATCTGATTTCGAATCTGTTTACACCCATCGACAACCTGGGCATGGAGCTGCAGAACATGCAGCAGGCCGTTTCAGGCATCCAGAGGGTAAACGACTTTTGCAATGAGCCGGAGGATGACCGAAAGAACAATAAACTGCAGGCGGAGGATATCATACCGGATCACGGCGATGTACATCTTTCATTTAACAATTTGACCTTCCGGTATGATGAGAAAACAGAAGTATTAAATAACATTACCCTAAAGATCAAACCCCGGGAGAAGGTAACGTTCACAGGCAGGACAGGTGTAGGAAAATCTACGCTGTTCAGGCTGGTCATGGGCTTGCTGAAGCCTTCTTCAGGCAGTGTCACCATCAACGGGATCGACGTTTATGAGATTCCGAACAGTGAAAAAAGGAGAATTCTCGGGTATGTGGATCAAAGCTTCCACATGATAAAGGGAACGGTGGCAGATCAGATCAGTTTGCAGGACAAATGCATCACAGAGGAACAAATTGCCCATGCACTTGATTTTGTGGGTATGACGGAATATGTTGCATCATTGGAAAAGGGCTCTGATACAATGGTAGAAAGCGAAGGCCTTTTTTCGCAGGGGCAAAAGCAGCTGCTCGCCATTGCACGGGCGATTGTGACAAACCCGCCGATTCTTCTGCTTGATGAGATAACGGCAAATCTGGATTCCATCACGGAAGAAAAAATCGTATCCGTGCTGCAGAAAGCCGGCAGGGCACATACTATCCTGTCGATATCCCATCGTCTCTCCTCCGTGATTTCAAGTGATACCGTCGTTATCCTTGAGAATGGCAGGATACAAAATGCAGGAACTCCGGAAGCACTGCTGCAAAAGGATGGATGGTACCGCAGCCATATTGCGCTCGAAAGGCTGACATGGGGTTGAAGCAGAGTTAGGCAGGCAAGCCGTAAAGTAAATAAACAAAAAACATTTAAATTCGTATAAATAATGTAAGCTACTTCATATAGATTGAATGAACTGATTTACTTATTCAATTAATGGATTAAATAGGAACAATCATTTGAAGCAGCTTTGGCTTCGGTAATAAAAAGCTAATGGGAGTGATTCATTTTGAAATTAAAGAAGCTAAACTGGGAGAAGATCATTTATCTGTTTGTCTTTATTACATTGGCAGCGGCTTCTGCCTATGTTATCGTCCTTATAATTTTGTCGCCGTCGGAGGCGGCAGCGTCGGAGCCGGATGCCCGCACAAAAAGCGATTATGTTCTGATGCTGCTGCAGTGCATACTCGGAATTTTCGCCATGCTGCTGCCGGGAATGCTGGAGCATAAGATCAATCTGGTCATACCATCAAATATGATGATCGTGTATGCGATCTTCCTGTATTGTGCGATATATCTGGGAGAGGTCAGGGATTTCTACTATGTCATCCCGCACTGGGATACAATTTTGCATGCCACCAGTGGCGGAATGCTGAGTGCTCTGGGATTTTCCTGCATCGTCCTGCTGAATAAGACGGACAGGGTGCCTGTCAATTTGAGCCCTCTTTTCATCTGCTTGTTTGCATTTTGTTTTGCTGTAACTCTCGGTGTGTTTTGGGAAATTTACGAATACCTTGCAGACGGGCTGATGGGATTGAATATGCAAAAGTTCGCGCTTAAGGACGGCACGCAGCTTATCGGCCACGCGGCACTGGTTGATACGATGCAGGACCTGATCATCGACAGCTTTAGTGCATTTGTCATTTCAGCCTTCGGGTATATATCCCTTAAATACAAAAAAGGGTGGGTAGAAGGGAATCTACTTAAAATAAACCACTAGGAATCCGCTCGGAAACTAATGTACGCAAATTTCCAGGTCATTTTTTCGTTCAAAACTTTCAAAAAAACGCTACTGTGCCATAGTTCCGCCAGTCAGGTGTAGATTCCCCTTCTTTTGCCGAAATTGCCCGGGCAGGTCCAACAACCTATTTCAATATCATTAACTGAAAATTGACAGTTAGATTATGACAAGAATATAATTAATAATATTCTTAAGATATTATTAATTTAACTTATTACATAGATAAAGGAGGTCGCATTATGACGTGGAACAGGAGGTAAACGGGCTTTATACCTATGACAGAAAGCCTAAGTTTGATCCGGAGGTCATAAAAAAATAAATCAAAGAAGAGCTGCAATCGAAAGCTGATAAAAGTGTTCGAATGTTAAAAGAAACAGGGTGATATTATTTTATGAAGCATGAATTATCATATCTGGTAAAAAAGATGCCGATTTTCAGATTAATGCTTTTATCCTATCTGCTTTTAATTTTCGTTATTCTCGTGATTGTAAGTGCTTTTTTTTATTACAACTCGGTTAATTTATCTATTGACAAGACTAATAAGTACACATATAGCATTTTAAATGAATTAAACAACCAAATTACAATACGGGTACAGAATATTATCGATGCATCCTTTAACTTTGCTAATAATACCGAACTGAAATATTATCTGCGGAATTATAAAAACGCCGATGCACTACAGCAGTTGCAATATGAAAGCGAAATTAAAAAAATAATTGATAATTACTGGATGCTGAGGCCTGAAATATTAAACATTAATGTTTTTGCAAAAAATAAAAAATATTGGGGCGGCTTTGATAATGGAGTCTATCCACTGGAGAAAGTTGAAGGAATGGAATGGTTTAAGACTCTCGGCGATAGAAAAGGTGTGTTGGTTGATACTCACATCCAGGGTTTGGAGACATCAATCAAAAAACTGAACGTAATAACGGCCCTTGTTCGGATCCAAAGCGATCTAGGCGATGATTTGGGAATAATTTCGGTAGACCTTTCCGAGGATTATTATTACAACAAATTGTTAGCTGTAAATAAAGCAAGTAACAATTCAAAAATTTTTATTATAAATGGCCAGGGGATGGCTATATCAAATGAAAATAAGGCGGAGCTCGGTAAAAAAGGAGGAGAAGAGGTATATTTAAGTAATGCCAGGACAGGAAATTCAAATTCAGGTGGTTATCAACAGATAAGGATTAATGGCAAAAAGATGCTTCTCATTTATACGGACTTGAGTAAAATCAACTGGAGAATTGTTGAGCTTATTCCCATGTCGGAATTATATATTGGTCTGGAGCGTATCCAATTGACAGTTTTAATAATTGCAGTTATCTGTATTCTGTTGGCCGTACCATTGGCACTATATCTATCAGGTTTTATAACCGGGCCCATAGCCAGACTGGCTAAGGTTATGAAGCAGTTTATGGGTGAAGAAAGCAAAGATAAAATTCAGACAGATTTTAGTAATGAAATCGGGGAGCTGTATAAAAACTATAATCATATGGTAGATAAAATAAGCTTCCTGCTTGATGATATAAGGCAGTCGGATGAAATACAGCGGCAAACTGAAATAAAGCTCCTGCAGGCCCAAATCAATCCGCACTTCCTTTATAATACGCTGGACTCAATCAATTGGGCGGCGTTGAATTTAAATGTACCGGAAATAAGTAAAATGGTAACCATGCTTAGCCGCTTTTTCAGGCTGAGTCTGAGTAAGGGCAGTTTTATGTGCACGGTCCGTGATGAGGTGGAACATGCCAGGTATTATATGGAAATACAAAAGGTTTGCCATCAAAATGAATTTGATTATTGTATTGATGTAGAACAGGATGCGATTGATTGTCAAATTCCTAAGATAATCCTGCAGCCCCTCATAGAAAATTCTATAATTCATGGGTTTGAAAGGAAGACGGCAGGAGGGATAATCCGGATAAGTATTTATGTAGACGGGAAAGCTTTATGTTTGAGCGTTATTGATAACGGGAAGGGAATTCGGAAAGAAAACATTCCGGATATTCTCTCAAAAGAAAGTAAAAAGGGCGGATATGGAGTTAAAAATGTGCACGAAAGAATCCAGTATACCTGCGGCAAGGAATACGGACTCAGTTATGTTGCAGGAGAACCGCCGGGCACTCATGTGAAGATTGTACTTCCTGTAACTAGGGGCGAGGAGTGATTGACATGTTTACAATGATTATTGTTGATGATGAAAGGTATGTAATTGATGGATTGTTGAAATTTGTAGACTGGTCCGGCATAGGTATCGAAGTTGCCGATACGGCACTAAACGGGGAGGATGGAGCGGAAAAAATTAGACAAAAAAATCCCGATATTGTTATGACGGATATAAGTATGCCTGTTATGGATGGAATAGAGATGATAAAGGTTATAAACAACGAGGGAATAAAACCTAAGATCGTCATTTTAACAGGGTACAGCGAATTTGAATATGCCAGGGAGGCCATGAAATATGGCGCTGCCGATTATATTCTCAAGCCTTCCATGCCCGATGAAATCAGTGAAACTATGAAGAAGGTCGTTAATATTTGCAAGGAAGAAAGGGTAAGGCAGGAGCAGGAAAGACATATACGGGAGCAATTAAAACAGAGTATGCCTGCAATGATCGAAAAATTTCTGGAGGAGCTTTTTGAGGGAAGTATTAAGTCAGAGCAGGTGCTCAAAGAAAAAACTGATTTTTTAGGACTTGATTTTTGTAATAAGAGCTTTAGAGTTTTAACCCTTCAAATTGACTCATATGATAGTTTTATGGAACGCTTCAAGGAAATTGACAGGCAGTTTGTAAAATTCTCAATTCTGACTATGGCTTGCGATCATCTTGGTGTTAAAAATACATACCTTAATTTCAAAGAGAAGAATTCCAATATTTTACTAACTGACATGGAGGAAGCTCACAATCAAATTGATGATGAACAGATTACAGAAAAGCTGACGGAACTGATCGAAAGGTGCAGGAGAATGTATGGTATCAGTATCTCTATAGGTCTGGGTGAACAGGTATGTGAATTATCACGTATACGTGAATCGTACCAGCAATCCCGTGAGAGCCTGAAGTATAAAATGTACTTCGGCAACGGAAAGGTAATTTTTTATGCGGACATTATTCACACGCAGCTTGTGACTCCGGTATTGCAGCTTTATGACAGGAATATGCTGATAGACGGACTGAAGATGAGGTCTTTGCCGATGGTCCTGGAATGTATTGATGACATGTTTGCAAAAATACGGAGCCAGGGCTGCGTTCGTTTTGATTATTTGAAAACGGCTTTATTTGAAATGATGGGAACTGTCTCATTAACTCTCTATCAAATTGGAGAGAAAATGCCTCATGACTTTGTGAACGGTAAAACCCCCTGGGATGTGATCGAAAATAAAGGTACTGTGGATGAAATACAAAATTATTTAAAGGATTTTTTTCAAATAATTTTAAGTGCCACCGGACAAAAGGTAAATCAAAGAAATGCGCGTATTGTTGAGCAAATCATTGATTACATAAAGGAAAACTATGATAAGAATATTTCTTTGAATGAACTTTCAAAAAGAATATATCTCACGCCAAACTATATGAGTAATATCTTTTCACAGCAAGCAGGTCATAATTTCATGGACCACCTGGCACAGTACCGTATAGAAAAGGCGAAGGAATTAATAAACCAGGGTAAATATAAAATTTATCAAATAGGTGAAATGGTAGGGTATAAAAATCCCGACTACTTCCGGAAGATATTCAGAGAATATACTGGGGTAAGTCCATCTGAATATGCAAAATGAAAATCCCTCCTATGTTTATTTTGTGTAAAATCGTACTGGTTTTTGTAGTTTTGATGGGTTTCTATCAGAATGCGCCACTGGTATATTTAAGTTGTTCCAAAATCTATTAAATTGAAAAATTCTAAAGGAGGATGGTACCATGAAAAACAAAGTATTATTCAGAGCTTTGGCATTTGCGGTCGCGTATGTAATGACTTTTGCACTGGCTGGATGCGGGAGTTCAAACAAAGAGGCTAACAGTGAGAAGTCTGCTGTAGTGCAGACATCTACGGCCGGGCAGACATCTACAGCAGATCAGACTACACAAGAGCCGGCAAAAAAGGTGAAGATTACTTTATGGGGAAAACCAAATTCTGATGCTGGCGAAAACGAAAAGAAGTCATACGATTATCAAATTAGTAAGTACAAAGAAAAGTACCCAAATGTAGAGATTGAAGAAGTATCTGTTAAGCCGGGTATAGACTACAGAGAGCAGTATGACAAGGCATTAATGTCAGGAGAAGAGCCTACTTTAACAAGGTCATTTTCGTACACTGATATTCCTACCAGGATAAAAGATGGTACTATCGCTGACATAACTGAGCTTGTAAATAATTGGGATTTGAAGAAACAGAACTTAGTAATAAAGACTTTTGACGAAGCTATTTCAAGCAATGGTAAATGGTATGCCATCCCATATGCTTCTGGCGTTGTAGGCATGGCGTATAATAAAACAGCCATACAGGCGGGCGGCGGAGATGTAAATAATCTTCCCAAAACCTGGGATGAATTTGCTGCCATGGGTAAAAAGGTAACTGATAAGAGTGTGCCCCGTTTCGGTTATATATTAGTTGGAATGGATTGGAATGTATGGCCGTTTACCCCATGGGTCTGGAGTGCAGGCGGGGAAATGGTAAGACCTAATAGCGACGGAACTTTTAAAATCGCTTTTAATGAAGATCCGGGTGTTGATGCCGCGCTTTTCTGGAATGAAATGATATGGAAATATGAGATGACTCAGAAGGATGTATTGGAGGACTGGGATGCTGTAATCCAGGATGCTGTTGCTGGACGGGGCGCTTTTGCGTTTGGGGATCCTACCTGGTATAGTGGCGATGCTGTAAAGAAGTATAATATTCCCAAGGATAGCTTTGGATTTATGGGAATTCCGGTAAAGGATGCTTCGATACCGAGTCCATGCCTTGCCGGCGGTGAAGTCTGGACGTTTAGTCCGAAAGCTGATAAGGACCAGCTTGAGGCTGCCTGGAATTTTGCACAACTGGTAACCTATGATGAAGATTTTCTTATTGGATATTGGGCTTTTATGTCACCGCTACACGGCGTAGACATGAGAAATTCGGCACGAGTGGACTTAACAGAGAAGAAATATAGTTATATTACTGATGTACCTCAATGGATATTGAAGGAATTTTCGGAAGTCTCTAAAAACGCAAAGCCGGAACCATATTGTTCGAACTGGAATGATTTGAAAAATACTCTTGCGAAACCGCTGCAAAGTATACTTCTGAAAAAGAATATTACCCGTGATGAAGTAAAAAAGATACTTGACGGAGCTGCTGACGAATTATACCAGAAGTATCCGGATTCTTTTAAAAAATAAAATGTAAAACCGGGATTATTTACCGGATATCTTCAATGCCGGTAAGCATAAGATTATGTCTTAATGTTTACCGGCATTTTCTACATGGAGGTCTAAATGATGAATTCCAAGCCAATAAAAAAATGGAAGAAAGAGAATGTATCAGCCTGGTTATTACTTTTACCTGCATTGATTACTTTTTCGCTTTTTAAATATTATCCTATTTTTTTAGGATTTTATGTGTCACTTTACAAGCTTGATATTGTAAATCCTCCGGGTCATTTTGTCGGGTTTGCCAATTATATCCGTGTATTTAAGGATCCGGAGTTTTATAATTCATTTAAAAATAATGCAGAATTTATACTAATATGTCTGCTCATAAATTTTTGGGTTCCAATTCTGTTGGCTGTGCTTATAAATGAAGTCAGACATGGGAAGACGCTGTTTCGTACGCTTTATTTTATTCCTTCCATAGCGCCGGGCATAGCTGTAATGGTGTTATGGAAATACATCTGGCAGCCTGATTACGGCCTTGCTAATTATTTACTCCGACTAATCGGGATTGCGCCGCAGATGTGGCTTAATGATCCGGCGTTGGTCAAGTGGTGCATGAGTATCCCGGGGCTTCTATGCGGGGGAGGCATGACTATGGTCATATATCTGGCTGCGTTGCAGGATATCCCCCAAGAACAGTATGATTCAGCTTTAATAGAGGGGGCCAGCTTTACACAGAAGCTGCGTTATATCGCTATTCCGCAAATATCGACTATAATAAATATAATGTTTATCCTGACACTGATCGGAACATTTAACAGTTTTGACGGGCCTATGATTATGACGGGCGGCGGGCCTATAGGAAGTACGGAAACCATGATATTGTATTCCTATAAGGTTTCCTACAGAGATCATGATTACAGCTATGGAATAACAATTTCAATGGTAGTGTTTGCTTTTGTTTTTTTGTTGACTTTTATTCAGATGAAATTGAAGTCGAAAAATGAGACGCGAGGATGATGACAAATGTCTGCAATACATGATATAGAATTAAAAGGTCCAGCGAAAAAAACATATTGGATTATTGTAATTGTATTGATAATCGGCATACCATTACAAATATTCCCATATGTGTATATGATATCAAATAGTTTTAAGGATAGTCTGGAAATTATCAAGCTGCCGCCTTCTTTTATTCCGAAGTCCTTAAATTGGATAAACATTCTGAATACATTTAAATCATTTAATTTATTACATAATATGTTGAATACATTGGTGCTTTGCGTTATGACAATTATGGTTCAGGTAACAATAAGCTCTCTTGCGGCTTATTCACTTTCCAAACTTAAACCGAAAGGGCATAACTACGTTCTGCTGTTTTTTGTAGGGACTTTAATGATAAGTGAGCAGACACTGTTATTTCCAACTTATATAATGATGTATGATTTTCCTCTTATACACGTTAATTTGATAAATTCATTTATAGCCCCGGTTTTAGCATGGAGCGCATGGGGGTGGGCGATTTTTTTATTCAAAGGTTTTTTTGACTCAGTGCCCAATGAACTTATGGAATCGGCAAGAATAGACGGGGCGAATAATTTGTACATTTTCGGAAAGATTATTCTTCCTTTGTCCAAACCGGTTTTTGCCGTAATTATTCTAAACACTTTTATGGCTGTATATAACACATTTGTGGTTCCGCTTTTATTGTTGCCTGAAGAAAATAACTGGACTTTGATGGTACGCATATATGCGGCTCAAGAGGGCAGAGCTACATGGAACGAAGTAATTATAATGCTGACGTTTGCAACCATACCTGTTCTGATTATCTATATGTTTGCACAAAAATATATTGTGCAGGGAATAAATATGACAGGTATAAAGGGTTGAGAAAGTTTGCAGGCAAAAGGGTGTGAATTGTACGAAGAAAATTGATAAAAAAATGAATATGAGTTCAGGTAAAAGGAAATCAAAGGTTTATATAGCCGGAGGATTAATCATTCTTTTCACAATGTTGTTGATACCTGCCGCAAAATCACTTATAGCAGAGTATAGGAATGCAAATGCAATTGTTGCCAGGGTAAATGATGAACCTGTATCCCGGAAAGAGCTTAAACAATGGATGATATTCAGCAGGGCAGGTGTATACAATTATTTTATGAATAAATATGGAGCGCAGGACAGTAATGAATTCTGGGAAAGCAGCTACAGCGGGGAAGTACCCGTAGATATGGCAAGAAAGAATTCTCTGGATGATATAGTAAAAATTAAAGTCCAACAGATATTGGCCAGACAGGAAGGTTTATTACAGGATATTAGTTATGAAGCATTTTTAAGGGAATTTGATGAAGAAAATAAAAGCAGAAAAGAAGCAATAAAAAACAACAAAGTCGTGTATGGCCCCTTTCAATATGATATAAAGGAGTACTTTACCTATTATTTTAACAATTTGACTATTAAATTAAAAGAGAAGCTGTCTGAGAATGAAATTTCATTCTCAGACAAGGAACTAAATAATTATTATCAATCCGTAAAAGATAAAATGTACAAAAAATCAGATTATGTAAAGGTACAAATGATATATACATCACTTAATGGTGAAAATACTGAAAAAATGCAAGAGAGAAAAGCTTTAATGGAACAGATAAGTACTGAATTGGAAAAAGGAAAGAGAATTGAAGAAATAGTAGAGATTAACGGTAAAATTATAACCTGTAAGGAACTGATTTTTGACGATAAAACAAATACCAAATTGCTGTTAAAAATTAGAGACGAGGCTTATAAATTGCCTGTAGGGCAGCTTAGCGCAATAATTGAAGAAGAAAACGGCGATTTATATCTTTTACAATGTACTGAAAGAAAGAGCCTGGGATATATACCTTTTGAAGAATGTAAAGAGAATGTGAAAACGAAATATATTGACATCAAGTACAATGAATTAATTGATAAATATGTTAAAGAAGCGGAAATTCAGATTAATAAAAACGATTATAATTCAACAACTATGAAAAAATAGTGCTATAAAAGCAAATTTATTTAGAGGAGTGTGGAAATGTGAAAAATTTTAAAACCTTCAAATTATTGTCATTGTGGGTGGTTCTTGTAATGACAATAGGAATGACAGCATTTGTTACGCCCCAAACGGTAATGGCCGCAGGAATAACATATTATGTTGATTCGGCAGGCGGGAATGATTCAAACATTGGCACCAGTACCACAACAGCATGGAGAACCTTAACCAAGGTAAATGGAACGACGTTTACAGCGGGAGATACGATTTTATTCAAAAAAGGCTGTGCCTGGACCGGACAATTATATCCAAAGGGATCGGGAGCAAGCGGAAGTCCAATTAAAATCAGTTCGTACGGGACAGGGGCGAAACCGATCATAAACGGGGCAGGAGTGACGCCTGCAGCTGTTTACCTGTATAACCAGCAATACTGGGAAGTAAGTGATCTTGAGGTTACAAATGATGATCCGGGTACAAGCGGACTGGATATAAATTGTACAGTCAAGAGACTTGGAGTTTTCATTTTAGTGGACAATATGCCAACATGCAATCATTTATATATAAAAAATATGAACGTTCATGATATAGAGGGTTCCATTATTGCTCCCGGCTTAAGTTGCGGCATAGCTGTTCAAGCCATTCATAATACATATTGGACCATATTTGACGATGTACAGATACAATCAAATACAATTGATAATGTTAACAAGAGTGGTATTTATGTCCACCCGGATTACGACCCAAACGGACGAAATGGTGACAGTAACTGGCATCCCAGTACGAATGTAATAGTAAGCTCAAATGCAGTCAATAATGTAGCGGGAGATGGAATTGTAGTAGGTAATTGCCGGTCTCCCATTTTAGAGTATAATGTAGTGTCAAATGCCCAAGCCAGGTGCGGTGAAGGCTATTGTGATGTCGCCATATGGACTTTTTACAGTGATGATGCGTTGATGCAATATAATGAAGCATACCTTACACACGGACATAACGATGGAGAAGCATTCGACGTTGATTTATGCAACAAAAGAGCAATAGTACAATATAACTACAGCCATAACAATGAGGGTGGTTTTATGGCGACAAACTCAAGCGTTACAGTACCGGGTAGTTTTTGCGATAACACCATAGTCAGGTATAATATCAGTCAAAACGATCAGTATGGAATATTCAGGTTTAATGGCAATGTAACAAATACAACTATATACAATAATACGATATATATTGGATCGGGTTTGTCTACAAATATTTGTGACTATAATTTTTTTGGCGGCGGAGATTACCCCAATTTCACCTATATGTATAACAATATAATATACAATTTAGGCAGCGGTGGCTATCTTTTCCGCAGCAGTACCGGCAATTGTTTTGACCATAATGTTTTTTACGGGAATCATCCGGGGAGCGAACCGGCCGATGTACATAAGATCACATTAAATCCGCGGTTGGTAAACCCTGGCAGCGGAGGAACGGGAAGAACGACGGTAAACGGATACATGCTAAATTCAAACTCCCCATGTATTGACGCAGGATTATATATTTCAAACAACGGAGGCAAGGACTACTGGGGCAATACAGCTCCGTACAGCGGCAAATTAACGGACATAGGCGCCTGTGAATATCAAGGGACTGTCAGTACATTTGCATGGGAGGCAGAAAACCTGGGACATTCTATCGGGCGTGCAGACGGTATTGGCTGGTCGGCTAATGTTAATCAGGATCTCAACGAAGGCTGTATGGTTTATGGGCCTTATGCGGAGAATGTCGGGACGGGTATTAATTTTACTGTAACATTCAGGATGATGATAGACGATGTTACATATAACAATGCAAATGTAGTAAGATTGGAAGCATATGATTACACAAGCAATACTATATTAGCCAGCCGGAATATAACCAGACAGCAATTCACAGCTCCATACCAATATCAGGATTTTACCTTGTCTTATAATCAGCCGGCATCAGGGCACAAAATGGAGTACAGGGTTCACTGGTACCGTGCTGCATATACAAATGTTGATAAAATTACAGTAAACAAAGCCACATGGACGGCAGCTGCTCCTGTAACATATGAGGCGGAAAGCACAAGCCTGGGTCATAATATTGGGCGCGTAGACGGTATCGGCTGGTCGGCGAATGTGGACCAGGATAACGCAAGCTTTTTAATTTATGGGCCATATGCAACAACTATTCCTTTAGGCAGTAACCGTGAGGTAGTATTTAGAATGATGATAGACAATAATCTGGCTAATAATGGGAATGCGTTGGAGCTGCAGGTATACGATGCCACATCGGGTGCAATGTTGTCTGCGAAGACCGCTACAAGGCTGCAGTTCAATTCCGGAGGTCAGTATCAGGATTTTCCTCTGACTTTTGATAACTGGTATGCAGGACACCAATTGGAATTCAGGGTTTACTGGCAGGATACTGCATATATAAATGTGGACAAGATTACAGTAACCCGGTAAAGTTATTGCAGATATCATTGATACCAGTTGTTTGTATAGCTTTTAAGCGTATTGGATATTCATTTTAAAGTGTAATGTCATTTGGGTACTGGTTTTAAACCTGGATTTTATAGTTTTGGCCAGTACCCCTTTATAATAGTGCATCTAAATTAGTTTTCGCAGGAGGAAGCTTTCATGAATATTAAAGTGCCATATGAAATACTTGATGGGTTCGACAGGATAAGAAAGGTTATGGATGACAGCAAAAGGATAAAAGGGTATAAATTCCTGATAGGTGACCCTGAAGATGCGTATCTTGAGTCGTTTGACGACTCAAGATGGAAATGTTCTGATGAACCTGTCAAATGTAAAAGGGATCAAGGTACGACATGGTTCAGGTTAAAAATAGTGGTTCCTGAAAAGGTGATGGGCATTGATGTGTGCGGAACAACCATACGGTTGGAATCTTTTTTTCTTGCGCCTACTAAGGTTTATGTAGATGGGAAATTGGAATTTTCGGAACGGACATGGGCGAATTTCAACAACCCTGAGGTTATCCTGACCGAAAGTGCACAACCAGGTCAGACGTACATAGTAGCCGTTAAGCTTGAATTTGGAGAATCATGCTACTTCAATGGACAGTTCGATATGAGTCTTTCAATAAGCAGGGTTGAAGATTTAAAGTTTGAGATCAACTCATTCATGGAGGAACTTGCTTATGCATGCCGGTATGAGAAGGTCAGAGATATCCTGCCTGGGGTTTTTGAGCTGATTTCCAGAAGTCTCAGGAACGACGAAGATATAATAAAATTGGTTGACAAAATAAAGCTTTCAAGAGAAATGTTAAGGCCGATGGAAGCTGAAGCAAAGAAGAGAACAGTACATCTTATAGGACATGCTCATATAGACATGAACTGGTTCTGGTCCATGGAGGAGACGCTTGATTTGGTAAGAAGGGATTTCGGGACTATGACAGGGATTATGGAGGAAATATCTGATTTTACATTCTCCCAGAGCCAATGCGCAGCATATGAGATGGCTGAAATACATTATCCCGGAATCTTTGAAAAAGTGAAGAAGTTCATTGGAACTGGAAACTGGGATGTTACAGCATCCACATGGGTTGAAGGCGATTTAAATATGGCGTCGGGCGAGGCGCTGGCCAGACATTTTTTGTATTCTAAAAAGTATATGAAGGAAAAATTCGGAATTGAACCAAGGATCATGTGGAATCCGGATACATTCGGCCATTCCGCCAATATTCCACAAATCGCTAAAAAGGCCGGGGTGGAGTATTATTTCTTTTCGAGGTGTGGAAAAGAGTATGAAGATTATGTTTCAGATTTTAAAAAGTCGATAGAAAATGGTATGAGAATGCCCTTATTCTGGTGGGAGGGTTTGGATGGTTCCCGTATATTGGCATATAATATGATGTATAACAACTATGTTAATGCAGCTAACATATTGGGAGCATCAGAAAGATTGGAAAGCTCCAGCGGCTTGAAGAATTCCATGTTTGTATACGGGGTGGGCGACCATGGAGGCGGCCCTACCAGAAGGGATATTATAAGAGCAAAGCAACTCGACTCGTATACGACAATGCCAAGAATAAAGTTCAGTACTACCCATGCGTTTTTCGACAACGTTGTTGATGAAAATAGTGTCAGCATTCCTGTAAAAAAGGGTGAGATGAATTATACATTTGACGGATGTTATACGACGCATGCGGATATAAAGAAGTATAACAGGCAGTGCGAGAATATGCTTGTGAGCACTGAAATATTAGGTACCATATGCTTGCTGAACGGTTTTGGTTATCAGAAGGATGAAATTGAAAAATGCTGGAAAACGGCATTATTTAACCAGTTCCATGATATATTCGACGGAAGCGGTGTTAAGGTAACATATGAGTATTCGGATAAAATTGCGAGAGAAACGCTTGGGACATTGTCGGAAATTTCTACCGGATATATGGGGAATATCGCCGCAAAGATCAGGATATCGGATAAGGGAATTCCTTATATTATATTTAACCCGACTGGGTGGGAAAGGTCTGGATGTATAAGGATGGACAAGCCCGATCCGGATGTTCGAAGTTATATGGCAGTGGATAGTGAAAATAATGAGATTCCGGCTCAAACCACAGATGATTCCGTATACTTTTTTGTTGATAAGATTCCTTCAGTAGGATACGGAACTATATATCTCAGGAAGGATGACGATCCGCATCAGTACGATAAGATAAATGATAAAGAGGAATACTTCGAAATAGAGACAAAGTATTACATTATAGAGATAAAGAAAGATTCGGGAGAAATAACGTCTCTTTATAATAAAAAAGAAAAGAAGTACTTTGCAAAAAGGGAAGAGGCAGGCTGGAGGCTAAGGAATGGAGTTCTGAACACACTAAAGGTTTGCTTCGAAACTTCCGGACCCAAGTCTGCATGGACGATAAGCAGAATTGGTAGTGAGAAAAATCTGGTTTGCGGGGCAAAGGCTAAAATAAAGGAAGACGGTCCGGTGGTCAAGATTATTTGCTTTGAACATAAAGTTGATAATTCGTTCATAACACAGGATATTATAATATACAATGACAGCCCGAGAATTGACTTTAAAACGCATGTAGAATGGAGTGAATATGGTGATTATAATAGAGAGGCCCCAATGCTGAAAGCCTGTTTTATTCCAAACATAGACAATCAGTGTGCTGTGTATGAAATTCCGTTTGGTGCTGTGGAAAGACCATGCAAGGATATTGAAGTGCCGGCGTTGAAATGGATGGATATATCCGACGAAAGCTTCGGATTCAGTGTATTGAACGATTGCAAGTATGGTCATAAGGTCTGTGGAAACATTATGGAACTAACTCTTATTAGAAGCGGGTGGGAACCTGACAGAAAGTCGGATAAGGGTGGCCATGATTTTATATATTCAATACTTCCGCATAAGGGTGATTGGAAAGAAAATGGAATTATAAAGGAGGGGTACTGCCTGAATAACGGACTGACAGCTATACTTGCGAAATCTGGTATTGAGACAGTACTGCCTGAAAAGGCATCATATATTGACATAGACAATGAAAATGTTGCAGTATCTGCATTTAAACCTGCCGAGTCGGATAATGCCGTCATATTAAGATTATACGAAGGTGCGGGTACTGCCTCTAAAGTGACAGTTAATCTGGGTTTTGAGGTTGAAAAGGTTTATGAGGTGGATTTAAATGAGGATAAGGTATATGCAGTTATTGATAATAGTGATAGCGGGTTTAGATTCGATATTGGAAAGTTTGAAATCAAGACATTCAAGCTTTATCTGAAATAAATACCAATAGTCCCCCTGCATGTTTGATAGTATAACGTTGGTTCAGATATAGCATCTGTAATCTTTTCTTCTCGTTTCAGCAACTTCGATGTAATTCTTCCTTATGACATAATCTGCAATATTCTTCAAGGGTATGGCTGACTGCATAAAATTATGGCCATATCTCTTTTGGATTTACACCAAATACCTGCACAACCTCCAGGCATGGGCTGTTGGCAATATCTTTTGGTGTTACAAAAATACCGCCGTCTGAATCCAGATCGTACCGGTACAGGCGAAAGGCTTCCCAGATAAGATGGGAGCAGTGTGTCCCTGTTATCTTCCCTTCTTTTTTGAACTTGGGATTTAATATCCCCACTGTAAGATCGTAGGGAATGCCATTTAAATGATAAAGCGCATATTGTGCAATTTCATCCAATAATTGGAGGGAAGCGCCTTTTAGCCTAAGAAGGACGAAATTGGGGTAATTTGTCCATTTATCTATGCCCTGTATGCAGGAATTTGTGCCAAGAACTACGGATTCCAGCGTCAAACCCTTTTCTGCATCAACGATCAATGCGGCATGCCCGTTCCTCCATCCATATGTATGCGAGGATTTTGTGATCAAAATATAACCGTTATGCAGCGGCGCCATCTGGGTGCCGTTTATGTAGCGGCCGTTTTGATCCACCACGGATTCTTCGCTGGAAATGGGGCTGTTTTTTTCACATACATATTGTATATCCGAAAAAAGGTTTTCCTGGAAACGCAAGAGGAGCTGTGCAAAATCAGGCGAGCTTTTTCTTAATTCTTCCACTGCGGATCGGGCAAGGCCGGTTTGCCGGAATAGAAGTTCATAATCCACATTTTCAGGCTGTGTCTTTGACAGGACAGGAAGAATATTTTCTTTCGGGTAATCCGGTGCAATATGTGCATAAGGCTCAGTCAGAGAAGTAGAGACGGCAAGGAGGCCGGTGACCAGCAGAGCAGCAGCTGTAAAATAAAGAACGGTTCTCGAAAATCTCCTTTTTACAAATTTCAATATACACAGCCTCCTGCATCGTATCCATATGGTATAATTGTGTTATAGTATTGCAAATTATGGAACAAAATAACCGGGGAGGGTTTATATTGCCAAATATAACGACGACACCAACCGTTGCACTCGATGAAGAGCGATGTGAGCTGGTCATCATAGACCAGACAAGGCTGCCCAATGATACTGTCCTTTTGCAGCTTTGCACACCGGAGGAAATATATGATGCCATCAAGAGGCTTGCTGTGCGTGGCGCACCGGCTATCGGCGTAGCGGCTGCAATAGGGGTCTATGTCGTCAGCGAACGCTTGAAAGAGGAAGATCCCGCCCGGTTTGCAAAACTTTTTCATGACGCTAAGGAATATCTGGCTTCCTCGCGCCCTACCGCAGTCAATCTTTCCTGGTCGCTTGACAGAATGGAAGAGGTTGTAAAGGAAAATACGGCGCTTGCCGAAAAAAATAATAATAAGCTGTCAGTCAGGGAAATCAAGAGATTGCTGCATGATAAGGCGCTTGAAATATTGAATGAAGATATAGCTGTCTGCAGAAAACTCGGTGAATATGGACTTACACTGATCAAGGACGGCGACGCGATATTGACGCATTGCAATGCCGGTCAGCTTGCCGCCGTGAAATACGGGACGGCACTGTCGCCGATCTATGTGGGAGCGGAACGGGGGATGAAGTTCAAGGTATACTGCGATGAAACAAGGCCGCTATTGCAGGGTGCCAGGCTTACTGCATATGAGATGTCTTCGATCGGGATGGATACGACTGTTTTATGCGATGACATGGCGGCATCCGTTATGGAGAAGGGACTTATCCGGGCGGTGTTTACCGGCTGTGACCGTGTAGCTGCAAACGGAGACACGGCCAATAAGATAGGCACGATGAACGTTGCCATACTTGCCAGGTATTTTAACATACCGTTTTATGTATTTGCACCCTCTTCAACGATCGATTTGAAATGCAAAAACGGCCCGGAGATCAATATAGAAAACCGCGATCCCTCCGAGGTCAGCGAAATGCATTATAAAAGAAGAATGACGCCGGAGAGCGTAAATATATTCAATCCCGCATTCGATGTGACGAAAGCGGATCTGATCACGGCCTTTGTTACTGAATTTGGCATAATCAGACCGCCGTATGTTTTTGCATTTGAACGGATAAAAACGGAGTGTGAAAAGTAATGAGACGTGAAAACGGGACTGATAATTTGAATAAAGTAAGAGATGCAAAAGTTTCAGGCGACGATACCTCGATTAAGGAAGAAATTATTGAGATCGGCAGGCGTATGTACGAAAAGGGCTATGTCGCAGCAAATGACGGCAATATCAGCGTACGCTCCGGCAACGGTACGATATGGGTGACTCCGACCGGTGTTTCCAAGGGGTATATGATTGAGGATATGCTGGTCAGGATGAAATTGGACGGGAGCATCATAGAAGGCACTTGTAAGCCGTCTTCGGAGGTCAAAATGCATCTGCGCGTTTATTGTGAAAATCCTTCAGTGAATGCGGTCGTACATGCCCATCCGCCTTTTGCGACTGCATTTGCGGCATCAGGGTTATCACTCGGGGAACCGCTATTGTCAGAAACGGTGATGCTTCTTGGGAATGTACCACTTGTGCAATATTCTGCTCCCGGTACCCAGGAGGTGCCTGACGCCATTGCTCCCTACTGCAATACGCATGTTGCGCTCCTTTTATCCAACCACGGCGTGCTGACATGGGGTAGCAGCCTGATGCAGGCATATTTTCGCCTGGAGGAACTGGAGCAAACGGCAAAAATAAACGCTATCAGCAGATACATTCTGAAAAGTGAGATACCGCTTACAAAAGAACAGATCGGCAGATTACCGAAGCCGGTGAAATAGGCTTTTCCAATGTTTCCTTTGTGTGTTCAGATAGGAAATTATGCCAACTTGCAGAGAATGAGGGAATAGAAGTTTGCATGATCGGCTGATACGGAATAACGAAGCTAATCCTCTGCCTATGTTGAAAAAGAAGGCAAAGTACTGTTGTTTGGTGATACATTTGAAATAATGATATAGAGTAATATGACAACTTTTGGAGGAAACCGATATGAGTCAAATAGCCGCAAATAAAGAAACTGGTTACAAAAGGAAGAAGTCTGTGCCTAAAAAAATAGCAGTCATATTTTTGGTCTTACTGCTGCTGCCTGTTCTTCTGGCGGGGCTGTTGTATCTTTATGTGAATGCAGCGGACTTTGAATATGACGACCACGGACAGGTGGTCTCCCAGGCCGAACCCATGAGCTTTTCGGAGAGGAATTCGTTTGACTCCGGAAGCATGACGCAGATCATGCGGCTCGATAACGCCGACCTCTATTTTTTATTGAAAGATATCATGCCTGAACTGCATTACAGTGAGGATCTGTACATCAATGCCTACCGTATCGCGCTGGAGGACAAAGCAATCTATCTGCAGGGGAAGGCTTATGGAATCAATGTACCGGTCAGGCTCGACATTGATACCGACTGGAATGACGGCAAACTTCATTTGAAGGTATGCGATGCATATCTTGGATCATTGTGCATTCCTGTTCCAATCGGATTCATATCGGAAAAACTGGATTTCGGCCTGGAATATGAGCTGCCCTTTCAGGAAATACCCATGCTTAAGACGGCGAAGGATATTTATATCAAGGACGGTTTTCTTCAAGCAGTTTTTCCTGTTGACAGGAACATCGTAATGGAAGGGTTCGGCGCATGGGTCTATCTGAAGCCTGCAACAATCTATATGGCGGAACAGGACGATATGGTTGCGCTAGTATCCGACATTCAAAGGAATTGGACGAAAGATGGTTATAAAAGTCCGCGGCTTTCCATTTTCATGGAAAAGCTGCAGAAGAATCCCGATGCATATCAGGAACTGAAGGTTAAAATGCTGGCAGCTTCGCCTGAGAAATATGCGGAGGCCTATTTTTCCCAAAATTTAATCAAACCCGACATAATGGCACGCTTTTATCCGGGTATTACAAGACAGGCTGTGGATGAAATGCGAAAGCAGATGTATTATATACAAAATTATGAATTTATAACAAGATATGCATATGACATCGATGAAAAATTTGGAAAAGGAACAACTAAAATTCGAAACGGCAAATTTATAAATGCAGCAGATAATTCCGCTATCGAGTTCAGCAGTCTCTTTGGTGAATCACCTGAAGCGCAGAAGGTATTTCCCGAAGGAACGAAATTCTGCGCCGTATTATGTGAAGGAGCGCAATCGAAGCAGAAAATAGGGAGGCTGAGATACGGCTCTGCAACAGCCGTGCAGTTTAAAAACGGCCATTGTATGGTGATCTGCAAAAAGGATGGGAGCCTTTATTACAATGAAATCTCTGCAGAGGAATATGAGGATATCGCAAGCGGCAAAACGCCGGTATATATAGCGCAATTCAACGGCTGACCGGTATGTCCCCGATGAAGATGCTTCACTTCGTTCAGAATGACAGCCTGGATAGAACCTAATTTTATGCTTGACAAGTATTGCTTTTATTGATAACATACTAGCAAAATTAAGAAATGCATGGACAGGGATAACACACGTATATTGCGCTTCAGAGAGCTGTTGGATGGTGGGAAGCAGTGCGTAAAAGCGATTTGTGACTCACCCTTGAGCAGTCGATCGAAAGCCTGCATAAAGCCTGTAAAGGTTATGGCCGGGTAAGTAGGTTCGGACGGGTTTCCCACCGTTATTCGGGAGGGCATTGACCAATAAGGAAAGATGCCGCAGAGTGGGTATGTTACATACCAACTGGAGTGGTACCACGGAAGCTGAACGCTTTCGTCTCTGGCAGTAATGCTACGGACGGAAGCTTTTTTATTGCATAAAACATTGTATACATATCAGGAGGATTATTTTATGAAAATTGCTTTTTCAACACTCGGCTGCCCCGATTTCAGCTGGAGCGACATCTATTCCATGGCAAAGGACATCGGCTTTGACGGCATCGAAATCAGAGGATTGGGCAATGAGATCTTTGCGGTCAATGCCCAGCCTTTTACCGAAGCGCAACTGCCGCAGACACTGAAGAAGCTTTCCGAACTGCGCCTGGAAATTCCTTGCCTGTCGTCGGGTTGCTGTTTGAAGTTTACTGAAAATGCAGATAAAAACTACGAGGAGATCGTACAATATATCAATCTTGCATCAAGACTTGGCACGCCCTATATACGGGTTCTTGCCGATCTTGAGCCGGCGCCCGCAGGAGAGGTGGACGACGGAGCCGTCCTTTCAGCCCTGCAAAGGCTCGCGCCGGCAGCAGAGGAGAAGGGCGTGACTCTCCTGGTGGAAACGAATGGCGTTTATGCCGACACATCCCGCCTTTGCAGGCTGCTTGACCACGTGGCAAGTGATGCGGTGGCAGCGCTCTGGGATTTGCACCATCCTTACCGGTATATGGCTGAAAAACCCGGGAAAACGGTGCAGAACCTTGGAGCTTATATCAAGTATGTACACATCAAGGATTCGGTTGTGGAAAACGGCAAGACATCCTACCGGATGATGGGAGAAGGGGATTTGCCCATAGACGAAATGATGAATGCGCTTCGTTCGATTAACTATGAGGGCTATGTCTCGCTTGAATGGGTCAAGCGCTGGGCGTCCGACCTGGATGACGCCGGCGTGGTATTCCCGAACTTTGCAAATTACATGAGCCGCTATACTCAAAGAAATGCAGTCAAATCCCGTTTGTTTGACAACAATGCCAAAACCGGCAAATATGTATGGGAAAAGGATACGTTGATCGACCTGACTTTTCCCCAGGTGCTTGACCGCATGGCGGATGAATTTCCAAACCAGTATGCTTTCCGCTATACTACACTGGATTATACCAGAACCTATTCCGAGTTCAGGGACGATGTGGATACATTTGCACGGTCACTGATCGCTCTTGGTGTCAGGCCGGGCGACCATGTCGCCATATGGGCGACGAATGTCCCGCAATGGTACATCACATTCTGGGCTACCACTAAAATCGGCGCGGTGCTCGTCACTGTGAACACAGCCTATAAAATCTATGAGGCGGAGTACCTGCTCCGCCAGTCGGATACTCACACGCTGGTGATGATCGACGGCTATAAGGATTCCGACTATATCGGCATTATCCGGGAACTCTGCCCCGAGCTGGAAACCGCGGAAGCGGGGAGACCGCTTCACTTAAAACGCCTGCCGTTCCTGCGCAACATTATAACGGCGGACTCGAGACAGAAGGGCTGTCTGACCTGGGAGGAGGCCGTCAATATGGCCGGCAGAGTCCCGATTGAGGAAGTTTACCGGCGCATGCTTTCCATCAACAGGCACGACGTCTGCAACATGCAGTATACCTCCGGCACCACCGGCTTCCCGAAGGGCGTTATGCTTACCCATTACAATGTTGTGAATAACGGCAAGAATATAGGCGACTGCATGGATCTTTCCACTGCGGACCGGATGATGATCCAGGTTCCGATGTTCCACTGTTTTGGTATGGTGCTTTCCATGACTGCTGCAATGACGCACGGTACGACCATGTCTCCGATGCCGTACTTTTCACCGCGGCTTTCGCTTGACTGCATCAACCGGGAAAAAATAACATGTTTCCATGGCGTTCCGACCATGTTTATTGCAATGCTGGAGCACGAGGATTTTCCAAAGACGGATTTCTCATGCATGAGAACCGGTATTATGGCAGGCAGCCCCTGTCCTGTCAAGGTGATGCAGGATGTGGTCGACAAGATGAACATGAAGGAGATTACGATTGTGTTCGGGCAGACCGAGTCCTCTCCAGGCTGTACTCAAAGCCGTGTCGATGATTCTGTCGGATTGCGCGTCAATACGGTCGGCCGTGCATTGCCCGGAGTGGAATGCAAGATAGTTGATCCCGAGACCTACAGAGATTTGCCGGACAATACCGATGGAGAATTTGTAGCGCGCGGCTACAACATCATGAAGGGCTACTACAAGATGCCGGAAGCCACAGCGGCTGCGATCGACGAAAACGGCTGGCTGCATACAGGCGATCTGGCCAGGCGTGATGAGAACGGGTACTATAAAATAACCGGGCGCATCAAGGACATGATCATCCGCGGCGGCGAGAATATTTATCCCAAGGAGATCGAGGACTTTATCTATACGCATCCGAAAGTCAAAGATGTTCAGGTGATTGGAGTACCCGACAAGCAGTACGGCGAGGAGATCATGGCCTGTGTGATCCTGAAGGACGGAGAAGCGTTGACATCGGATGAGCTTAAGGAATATATCCGTTCCCATATGGCAAAGCACAAAACGCCCAGGTATATCGATTTTGTCACAGAATTCCCGATGAATGCCGCAGGCAAGATCATGAAATACAAGATGCGGGAGCAGGCTGTTGAAAAGCTTGGTCTGCAGGCGGACAGCCGCATTGTTACGGCCTGATGGGGCATAGCGAAGTCTTGCTCAAAAATCGAAGGAGCTCGATGCCCCTTCGATTTTTATTGTTTCAGCTCTCAAATATAAGGTATAATATATCCGTCGAAAACTGAAATGCGGATACATTATACCGCTCCGCGGGAATTAGCCGCCCGCGCGAAATTTTCGGCCAAAGAGCGTGGCGCCGAAACGCGCATGGGCAATTATACCATGATTTCTGCGGAAATCATGGTATAATATAAAGAATGGTTATATCAGGAATTAATTTTGAAAGGGAAATGTCCGATGAAGTATTATTTCGAGGGGATTGAAGCCGTATTCAAAGAACAGGGAACCTCCAGAAAAGGAATTGACACCGCACAATTTGAACAACGGCTCGAAAAGTACGGGAAAAATAAACTGGATGAAGGAAAAAAGAAGTCCATTGTCCAAAGGTTCCTGGAACAGCTCAGGGATCCGATGATCATCGTCCTGATCATAGCAGCTGCCATTTCCTGCGGCGTAGGAGAAATTGCAGACGCCGTCATCATACTGACGGTAGTGGTGCTCAACTCAATACTTGGCGTTGTACAGGAAGGCAAAGCTGAAAAGGCGATCGAAGCGCTTCAGAAAATGTCGTCCCCCTTCTCGAGAGTCAGAAGAAATGGACAGGTTGTCCAGATAAAATCGGATGAAATTGTTCCTGGTGATATCGTGCTTTTGGAAGCGGGCGATGCGGTCCCTGCCGACATGAGGATCATAGAGGCCTCCAGTCTGAAAATAGAGGAAGCCTCCCTTACCGGTGAGTCTGTTCCGACTGAAAAGCATCATCATGTAATTGATGCGGGTGAACAGGAAATCTCACTGGGCGACCGCCGCAATATGGCATACATGGGGACAAATGTAGTGTATGGCCGCGGCGAGGGAGTTGTAGTTCAAATCGGAATGTCTACGGAGATGGGCAAAATAGCTAATATCCTTACCAGCACAAATGAAGAGAAAACACCGCTGCAAAAAACGCTGGCAGGTCTGAGCCGCGTACTGAGCGTTTGTGTGCTTGGCATCTGTATTTTCATTTTTGTTTTCAGCGTACTGCAAAACGGTGGTTTTTCCGGAGGATACGTTCTCGACATGTTCCTTTTGTCGATCAGCCTTGCAGTTGCTGCTATTCCTGAAGGCCTGGTAGCAGTCGTTACAGTGGTTTTGTCCATCGGTGTTACCAAAATGTCAAAACGAAACGCGATCATCCGAAAGCTCACCGCGGTGGAGACTTTAGGCTGCACGCAGGTGATCTGCTCAGATAAGACAGGTACTCTGACACAAAACAGGATGACGGTTGTCGACACTTTTGGTGACAAAACCAGGGTGGCAATATCCATGTCGCTTTGCAATGACGCGTTACTTTCAGGCGAAAATAATGAAGTGGTCGGAGAACCTACAGAGAGTGCACTTGTACGCTATGCTTCTGATAATGGCTTTAACAAGACGGAATTGGAAGATAAAATGCCTCGTGTTGCAGAAGCTCCCTTCGATTCTATACGCAAGATGATGTCAACCATTCACAGTACTCCGGACGGAAGGTTTATCCAATATACAAAGGGAGCTCCGGACGAGCTGCTGAAGAAATGTAATTCCTTAATTTCTGCAGACGGAATAGTACCGCTGACAGATGAAGTAAAAAAACAAATACTTTCCGAGAATAAAAGAATGGCAAGCAAAGCACTGCGCGTCCTGGGATCGGCCATGAAGGAAACATACTCGCTGCCTTCGGATATTTCTGCTGAAGCGCTGGAGCGAGATATGACATTCATCGGCCTGACCGGCATGATCGACCCGGTCCGCCCTGAAGTGAAGGCGGCCATTGTAGAATGCAGGCACGCAGGTATAAAGCCGGTCATGATTACAGGCGATCACAGAGATACTGCTGTGGCCATTGCAAAGGAGCTTGGCATTATTACCGATGAAAGCCAGGCCATTACCGGCCTTGAATTATCAGAAATACCGGATGAGGAATTCGAAAAGAATGTTGACCAATACGCGGTTTATGCTCGTGTGCAGCCGGAACACAAGGTCCGTATCGTGAAGGCGTGGAAGAAGAACGGGAAAATCACCGCAATGACCGGTGACGGCGTAAATGACGCGCCTGCTCTCAAGTCTGCTGATATAGGCGTAGGCATGGGGATCACCGGGACCGACGTTTCCAAAAACGTTTCGGATATGGTGCTGGCGGATGATAATTTTGCATCTATTGTCTATGCAGTTGAAGAAGGCCGTAGGATATATGACAACATCAGAAAGGCGATCCAGTTTCTCCTGTCGTCAAACCTGAGCGAGGTTATTGCTCTGTTTACAGCGACGGTTATGAATTTCAGGCT
Organism: Clostridiaceae bacterium; assembly: GCA_039679375.1. Lineage (GTDB taxonomy): Bacteria > Bacillota > Clostridia > Acetivibrionales > DTU013 > JBDKVA01. The sequence goes on from JBDKVA010000027.1 coordinate 42,464, forward strand.
GTTTTCGCCGATACATATTCTATGGATTAACCTGGTCACGGATACTTTCCCGGCTATTGCTCTGGGTATGGAGGAGGGCGAATCGGACATTATGCAAAAGCCTCCCCGCAATTCAAAAGAAGGAATTTTTGCTAATGGTCTGGGCATAAGTGTGATATACCAAGGATTTTTGATCGCTGTTATTACATTGCTGTCCTACTTAATCGGCGACAACCAGTCGCATATTACCGGAATGACGATGGCATTTCTCACGATGTCTTCATGTGAGGTTTTCCAGTCACTGAATTTACGTTCCAGAACGAAATCCATTTTCAGGTTAAAAACACATAACAAGTTTTTGATAGGCGCAATGGTGATGTCTTTTATACTAACACTCGCTGTTATCTATATACCTGGATTAAACATACTGTTCAAGCTGACGGCGCTTTCAGCCGCCAATTGCTTTACAGCGGTCGGACTCGCGTTTTTGATCATACCGGGTGTAGAGATCATTAAGCTGATACAGTCAAAAGTACGGAACTGAGAAATTGTGAAGTAAACTATTGCGCTATATTAATTGAATGAAATTTTCTAAACGCCTGTCTTCGCAAACATCATAGAATCACTGCTGTTTGCGCAGCCATTCGTAAAGAAAATTAGTTCATTCAATATAGTTGGTTTTACGGAAAGAAAATAAAGTCAGTTGGCAAAATACATTGAATTAAAATAAGAAAGAGGCGACGGAAAATATGAATTGGTTCAAAAAATTTATGACAGGCAGATATGGAGGGGACCAACTTTCCATGTTTTTGCTCGTATTGTCGATATTGTTGACATTGATCACACAGATAGCCCGTATCCCGCTATTTACATTCATTGCTTATATCCCGTTGGGAATATGCATTTTCAGGATGCTTTCCAGAAATACACAAAAACGGAGCATGGAGAACTACAGGTACTCCATGCTGGTGAGCCCTATTTATGCCTGGTTCAAAAAAAAACAGAGGCGTCTTTCAGAATCAAAGACACACCGGTTCTTCAAGTGCCCTAAATGCAAAGCGGAATTGAGGCTTCCAAAAGGCAAAGGGAAGATCATCATTATCTGCCCCAAATGTAAAAATGAATTCAGATCAAAAAGCTAAAAAACCACAGAGTCCTATAGGTATATGTCCATAGGGATACATACTGAATCGTGGCGTACAGGGAAGGCAGACAGCGGATTTTGCTGTCTGCCTTTGCCGCTAAACGGCGACTTCCCGAACTTCTCCCATGAAGGCACTTTCTTTATACCTTCTTTATTTTTATCTCTTCCTCCTTCATACTGTCTTTATCGGTAAATAACTATAATGAAATTGTTGGATGAAATACGGTAATTTTCAAGATACTATTCCCATGCAGAGAAAAATATCAGCAAGCAATGCTTGAAAATCCGCATCCGCTTGCTGTTCACAATTTGTATGGCGTACTTGAAGAACCGAAAATCAATATGTAGTTGTGTATGATAACAATCATGCAGGGCGCCTGTGTAAGAAAGAAATGGAGTGATCGATTTATGGGAGTTGTTTTGGCGGTTTCGGCGATTATCGCGCTGGCGCTGCTTGTTTATCTGTTCTATGTTCTATTCAGAGGTGAAGAATTATGAGCTATATTGTGCTGCAAGATATATTTTATATGGTCTTATTGATCGGATTGTCTATTCCATTGGGTATTTATATGTACAAGGTGATGACAGCGCAAAGAGTGTTTTTAACCCCCGTACTTGCTCCTGTGGAAACAGGAATCTATAAGGTCATGGGGGTTCGCGGCGATGAAGAAATGGGAGCAAAAAGATACATTTTAGCAATATTTTCCTTCAGCGTTGTTGGACTTATTTTTCTCTGGGTATTGCAAATGATACAGGGAATTTTACCGTTTAATCCGGAAGGAATGGAGGGAATAAGCTGGCATCTTGCTTTCAATACGGCGGCAAGCTTTGTTTCCAACACGAACTGGCAGGCTTATTCGGGTGAATCCACGTTGTCCTATCTGACACAATCTTTAGGGTTGACTGTCCAGAATTTTGTGTCGGCGGCAACAGGAATTGCCATATTATTTGCTTTGATCAGAGGATTTATTCTTAAACAGCAAACGGCTATCGGCAACTTCTGGGTGGATCTGACGAGGACGACACTCTATATTTTGATTCCTCTTTCGCTGATTGTGGCGCTTCTTATTGTATCTCAAGGAGTGGTTCAGACTCTAAGCTCGTATAAGGATGTTGTTATACTTGAAAACGGCGGAACCCAGACGATACCTTTAGGTCCTGCCGCAAGCCAGATTGCGATAAAACAGCTTGGCACAAACGGCGGCGGTTTTTTTGGCGTTAACTCCGCATATCCGCTGGAAAACTCCACGCCGTTTTCCAACTTGATTCAGACATTGTCACTATTGTTATTACCCGCCGCGCTTTGCGTATCATTCGGGAAAGCTGTAAAGGATAATAAGCAGGGCTGGACGGTCTATGCCGCGATGCTCATTTTGTTTGTAGTATGTCTTGCCGCCGCTACAGCCAGTGAATGGTACGCAGGTCCTGCATATGAAGGCGTGATAGCGTCCGGCAGTATGGAAGGCAAGGAAATTATCCATGGCGTAGGGCTTTCGTCCTTGTGGGCTACCGCTACTACCGCTGCATCCAACGGTTCGGTCAATTGCATGCATGATAGCCTGACACCTATTGGGGGGATGATCCCTATGTTCTTGATGCAACTTGGCGAGGTCGTTTTTGGAGGAGTGGGCAGCGGTTTATACGGCATGCTGGCCTTCGTTATCCTCACTGTGTTTATCGCAGGACTGATGGTCGGCCGGACGCCTGAATATCTGGGAAAGAAGATTGAAGCCTTAGACATGAAAATGGTGTGCATCATTATTCTTGCTCCTCCGCTTTTTACATTATTCGGAACAGTTGCCGCCGTTTTAATCCCGGAGGTGTCGACATGGCTGACAAATTCGGGCGCTCACGGATTTTCGGAAATTCTTTATGCCTTTTCCTCCATGGGAAACAACAACGGAAGCGCCTTCGGCGGGTACGCCGCAAATACGGTTTTCACGAATGTGGCGGGCAGCGTCATCATGCTCATCGTACGTTTCGTGCCTATGGCTGCCGCCATATATCTTGCGGGGAACCTGTCAAAAAAGAAGATTGTCGCCGCAAGCGAGGGAACGCTTTCGACAAGCAACGTGTTGTTTGTGGGGCTGCTGATCGCCATAATCCTGATCATCGGTGCGCTTACCTTCTTGCCGGCATTGGCATTAGGGCCGATTGCGGATTATTTTACATCGAGTAAGTGAGGTGAGACTTATGAATGAAAAAGACTTGAAGAGAAATATATTTATTGGTGCGATACGTCAATCTTTTATGAAGCTGGCTCCGCGTATACAAATAAAAAATCCGGTCATGTTCGTTGTCTATATAGGCGCTATACTTACATCGGCGCTATACTTGCTGGCTTTTGCCGGCATCAGGGACGAAAGCGCCGGCTACACTCTTGCGATTGCTTTAATCCTGTGGTTTACCGTGCTGTTTGCCAACTTTGCCGAAGCAGTTGCGGAGGGCAGAGGCCGCGCACAGGCCGATACTCTTAGAAAATCCCGTAAGGATGTCAAAGCAAAGAGGCTTAAATCGGCATCCAATGTGGAAGATTATGAAGAAGTCTTGTCAAGTACCCTGAAAAAAGGCGATATCGTCTATGTAAAAGCCAGTGAGCAGATACCCATGGATGGTGAAGTAATTGAAGGAGCCGCATCGGTGGATGAAAGCGCGATCACGGGCGAATCTGCGCCGGTAATCCGCGAATCCGGCGGCGACAGAAGCGCCGTTACGGGAGGCACGACGCTGGTATCCGACTGGCTTGTAATTCGAGGAACCGCCGACCCTGGCGAAAGCTTTCTTGATAAAATGATTGCCATGGTGGAGGGGGCTTCCAGAAAGAAAACGCCGAATGAAATCGCGCTTCAGATATTACTTGTCACGCTTACCATTATTTTTCTTGTGGTAACCGCAACGCTGCTGCCCTTTTCAGACTTTGCAAGCAAACAGGCCGGAGCCGGCTCCGCAATATCCGTTACAAACGTGATAGCACTGCTTGTATGCCTTGCGCCGACAACTATCGGCGCGCTCCTTTCCTCCATCGGCATAGCGGGTATGAGCAGGCTGAATCAGGCAAATGTGCTGGCCATGAGCGGCCGTGCCATTGAGGCGGCGGGTGACGTAGATGTGCTCTTGCTGGATAAGACGGGTACCATTACGCTTGGAAACAGGCAGGCAAGTCTGTTCATCCCGCTCAAAGGGGTGACGGAGCATGCGCTTGCCGACGCCGCGCAGCTTTCTTCCCTTGCCGATGAAACACCGGAAGGCAGAAGCATCGTCATCCTTGCAAAAGAACGCTTCGGAATCAGAGGACGCGACTTGTCAAGGCTGGGCGCGACATTTGTGGAATTCACGGCTAAAACAAGAATGAGCGGGATCGACTATCAGGGAAATGAGATCCGCAAGGGCGCTGCGGAAGCAGTAAAGGCTTATGTAATTGACAAAGGCGGGGATTATTCCGAGGAATGCAGCCAAATTGTAAAAAGAGTGGCCGGCGATGGCGGAACGCCTCTTGTGGTTGCTAAAAACAACAGTGTGCTTGGCGTCATTTATCTGAAGGACATCGTAAAAAACGGTGTTAAGGAACGATTTGAAGACTTGCGGAAAATGGGCATTAAAACGATTATGATAACCGGCGACAATCCGATGACGGCTGCGGCAATCGCAGCGGAGGCCGGCGTGGACGACTTTCTTGCCGAAGCTACGCCGGAAGCGAAGCTTACGCTCATCCGCGACTATCAGTCAAAGGGACATCTGGTTGCAATGACAGGAGACGGCACCAACGACGCGCCGGCCCTCGCACAGGCGGATGTGGCGGTGGCAATGAATTCGGGTACGCAGGCTGCCAAGGAAGCCGGAAATATGGTGGATCTGGATTCAAGTCCGACGAAGTTGATCGATATCGTAAGAATAGGCAAACAGCTTTTGATGACCAGAGGTTCGCTTACCACCTTCAGCGTGGCTAATGATGTGGCAAAGTACTTTGCGATCATACCGGTAATTTTCTTTGGCATTTATCCGCAGCTTACCTTCCTCAATTTCATGGGACTGACCAGCGCAACCAGTGCGATTCTGTCGGCTGTTATTTATAATGCACTGATTATCGTAGCACTGATTCCACTGGCCCTGAAAGGTGTTAAATACCGTGAAACATCGGCTGGCAATCTTCTTAAAATCAACATCCGGATTTACGGATTGGGCGGGATTGCCGCACCCTTTGCGGCAATAAAACTGATTGACATGCTGCTGACCGCATGCGGCATTGCGTGAGGTGATTAATATGATTAAAAAAATTCTAAGGGCCCTAAAACCGGCATTTTTGTGCTTTATTATCATGACGCTGCTTTGCGGCGTCATTTACCCCGGTATTGTGACCGGCATTGCTCAGGCCGTGTTTCCTGCTCAGGCGAATGGCAGCATCATAACTGTAACTATGAAGGACGGAAGACAGGTCGAATATGGCTCCGAATTAATTACACAGGAATTTACAAAGCCAGAATACCTGATTGGCAGACCGACGGGCACGACAAACCTGTCGCCGGTCAGTGAAGAGCAGGAAGCGCTTGTACAGGAACGGATCAGTTGGTGGCACTCTTTTGACTCTGAGAATACCGCTGATATTCCAATGGATCTGGTTACGGCTTCCGGCAGCGGAGTTGACCCCAACATTTCGCCTGAGGCCGCAGAGTATCAGATCGCCCGTATTGCAAGGGAGAGGGACATGAGCGAGGATGCTGTTCGGAAAATCATTGAAAAATATACAACCGGAAGGTTTCTCGGCTTTTGGGGTGAACCGGCAGTAAACGTACTGAGAGTCAATTTAGCCCTTGATGGCTTGCTTTAGAGCGTGTATAGTGACATACTTAAGAGGGGTGATTTTATAGCAAGTTATGACGACCAGCGCCCGAATCCAGACGTTTTACTGGAAGGCATCCGTTCAGATGAATCAAAAAAAACAGGTAAATTAAAAGTATTCTTCGGATATGCCGCAGGTGTAGGCAAAACCTATGCCATGCTGGATGACGCCATGGAACAACTAAAAAGCGGCATTGATGTGGTGGTCGGATATGTAGAGCCACATACCCGGCCTGAGACGATGCAACTGTTAAGTGGGTTGCCGGTATTGCCGCCCAAGATCGTGCAGTATAAAAATATTCAGCTTAAAGAATTCAACCTGGATGCGGCGCTTGAAAGAAAGCCGGAGCTTATTCTAGTTGATGAGCTCGCGCATACCAATGCCGATGGCGTTCGTAACAAAAAACGGTATCAGGACATAGAAGAACTTCTCAATGCAGGGATTGACGTCTGCACGACGGTAAATGTTCAGCATATTGAGAGCCTGAACGACGTGGTGCAGGATATTACAAAGGTGAATGTGCGGGAAACCGTCCCCGACTACATTTTTGACAGCGCCGACAAGGTGAAGCTGATAGATATTGATCCGGACGAACTACTCAGGCGCTTTGAGGAAGGAAAAATCTACCGTCCGGAAAGGGCGCAAACAGCTATTAATAATTTTTTTACCAAAGAAAATCTACGACTTCTCCGTGAAATTGCCATGCGAAAGGCCGCGGACAGGATCAGTCATGAAAATCAGAATGAACGGCGTACAACGGAAAAAATGGCCAGCACAAAGCTGCTGGTTTGCGTCGGCTCTTCACCGTCCTCCGCCAAATGCATCCGGTGGACGTCCAGAACCGCCGTAGCTTTTCATGCGCCATGGATAGCCGCCTATGTGGAAAACATGGAAAGCCGGTATTTTACAGAAAATGAAAAGAAGAACATTCGAGCCAATCTGGATCTTGCGGAGCGGCTAGGTGCTGAAATCGTAACGCTTAATGGAGACAACATTGCAGCTGTTGTTGCGGAATACGCAAAGCTTTCAGGCATAACTAATATCGTTATAGGGAAAAGCAGAAATAGAAAGACGCTGAAAAGCCTGTTTGAAACAGATCTTGAGGATAAGCTTATTTCACTGCTGCCGAGCATTGAAATCCATATTATTCCGGGAAGCCCCGCACAAAGGCCATATCAGAAGCCGATAAGCATACAGATAAGGCAAAACCTGTTTTTGTCGTGGATTGATACATTAAAAACAATCAGTCTGTTAACTGCAGCTACCCTGTTTTGCATAATGCTAAAAGCTCTTGATATTGGTGATCAGAATATCATCATGGTATATATCCTGTCCGTTCTGGCCGTTTCAAGAATCACAATGGGATATATCTACGGCGTTGTTGGTTCTATATTAAGCGTACTTGCATTTAATTACTTTTTTACCGTTCCATATTATACATTCAATGCAATACAGCCCGGTTACCCCATTACCTTTTTTATTATGCTCCTCGTAGCTTTGATTACAAGCGCTCTGACCATCCGTGTTAAAATACAGGCACAGCTTGCCGTAGAGAGGGAGCGCCGTACGGAAGTATTGTATGAAATCAACAAAAAGCTTCTCGCCACCAGAGGGCTTGAAAATATCGTAGCCCTGACAAATGAATACATTATAAAACTTTTGGATCGCTCCATTATCTTTTATACAAAGGACCCCGGAAACAGTTCAGCAGGCGTTCTGATGCAGTCACCCTCAGATCCGGACACCTCGTTTCTGCTGTCGGAAGACGAGCGGGCGGTCGCCCACTGGGTGTTCACTAATCAAAAATATGCAGGTGCAGGTACGGATACTCTCATGGGCGCAGGAGCTTTTTATATGCCTGTTATCTCTCAAGGCAATGTTCTGGGAGTAATAGGTCTGTCATGCGCAAAGGGTAAGCTCAGCCAAAGCAACCGTTTATTTTTACATATGCTCACCTCGCAGGTGGCAATGGCGCTTGAACGCCAGTATTTATCAGATGAACAAAGGCGGATTCTGATTGAATCGGAAAAGGAAAAGATGAGAAGCAATCTGCTTCGGGCGATTTCTCACGACCTCCGTACCCCTCTGACCTGCATCTCAGGTGCAAGCTCCGTCATTCTCGAAAGTGGTGACAGTCTGGATAAACTGACGCATGACAAGCTGGTATTAAACATTAAAGAGGATTCCCAATGGCTGATACGCATGGTGGAAAATATCCTGTCCGTAACGCGCATTAACGAAGGAACGATGAATGTTACAAAAACGCCCGAGGCTGCCGAAGAAATTATAGCGGAAGCCATCAGCCGCATCCGGAAAAGATTTCCCGACAGAAAGATAACCGTGAAGGTGCCGGATGAGCTTTTGATGGTTCCCATGGACGGGACGCTGATTGAACAGGTTCTTATCAACCTTCTTGAAAATGCCGTCAAACATTCGCAGAAGGATTCAGTGGTTGAGACAAAAGTGAAAAAGAGCGGCAATGATGCGGTATTTGAGGTGCTCGACAATGGAGAAGGAATTGCCGAGCAGGATTTTCCGTATTTGTTTGAAAGCTATGTTCCGGAAAGAAAACGAAGCTCCGATTCATCAAGGGGTATGGGGATCGGACTGTCTATCTGCATGTCGATCATAAAGGCGCATCACGGTAAAATGGAAGCGGCTAATAGAAATGAAGGCGGCGCGATTTTCCGGTTCGTACTCCCACTGGAAGGAAGTAAAAAAAATGGACAATAAATCATTGATTTTGATTGTGGAAGATGAGGAAGGCATATGCAACTTCATTTCTGCAGTACTGGCTTCAAACGATTTTAATGTGATAAAGGCCGTAAAAGGTAAGGAAGCCGTTTCAATGACGGCATCCTATTGTCCGGATTTGATTTTACTTGATTTGGGTCTGCCGGACATGGATGGCCTGGACGTGCTCAAAGCAATCAGACAATGGACAGGTCTGCCGGTGATTGTCGTATCGGCGCGCGGGCATGAGCGCGAAAAGGTGGAAGCGCTTGACCTGGGAGCGGACGATTATATCACAAAGCCTTTTGGCACGGCGGAACTGCTTGCAAGAATAAGAACCGCGCTTCGGCACAGTCAAAAAAGTTCAGAAATGAACATGTCCGGAGATGGGAAAATTACCACAGGAGAGTTGGAAATCGACTATGGCAAAAGGCTTGTTTCCATAACCGGGGAAGAAATCCATCTTACACCGATTGAATATAAAATAATTGTTCTGCTTTCCCGATACATAGGGAAAGTACTTACGTACGATTTTATCATAAAGGAAATATGGGGTCCATTCACAAGCGTAACATATTCAAGTGAAATACAGGCTCTCAGGGTCAACATGGCCAACATCAGAAGAAAGCTCGAAATAAATCCCGCGGAGCCGAGATATATTATAACAGAGGTCGGCGTTGGGTACCGAATGGTCGAGGAATAATACATTTCATCATGTACTTCAGGCTTCGCAAAATCAGCATGGTGGAATCGCTCAAATCAACGGACTGCAGATCGCTCAAATCAACGGAGCAGGTGTCTTGACAGGATAATGCGCACACATTATAATATAATAAACTAATCTCTTTGCGCTGCATATTTATTCTACAGTACAAACTGAGCAGGCGATGGACCGGTATGACTGCGGACATCTGGCGATAAGTTTCTCGTCAGCCCCGATATTGTACAAAGTCAGTATGGTTCGTGGGGCTGGGCTGGCAACAGCAGCAGATTGAAATGATCACATCTGTGGGACAGGAAAATGTTCCAAAGGTGTTTTTTTATACCCTTTTCCAGGCAGAGAGAAGTTATATCGAATGGCTGTAAACGTAAAAATACTATGATGGATTGGGGTGTCTTTTTGACAAATTTTTTAATCAGGCTGTTTGTAAAAGATCGTGAAAATATTACAAATCAATATGTCCGCGAACGATACGGCAAGTTCGCAAGCATAGTCGGCATTGCCTCAAATTTTCTGCTTTTCCTTATCAAAATTATCGTAGGAACTTTATTTCAAAGTATCTCCATCGTTGCCGACGCCGTTAACAACCTCTCCGACTCCGGCTCGTCGGTCATCACGCTGGCCGGTTTCAAAATTTCCGGCAGGCCAGCAGATGAAAAGCATCCGTATGGACATGCACGCATGGAGTATATTTCAGGTTTAATCGTTTCCTTTATTATTTTGTTTTTAGGATTGCAGCTGATAAAGAGTTCTGTCGATAAAATCATCCACCCGCAATTAGCACAATTTTCTGTCGCATCCATAGCGGTACTTGCAGTTGCCGTTTTGATAAAATTATGGCAATGCCTGTTTTACCGGAAAATAGGCGTGCTGATCAATTCCACCACTCTATTTGCCACATCGGCCGACAGCAGGAATGACATCCTTGCTACATCGGCTGTGCTGGTTGCTTCGGTGGCAACACGCCTGACAGGTTTCAATCTGGATGGCTATATGGGCGTTGTTGTAGCACTTTTCATTATCGTATCGGGAATCAGGCTGGTCAATGATACGATCAGCCCTCTGCTTGGAATGGCGCCTACAAAAGAACTGGTCGATACTATCTACAAAAAAATATTGAGCTACGACAGCATCTTGGGCATACATGATCTGACCGTCCACAACTACGGCGTTTCCAAATGTTTTGCGTCGGTCCATTGCGAGGTGAGCGCCGGGCAGGACATCATGGTCAGCCATGATATTATCGATAATATTGAGCGTGACTTTTTAAAGGATCTTGGAATTCATCTGGTGGTGCATCTTGATCCCATTATTACGGATGACGAAAGGACGAACAGGCTGAAAGCGGAGGTTGAAAAGCTGATCGGACAGATTTCACCCAAGATCAGCATGCATGATTTCCGTGTAGTGTGGAGTGTGACGCATTCGAATCTGATCTTTGATCTGGTAGTGCCATTTGATTTTAGGTCAAGCGATGAGGAACTCATTGAAAATGTCACAGAAAGTGTCCATAAACTGGATCCATCGTATCATTCCGTAATCATGGTGGACCATGATTATGTTCCGGATGCGGGCGTATAAGTATTATGTATATTGACAATGGAGTTCCCGTTATGTTATTGTCTGCTATGTGATTAGTCAGCTATGATGATACAGCATGACAATTTGGGAAGGGAAATGACGATGAATAAAACAGAACCATTAGGTAGATGGACGAAGGAAAAGTCCGAGGAACTTTATGGTATTAAAAACTGGGGAGCCGGTTATTTTTCCATCTCCGATAAGGGAGAGGTAATGGTGAACCCATATAAAAACAACTCTGCAGCGGCAATCAGCATCATGGATATCATCTCCGGCGTCCGCGAACGCGGATTGGATATGCCGGTACTTTTGCGTTTTGAGAATCTGCTGGATTCACAGATATCCTATCTGAATAACTCTTTCAGGAAAGCAATGAAGGAGCTGAACTACAAGGGTGAATACCGTGGCGTTTATCCGATAAAGGTGAACCAGCAGCAGCAGGTTGTTGAGGAAGTGACCAAATTCGGCCAGCGGTACCATCATGGACTGGAAGTGGGCAGCAAGGCTGAGCTGATTGCGGCGCTTTCGCTGATGAAGGACAAGGAGGCCTGCCTTATCTGCAACGGCTATAAAGACGAAGAATTTGTAGATTTGGGACTTTATGCCGTAAAGATGGGCTTTAAATGTTTCTTTGTCATAGAAATTCCGGATGAGCTTGACACGGTCCTGGAGCGTTCACAGGTTTTGGGCGTGCAGCCGAACATCGGCATCCGCATTAAGCTGTCTTCCAAGGCAGGCGGTCATTGGACCGAGTCGGGAGGCGACCGCAGCATATTTGGCCTGAACGTCTCTCAGTTGATCACCATGGTGGATACGCTCAAGGCGAAGAATATGCTGGACTCTCTTAAATTGCTGCATTACCACCTTGGCTCACAGATCCCGAATATTCGCGATATCCGCTCTGCCGTCCTGGAAGCTGCGCGTGTGTACGCGGAGCTGGTAAAGGAGGGCGCCCCGATGGGATATCTGGATCTGGGCGGGGGTCTTGCGGTGGATTATGACGGGTCGAATACGAATTACACTAATAGCCGTAATTATACCGTAGAGGAGTATTGCACCGATATTGTGGAAGCCGTCATGACTACTCTGGACTCAAGCAATGCGCCCCATCCGACGATCGTGACCGAATCGGGGCGTACGACGGTTGCCTATTATTCCGTATTGCTGTTTAACGTGCTGAATGTGGAGAAATTCGAGGAGTATGATGTACCGAAGGAATTGGACGAGAGTACGTCGGAGCAGATAAAAAACCTGTATGACGTGAATAAGAACCTGTCGCTTAAAAACATACAGGAATGCTATAATGATGCGCTGTACTACCGGGATGAGATCCGTGACATGTTCAAGCATGGGAAGATCAGCCTGCGTGAGCGTTCGGTTTCGGAAAAGATCTTTTGGAATACGATCAGCCAGATCGCCAGGGAAAAGAAAAAGCTTAAAAACGCACCGCCTGACCTGGAGGATATCGAAAGTGCCATTGCAGATATTTATTATTGCAATTTTTCCGTATTTCAGTCCATACCGGATAGCTGGGCGATCGACCAGCTGTTTCCGATCATGCCGCTGCACCGTCTGCTCGAATTACCGAAGCGTAATGCCGTTATTGCCGACATTACCTGCGACTGCGACGGGAAAATTGACCATTTTATAGATCTCCATGACGTCCGGATAACATTGCCGCTGCATGAAATGAAAAACGGCGACGATTATTACCTTGGCGTTTTTCTTGTAGGTGCTTACCAGGAAACGCTGGGTGATCTGCATAATCTTTTTGGCGATACAAATGTAGTCAGTGTGAAGATCAGCCCGGATGGAGGTTATGAGCTGGTTAAGGAAATACACGGGGATAGTGTGGCTGATGTGCTTTCCTATGTGGAATTCGACCCGAAGGACATGCTGGTCCGTTTCCGCGAGACGGCGGAAGAAGCCATACATGACGGTATGATCAGCGCAAGCGACAGGCCGGAGATCATGCGCGCATATGATAATGGCCTTCGAGGGTATACTTATTATGAACGGTAATTTGTTTATTTGTTAAAAAAATCATGTAGTTTTTTTGATTTCATAAAACACCAAACCCTATCCAATATAATCTATTATTAACTCAAATAATTATAGATTATGTACACAAAATAGAATGGGAGGTGTTTAAAATGATAAAGAATTCAAAAATGGCTTTAAGTACTTTTGCAGGTGTATGCCTTATAACAACAATGCTTAGCGCATGCTCACAAGCCGGGACATCACGCGCACCCGGGCAGAACACCGGCCGGCCGTTGGGGATCACGCAAAGGCAGGGACTTAACAGGAATAATCTGATGAATGCGACAACCCTGGGCAGCATGCCTGGAACAACCCTTGGCAACATGGCTGGAACAACCCTGGGCAACATGACAGGAACGACTTTGAGCGATATGGCCAGAACAACTCCGGGTGGAGTGAACCTGACACAGACGGCTCCGGACAGGCAAAAGGCAGATAATATCAGAAGGCAGATAATGAATATGAAAGGCGTATCCGATGCAAATGTTATTGTAATGGGAAATACAGCACTTGTTGGATATAGGCCTTCAGGCAGCGCCGGAAATACAAAGGCTGTAAAAGACAATATAGCAAACAAGTGTAAGCAAGTTGACAGGACCATAACCAATGTAACGGTAAGCGAATCCGCTGATATCATGGCAAGGATGAGCCGGCTAGGCACGAATATTACCGGCACGGGAACGGCTACCAATTTCGCGGATGAATTCAGAAAATTGATAAATGGAGTAAATACTACACGATAGGATGTTTGAGGAGACTCATGGGCAGTTTGCTTTGCCTGTGAGTCTTTTTTCTTCTTTGCTTTGTTATTAGCAAGCTCACAAAGGGTAGCCAAAGAACCGATTGTAACCAATGTGGGCTGCCGCCCACAACCCAACGAATGTACCTATTGCCGCGAATGTGTAACTATTTTCTTGTTTTTTATTGCAATTTCGCGGCAATAAGTTACTAAAGTAAAAGTAATAATGCCATATGCACAGGATAAAACCCGTATTGTATAATTTTATTAAGCTTGAAATCATATATTTCAAATAATGCTATTATACCTACAGACAATATGGAAACCAGCTGCACGGGGTAAAAACGGTACATCACTATCCCTATGGTTGTTGCAGCAGTCTGAAGTAATATAAGATAATACTTGCCTTTAAACAAATGGAAGATCACTATTGTAGCAATGCCATAAATCCCGTATTCAAAGTTAAAAAAGTGTGTTACAGTAAGCAATGCCAATACCGTCGTTACCTTTAAAATATAACTGATTTTGGATTTATACAGCTGTATAATCAGTAAGCCTGCAAGCAGCGTAAAACATACATTGAGTTGAAAGTTTTCAAATAACAGGCTATAAGGATATTGTGAAATTATCGCCACAGCCAGTAATCTCAAAGCATACATTTTAACATTGCCTGTCCGTTCGAAACCTTTTGCAACCCCCCATGCAAATAAAGGGAATGCCAACCGGCCGATAACTGTAAAAATCTCAGCATTTGGAAAGTATACCAGTCCGATATGATCTATCAGCATTGTCAGCATGGCTATTATTTTTATCATTATCATAACTCCATTTATACAGATTTATGTTTAGCTATAGCTTTAGCGAGATCAATTATAATCTTATCTCCAGGCCTTTAATATTCAATATTCTGTCAATTTCCGCCTTGTCCTCAGTAAGGATATGGCTCTGTCTCTCATGAGCTGTGTTTATTAACCATGGCTTTCCATTTTTATAAAAGCACAAATCTTCGGGAAAATCAGGATGTACCCAGCCATATAACAAACTTGAAACCTCATTTATTATTTCTCTGGCTTGATTGTCTGTACTGTAATGATATACATATGCCGTATCTTTATACAACTCAGTGCCTGCCCATTTAGACTGTTCTGCCATTTCTTTCAGCGAATCAGCCAGTCTTTGCAGTATGAGCATTCCGCTATCATTGCAAATCAAACCGGATTCTTTATGTACAACGAGAATAAATTCATCACATACATCAAAAGCCAGGTCTATCAAGCTCTTGTAAACATCATTTTTAGGATCGGATGTTATAACCATATTTTACCTCCATTTAATTTTTATGGATGCAGAACAGCCCTGCAAAGCCGGACTGTTCTGCGTCAAATCAGGGAACATGCTCAAAGGCATGTATCCCAAAATCGAGCGGGGTTCGATGTCCCCGGGATTTTAATTAGTTATGCCTTTTAATAAGCAATATAGAAAGCATGTGATCCGTAATATCTATTATACGGATGATAGTGCCAGTAATAATGGCCGCTTCCTGAGTGCTTTTCCGGACCTACCGGTGTGTAGCCATTGTATGCATTCTTTGCAACACCATAAGCTTTTAATTGGGTTCTTGCCAGAATATTCTTGCCTGCCTGCATTCTTGCTACAGCAGCTTCATAGGATATTGAGCCCGCTATATAGAGATCATCGCTAGTTACAATGTAGGCAGCATAGTAATCATAGCTTTCATCCTCTACGTCTTCCATAATCTCTGATAATGCATAATACGTAATACCTGCGATTACTATTGTGGCAACGATGTTATTTAACACCAGTACTGCCAGTCCGGCTAAAATATCGATCAAAGGAAGTATGACTACTGCCTGGGCTTTTACCTTATCCGTATTTTTGCTTATTTTATACTCCTTACCGGTCTCAGCATCGGTAATTATTGCTGATACTTCACCATCTACAACCGTATCAACCTTAACCTTATAGTCCGTTATCTTGTCTTTTCCCAAAGAAAGACCAAGTATTTGCATTTTGGACTTTTCAACAGTTTGCATTGTTATTTCGCGGGTTTCTTTGTCAAGCGTAGCATAAAGCTTATCACCCTTGTATTTTGCCATTACTGTGCAAACCTTGTCATTGTTCTGTACTAACTTAAACATGCTCTCGTCAATTATTTCATTGCTTGCCGCATTAGCAAAACTGCTCATGCAGAACGAACAAACAAAACATATGCATACTACTAAAGAAATTATTTTTTTGAAATTCATTTTCATAATGAATTTTCTCCTTTTGCTAATTTAATATTATTTTCATTTCTTAAGCATACAAATCCTTCTCCATATATACTGTCTTTGCCCTTTTCTCCCAGGTCCTTCGAAAAGCATTTCAAAATGTTGTATACATCGTTATGTGTACATTTAATGCCTTCAGGCATGCCAAACTCTTGAGGACTTTGTAAAACAAGAGCTATAAGACCAGTAATATGCGACGCTGCCAATGAACTTCCGCAGCACTCTTCATAACTTCCGTCACTTGCTGTTGATATTACTTTTATACCGGGAGCTGAAAAATCAATCTTTCCTTTTGGTGAAGTATCACCGGGCCGGAGTTTCCTATCAACAGCTGTAACTGATATAACGCCTTCATAAGAAGCAGGATACCCTGCTTTAGTGCTGAATGTATTACTGGAAGATGCAACAACTATTATTCCGGCATTAACTGCCTTCTCAACAGCGCTATGCAAGAGAGGAATATCCTTCTCTATCGCAAAGCTCATATTGATAACCTGAATTTTATTTTCAATGCACCAGTCAATTCCTTCTTCAATATCGGAAATATCTCCTTCTCCATATTTGTCAAGCACCTTTACAGGATACAATTCGGCATCGGGAGCTATACCGGCTATGCCAAAGCCATTATGCCGTGCTGCAATTACCCCGCATATAAGTGTCCCATGACCATAGTCATCTATAATGGGTTTGCCGGGATCCATTGCATTGTATCCATCTCTGATATTTTTTCCAAAGTCAGGATGACTATAGTTGAAACCACTATCCAGAATAGCTACCTTTACACCTTTTCCTGTAACATCCGGCCATAAAGCGGATGCGTTTATGCTTTCAACTCCCCAGGGCATGATTTGCTTTGTTTTTAACATTTCAACATTTAATGAATGACCTGTAAAATCAAATTCTCCAAACCTTGGGAAAGCTGATAAAAATGCAATTACTACAAGTAATGATATTATTAATATGATCCTGCTTCTTTTCATTACTGTTTAAAATTCCCCCTTTCTTTTTTTCAAATGCATTGATATATTTGTGCACAAGTTCTTTCAAGCCTTTAACTGTTTTCGCTTCCATGCTCCGCGGCTAACGGCTTTAAAAGCAAACTACTACTGCAAAACCAACTTTATAAATGTCGGTAATACAAGATTCTTAAAATATTAAAAAGAATGAAACTCACTTAAGATCGAGTAGAATGGTTTTTCCAAAAATCCTACCAGTTTTAATAGCATTTGCAGAATTTCATATTTTTAACATTTGGCATTTTATGCTATAATCATTCCCTTGTCAACTATCATTTTGTGATTTAATTATTATTCTGTGTTGTATTATGAATTCATACGTTTATATATGGTGGATAATATTACAAAGGAATATATTTGGTATAAAGCATACAAAGTGCAATATTTCTAGCGGAAATCTATTTTTCACATTGAAAATTGATGAAATTTATGTTATCATTACAAAACTTGCATGTATCTATGAAAATAATTTTACCGGTAAGATTTTTTTCAATTATATTTCATTTGTATAAATTGCAAAAAATTAATTATTTCCGGTAAAAATAATTTATGCAGCTTATATTGGGAGATTGAACAGAAATGGGTTTTGGGGAATTGATGCTCATTGCAGTGGGGCTTTCCATGGATGCTTTTGCAGTTGCGATCTGCAAAGGACTATCCATGCAAAAGATGAGCTATAAGCATGCTTTGATCACAGGGCTGTTTTTCGGGGGATTTCAGGCATTTATGCCCTTGATAGGTTATTTGCTGGGTACACAGTTCAGTAATTATATCACTTCGGTTGACCACTGGATTGCTTTTGTATTGCTCTTATTTATTGGAATCAATATGATAAAGGAATCTAGAAGCGAGCATTGTGAAAATGTAGGCAATTCCTTCGATCTGAAAAATATGACGGTGCTTTCTCTGGCTACCAGTATCGATGCATTGGCTATTGGCGTGACTTTTGCTTTTTTACAGGTCGACATTATCCCCGCTGTTTCCACGATCGGGATCACCACATTTGTTTTTTCATTCCTTGGAGTAAAAATAGGGAATGTATTCGGGTCACGGTTTAAATCCAAAGCCGAGTTTACAGGCGGCGTAATACTTATCGCAATGGGCATTAAAATTTTAATCGAACATTTATTTTCATAACATATCAATTCTCAAATTCTCAAGTATTCCATTGACTTCATAAAACAAAAGTATTATGATATCAATCAATATTTTTCAAAGCTTTTGTAATGGGTATAATATAGTATCGGCTCTCAGGCAGAGGGTGAATGAGATCTGGAGGGATCGGAATGAAGGAAATAATTGAAAAAATTTCACGTATTGACGCCATTGCATTTGAAAATGAACAGAAAAACAAATCCATTTTAAATAGCGAGCAGCAAAGATATGAAAATGAAATAAAAAATTACCGCGACCAGAAATTGAAGTCGGCTGAAAGTAACGCCAAAAGCATGTACAGCCAGATAATAAGCAAGGCAAAAGCAGAATGCCAGTTAGAGGAAAAAAAGGTGAAAAAGGTGAAGGATAAGATCGAGAGCAATTATGTGAGAGTCGAAAAGACTGTGATGAATAAAGTACTTGATAAGCTTTTTAACGAATAAGGCTGCTGTTTAATGTATCTTCAACAGGGATTGGAGAGACTATATTGAACAGACTTTTGAGAAGGGAGGAAAGGTATGAATCCCTACATGGCTTATGAAGCTGCAAACGTCAAAATATTAACAAAAAAAAACCGGCTGTTGGATGAGAAAAAGTTTGAGAAAATAATGCAGCTAAGTTCGGTAGATCAAGTGACAGAATATTTGAAAAACAATTTTGATTTGAATTTGATCGAAAATCATGATCTGCACAGGGATGAGCTGGAGACGCTTCTCAACAGATACGAAGTGATGGATATCGAGAGCATCCTTCATTATTTCTCAGGCCCTTACAAGGAATTTTTGCAGGTAACGCTGATGGAGTTCGAAATTTCCGATCTGGTCATGATACTGAGGAAAATAGCGAAAGGCGAAGATTTAAATGGAATAGAGAAGGGATTTATTCATTCAGAGGTCTATTCATCACTGCAATATGGCAGGTTGACATCCTCAAAAAATGTCATACAGTTCATTGAAAATTTAAAAGGAACTCCCTATTATAATTCATTAAAAACTGTAACAGACAGTGATGTTGTCAAGAGGGCATTCCATATTGAAATGAAGCTTCAGCTTCTGCTGTACAGAACACTGTTCCATAAAGCCGATAGATTGTATGAAGCAGACAGGCGGGTTGCAAATGAGATCATCGGTACAAAAACCGACTTCCTCAATGTTCAGTGGATATACAGGGCAAAAAAATATTATGATATTTCACCTGACCAGATCCTGATATACAGCTTGCAGAAAGGGGAAAAGCTAAGCTTTGAAAGGCTGAGGAAACTTTCCTATTCAAAATCCGTTGAAGAGATCCAGCAATTGTCAAACAATTTTTTGAGGTATGAAATATTTTCAAAAAATAATGACCTGGATTTTGAAAGGAATATTGATAATTATATCTATTCCTACATAAAAAAGATAAATAGCAGGGGGACGATCGGTTTTGCGCTGTCATACATTTATATGCTGGATATTGCAGTAAGGGAATTGATTACGATTACTGAAGGAATAAGGTATAAGTTACCGAAAGAGCAGCTGAAACAATACCTGATACGTTCAATATAAGTAAAGATTGGAGGTGGATTGCAAATGGCTATCCAAAAGATGTTATTTCTTAAAATTGTCGGTTCAATTGAAGACATGCATGACATTGTAAAAAAGCTGGTGCTTTGTGAGAATCTGCATGTTGATTTTGAAAATACCAATGCATTCGATAATAGTTATATTATTCATGAATATGAATCCATTATGACCGCAGCTCCTGTTTATATGCCAGAGGATTTCGGCGCAATCGAAGCGGAGTGTGACGAAATGGAGCAGGCTGTTTCGCGCCTTGGCAGCGGTCTTGATATGAAGTTGGAAATTGATAAAAACAGCGTAAAGGATATTCCTTACAATCTGGAAAATGCCAGGAAAGATATGGATGAGTTGGTTGGGCTGATGGGACCGAGGATCATGGAAATAAACAGTAAAAAAGCAGCAATAGGTCAATATGAGCAATTTATCGAGAAGATAAAATGTATCAACTACAGTAATCTTGATATTGACCGTATAGCCGAACTAAACTATTTTGACTATGAAATAGGCGCCCTGTCCAAAGAAAACCGGATCCGCCTGAGAAGAAGCTATGAAAGCATAAGTGCCATCGTACTCAATATAGGAAGCATTAAAAACTCTATTGAAGATCTGGAAATCATCATATATCCAAAAAGTTTCAAGGAGGAAACGAATCAGCTGCTGAAATCTCTCAATTGGGTAAAGCTTGATATCCCTGAGGATATTCATGGTACTGTCGACCAAATGATCAGGCAGGCGCATAAAAAGATAGAAGATCTGAAAAATGAGATAAACGAGCTGTCAAAGGTGCTTGAAACAAGGAAAGATGAGACCCGGGCACTTTTGAAAAAAATATATACTACAATTGTTCTGGAGAAGAGGATTTTGGGCCTTGAAAATGAAATTCAGCGCGGTGAAAGCACGTTTGTCCTAAATGCCTGGATCAGAGAGAGCGATAAGGCTAAAATAGAAAAGCTGCTCAATTCCGTTAATGGAAAGATTATTATCGAAGAAAAAAAAGCCGGTGAAATAGAAAGGCAGGTGATGCCACCGACCCAGTTCAGAAACAACCGCTTTTTTAGTCCGTTTGAAACGATTATCAGGCTTTATGGTCTTCCATCCTATTATGAAATAGACCCTACGCCTTTTATAGCCATAACTTTTTGCCTGATGTTTGGCATTATGTTTGGTGATATCGGTCAGGGCCTGGTCTACTTTGTTGCAGGGTTGTTACTTTATAAAAGGATGAAAGCAGCCGGGCAGATCCTGACAAGACTCGGAGGAAGCTCTATTGTGTTCGGGTTCATATACGGAAGCTTTTTCGGACTGGAGCAGTCCGAGCTTCCCTGGCTGCCCAGCCTGACCGGAAGGCCGCTGGATCCCAGGAATATCCCGGTCATATTAATAGCCGGTGTGGTTTTTGGCGTAGCAGTGCTTACGGTTTCTTTTGTATTTGGCATAATTAACAGTATTAAGGCAGGAAATATTGAGGCGGGTATTTTTGGAAAGAATGGGCTGGCAGGCTATATCTTCTTTATCAGCCTTGTGATGTGCGGGGTGGCCGTTACCGGCGTCATTGGCCTTCCGGTAATCGCACCGGTGTCAACACTGCTGGTCAGCCTTGCCGCAATGCTGGCAAAAGAACCGCTGGCAAACCTTGTGACGAACAGGAGGCCTCTTGTTCACGGCAGCATCGGGTCATACCTGACGGAGAGCATCTTTGAAGGGGTGGAAACTGTTCTCGGGACTCTCAGCAATGCGATTTCCTTTATACGTGTCGGCGCTTTTGCACTCAATCATGCAGGACTATTTCTGGCGTTTCTTGTCATGTCGGAAATGACGTCAAATATTGTTTTAAAGGTTGTCATTTTACTGCTGGGTAACGTATTGATACTGACTCTTGAAGGGCTGGTCGTATTTATTCAAGGGCTTCGTCTTGAGTATTATGAAATGTTCAGCAAGTATTTCAAAGGGGATGGAGTTGAGTTCAATCCGGTAAGGATTAATAACTAAGGGTTAAAATAAACTGAAATGATTGAAAGGATGAGTGATATGCAATACATATTTTTGGTATTGGCGGTAGCGATTGCTGCAGGGACAGTGATTTATGGACGGAGGGCAATGAAGCGGAATAAGAAGGGCAGTGTGAAAAAAGCGATTTTCACCTCCGTATCGGCATTTGGAGCGGTTATGATTTCAATGATCGTAATGGCAATTTCGGGATATCCGGTATTTGCAGCAGGCGAGGCCGGAAACGCAGCGGCAGGTGCGGCTGCCTCAGGGCTTACGCTTGGAGACGGCTTTAAGTATCTGGCGGCGGCGCTGAGCACCGGGCTTGCAACTATAGGAACAGGCCTTGCGGTAGGCTCCGTTGGTTCTTCGGCAATAGGTGCTGTTTCAGAAGATTCATCGATACTTGGGAAAACGTTGATTTTCGTAGGAATGGCAGAAGGTATTGCGATATATGGTATGATCATTTCCATACTGATACTGTTTGTATAGGAGTTTTTGTGAAAATATGAAATCATTTCTTATCAGTGACAATAAGGATACATGGGTCGGTATGAAGCTTGCGGGAATCGATGGCGTGATTGTACACACACATGAGGAGGTGCTTCGCGCCATAAAAACAGCTGTAAAAAACGATGAAATCGGTATTCTTATCATGACGGAAAAAGCGGTGGATCAGGTGAGGGAAGAAGTGCTGAAGCTGAAGCTGCAGTGCAATAGGCCTCTTATCATTGAGATCCCGGACAGGCATGGCAGTTCGCATTCCCAGGATCAGATAACCAATTATATAAGAGATTCGGTAGGTATTCGAATTTGAGGTGAAGCAGATGGTCACTATTGAACAGAAGTTGTCGCTGTTTTCCAAGCTCCTGAATCGTTCGATGGACGATAAGTTCAAAGAGGCTATGGAAAAACTAAAAAAGGAATATGAAGAGAAGCTACGGAAAAATAGGGAGGCTGTATATAAAGAGGCTGAAGATATCATTAACAGATCAGTCAAAAAAGCAGAAGCGGAAAAGATCGAAATGATCAATAAAATAAGGATCAGTTCAAAAAAAGAATATATGGATGTTAAGGAAAAGCACCTTTCCTTATTTATGGACCATCTTAAGGAGGAAATAGAGAATTTCATTCAGTCCGAAAAATATGGCGGGTATCTTGTTACGCAGGTGGACAGGATGATTGGGACAAAGGAGTTAAAAGACAGCTTCGTTCTGTACATGACCCGCCGCGATTACGATAAATATTCCGATAATATAAGACAGGAGCTTTTGAAATCGGGACGGAAGGAGTGCTCATTCAAAATGGCTGACGATAGTATCATTGGCGGGTTTATTGCCGAGGATGCTGCAGGGAGTATCCGGTTGAATTTCTCCGTTAAAGCACTTCTTGAGGATAACATGCCCTATATTATGCAGACACTATTCCAGGCTATAGAAGCAGGTGAAACAGATGGGAGACAATGAAGGCGTCGTAAGGGTTATTAATGGGCCGGTTGTAAAGGGTACCAATATGGGCTCATTCAAATTGAACGAAATGGTCACGGTCGGAGATAAGAAGCTCATAGGCGAGGTAGTGGCCATAAACGGGGATGTTGCGACAGTACAGGTATATGAAGAAACGGAAGGCCTGAAAGCCGGGGAGAAAATCCTTTATACGGGAAGCCCGCTTTCTGTGACACTTGGACCGGGCATGCTCGGGAATATATTTGACGGCATACAAAGACCATTGTTAAAAATAAACGGCATGTCGGAGGATTTCATACCGGAAGGAATAGGACTGTTATCGCTTGATGAAGAAAAGCAGTGGGAAGTAAAAGTGCTTGTAAAGCCTGGAGATATATTGAAACCCGGGTCGGTATATGCTGCAGTGCAGGAAACGCTTAGCATCGCTCACAAACTGATGGTTCCGGTAAATATCAGCGGTACGGTGACGGAGGTAAAACCAGACGGTTTATATACTCTGAAGGATACTGTCGTGGTATTGGAAAAAGCAAACAGAGAAAAGGTGGATCTGGCGTTGTCCTGTAAATGGCCTGTGAGGCAGCCGAGGCCGTTTGCAAAGAGAATACCGATCTACAAGCCGCTGATAACAGGACAAAGGGTCATCGACAGCTTTTACCCTGTAGCAAAAGGAGGGACAGTTGGCCTTCCCGGCGGATTTGGTACAGGGAAGACCGTTACACAGCATCAGCTTGCAAAATGGAGCGATGCGGACATTATTGTATACATCGGCTGCGGTGAACGCGGAAACGAGATGACGGACGTGCTGGAGGAGTTTCCCAGGCTGATCGATCCCAGGACGGACAGGCCGCTGATGGAACGGACCATATTGATAGCAAACACATCCAATATGCCTGTTGCAGCACGTGAAGCCAGTATCTATACCGGAGTTACCATGGCGGAATATTACCGGGACATGGGGTATGACGTGGCGATCATGGCGGATTCGACATCGAGATGGGCGGAAGCACTGAGGGAGATCTCAGGCCGCCTGGAGGAAATGCCTGCGGAGGAAGGTTATCCGGCCTACCTGCCGTCAAGGCTTGCGGAATTCTATGAAAGAGCCGGCTGCGTCCGGACATTGAACGATCAGGAGGCATCCATTACGATCATCGGCGCTGTATCTCCGCCCGGAGGCGATTTTTCGGAGCCGGTCACTGAAAATACAAAAAGGTTTGTCACAACGTTTCTTGCGCTGGATAAAAAGCTCGCATATGCGAGGCATTATCCTGCGATCAATTATCTTACAAGCTACAGCGGATATTTAGGCATGCTGGAAGAATGGTACGGCGAAAACGTAGCGCCGGATATGCTGGAGCTGCGCAGCAAAATGGTGAGGCTCCTGCAGGAGGAGGAAAAGCTGAACGAAATCGTCCAGCTGGTTGGGGAGGATGTACTTCCAAACGACCAGGCAATGATCCTTGAAATAGCAAGGATCATAAAAAAGGGATTTTTGCAGCAGAATGCCCTCCATAAGGAAGACACCTATGTAGTCCTCAAAAAGCAATATAAAATGCTGAAGGTGATTGACGTTCTGTATGAAAGCGCGCAAAAATGTGTAAAGATGGGGATACCTATCTCAACGATCAAGAGCCAGGATGTAATGCAGGAGGTTTTGAAAATGAAGTATGATATCCCGAATGACAAGCCCGAACTGCTCGATGAGCTTTGCAGCAAGATTGCCGGTGCATACGATGGCTTAAGCCGGAAATATGAGCAGTAATGCGGGGGACTGACGGATAATATGTCACCCTGAGCGAAAGCGAAGGAGCTTCAAAAGGATTCTTGCTGCACCGGGCAGTACGAAAGGAATGCATGTTTATATGAGAAAAGAATACTTGAAACTTGAAAAGATAGAAGGCCCTCTCATTGTACTTTCCAATGTGACCGATGCTGCTTATGGAGAAATGGCATTCATAAAAGTAGACAATGAGGAAATAAGAAAAGGAAAGGTAATAAAAATAGAGGGTACAAATGCGATCGTTCAGGTATTTGAAGGGACGGCAGGCATATCGACGGACAATTCCGCCGTGAAATTTATGGGAGAGCCTATGTCAATTCCACTGTCCAGGGAAGTACTGGGCCGGACCTTTAATGGTGTCGGAGAGCCTATTGATGACGCTTACCAGATCGTATCCCCGTACAGACAGAATATTAACGGCCGCCCTATCAATCCCGTAGCGCGCAAATACCCCAGGAATTTCATCCAGACGGGTATTTCCTCTATTGATGCGTTGATGACGCTGATAAGAGGGCAAAAGCTGCCCATTTTTTCAGGAAACGGCATTGCACATAACGACCTTGCGGCACAAATCGTAAAGCAGGCAAAAATAGAAGGCGCCACAAGTGAAAATTTCGCGGTTGTTTTTGGGGCGATGGGCGTAAGGCACGATGACGCGGACTATTTTATAAAGAGCTTCCAGACGTCGGGTGTTCTGGACCATGTTGTCATGTATATCAACACAGCGGACGCACCTATCGTTGAGAGAATATCAACGCCGAGGTGCGCGCTGACCGCGGCGGAATATCTCGCATTCAGACTGGGTATGCATGTGCTGGTCATCCTTACCGATATGACAAGCTACGCAGAGGCATTGCGTGAGATATCTTCCGCAAAGGAGGAGGTCCCCTCCAGAAAGGGTTATCCGGGATATCTGTACAGCGACCTGTCTACTCTCTACGAACGCGCAGGGATGCTGAAGGACAAGGAGGGCTCCATAACGCTCATACCCATACTGACCATGCCGAATGATGATATTACGCATCCCATTCCCGACCTGACCGGATTCATCACCGAAGGGCAGATCGTACTGAACAGGGAATTCAACCAGAAAGGCATTTATCCGCCTATTGACATACTACCGTCACTTTCGCGGCTGATGAAGGATGGCATAGGGGAGGACTACACGAGAGAGGACCATTCAGATCTTTCCAGCCAGCTGTTTGCTGCTTATTCACGTGTCCAGGATGTCCGCTCGCTGTCGCAGATCATCGGGGAGGATGACCTGAGCGATATCGACAAGCTTTATTTGAAATTCGGGCGCGAGCTGGAGAACCGGTTCATATCCCAGGGCAGAAATGAAAACAGGAGCATCATCGATACTCTGAATATCGGATGGGAGGTTCTATCCATACTGCCTGCCACGGAGCTTGACCGTGTCAAGACGGAAAACATACAGAAGTATTACCGGTATGATGGGGAGAATAGCCATGGCTGAGTTGATTGCACCGACAAAATCAAACCTGATAAGATCCAAATCCTCCCTGGTGCTTTCCAACAAGGGTTTTGAACTGCTGGATAAAAAGAGGAATGTACTTATAAGGGAAATGATGGACATGGTTGATAAGGCAAGAAATATCCAATCCACTATCTATTCGACCATAGCGGAGGCATATCAGGCTCTTCAGGTCGCAAATCTAACGCTTGGGATCAGGGAGGTTGAGGATATTACCTCCAGCATACCCAATGATGAGTCCTTTGAGGTGCTGCTCAAAAGTGTCATGGGCGTCGATATACCGACCGTGAAATACAAGAGGCAGGACATTATGCCCACCTACGGTTTTTTCAACTCAAATTCTTCTCTGGATAAGGCAAGGCAGAAGTTTAACGATGTACGATATAAAATATATGAACTGGCCGAAATAGAAAACTCCATTTTCAAGCTGGCAAGAGAGATCGAGAAGACAAATAAAAGAACAAATGCGCTGGAACATATACAGATCCCTAAGTACAGGGAACAGGTGAAATATATTCAGGAAGTGCTTGAGGAGAAGGAAAGGGAAGATTTTTTCCGTCTTAAAAAAGTGAAGAAAAAAATCAAACATATCGATTGAATGGAATGAGACCCTGCGGAGTCACATGACAAAGTGATTCTGCGGGGTTTTTTGCATAAAAAAGCTGAATGTAACTGAATGGGGGTTGAGGGAGTGGGAACGCCGGGATCAGAGACAGTAATAAGTGTAAAGAATCTAAGAAAGGTTTTTAAAACGAAAATTAAAAAGGAAGGCTTCGACGAAAGCCTTAAGTCTCTTGTCAGACCTGAGTTCAGGGAAATCAATGCGGTAAGCGGCATTGACTTTGAAGTGCCCGGAGGAGAACTGCTGGCATTTCTCGGACCGAACGGCGCCGGAAAATCAACTACCATCAAGATGCTGACAGGTATTTTGCATGCGACATCCGGAAGCATGTCTGTGCTGGGCTTTGATCCGGAGAAACAGAGGAAGAATTTATCCTTCAGGATCGGCAGCGTTTTTGGCCAGAAATCACAGCTTTGGTTTCACCTTCCTCCATTGGATAGCTTCAGGCTGCTCGGCGCGATATATGAAATTGACAATATTACACTGAATAAGAGGATCAGTGAAATTATTGAACTTTTTGAGATAGAGGATATTATGAATATTCCGGTCCGCAAGCTGTCACTCGGGCAGCGGATGAGGTGCGAATTTGCTGCTTCCATACTTCATAAACCGGATATCATATTCCTTGACGAACCGACGATCGGTCTTGATATAGTTGTGAAGCAGAAAATACGTGAATTGATCGCGAGACTGAACCGGGAGGAAAAAACCACAATATTTCTCACAAGCCACGACATAGGGGACGTTGAACAGCTTTGCAGCAGAGCGGTCATCATAAACCATGGAAGGATCGTGCTCGATAATTCAGTAAAAAGCTTAAAATACGGATACCTGCACAAGAAGATCATCGATGTGAAGTTCGATACGATGGCAGATAGGAGCAGGCTTGACGGACTCACCATCACCAAAGCCAACGGTCTGGCTATGAAGCTGGAGGCGGACGCAAAGGAGGATAGCATCCAGGAAGTGATGGTCAGGCTCATGCAGGCTGGAAACATTGTAGATGTGACGATTTCAGACATCCCTTTGGAAAAGATAATTGGAGATATTTTCAGTGACAGGAGAGGGAGTGAGGACAGTGGCAAGGACGAATAAATACATCCTTATAGCCAAAACCAGTATCGGAAGCAGCATGGTTTATTCGGTAAATTTTTTTGCAGGCTCTTTTTTTCTGGCGCTCATCATATTCATATTTTTGCAGCTCTGGGAGGCGATATCCGTCAACAACGGTTCCATGGAAGGCTATACGGTCAACAGGCTGGTCTGGTATTATATCGCGGCTGAGCTGGTGATCCTTTCAAAAAGCAATGTTTTTCAATCTCTGAACGAAGAGATAAAGGGCGGCGGGATCGCCTACAAGATCAACAAGCCATACAACTTTGTACTTTATCAGTTATCGGAAGGCATGGGACAGATCTCTGTAAGGCTGCTGATGAATCTTCCTGTGGGGCTGCTGATGGGTCTTATTCTTGCAGGTAAGCTTGAGGGCTTCAGCTGGCTTTCACTCCCTGCTGTCGTGCTTTCTGTGGCGCTCGGGATACTTCTGAATTTCTTCATGGATGCACTGATAGGAATGACCGCCTTCTGGACCGAAGATAATGCGGCGTTCTTCTGGATTGCTCAAAAACTGGCTTTTATGCTGGGATTATTTTTGCCTCTGGAGTTTTTGCCGGGAGCTATCAGCAAGGTTGCACTTGTTTTACCCTTTTCATATATTGCTTATGCTCCGGCAAGGCTGCTGACAGCTTATTCAACAGACACCTTCCTGAGGATCGTGCCTGTGCAGGCATTCTATGTGGCATTGTTTGCAGCGCTTACCGGTTTTGTATACAGGAAGGGAGTGAGAAAGCTCAATGTCAACGGAGGATAACAAAATGAAATTGAAAGTGATTGCGGGTGAGATATTTAAGCATTTAAGGCTCATAGGACTCTATTTCAAATATAACCTTCAGGCGGCGATGGAGTACAGAGTGAGCTTTATAACACAAGCTATCGGGATGGCTTTGAACAATGCTTTTTTCATATTCTTCTGGTGGGTCATATTCACCAAGGTCTCCTCCATCGGCGGATACGGTTTCAGGGAGGTCATGGTGATATGGGCTCTGGCAGCGTCAACCTTTGGCTTTCTTCATATCTTTTTCGGGAACGTGAGGCAGCTGACCAGGATGATCATAAACGGCGAATTGGATACTTACCTGCTTCAGCCAAAGAATGTGTATGTGAATGTACATTGTTCGAGAATGACCGTTTCCGCATGGGGCGATTTTATATACGGCTATATTTTGATCATCATTGTGTATGGGCTTGACCCTCTTAAATTGCTGCTATTCACTCTGTTTACAGCTGCCGGGGGACTGTTGTCCGGAGCGGTGATGGCAAGCGCCGATACGCTTACCTTCTATATAGGCGATGCTTCGGCGATCACGAGGCTTGTGACGGAATTTCTTATAAATTTTACATTATATCCGGACAGCATATTCAGGCGCGAAGTAAAATGGATCATGTATTCGCTGCTTCCGGCGGGCTTCATCGTATTCATGCCGTTCAGGCTGATGACAGCCTTCAGCTGGTATGGATTGCTGGCGCTGCTTGGCATTGATACGGTATATATCACGTTGGGGTATCTGTTTTTTAAGAGAGGCCTGAAAAGGTATGAATCAGGCAACCTTATTACAACGAAACTGTAAGCAGCTGTGAATCTGCATACATTAGTCTTCATGCAGACTCCTGACCGGATCGTCCAGAATTTCCTGAAATGCATTGAAGTATTGGCCCACATGAAAGCCGTCAACTAAGGCATGATGCACCTGGACAGAAAGAGGCAGCCTTATTTTCCCGTTTTCTTCAAGGAACTTGCCCCAGGATATCCTTGGTATGCTGTCAACAGGGCTCATCTGGACAGGGTGTGTTATTCCGGTAAAGGAAACCCATGGGATACTTGTAATATACAGCAGGTCATCCCGCTCCGGTTCATCCTTCAGATTTGCTATATTTTTCGCTTTTTCCATTTCACTTAATGTGTTTACCTTAAAATCATGAAATACATCGATGAATTTTACGGCGCAAAAGCCAAACACTTCATCTTCCGTCATGACCGTAAAAGAGGGATCTACTGTGTCATGCTCGACCACGCAGTCCTCTCTGATCCTGTACCGAAGCTCTTTTATGCAGTTTGCCGCTTTGACGGAAGCATACAGGACAGATACAAAAAACGGAAGGCCATTTTTCTTGATATATCTGTAAAACTTTGAAATATCAACATTTCCGCATATATTAAAATGCGGGTAGCTAAGCTCCTTGAAGTAAAGATAGTGGTCTTTCCTGTTCCAGTTTTCAATATCCAGATACCTCATTTTCTTCACTCCTTATAATTCCGCCATAAGCAGGTGAAATCACAGTACCTGGCGAAGGCGTGCAATACTATAATTTTATCACTATATCGTAAGATATCAATGATTTCACCAGGATAGTATTGTGAAAAATCAAAAAAGATGATAAACTTTATATGGTTAAAATTACATTTTATTATTCTACATGTAAAGTTTCTTTTACAAATTACACGTGCAAAAAACTGGATAGGTTTAATTAATGCTAAACTTGATTATAAAATGTAGGGGGAATGGTTCATATGAGAACTTTTTACAGGACACTGTCTTTAATGATTGTGATCATTTTGCTTTCGTCAATGACTTTTACAGGTTGTACGGGAAGGATGTCGACAACCTATAAGGACATCAAGAACTCTGCAGTAGTAGATCCTTCAAAAGAAATTATTCCCGACCGCCCCTACCTGAGAACGATAAATGAAAACCAAAAAATGAATGACATTCAGGAGTTCCTCGTTTCAGAGGATATCACCATCGAAGCGCTTGCCAGGAAGCCTCAGCTGGAGGCCAGGCTGCTGAGTGTACAAAGCCTGACCGAGCTGGTCCATTCCAGGACGGAAATGGAAGGGCTGAAGGCTCTGAAGGCCGAGATCAGCCAGGCGTTGGAGATGAAGAGCTCAGATAAATTCATGTCATTCAATACATATGGCCTGTCAATGGATCAGCTTGTAAAGCTCGATAACAAGCTGAACACGCTGTTTTCAATAAAAACAGGCGGCTCAGCCGGTAACATTGCCAGCCTCAACCCTCTTAAGGGCACATGGACAACACCGGACCGCATTATTCTCCGTTGGACGCCTCAAAATGAATGGATCCCTTTGCTGGGATACAATATTTTCAGAACAGTCAACGGCGAAACGAAAAAGATTGCTGCAGGCTTAGGCAGCCAGACCAGTATTGCTCAGCTTGCAAATAATAGCCTGTCTTTTTCAGAGTACATCAAACCGTTGTATGACGATGCATGGCTCGATTCAGATGAACTAAAGCAGCTTGGCTTTAATACTGCCGAGGAATTCAACAAATCGGTTTATGAAAAGGCTGTCTTAAATGCCCAGAAGCTGAGGATCACCGGAGATTTGGACTTTAATCTGAACCGGGACAGGAAGCTGCTGATACCAGGTGATATTTCGGGGAAAATTCCAAAAGCGGATTCATATCTGACTGCTTCCGTTCATCTAATTAATGAAATTGATATCGTACCTTCCTCTTTGACCAATATAAGAAGTATTGTTTCCTCAACCGAAAAGCTATCCGCACTTGCACAGAAAGTGAAAAGTGAAAAGGAATCAGCGATCGAACAGCTTTTGGAAGCGCGAAGCTCCATCGTAACGAAGGCATTTGTCGATGAGGAATTTGCGGATGCATCCGGGCTGGGGTATGAGGATAACCTGGAAGGTGCGAGCATTGCCGTGAAGGATATTGTCAGGTATACGGTCGTACCGGCTGAAGGCGCCAACGCAAGTCTCACGGAAGCTGAGATCCATTCGGGGGCGAGTGTTGAAGGGGCTTACATGCTGTCGTTGCAATATGGTGTCGAAACTCCGGTAGATACGCCTGAGGGCCTGGATGGCTATGGGATGGATGAGGTTGTGTCGCTGCGCTGGAAGGCGCCAACAGACAGCTATGCCAAAAGCATCATATCGGGTTACTATATAGAACGCAGGAAAAAGGATGAGGCCGATTTTAAACGGATCAACGATGTTCCCGTAGCCATATCCTATACCGCAGATGATTTAGGTGTATTGTACGAAACGCCCGCCTTTTACATGGACAGGGAATTGAAAAACGGAGAGGAAGCGACCTACAGGATCCAGGCGCTCGATATTTTCGGACGCGTCAGTGGCTATTCGTCAGCTTTGGAAATCAAGGTTAGTAAGGTTGCTCCTCCGCAGGTACCCATTGTAGGTGAACCGGATCTTTCATCCAAAGTGAACAGCAAAAAATCACCAGCATCCTATAAGGATATCATTTCTTACAATTCAAAAGGAAAAGGTGTGATCCTGCCTGTTACCAGCGCTTCGGAAGATACCCGGGAATTCGTGATATACAGAAGCAAGGCGGAGGGAACCGGTTTTTTTGACACGCCGGTGGAACTGGTGCGTATCAATGCCGCCCCTTATCTGAAGGGTAATACCTCATATGTGGCTGCCACGAGCAGTAAGGCAAAATTCCTGATCAATCCGAAGACGCCGGAAAATGTGGACACGATCTATTTTGATAATACGGTCAAGCCGGGTTATTACTACAAATATTGGGTCTCGGCACTGGACAGCTGGGGGAATGAGAGCGCATGGTCGGAATCCAAAATCATCGGCTGCCCGGTTGATACGGCTCCGAAGGATCCTGTCAATACGGCGGTGGCTATGAAGGGCAACGATTTGGTGCTTGACAAATCCATTATTGCTCCCGGCTTTTTGGAACGTTATACGATGAAAAATGCAGAGTCCGTTACAGGTGTAAAGCTGCCGGGCGGAAACAGCAAGTACGGTTTACCGGGTAATCCGCAGCAGGTAGGCGTATCCCTTTCCGATGCAGTACGGCAGGGATTGAAAACGCCGGATATTTTATCCGCTGCATTGGCCAACTTCCCCAATGTGAGAGATATCCATGATATTGTGGCGTTGGAGAATAGCGACCTGCTTCCGGATGGAAGTGCGCTGGTACCCTGGTATCATTATGCCGGTGAAGGCATTTCAGGCTATCTGGTTTACAGGGGTTATGCCGACGGTATGAATATGGATGAGATCAGAGCCATGTCGAAAGAGGCATTGATACAAAGCTTCATATGGGATCTTGTCGGCAGTAATATTCAGACCAATCAGATCAAGGACAAGGTGGAGAAAAAGGACGGGAGGATCTATATCTATTTGATCAGCCTGATACCAAAAGAAAAGAAGGAAACCGGCCTCGACGGGTTTGATTCATATATTCCGGCCGGCTGGATCAGGGTCAGCTGGGAACGGCCGCAGGATGTGCAGGTGTCGTATTACAGGGTTTACCGGGCTGAGGTCCCGTACTTTAAAGATAATGAGGATTTAAATAAGCTGGATTGGATCATGGTTGCCGACAATCTGAAGTTTACCGCCTACTCGGAAAAAGTGGATCAGACCTATGCACATTATTACTATTACAAAGTTATGGCAGTCAGTACATGGGGCGTCGAATCGGAAGCCGGCAGCATTGTAAAGTACCGTATACCGTCCACCATACCGCCGCAGGCTCCTGCCATGCTGGTGCCCTTTTCAAAAAAGGAAGTGAATGAAGTGCGGTGGGTCGGAGTACCGCATGCATGCAAATATGTGATCTACAGAAAACTGATACCAAGACCGAAGGAAGAGGACATGGAGGATATCAAGCTAGCTGCGCCCGACCTATTCAAAACAGTGTTCGATACGGATATGGCGACCGGGATTTACAACGTGAATCCAAGCAAGGCGAATATAAACCCGGGACTAAAATATAACAGTATCAATGGAGCGGGTGTCACGCAGAAAGAATTGATTTCGAGGGGTGCTGCCTCTGCATCGCGCGATTCATCAGTGATAAGCGCTGTGTCAGCTCTGGGCGCCGCAGCTTCAGTCAGTATGCCTGCCGGAAACAAATTTACCGGTACCGCAACAGCAGCCCAGACCGCCAAGTTCAGATCTCTGCAGCTGAAAAACACGACCGCAGTAAGAAAAAATATTGCAAACACCGGATTGGGAGGTAAACTGCAGGTTTACTCCAATCTGGTCAAAAAATATGGGCCGCTCGCTGTCACTCCATACAGCCAGCTGGAATATAGCATTGCTGCGCAAGTGCTGTGGGAAAAACTGGGTGAAATAGAGATCCCGCTTGGAGAAGATTCTACCGGTGAAAAGAATTTCTTCGACAAAACGGCTGTCTTCGGAGAAACCTATTATTATACCGTGCAGGCATGGAATGATGATAACCTGGGTTCAAACAGGCCTGATCCCGTAACAGTTTTCACACGCAAAGGCAAGGCGTTCCCGCCGGTGACAAATGTACGCTGGCAAAAATCCGACAACAAACCGCTCATCCAATGGGATCCGGCAAAAGATCCGAACCTTACCGTAAAGGATAGCAGGGAGTATATCGCAGGGTATCTGGTTTTCAGAAGCAATACCGAAGCAGGTGATTATTATCAGGCAAGCGGGTTGATCCCAAACGATACGAATTCATTTAAGGATGTCAATGCCAATCTGACGTCGGAAAACTGGTATAAGATCAAGGTTGTGGACACGGCCGGATTCATGTCGGATTTTTCGGGAGCGGTAATGGCCAGGACGGAGCCGCTGAATATCCTGCCGGGCGGAAGCTTCCGCTCGATTCCCCAGATATCGCGTTCGCAGGCTGAACGCCCGTCATCCGGCAGTAAGAGCGGAGTATTGTCCGATCCGCTGTTTGCGTCTATTATAATAAGACCGACGCCTACGCCTACGCCCACACCGACGCCAATTATTATCCTGCCGCGTGTGACGCCTTCAATTCCTATATTGACGCCAACACCTACACCCACACCTACGCCGACAACGCCGCCGAGGACGACGCCAACACCTACGCCGACGCCCACGCCAATTATAATCCTACCGCGTGTGACGCCTTCAATACCCATATTGACACCCACACCTACACCAACATCGCCTGTGAGACCTACGCCTACGCCAACACCCACGCCGACGCCAAACATAATCTTACCGCGTGTGACGCCGTCGGTCCCTGTTGTCACGCCTACCCCAACACCGACGCCCGGTGCCAGGATCAATGCAATTTCAAAAACAATGACGCTCAATGGCTTTACTATAACCGACATCTCCATCGCCGGTAAAAAATCAGGCAGCGGTGAAGGAATACTGAATGTGCAGGGAGGTTATCAGATACCTGTAAATGTAACCATTAAAGCCTTTGATGGAAATGTGATAACGGATGGATACGCGACGCAAAAAACCGCGGTTTCACTTGGCGATACGGGCATATTTATTAAAGAGGCCGACTTGAGGACGGATACGGGAAAATCTCTGGTGACAGGCTACATCAGGAGGTCTTCCGGAAATGTTATGGGAGACATGCTGATGCTGGACATGAGCGACAGCCCAATTACACCAAATGGAATTATACATATATTCAACATACCGGTTTTCCATTATCAGAACCTGACATTTACAGGCATAGGCAGGATATCGGTAAATCTGAACCAATACGGTAATACCGGCGCGCCAAGTGTACAGGGAGGCTCCAATTCCAGCTTTTCAGCGATTTACACGCTGACCACTGGAAGCAGCTTCATCAACCTGCATGAAGGTACGGTTGAAACAAGCATGAGCCTTGAAACGGTAGACAATAAAGGCCTTGAATTCGGGTTCACACTGGCCGGATTTGATGCGCAGGGCAGGTTGAGCGGCAGCTTCAGTCTGAACGGCAGCCAGTATATGCGGACGGTGATTCCGGCAGGACTTGGCATCCGTGCGCAAAATGCTTCGCTGGTTTACCTTGACGGCAGTGTTGTTTCATTAAAGAGCTTTATAAACGGCCGCGTGTTACTTCCATTTGCCACGTTTGAAGACGATCCGGTCAGCGGGGGCCAGATGATGAAGTTATCTGAATTGGGTAATGTGAGCGCGGAAAATATAGAAAACCTGACGAAAGCTATTGCCAATTCGGGTAATTTATCTGCACAGGAAGTCAATTTGCTGGACAACAGCCTGTACTACATGGCGGACATAGCCCAATCCAACGCTTTGCTGGTAGCGCCGGATCCGGAGGATGAATCCATTCCCTGGTCAAATGTGCCTTTCTCAGTTTCAAACTGGGATGGAAAAGGGTTTGTCATCCAGGATACGTCAATGACGCCGGTGAAGGTCGGTAAATCTCCACTCTCATCAATAATCGGAAACTTTAAACTGGGTGTCGGCAATTCTGCCGATAATCCGGATGATTCCATCGGCGCAACGCCGGGCAGGGTGGCGCTGGATCTGGCAAGAGACGCGGCTTATGCGGGAGAAGCGCCGGAGGATGTGGTAAAACCTGACTGGATGGGTATTGTCATAAAGAACGGCAACGTTTCACTGCCGGAAGCCTATATCAAAACGGAATCGAATACGAGAGTACGGTTCAACCTGACGCCCGGAGAATTATTATATGACTTGAATGGCTTCTTTTACCAGAATCAGGCTTATACGCCTGAAGGCGTTCCGGTGAACTTCGGGGAAGCGCTGGGCGGCTTCGAGGATGTGATCGTATATAATATTGTCATTGATCTGTACGGCAACCATACAAACCTGCAAATAGACGGGGATATGGCTGTGCCGCTCTTCAACAGCCGTGTCAAGGTAAAGCTTTACACGGACAAGAACAGCAAGCTTGTCTGCACCGTGTCGGAAACCGAAAAGCTGGATCCGTCGGGAAAGGGCACGGTCAAGGTAAAAATACTGAACGGCTTTTTAGATAAAAACGGGCTTCATGTCGACGGTACATTGGATTTTGCGATGGAAAAGAGCATTACATTCAGCGACATACAGTTCAATGAACTGGTCATACCGGCGGACATGGCCAAAATCGCAAAGGAGGACGAAAACAGCATTTATGGGCGCGCACTTCTTGACAAGCCTTATTTGATCAATTTCCATGACTTCCCGATGGAGATCAGGGCAGTGACCATGTATTCCGACATGGTGTACGGGATGGTCAAAAAGAATTCCTATACAGGGCCCAAATACGATACGACGATGACCTTCTGGGGAGGCATGCAGTTGTCCGACAACCTGTCTGCCGACGCCAACGAGGATGCGGACAGGATCGTTATCAATAAAATATGTACTGATCCGACCATCGTATACGGCAACTCCAAGTCAAAGGTCGAGATGGATTTTGAGGACTTCGCCCAGATTGAGGGAGTGGGTACGCCCAAGGTGGCAAATGAAGAAGAAGGTTTGGTCGAATACGATACGGACGGCATGGAGATGCTCTTTAACGGAGCTCTCGATGCATTCAAATACATGCCGATCAAGGTTAATACCCGTATCGGCTACGACAGGAAGATGGGACGCTCCTTCTTTGCCGTCGCCATCTTTTACGGCCAGGACGAGGGAGATTCAGAAAGGCCTGCAGGCATACCGCTTGGCTGCTATGGCGAGATCAATGACATGACGGGTATGATCGGCTACAATCTGGACATGGAAAAGAATGAAGATGGTACTTATCACTTTTCCAGCCAAAAGACCAGCCTTTTTAATTCTATTGATACCATGAAGGTCAACCGGACGCCAGGCGGTAATTATTTCTTTGCGATTTCCGCCACCATGTATATTAAATACGGAGAACTGAAGCTCGGGCAGGTCCGCAACATGTATCTGATAGTAGAAAAGGGGCCGACGGTGGAACTCGGCGGGTTCTATTACGGACCTACGACGATCGATGCACTGGTGACCGGAGACGAGAGTAAGCTTGACGAGATGGGCGTCGTCCGGATGGGCTATTATCATAAAGACCGGCTGTTTAAATTCAGCCTCAGCCTGAATGATGCGGGAATGTACGGAATAACAGTAAATGGTGATATGGGCTTTGATATGTGCCCGGATTATTGGGAATTGAGGATGGGCTACCCGAAAGCACTGCTGGCGAATGTGTCAAATTATGCAAGCGTATGGTTCGGACTGATCATCCGCAGCTCCAGCATTGATGAGAGCTTTATCAAGGCACAGACCGGCTTCAGCTTCGATACGGGAGACGTCACGCTGGGAATCGTGTTCCTGCGTGCTTACCTGGCCGTAGGAGGGGAAGGCTACTACAACTTTGACAGCGGGTCGCTGTATCTGCATGTATTCCTGAGAGGCGGCGTGGAAGGCGGCGTCAAGGCAATGGGCAAACGCTTCAGGGTCATTAACCTGATGCTGGAAGCGGACGGTACGCTTCAGAAGAGCAGCAGCTGGAAGCTGGATGCGAGCGCCCGCATCTACTATCATGTGGATCTATGGCTGACGGATATCGGCGGCAGCGTAGGCTGGGGTATCAGTACGACCTTCTAGGAGTCCGCACGGAAGCGAATGTACTCAGGGCTTTGCGAGCGCGCTCTAATCTCAGCGTAATAAGGAGGTTTGTCAAAAAAAATCAACCGCGGCGTGTTGTCAAGGTTTTTTCGTAGATTTCAAAGTATTGGTACTGCATACGGCTCCTTACACCGGAGCAGTTGATTTTGCCAAAATGCAGCATTTACAAATCTTTTGAGAAAGCTATTGACATTGCCCTTAGGACAACCGCTATACTACGCAGGGGATGATATTGTTGAAAGGATTATGTATTACAGACGCGGGAAAACAGTTCGGCGTTACATCAAAAACGCTGCGTTATTAATGATGACGATATAATAGGACTATACCAAAGAAACGCACAGCAGAGCCGCAGGCGGACGCGAAACGACCGTCTGACGGGGCTTGGGGCAGCGCACCAACAAGCAGAGTGGAGCCATTTTGATGTAAGGAAAAATGAGCGGAACGTTGGAATGGCGCGCCATTCCCCCTGATTGCCGATCTAATCGGAACGTTCCGATAAAATTGGCAATCAATGGATTAGGCTCGCCATGCTTGTTGGTGGTCTTACGTCCCCCAATCCCCATTAAGCCGCCTGTCGGCATCTGCTGTTTTGGTTTTTTGACGATAGGTTTTATAATTAAACGATTTTAATGTTATCTTGAAAAGGTATTACCTTTTTAGGAAAAAATGTATTCATGTTTGAATTGTGTTATAATATTTATGCGTTGTATTAATTATTTTCTACGCTTACAGATAAGGATTAATGCAACAAATAGTTTTTATATTAGGAGTTGACTAAAATGGATTTACGTTTTACATTTAATGAAGATGTATTAAATTATGATAAAATGCGTCCAACCTATGTTAAGGAATTATATGAAGATATTATACAATTCTCGAACTTGGACAGCAATAAAAATGCTCTTGAAATAGGCATCGGAACAGGACAGGCTACACTGCCTTTTTTAAGCACGAGGTGCAAACTTACAGCAGTTGAGCTTGGCGAAGATATGGCTAAGTTTTCCAAAGAGAAATTCGAAAAATTCCATAAT
Source organism: Clostridiaceae bacterium (assembly GCA_039679375.1). Classification (GTDB taxonomy): domain Bacteria; phylum Bacillota; class Clostridia; order Acetivibrionales; family DTU013; genus JBDKVA01. The sequence goes on from JBDKVA010000027.1 coordinate 82,070, forward strand.
TTTGATGTTAGAAACAGCGACTTTGAAAATGTTAATCTTGAAAACGATAATTATGATTTGATTTACTCCGCGACAGCTTTCCATTGGATTCCTCAGGAAGTCGGCTATACTAAGGTCTTCAACCTTTTGAAAAGCAGCGGCGTTATAGCCTTGTTTTGGAATCACCCCTCAAGAGCCAATGATGAACTTGATTTTGCAATGCAGGAAGTCTACAGTAAATACAGACCAACCAATAATTCTACGGTTCACAGATTCAGCGAGGAAAAATGCTTGGAAATCGTAAAAACAATAAGGAAATACGGGTTTGTTGATGTTGAGTATAGATTATATCACCAAACAAGAGTTTTTGATGCTCCTCAATATATGTCACTTCTTAATACCAACTCCGACCACAGGGCAAGACAAGAGGAGACTCGCATTTTGATTGAAAGCGAATTGTCAAATGTAATAAATGATTTCGGCGGTAAAATTGATATAAAAGATACGATGGATTTATATTTAGCAAGGAAACCATAACACCCGATAATAAACATAACGCGGTTACATCTGAAAAACGTAGAAATAGCTTCATTATCAGAATTATCTAACCCTTTTCAATGACCGAAAAATTTCGATTATATCAGTTAGTCCTATTATAACACATTCCTAGGATGAGATGTGGTTGGTGTGCGGTTAGGACTAAAAAGGCTGAATTGACATTAAATGACATCTTCGATATTATCTATAACAGGGTAGTTTCCATATCTGCGCTTAGTACTTGAGTTGTGTAGGTGCTGTAAATTTATATTACTATAGGCATTTTTATCTCGCCTGGCGCTATGGATTTTGATAAGCATAATGGATGAATGTAGATATTACATATGGAGGTAATTATGTATGAAAACTCACTATTACTTAGATTGGTTTTATGATAAGGGCTTTTCTGAGAAGTTAGTCAATGTGTTGCATGAGGATATAACAGACAGAAAATCGCTTGTTATGATTAGCGCTGAATCGTCTGATTATAAAGATGAGCAAGTTAATATTGATGGTGTTTTTGAAAGGACATGGTTTAATCAGGCTAACATTTTTTTTGATGAATATCATTTAATTGATCACCGCACGCAGAAGGAAGATGCCCAGCGATTAATTCAAAACGCCTCTGTCGTTTTTTTATGTGGTGGAAACCCTCGGCACCAAAAGCACCTTTTGACGGAATATGAATTATCGGATATGATTAAAAAAAGTAATGCTGTTGTAATGGGAACAAGTGCTGGTGGGATGAACATGTCTGATGAATATGTGGATGAATGCACTGTTTATGAAGGTATGGTGCGTATTTCGGTAACATCCGGACACTAATTCCGGCAACATCCGGACAGCGTTTCGGAATTATCCGGACACCATTTCGGCACATCCGGACACCTTGTCGATAAATAATAAACTGGTA
>JBDKVA010000028.1:0-5440 GCA_039679375.1 Clostridiaceae bacterium
TCCTTAACTCAGGTTTGAACGATGTTGCAACGGCTATTGATGCCCATGTAACTATTCAGATTAACGAGGCTGGTTCGGTAGTTCGTGACGCTGAAATGATTGTCAGGGCAAAAACACAGTCAGCCGGGAACATGACGATAACGCCTTATTACAATGGCAACGTGCAAAGCGGATTAGCAAAGACGTTATCATTAACCGCAGAGATAACAAGCGAATTGATTCGGAGACACAAGTTTTCAGTTAATTTTAAAAATCAGAACGTGGCGTTAAAGATACAGCACAATACAGCAAGCGAGTCATTTTATTTATTGGATTATGCTTTAGATTTAATAGATTACACGGGGCAATAATGGACTACGGACGCAGAGTGTACGGGACAAAATCTGAGAATTATATAACCTTCATGTCGGAGATAACTGACAAATATGTGCGTAGCATTGGCGGTCAGTTCACCGCTGGAACCAAGCAACCGTATTTATATGACGATTACTTTTCCATGCAGTATATTTATAATTTAAAGAAGAAATATTTAGGTGGGACTCCCGCTGCCAAACTAGAAGATTTGGGAGTAACTTCGGCTATTGTTCCAGAGGTATCAAACTTAAATACTTTATTCTTAGTTAATTTTGATGGGACATATACAGATTCAGTCAACGGCATTGTGCCTTTTATCACTACTGGCAATTATGCCATTGGTTATTACAACGGCAAATCTTGTTTGCATTTATGGAAGCAAGGCGGTGACGATGTATCTGCCGTGGCGTGGTTATGCCCGCCAAGTATTAACAGATCAAAATTTGAATTAGAGTTCGCTGGTGTTGGAAACGGTGCAAATATCTTTTTAGCCGGGTTTAATGCTATAGAAGAAGACCCTCTCGGTCAAATAGCAATATCCGTGAGGCCAAGCGACGGATTGGTGACGGTACTATGCACTGATATTTATGGCAACACACTGATAGACCATAGCGGTTATATCTTAAGCGCACCTTCATGGTCTACCGGCAAGGTTAGACTGGCAGATGGGATCATAAATATTTCATTCAATGATGTTACTTTTTTGGCTCATCCGTTGCAAAATAGCTTGGGTGGATCTCTTGCTTTCGTAATAGCATTGTCACAATCTAATGACGCACAGAACTTATTTATTGATTACGCAAAAATATCAAACATCTCTGGCTAACAGGAGGTATTATGGCAAGTTTTTATTTAGGCGATAGTTACAATAACCCCATGACTAATTTATTGAATAGTATTAAACCAGCAACTTATGAAGCCCCAACATATACAGCACCAGATCAGTATGTTGCACCTGATTACGATGAAAGCAGAATCACAGATTTAACACAGACAAGTTCAGCGGGTGCTATCAGGGGATTAAGATCGGCAATGCAAAGGGTTGCCGGTGGTAGTTATGCCAATCCCAATGTCAGACGAATGACATTAAGAGAAGCGTTGGCCGGTTATGGGCAGGGAATACAATCGGCTGTTTCCGCGGCCTCAGAAACGGCAAGGAAACTTTATAACACTGAATACGAAACAAAAGCAGAAGAAAAAAAGCTAAATTATAATACCGCTGCACAGGCATCACAGGCACAATATCAGGCGGGTGTGCAACAGTCTCAGTCTAAGTTTGCTGCTGAACAAAACCGATATAACACGGAATATGCTACCTTATGGAATAACTTTAACGCAGAACAGAACAGAAAACTGGAACAGCAGAAGGTAAACATTGCACAGCAGGAAGCAGAGACAAATAAGGCATTGGCAGAAGCTAAGCTTAATCCATACGGGTATGGAATAACACGACCGCCAAAGGGATTGGACGCTTACGCGAATGCAAGATGGTTTGCCGCGCACGGGATGGGTTAAGATTAGCATTTTCAATTAATGCAATATAATAGAGGAAATTCAATATGGCATTTGACCAAGACGGGAATTACATTGACGACAACTTTTCACCAGCGCAAAGAGCATTAAGCACATCTTACCCCGAACCATCCGCTGAAGACGCGGCCATGAAGCCGATAAACATAACCGGCGTGGGCAACCGGATGATGATAGAACGTCCCGGTGAAAAGCCGATTGACGAATGGGGAAATAAAGTTTCCGCTGATACGGCCCAGAAGATCAAGGCGAACATAGGCGACGCTCCGATAAGCCCCAGCGACATGGCATTTTTCGGAATGAAACCTCCGTCTGAGGATGAACTTAACGCCTTCGATAAATGGCAGCAATTTCAAAAGCATATTGAACCAGTTGTCGCCGCTAAGTCAGAAAAGGCAAGGGAAGAGGCGTTGTCACGTTTTGATAGTTCTTACACCAGCGTTGATATGAACCTCATGTCTCCTGCTCAGAAAGCCGCTCACAATCAGCAAAGAAATACCATTGGAGAATCGGCATACAAAGGCGTTCAATCACACGAGCTTTCAGCGGCCAAAAATGTATTTGACATGGAATACGGCAGGCAGTTGGAAGAAAAGAAGTACCAACGGAACATAGGTGATAAAAAAACAGAGGAGAATGAACTTGTAAAAAGTTTAGCAAAAGGTGTCGGAGATGGCCTCGACGCCCCTATTGCCATTAAGAATACAAGAGGAGTAAATATTCACGCCGGAGTTAAAAAAGAAGTTAGAGACGCATATCCTAAATTCGATTTCACAATGGCAGACGCTAACTATAAATGGAAACAGAGTTCCACGAACCAAAGAACGATCAATTTCGTCGGCGGTGCTTTGCCTAGGCTTGGCGCGTTAGATGAACAGTTGAAGCAGTTGCCCAACGGGAACATCAACACGATAAACAAGGTAATGGCAGCGGTGTCAAAGGAATTTGGTAAACCTGAATATACAAACTTTGAGTCAAACAGAAACGCCATTGTTCAGGAAATAAACACGGCTTTGAGTGGTACGTCTCAGTCATCAGATATGAGAATCCAGATCGAACTTGAAAACTTGAAATCTTCAAGAAGTCCTGCACAAATAAGCGGGGCAATCGGCAATTTGCGAAAGGCGCTTGAAGCTCGCTTGGACGTTGATCTTAATCCGCTGTACCCGATAGAAGTAGTGCGCGGAGAAAAAACAATGTCTCAATATAAGCAGGAACTTTATAAGCAGTACCGTGGAGATTATGCGCCTCATTACGGTGACGGGAACCAACCTCAGCAGTCCAACGCGGGAATGCCTCAGCCTGGCATGGTAAGCAAGGGATATAGGTTCAAAGGTGGTAATCCGGCAGACAAGAATAATTGGGAGAAACTGTAATGTCGAATCCGTGGGAAGATTACGCACAGCCGACTAATCAAGAATCTGCGCCGTGGGAAGATTACGCTTCTGGCAGTAAAGCTGAACAACCCAAGGAAGAAGGCTTTTTCAGCCGCGTCGGTGACGACATAAAGAAGCGTTATAATAAAGTCACTGACCCTGAGTTTTACACTGAAGGAATGGGGCCTTCTAATTCACTTCGTGCGGTGGGACAAGTTGCAGCGTTAGGTTCTGACATTATAGGACAGGGATTAAAAAGCGTTTACAAGACGGTTGCCCCACAAGCTACTCAGGATATGTTTGCAGAAGGCGCTAAGAATGTAGGTGAGTTCTACGCAAAGCCGATAAGCGCAGTGGCGGAAGGATATAACTCATTTGCAAAAGAGAACCCGAACCTGTCAAAAGATATTGAGGCAGTTGGGAATATCGCGCAATTTGTCCCTATGGGCAAGGGCGCACAAGTAGTCGGGAAAGAGGCGTTGAATGTGGCAAGTGATGCGGCGTTGTTGGCAAGTCAATCTGCTGATGAACAAATAAAAAATGTTATCAAAACTGGTATTAACAAAGCCATAAGGCCAACAGTAGTCGGGAAAAGAAATGCTCCACAGATTGCACAGTATTACGACAGGGCAACCGATGCTGTAAAAAACATAATTGCGAATAAAACTAACTTAGAGTTGACTGATGCCAGTGGAAATATAGTTAAGAACTCCCTGCCAAGAACATTAAGCCAATTCTCAGAGGCTATTGACCAGACTAAAAAAACAATATTTCGACAATATGACGATTTGGCAAAACAAGCCGGTGAAGAAGGGGCTTTTGTTAGTTTAAAGCCAGTATCTAAAGAATTAGCAAGGCTCGCTAATGACAAAGTAATGAATGACCTTTATCCTAACGTAACTTCTTATATTAGCCAACGGGCTGTTTCATTGTCTGAACGTGGCGCATATACCGCTGAACAGGCACAAGAAGCTATTAGGTTAATGAATAAATCACTGGAGGCATTTTATAAAAATCCTTCTTTTGAAACCGCAAGTCGTGCTTCGGTAGATGCAATGGTTGTTAATCATCTTAGAAAGGGGTTAGATGATGTTATTGAAAAAACAACGGGCGCTGGTTATCAGGAATTAAAAAACTCATATGGTTCATTAAAAGCCATTGAAAAAGAAGTGGCACACCGGGCTGTTGTTGACGCAAGAAAGAACGTCAAAGGGTTGATTGACTTCACTGATATATTCACAGGTGGAGAGCTTGTGGCTGGTCTTGCAACGATGAATCCGGCAATGATTGCTAGAGCAGGAGTCCAGAGGGGGATCATGTCATGGTATAAACGCATAACAAGTCCTAATTACCATGTTAATCAAATGTTCAGCAGCGTTGAGGATATTTCCAAACGTCAAGCACAAGGATTTAAAAGCAAGTCTTTTCAGAAAGCAGAAAGCATGTTCCCCGACAATCCCTTAACTCCCGGCGATCTTCCTCCAGTACCTCCCGGCAAACCATACAGGGAAATGACGAAAGCTCCGTCAACAGAAGTCAAAATCCCACGATGGGTAGGCAGTTCAAAGACCGTATCTCCTATGTCGCCACGAACAGCCAAACAGTTACCATCAGGACAGGGATTCTCGCTTTCGGGTGAACCTTATACGCCAGAAGTCATTGATGCGATATTCACGGCTAAGTCGAGGCCGATACCGGAACGTCCGACTTTGGATATGCCACGAAAAGATGCGATACCTGAACTACCAGCAGGGCAAGGATTTGTTTTCAGGGATAAACCAACAATAATAACAGAAACAAAAAAACCTGTAATAAATGAACCTCAAAAACAAGAATTTATTGGTTCAGGACTACGAGCAGCAAGAGAGCGAATGGCAGGACAGGCGGCGGCTAAAGAAAAAGTTTCTGAAAATATAGTTACTAGAGTGCAACAACTTGGTGGTATAACAGCAGGAAAGGATTATAACTCAAAAATATTAAGACAGAATCCAGACGCAAAAAGAGTTTTGAAAAATACAGGTGGTAAATCACCGGATGAAATAACAGCACAACTCATAGCAGAAGGATGGCCTATTGAATCGGCTGATGAATTAATCGAATTGTTAAAATCAGGAAAAGGACGGACTATATTTAATCCAGAAAACTTAGAAAAATTACACGGAAGATATATTGATAAAGCA
>JBDKVA010000029.1:0-36999 GCA_039679375.1 Clostridiaceae bacterium
GGTGTGTTCACCACCGCTAAGGTCATCCCTATCAAGCTTGCGCACAAGGTCAAATTCCTTTAGCAGCCTCTGATTCAGGTTTTCTGTCACCTTTCCTGTAAACTGCCGGATATAGCCAATATCACAATATTGCCTCAGAAAGCCTTCTTCTCTCTCCAGCTGTCCGGCAAGTATTTCAAGCAACGTGGTCTTGCCCGAACCATTCAGGCCTACTACTCCGATCCTGTCTCCTGAGTAAATTTTAAATTCATCAAATGATATAATTAATCGTTCGGCATAATATTTCCTTATATTTCCCGCTTCCAAAAGCAGCATAAAAAAATCTCTCCTTTCACATTACGATATATACGGGAGACACCCTGCCGGAATATCTCCTGCTTAATGTGCAGGAAAGACCTCATAAACAAAAAATAAAAGGTAAGCCAACAAATGAGGCGTCCCAGCTGCCAAAGCCTTTCCGGCGGCAGCAAAGTCTACGCAAGCCAATCCAGCACCATAGAGCATTTACGGATAATGCAAAAGAGATTAAACTATTTTTTGCATTTCGATTTTGCTCTGTTTAAAATCAGGTAATTTTGCTGAATTAGCGAATTCTCATTTGAAAATACCTTACCCTTTCATCAATTCTATAATTATTTTAACCCGGTTCCCTGATTAAATCAACCCCGATTATTCCCTGATATAATATGAAACAAACCGATCCAGAGATTTGATCGCTGAACGCACATCACTATACACCGGCAGACCGCTTTCTTCAAATATGGTTGTCAATTCCTGATAGTACCTTCCGGCATTGACTGATATCACGATGGGCTTGTTGTACCTTTTCGCCATATCTGCCAACAGGTTGGCAAGACTGTCCGGATCATGACAGGTTACAGGATCTGATTTGAGCGCGTGTGAATGCGGTACATTAGCTACAAAAACACAGTCGACGTTCCCGTCCTGCAGGACTGCTTCTACAAAACCTGCAAACATTCTGTCATCCGCCGAAGGCGTAACATCCAAAAAGGATGAGGAAATATCCACCAGTCCATGTTGATCTAATTTTCTCAGTTTTTCAATGGTTTTGTCCGTCAGTTTTGCCTGTTTGAGGTCGTGAATTTCATCGGCGCTTACCGCCGATTCAAATCCGGCATTTAAAACACCGGCCACCCTGTTTCCTGCGGGAATCTTCCGGGATAGCAGGGAGAAAACCTTCATGTAATCCTCATAATCCTCAATTTTATCTGCTAAAATTATGCCCGATTGCATACAGGCGGCCTTGAACACTTCATAGCTCCCGGTCATAGACGCAGTATGCGAAGCTGCCGCCCTGGCGCCGGCTACGGTTTTTCCGGATTTATATGCAATGATCGGTTTGCGGATTGTTTTCGCTAATTCAAATAACCTTCTTCCCTCCAAGGGATCAAGGCCTTCTACATAAAGTGAAATGACGTCAATGGCGCTATCTTGAGCAAAATACGCGACAAGGTCTGTAATTTTCACATCGTATTTATTTCCAAAGCTAACAACCGTATTAAACAGACGGCTGACCTTCATCTTATCAATCACAGTGATCGCAAGCGCTCCGCTTTGAGTCAGAAGAGCTGTATTGCTTGTGACGGAGCTCTTAACCTCAAGCCTTTTCTCATCCAGAAAAAATGTATTGATTCCGCAGCTCTGCTGATCAGGCGCATGGAATACGCCAATACAGTTGGGTCCAATGATTCTCGTATCTTTCGGGAGAACTCTGTCCAATTGCGTTGTGAAATCCGTATACTTCATATCAGAGGGCATTCCGGAAATAACCACCACAGCCTTTGGCCCGTTCTGCGGCAGTTCGCGTATAAAATCCGCAATGAACCTGGCCGGCGCGGCATATACGGCAAGGTCAATGTTTTCTTTAATTTCCTTCAGGCTTGTATATAGATGGTATTCGCTGCCCTCGAGATTGATTTTGCCTCCCTTTGCGTTCACAAGGTACAGATCCTTCCTGCCCATATCATGCAGCATATGGGCAATTTCCCTTCCCATACTTTGTTTGCCCGTGTCGGCCGATACGCCGATGACAGCGATGCCCCTCGGCTGGAAGTACTTTTCCAGGTTCTCCATGCGTATTTTAGGCATGGTATGGGAGTTCCGGGAGGCGATAGCAATCTTCGCAAACCCATCCACAGCGACAAAACGGTGATCCTTTGAAATTACAAACGGATTGATATCCATTTCCCTGATAACAAATTCCGGCTTCTCGTCAGTGATGTCCGACCAGGTATATGCGAGGTAACTCAAAAGTGAAGCAGTCTTCGCCATATATTCCAAATATTCCGTGTGTCCAATGGCTTCAAATTTATGTCTGATGTTTAAACTGTGAACCAGCTTTAACGCCTGATCAAAGTCAATTGGCGGTATAATCAGGTTGGCCGGGTCATAATGCTTCGCGAAAAATTCAGCGTCATCGCCGCCCTTGCTCAATGTAAGAACAGGTCCAAAGGCCTGATCCTGCTTAAAACCGAATAGTGTTTCATACCCGAGTCCCTGGGTAAATGGTATGAATTCTTCAATGAGAATTCCTTCAATCATCGGCTTTGAATCCCCACTGAATTGGGAAAAAACCTCTTCCAACATTTCACGGGCAATATTCTGAACCTGCTGCAGGTCATGTACGATTTTTACGCCGCCCACCTTTTGCTTGTGGATTATTTGCGGAGAAACAACCTTCAATACCACCGATTCTTTGAATTTTTGCAGCAGCTTTTCATCAATTTGTGAGGCATTCTCAACCAACACATATTCAGGTACTGAAAGCCCGATTCTTTTCAAAATACCGTACACTTCAAACTCGTAAAGCATGTCCCGCCCCTCGGCATAAGCGCGGGAGATAATTTTGTTTATATCATCCATGGTTTCTTTGGAAAAATACATAGCAACCTCCTGATTAGTATATTATGCGCTCGCCGGTAAGCCGGTTATCACAAACACTATCGCTTAAATAAACATCATTGGTATCAGCAGTACTAATAAATAGTAAAGGCTATATTTTATCAAAAGCGTGCTTCTTATATATGCAACCACGGATTTATCACAGCCTTTTTGCAATCTATAACAGCATATGGCTTCATTTTACAGTAAAACCATTGCAACTACAAGGATATCTCATGGTGCGGATGAATTTCAGACTTTTCGCGTACTCATCCCCTGACTGCCCCGGTCATCATCACACCTATAGGGACGGGGGCTTTTCGCTCTCACTATCGTGAGCAAGGCAACATCCGGGTATTTAAAAAATCTCTTGACTATTGATAAAACACATGATATATTTACATGTGTAAATAGTAAATGATAATAAGACAGCAGATAGTCAAAACAGATCGTCAAAAGAAGTGATATTGCATAAAAATTTTAAATTATCCTTTGTATGTTTTGTATATAATTCATTTGGAATGTGTTAACCAAGACATAAATATATACACGAGTAAAGAGGTATAATATGCCAAATAGAAATGATGTTGCCGCACGTGCGGGCGTTTCGCCGGCAGTGGTTTCCTATGTACTGAACGATTCCAACTATGTCAGCATCGAAAAACGCGAAGCAGTATTAAAGGCGATCGATGAACTGGGTTATCATCCGAGCTATGTAGCCCGTTCCCTGAAAAGCAAACGCACACATCAGCTCCTGCTCCTTGCAGACAATATCCAAAATGAGATTTTTTCAGAGATGGGTTATTACATGGAGCAATACGCATTCGAAAAGGGCTATTATCTGTCGATGGCCTCTTGCTCGCGTAAAAAGGCTATGGATTATGTCGACGTATTTTATTCCCGTCATCATGACGGTATCTTCCTGGCGAGCAACGTTTATACATCTGAGGAAATGAACCATTTTGCCGAAAAGGGCGTATCGCTGGTACTCTTTCAGACCCGTATCTATCAGGACCTCAGTCCGAAGATCACAGTCATCGGCGGAGATTTCATGCGTGGTGTGGAAACGGCGATCGATTATCTTATAGAACAGAAGGGACATCGTTATATCGGTTATCTTGGCGGCCCCGGAATACCAACCACACCTGAAGAGCCCGGTCCGTTCGGCGAGGGTCTTCGTATCAACGGATTTCTTAATTCCATACGTCGCCATGGCCTGCCTATTAATATGGACATGTTGTCACTGAGTTCCGCTACGACAGATATGGATATATTCGACAAGGCGCTCGACGATCTTGTTAAAAAGATATTCTCCATACCGGCTGAAGTAAGGCCAACCGCTTTTTTTGCAACGGATGACCGGTCGGCTGCAAGATTTGTCAGGCATATTCAGGAGCATGGTTATTCTGTTCCGGAAGATATGCAGGTAATCGGTTTCGGCAATACGTATTCCTCACATAGCTGCCGTCCGCAGCTCACAACCGTAAATCTGCCCAAGCAGGAGATCTCTCAAATGGCTGTAGAGGCGCTTATAGCAAAAAGCATGGGAGAAACGCATAAAAATGTGCTTTTCCCTATGGAACTCATTATCAGGCAGTCAGCCTGACAGCTGCGGCTTCAAAAATATGCAGTATTTAATATAAAGCGTGTTTTAGGCAAAAATATCAGAAGGGAGAAAAATAATGTTTCTAGGTTTAAAATTTGGATTTCTGGAGAGATATTACTCTTTCTATTTAAGAGGTCTTTCCATGACATTAAAGTTAGCTATTTTTGCAGTTTTATTCGGTACAGTATTCGGTATTATCATCGGACTAATGCGCATATCCAAGAGAAAGCCTATTTCACTGCTTTCAACCAGCTATGTCAATTTTATTCGCGGCATCCCGGTCATGGTGCAAATTTACCTCATATATTACGGCCTGCACCTGAACATACCTGATTTCTGGGCGGCAGTTGCGGCCTTGACGGTTAACAGCTCAGCATATATCGGCGAACATGTCCGTGCCGGTATACAGGCTGTTGATAAAGGCCAGATGGAGGCGGCACGCTGCCTCGGCATGCCTTATATAAAGGCAATGCGCCTGATTGTAATTCCTCAGGCAATCAAAAATATTCTCCCTTCGCTTTGTAATGAATTTATTCTTTTAATAAAAAATACCTCCGTTGTTTCTATCATAGGTTTACACGAGTTGACATATTTGTCCAATGCCATAAGAGCTAACACCTATCTGGCTTTCGAGCCATTGATCGTAACTGCTTTCATTTATTTTTGCGTCACATATGTACTTAAGAAGTGTGTCGGTATTTTGGAAAGGAGGCTGAAAGAAAGTGACTAATACATCCATTCTTGAAGTTAAAGGACTGAAAAAAGACTTTGGCAGCCTGAAGGTTCTCAACGGTATCGACATCACCATCCATAAAGGCGAGGTCGTTGTGGTCATAGGTCCCTCCGGTTCAGGCAAATCCACATTCCTGCGCTGCCTCAACCTATTGGAGCAGCCAACGGGAGGCGAAATTATATTTGAAGGCACCTCGCTTATAGACAATAAAATAAATATAGACAAGCACCGCGAAAAAATAGGCATGGTATTTCAGCACTTCAACCTCTTTAAAAATTTGAATGTTCTGAACAATGTCGCCATTGCTCTTATCCAAGTCAAAAAATTTTCCAAGACTCAAGCCTATGAGCTCGCAAATAAACTTTTAGAACGCGTCGGCTTAATGGACAAAGCCTCGGCTTTCCCTTCCCAGTTATCCGGCGGACAAAAGCAGCGGGTCGCCATCGCACGTGCACTGGCCATGAATCCCGACGTCATGTTGTTTGACGAGCCAACATCAGCGCTTGATCCTGAGATGGTCGGCGAGGTGCTGCAGGTAATGAAGGAACTAGCGGAAGGCGGCATGACCATGGTGGTTGTCACTCATGAAATGGGGTTTGCCCGTGAGGTAGGTGACCGTGTCATTCTGATTGACGAAGGTATCATCGTAGAAGAAAATACTCCGAAGGAGCTGTTCACCAACCCACAGCATCCGAGAAGCAAGGACTTTTTGAGTAAAATTCTGTAGCGGATACTTTCTCCGGTAATAGTTTGAAGCAAAATATTCGTAGGGATTGGTGTAAAGTACTTTGTAAATAAGCACATGTGCTTATAATATAAAAAGGAGTGATCAAAATGAAAACACGAAAAATCATTGCAATGCTTATGGCACTTTGCGTGCTAATGGCTTTCGGAGGCTGCAGCAACAACAGCACCTCTGAGGGAACTCCCACTGCTACTCCTACTGTTGCCCCAACTGCTACTTCCTCTGCTGCTCCTACTGCCTCCGCTGCTCCTGTGCAAGAAGAAAAGCTTGGAACTATCCTGAAGGAAATCAAAGAAACCGGTGTTTTAAAAGTTGGTGTGTTTGGCAACCGTCCTCCTTGGTACTTTCAGGTTGTCGATTCCAAGGGCAATACCAAGATAGTCGGCTTTGAGTACAGCATGATTCAGGATGTCGCGGCTCTTTGCGCCCAAAAGCTTGGCCGTACAGTGAAGATCGATATCATGGATGCCGATGTGGCTGGTGTCCTTGCCGCTATCCAGGCCGGTAAGGTGCACTTTGGCCTGAGCCTTGCCCCCACCGCTGAACGCCGTCAGAACATGGATTTCAGTTCTATATCTTACCATCGTTCCTTGCAGGTAATCGCAATACGCGTAAAGGACAAGGACAATCCGATGTTTGATCCCGCTAAGAAACTAAAAGGTGTTAAGATTGCCGGTATCCAGGGCAGCTCTACATCTATTACCCTTAAGGAACAGTATCCTGACTGTGAGCTTGTAGATCTGACCAGTGCCTCCGATGAACTGCTTTCATTAGTCAACGGCAAGGTTGACGGTGCTGTCTTTAATGAAAAAATCGGAATACTGTATGCCAAAGCTAATCCTGAAATAATGGTCGATTATGACCTTGCCTACAAAATCCCTGTAGAACGCGACCCGGGTTCCGCAATTGCTTTTGCCTATGGCAACGATGATTTCAAGGTTATGGTAAGCGATTACATTAAACGCATCCTGGAGGATGGTACCTTTGCCAACTATGAGAAGCAAGCTATTCTCGCTCTGGATGATCCAACGCTCCTCGAAGGCTTTGCCACCAAGAACCTGATCGATACAAGCAAGAAATAGTAATTTGATAAATAGGGGCTGTCGTAGGACGGGTTTTCCGTTTTGCGGCAGTCCCGCTTTAAAGGTGATAAAAGAATGATAAATTATAATCCGTCAGGATTAGCGCGTCTTACATCCTCTAATATTCATTATAAATACTATCCGTTCGAATATTTTTTAGATACCTGTTCTTCTCTAGGACTTAAGAATATTGAGCTTTATCTTTGTCCACCCCATGTCTGGATAGACTGGCAAAAGAACGAGGATTTAACGGCGCTTCGCAAGAATCTTGAAAAACACGATCTTTCTTCTCCGGTATTGAGACCCGAGTCTGATTCGCTGCGGTATACTCTTTGTGCAGCTGACCCGGAACGACTCCGCCGCTCCGGGATATATTTTGAACGCTGCCTGGATGCGGCGGCGGAACTGGGAGCAGAGCTACTTTCGGTCAGCGTATCTGGTGCTTATATGGATGAGCTATATAAAACAGCATTTGCACGTGCAGCAGAACAAATTGGCAGCCTCTGTGAAAAAGCTGCCCTGCGCGGAATTAAAATAGCATTGGAATCCTTCTGTCCAAAGGATTCCATCATTAATAACTCGCTTGCTGAAGTTAAAAAGCTGATGGATGCTGTCAGCCATCCTGCTCTTACAGTCACACTCGACACAGTCTCCATGAGCGAAGCAGGTGAAACAATACCTCAGTGGTTCGAAGTTTTAAAAGGAAGGATAGGCTATATCCGTCTAGCCGATGGCAGGACGGGTTCAGAGCATTATATATGGGGCAAGGGGATATATCCCCTTGAACGCTATCTGTCACAAATTGAGGATTGCGGCTATAAAGGTCTATTCAGCCTGCATCTTACACTTGAGGATTATTATCAGGATCCAAAACAGGCAGATCAACAAAATATAGGCGCTCTCCTGCGCTTTTTTGGGACTGCAGGAGGTGAACAAGTATGAATCCAATCATCAGGCGCAGTCAGATCGCTTGCATGAATATGCATTATAAGCGTTACTCACTCGATTATTTTTTAAATTCAGTTCAGCGCATAGGGTACGAATCCGTAGCCTTCTGGGGCGGGCCGCCGCATTTTTCGCTGGATTCTGCAGGATATGAGGATACAAAGGCACTGCGGAAAAAATTCGTCAAGCATGGACTTTCCTGCACCTGTTTTACTGCACCGGCACTGTTGCCGCCCAACCAGTTTGCAATAGATATGCACGAGCACATTGAGGACACCTACCGGTATTTTGCAAATGGCGTGCGTGCAGCCTCTGAGCTTGGAGCGACTGTCATGATAGCTAATTCCGGTTACGGGCTGAAGACCTGCTCACGAGAGGATGCATGGGCGCGCTCGCGTGACATGCTTCGCCGCATTTCGGAATTTGCCGTTGATTACGACGTCACTCTGACGGTTGAAAGCCTGCGCCCGGCTGAAACAAATCTTGTTGTTACGCTTGAAGATACCAGACGAATGTTCGATGAGGTAAATCATCCAAATTTTAAGGTAATGATCGATACGACTGCGATAGGTGTGTCGGGAGAGTCGGTATGGGATTGGTTCGAGGTGTTCGGTAATGAAATAAAGAATACGCATTTTATTGATGGCACTCCCTTTGGACATTTAGCCTGGGGTGACGGTTCATATCCCCTGGACGACATGCTGCGCTGTTTTAATCATTATAATTATAAAGGACCGCTTGGCCTTGAAATTACAGCCGGGCAGTATCTGAATGATCCGTCGGCTGCTTCTCTCAAGGCTTTCCGCAATTTAATCCGGTATGCCGGCGACTAAGGAGGAATAAAACATATGGAAGATAAACTTAAGTATGATATAGATCTTGAGCAATTCTGGAAGGATGACGCAATTGCGCACCGGGATAACTGTTTTTATGAGGGCGCACCGCAGGTAGCTTTTGGCCTTGGGCTTTATGAAGAGGATGTGTTTGATGAATTGGGCGTGCCCGGCGCACCCCACGGAGATAATCCGCCTGAGTTGATGTACGAATATTGCTGCCGCTATAACGACAAGGCTGAAAAAATCATCGGAAAACGCATCCTAAGCGAGGAGCACCCTAAAAACCATGAAAAATTCCCGTCTATCAAGCTCCACGGCGAGGTATTCGGCGGGCGGTATACCTATAAGAGCGATATGTACTGGCTCGAGAGCGATATCCATACGCCTCAGGCGTTGGAAAAAATGCTGGACAGGGTTGATAGAATGAATTTGAGGGAATTCATTCTTCCCTCAAATTGGGAAAGCGAAAAGAAACGCATTTTTGAACAAGCCGGTGAAAGGCCGGACCCATGGTTCTATGGACGGCGTGTTCGCGGGCCGGTGACGCTGGCAACATCAATATATGGTCCGGAAAATCTTATATTCCTGATGCTGGACGAACCCGAACTTGCACACCGTTTCTTTCGGTCTATTTCCGACGTTCTTATGGGATATGCCAGGATTGCTGAGGAGGAAGCCGGAGAAGAGGTCGTAAAGTCAAAGCATTGGGGCTACCGTTTCAACGATGATAACTGCTGCCTGTTAACACCTGACCTCTATGAGGAGTTCGCCTACCCGGTCCTGAAGCGTATTTTTGAATACACTTGCCCTAATCCCCTGTTGGACTGTCGTTATCAGCATTCCGACTCTGAAATGAGTCACCTGCTGCCTATTCTTGGAAGGCTGGATTTTATGGGGGTTAACTTTGGACCCACCGTTCTGCTGGACAAAATCCGCAAGCATATGCCCCGCACCCGCGTAGACGGCTGCCTCGACCCAATGCTTTTAATGACAAATGATGAGAATGCAGTAATCGGGCAGGTCAAACGAGACTGTGACATGGTCAGGGCCCTTGGTACCAAGGGCTTGTGCATTGACGCGGCGGGCTCGGTCAACAACGGCACGAAGCTCACAACAGTGCGAGCCGTCATGTACGCTATACAGAAATATGGCCGCTACTGATGCCACACTTTGTATAACAAACTGAAAATAAATAGAGTTATCTGTTTATGATTATAAAAATATAGGAGGCATTGAATATGTCAAATGTAACGTATGTAAAAAATGAAGACATTGTGTTGAATTTTAAGAATGGTTTTGCTCAGACTGAATTACTGGCGGGAGTATATCCGGGTGTAAAGCATTATCGCTGCGTGCTTAAGGCAGGCTGTAAAACAACTCCCGAGACCTACGGCAAATCGCTGCAGATATTATGTCTGACTAACGGCGAGGGCTATATCACCACTCCAAAGAAGGCATTTTCCATTAATGAGCTCTCCTTTTTTGTCGCCAACCTGGACGAAAAATTCACCATTGTTGCCGCAACCGACCTGACCTTTACCAAATTTGTCGTAGATTTGACCGACCACGATATAGAAGTGTATAATTCAACTCATCTGGTCCTGCCCTATTTCCGTCCGATTTCTACAGCCACCGAATACTGGCAGTCCTGTAAAACTCCCGATACCAGGAGCTGGTCGATCATAAACGGCAAACAGCTTAACCGCATTATGATGGGCGTAGTCAAGAGTGGAGAGGGCGGAACGATTGAGAAGGGTCATCCGCCTGTCGCCCAGTGGAATGTTATTCTGGACGACTCCGACCTTACTCTTACCGTTGATGGAGAGAGCGTCGACCAGAAATCGGGAGATTTCAGCTATGTTCCTGCGGGTCTCGATCATTCTCTGGTCGGAAAGCCAGGCAAGAGTCTTAACTATATCTGGTTTGAACACTATGTCCAGGAGATTGATTATATAGTAACAAATCCGCGTCATAAAGAGGATTGAACCAAACTCCCTATTTATTCTAAAAGGGCTTGCCGAACAGCAGCCCTTTTTTATTTTCAAACCAGTGCATGCATAAGCATTTGACCAGTCGATACGATAATGTAAGAAGTATACTGGAGCCCTTCCTTCCATATTGTCCGGACAGGATATATATTATCCCGTCAATGACTTTCTTCTGAAAAAATATACAATAAGTAAAATCAAGGGAATAATAAATATAAAGACAAAGGATATATACGGTAAAACCTTATATGAAACGGCTTCATAGACAACTACGGATTTCTTAAGCTTTGTAGCTATTGCAAGAATGAACATAAGAACTGCCATGGGAATAATAAAAGCTTTGTTTGTTTTCACATTGAAGACCTGTTTCATCCCTAGCGAAATGAAATAAAGGTAGGCTGACAATTTAATAAATTCTACTATAAACCACCCGATTACATTAAGAAATTCAATGTTCTGGATAAAATTAAAGACATTAATTAATCTTGCAAATGAAAAGTAGGGATAGTTTGAATTTTTGGCCTGTTCTATTCCAAGAACCGTCAGGGTGGATACGGTGATTATTGTTAAAAAGAATATAAATATTAAAACGGAAAAGGAAAAAATTCTGTTCAATTCGCTTTTTTTCTTCAGGTTCGGGACAAGCATGCACAGGACAATGATCTCATAAAACCTTGCCGAAAAATTAAGAGCGCCATAATTGATCTTCTGAAGGCCGGAATCCATGAATACAGGCAGAAACACCTTGAAATTCATATCCTTCAGGCCTAAAATAAAAAAAAGGATAACTGTGATAAAAACGAAAGGTAAAAAGACCTCCACTGTCCTTCCAATGACCTCTACTCCTTTATATGCAGTATAGATACATGTGGCCAGAGCAAACAGTATTATCACATAAGCAGGTGTTTCAGGCATTATAGCGGACGATAAAAAAACTGTTGCGTCAGTCAAAACCAGCAGGTTAATATATGATAGGAACGCTACATACAGGATTCCCGCAAGCTTTCCCGCAAATTTTCCCATTATTCTCTCCGAATACTGTATAAGTGTCAGGTCCGGGAATCGATTGCTCAGAAACAATAAAGGCGCACACATAATAAACATATATGCAACAGACAGTATCTGTACCATCCATATATCCTGGTTTGCAGGAGGAGTCGGCAACGGCAGGTAAATATAACCCGTAGTAAGCCTGCAGCTTACTATTAAGAGAATCGCCTGAAGAGTGGATATTCTTTCGGCTTTTGACATATTTTTTATCCTATTCCTTCTCTCTTCGCATCGGATTACTTACCAGGCCGCTCCTTGTAATTTTAGTCTTCGTTTCAACAATAACATCAGCTCTCGAAAAAATCTCATCCCATAAGGCCTGCATTTTTTTCCACTCTCCAGGGTATTTTCTGTGTACTGTCTGACCAAAGCCGAAGATGTCGGATTTATATTCTTCCTGCACTTTTTTAATAACTCCTTCAACCTGCTGCTTGATAACCTGTGAGTTTGCTTTTTCGATTTCTTCAAAGACATCCGGTTTCGTTAAATCTATTTTTCCCCATTCTTCCCCCAGCATTCCTTCCATATCAATCTTAACTGTAATTTTTACATGGTTTCCTTCAATCTGGACATCATTTTTACTTCCTGCCTTTATTATTTCAACCGAATTGACCCCTCTGCCGTCAGGAGTATCTGAGACGATAACACCGCTTTTCACCTTGCCTGTCACAAAATTAAGTCCTCTTGTCTCTATTCCATCCAGGAATCCTACCATTCTTTCATTTAAAAATACCGCTGCCCCTTCATCTATCAGTTCATACTCTTCTTTTCCATCATTCTTTACCGTTCCTATCCTTGCCTTTTTTCCTATCTGCACAACACCGGCAATAGGTTGAATCCCTTTACTATAGTAGGCATCCAGAAAATCACGCATATTTACCAACACGGTTTTTGAATTGGCTTTTTGTGCTTTGATCAAACTTTCAATATAATTTGACGGAATCTCCTCTATTCCTCCTGTGATACCCATTATTTCCGAAGCAGGAGTTCCCCTTGCAATCAATAGATAAACAGAGCTTCTGGCCTCATGGTCTCTTTGAAACGTATCGAGATAGTCCATTAGCCCTTTCCGTGCATACTCTTCACTAAAAATATAAGCTTTTATATGAGGCCAAAAGAGCTTTCGGTCAAATTTCAGCGTTGCATTCCTGACTGCGTCTAAAATGGATTCTCCGGTGCTTTGCACGTACTTTGCCCGTTCCTCGCCACTCACACCCCTGCTTTCTTTTATTGGTTTGGGTTTATATATCTCATAAGTCATTTTAATGTTTTCATTTTCCAGATCAAATGCTATAGCCCCGATAATTCCAAGTTCATTCAACTCCCGGCGATTCCAGCATCCTGACAAAACGGATATCGCGGCAATAATTGATAACATTAACACTCTTTTTAATATTAACTGCTTCAAAGTAACAATCACTTCCTCCTGGTATTGCCCCGCCTGATCTTATTCTTTCTTGTTATGAACTGCGGCCTTGTTTTCATCAGCCTCAATGGAATCCTCAATATGAAATCTTTCATAGTACTTGCTGAAAAAGGCGCCAGAGCTGATGCATAAGGAACACCGAATGAACGGAGTGATACGGCCTGAGCCACTATTATAAACATACCGCAGGTTATGCCGTACAGCCCCATAATTCCGCCTAAAAGCAAAAAAATCAGCCTGAACAGTGTCATTACTTCTGTCAGAGCAGGAATAACAAAGCTTGTTACCGCTGTAGTGGCAATGATGATAACCATGGGAGCACTTACAAGTCCTGCATTTACGGCAGCTTCTCCTAAAACGAGGGCGCCCACAATACTGATGGCGGAGCCGATAGCTCTAGGGAGCCGGGTACCTGACTCCCTGAGCAGTTCAAACAACACTGTCATAATTAATGCTTCTGCCAGTGCGGGTAACGGTATACCCTCCCGTGCGCCTGCCATACTTATCAGCAGGACGGTAGGAATCATTTCCTGATGGTATGTGGTAAGGGCAACATATAACGCCGGAAGCATGATACTTATTATAAGAGCCAATAACCTGAAAAATCTCAGTAATGTTGCCAACGCGGGTCTTATATAGTAATCTTCACTCGTTTGCAGGTTTTCAATAAACAAACAGGGAACGGTCAGTACATGAGGCGTTCCGTCGCAGAAAATGCCGACCCGCCCTTCCAGGAGTTTTGCGGCTGCAACATCGGGTTTCTGTGTATTCCCGACCGTAGGAAAAAGAGAGTAGGGGCTGTCTTCTATAAATTGCTCAACGTATCCCGATTCCAATATGGAATCGGTATCGATGCGGTTAATTCTTCTCCTCACCTCAGCCAGAACATCTTTATCTACTATATTGTCTATATAAGCTATAGCTATATCGGTTTTTGTTTGTTTTCCTTTCTTCAGACCCTCGAACACCAGATTATTATTCTTTATTTTCCTTCGGAGCAACGATGTATTGACCCTTATACTTTCAATAAAGCCCTCTTTAGGCCCTCTGATAACCGATTCTGAAGCAGGTTCGTCTATTGCTCTTTTCTCCCAGTTTTTTGAATCCAAAATTAAAAAAGTATCCCAACCCTCGATAAACATGGCAGCGTTACCGTCTAAAATCTCATCGGTAACCTCGGACATCATTTTTACTTCTTTAATATTTGAAACGTGAATGGATTTTTTAACATCTTTTTCTCCAGGCCCCATCATCAGAGGTGTTAATACATCACGATTCAATATTTCCTTGTCGACCAGTCCGTCGATATATACTATCATCGCTTTCATATTCGAATATGTCTCAAAATCATGATACACAACATCATTACTGTTCTTAAAGTTTTTGATCAGGAAGTGTTTATTTTCTTCAACTTTAGTTGAAACATTCATTTTATCCATAATATAATTGTTATCATTAAGAGAATATATTATTCTACCACATTGAATATGCGGACATATTGGCTCAATGCCGGCCACAAAGCTGCTATTTTTATCAAAGCAGCCGCCTGCGGCAATGCTCCCTTTTATAATGGATTTCATTCATTCCATCCGCCAATTCATGCATTTCATTTTAAAATCAGCAAAATTCTACGAATGCATTATATGATACCTACAAACAGCCGGCTTAGTTAATTAAATTTTTATAAGGAGGTTATATTATGCCGAATAAAATCGAAGTTATTCCGCAGAGCAAAATGTTTGATCAGGCAGCTGTATCCGTAATCAGGGCATCTCAGGAACAAATATCAGGAATTGAGAACTGGGGTCTTGGCTCCGTCACGAAAACGCCGCAAGTAATTTACGATATCAATGATACACCGCTGTTTTATGACTTTACAGTCAGAAGAGGAACTGCCGTTCTAGGTACGGTAAGGATGGCTGCAAGCAAAGTACTGGGCTCGCCGGCCGTTGCCTATGAGGTTGGAGCAAGGAGCTGGAGTTTAAAAGATGCAGCAGAAAAAGCTATGCCTGCTGTCACGAAGAGGTACCCCGGCTGCAAGATCCTCTCCACAAAACTTGTATGCTACAGCTATCCCAAAATCGGTGTGAAGCTTGAAATAGCAACCGGCAGAAATGAGAAAATCGGGCTGATATATGATGCCGCAGATTATTCACTTGTTCCCCAGGAGCCTTTAAAACCCGGATTTGAAGGTTCTGGTGTATGGTCTTTTTATGACTCGATTCCCGAGCAGGAAAAAAAGCAGAGAATCGACACCTTCAGCAGCATTGAAAAGGCGAATGAAGGCGTAGTGGAAATGGTTAAAAAAAGCAGCACAGGAATGACGAACCTCAATAAAGCCATAACAGCAATTGATATAAGCAAGCTTAAGCTGGAACTCAACATTAAAAAGGAGTTGTCCTTCTGTTCACATTATAATTACAATGAAGCAAGATCCCACCGCTGCTTCGTGCTCCATGCACAGCAGAAAAACGACTACTGCGCGGTAGCAACCTGCCAGATGGTTTTATGCTATTACAGGTATTACTACAGCCAGGATGCGATAGCACCCGCGCTTGGATACCATGCGGGAGGCGGCTGCCCTGCAGATCAGAGTGCAGGCTATGAAAGCCTGAGTAATAATCATATCGACGCCACATTTGACAATTCAGCCACCTGGGCGGAAGCAAAGAATCAAATCGACGCCCTCCATCCGATGAAAAGCGGCATAGCCGGCCATGCACGCGCATGCGCCGGTTATGCCTACACCAGATGGCTGTTCCCGTACGCCATAACAAACAAAAAGCTGCTGATTTATGACCCATGGCCATGGAATCCTGACTATAAGGTCGGCGGTACTGTTTACTGGGAAGATTGGGATGCAGTCACCCATACGAACTTTGTCTATACCAAGCTGAATTATTGAGAAGTCCGGCAGCCCGGGTGCCATCAAAAAGGGCATCCGGGTTTGCCTATTCTTGCCGCTTTGATATAATAGGTCTGACTGCTAATTCTATTGCAATGATGCACAGAAATATAAGTCATGGAGCTTCTCCGTTTTAATTATAGGCCGGATAAGCAATCAGTCAGGTAGGTAGAATTGAAATGTTTGATTCAAGCGACAGGGTGATCCAATCATTGAAAAAGATCGCCAGAAAAGAGATACTGAAAGGCTACATACTGGAAAGTGAGGGATTCCGGAGCCTGCGAAATTCAGTTTCAGGTGAGCCTGTTCCGGTGTATTCCCCCTCCGGCACACCGGAATTCTGGATCGTGCCTTATGTTTCCGGAGCAAAATCAACCGGATTTGCTTTCTTTGATAAAAATCAAAAACTTATCCGGGTTGGTGTCTTCAGCCCGGGATCAAAGGATGTTTCCGGGACTGTTGACGTCAGCTATTTCGCGCAGCCGCCCTCTGAAATAATAGATGATATTGCAGCGAAATTCGCAGGATACTCTCTATCCAAGCCGGTATTTTCTTATGACGGAACGCCCGCCAAATGGTCATGGCGGCTTGAACTCGTAAAAGGCAATGAGGAGGCCAGGCTGGTATACATCCTTCCGGGCAGCTGGTATGAAGTCAAAGGGGAAAAGGTTCCGGATATGGAGGGCTGAAGGAAATCGGCCTTACCCATGACATGGCGGCTTCCGCTTTACTGCCTGCTGCTGTTTTGTCAGCTGATCCCCAATATATCCTTTAATTCACGTATAGTATTCCTGCTGACCGGGATTTTTTCAGCAGAGCCTTCCAATTGCAGGACAAAATTGTTGTTGAACATCGGGGAAAGCTTGCTGATATGCCTAAGATTTATAATGTAGCTGCGGTGGCACCGGAAAAAACCATAGTCTGAAAGCTTGTTCTCAAGCGAATCAAGCGTATCCTTGACTTTATAGCTGCCAAATGGCGTTTTCATGCATGTTTTGCCGAGTATCGCCTCCAGGTACAATACATCGCACATTTTAACAAAAACAATCTCTTCATCATCGTAGGCTGCCATTTTTAATGACTCCTGCCGGATGCATTTTTCGATCTGGCCTAGCTTATCCATCAGGTTTTTCCCGTCTTCCGGCTTTTTACAGCATGACTTTACAAGCTTTTCAACCGCTTTTTCCAATCTGTTTCTGTCAATCGGCTTTAATACATAATCAACTGCACACAGTTCAAATGCTTTTACTGCATAATGGTTAAAAGCGGTCACAAATACAATTCCCATACCTTTATTAGATTCCATGAGCTCTATTGCTACATTCAGTCCGTTGAGCACCGGCATGTCAATATCCAGAAAAGCCGCGTCATATTTCAGTTTTTGGGCCTCTCCAATAGCCTGTACGGGACTGGTAAACGAGGCAACGACCTCAATATCATCCCGTTTGCAAAGATAATATTCCAGTTCGTCCAGAGCCGTCTTTTCATCATCAACAAGTATCACACGCATCGCTTCAACCCCCTTTGAGGCACAATTTCATACATACATTCGTCCCTTTTCCGGCTTCACTCTCTATTTTGAGGCCACAGCCATACAGCGCCAGCAGCCTTTTATGCACGTTGATAATTCCAATGCCGGATCCTTTTATTTTGCCGTTGAGAATCATCGGGATCAACTCCTGTTCAATTCCCTCCCCATCATCTGAAACACATATGGACAGACACGAATCATCCTCTTTTGCAGATATCCTTATTGTGCCGCCTGCGGCCTTTTTCAGCACTCCGTGTATTACAGCATTTTCAACAATAGGCTGAAGGATGAGGTGCGGGACGTTGATTTCCGCTTTGCAGTCTATGTCATAAACTACCTGGATCTTCCCCGGGAATCGTATTGTCATGATGTACAGATAGGATTTGACGATACCCAGCTCGTCTTCAAGCGGTATGGAACCTTCGCATCCTTTGAACCTGAAGCTGGCCCTCAGATAATTGCTCAATTCCATCAGCATATTTCGTGCTGTTTCCGGATCGGTTCTGACCAGCGACATGATCGAGTTCATTGTGTTATGTAAAAAATGCGGCTTGATCTGCGCTTGAAGAAAATTCAATTCTGCCGTTACAGCATTCGTGAGTGCATTTTTGAGATCAAGCAGATTTTTTACCCGGGCATTCAGTTCCTTTTCATGAAGCGGTTTAGTGAGGTAGTCGTTTGCTCCGGCTTCAAAGCCTGCAACAATGTCGGCAGGCTGATTTTTGATGGTCAGCAGCAGAATGGGCAGATCATGATGCGCATACAATTCCCTCAGCCTGCGGCAAACATCGTAGCCAGACAGCCTGGGCATCATTACATCAATGATAACCAGATCCGGCTTTTTGTTTTTAGAGATATATTCCAGAAGCTCGAAGCCATTCCTGAATTTGCTGATCTGATACTTTTCCCTTGCAAGCATGTTGGACAAAAGCTTGAGGTTGACAGGATCATCATCCGCAATATATATGACCGGACCATCCAGTGGCTGCACAGCATTTTCACATGATTCCGCCATTGCAGCAGATTCATCTATTGCAGTTAATACAGGTAAGTGCATATCACTCGCAGAATGATCCGATTTATCAATTTGTGGCACACCGCTGCTCACAGGAAGAGTAAACGTGAATTTAGAGCCCTCCTGCAGTCTGGATTCCACAAATAATTTCCCCCCATGCATCTCGACCAGCTTCCTGGTGATGCCCAGTCCAAGCCCTGTTCCGCTGTGGGAAGCATTTTCATAAGCGCCGATCTGCTCGAATGGTGTAATGATCGTCTC
Source organism: Clostridiaceae bacterium (assembly GCA_039679375.1). Classification (GTDB taxonomy): domain Bacteria; phylum Bacillota; class Clostridia; order Acetivibrionales; family DTU013; genus JBDKVA01. Next base: position 19,025 of record JBDKVA010000029.1, read on the forward strand.
TATCCTGTCGGAAGGTATGCCGATTCCCGTATCTGAAACGGAGATCTCCAGGAAACCGGTCCTTAAAGCCGCAGTTGCCGTGATCCCGCCAGATTCTGTAAACTTTACAGCATTGCCGATTATATTGTACATGATCTGGAACAGCCTGCTTTCATCTGCATAAACATTCGGGAGCTGCTCATCAATATTGTTTGCCAGTAAAATGTTCTTTTCCTCTGCAAGGGGTTTCAGTACGGCAAAAACGACATTGACCACCTGCCACATACTGATCGGTTTTAAGTCTAAAACAATATCCTTGTTTTTCATTTTCGAAAATGTCAATATATTGTCTACCAGTGCGGTAAGCCTCCATGCACTTGTTATGATCAGCGACAGGTCATCCATACTCTTTTGATCTCTGCCGACACCCAGCATGGACTCGGCAAGCCCGATTACTCCATGCAACGGCGTTTTCAGTTCATGTGCCGTATTGACAAGAAAATCATCCTTCAAATGGTTCAGGTTGATGAGCCTTTCCGATAACTGTTCAACTCGGTAAAACGCGCGGGTAAAGTTCAGGGACAGTCTGAATGCAAGGAAAAGAGCAAAACACAGCCAGCCAAATTTCATGAAATAGGAGTTGCTGGAAATAAAAAGGCTCGAAATAAACAGTAAAATAAACGGCACCAGCAATATTAGCGCATCATTGTTCTTTTGCCTTACACACAACAGCTTATACATGACATATATGGTAGACATAAACAGTACCAGATTGTGCGCATTGTTGATCCATTGAATATACGCCCAGCCATTCTGAAAATAGATAAGCAGCAGCGGCAGCATTAAAGCCATGAAAACACCTGCGGAGACTAGTTTGAACCGCTTTCCCATCTCTCCGGGAAACAGAGCATTTAAAAAGAAGATAAAAAACAGGTCCTCTATCAGCACACTCGACATATGACAAAGATAATACTGGTTGTAACTAAGCTTCGGAAGGATGTGGTATATGACAGGGTCAGGTCTTAAGGTAGAGATATAGATCGCTGCGGTAAAGCAGAATATTCCGGCATATAATAAGGCCTTTTCCTTTCTCCTCAGAATATAGACCATGAAATGATAAAAACTCATAAAAAGCACAATAAACGCAATAGGCAGATTGATCAGATATTTTTTGAACTGCATGTTTAAAAGCTTTGATTTCTCCCCCAGTAAAATATCGCTTGTACTAAAGCGCGATGCCTGGATAACGATTTCAATATATCCATTCCTGTTATCAAAAAACTCAAAAATATTGGCTTTTCCTATGATATAAGTCCCATCGTCATTTCCCGGATTTCCATTTGAACTGATCAATTTCCCGTTTAGCCATATATTATGGGCGCTTCTGAAAGTAGAAATATACAAACCAAGCAGGTTTCCACCGGGACTTGTTTTAATGACAAGCCTGTAGGTGGAAGGGTTCTTTTCCCGTGTTTCCGAAGGAATTGCAACGATTTCCGGCCTGCGGGGAACAGTGCCGCTTTTAAAGTCTTCCGGTGTAAATAGCTGCGAACAGTAACACTCCCATTTAACCTGCAAATTTACAGGATCATTTACCGCAAAATCATAACCTGATAAGTCCAGTCTGCCTTCGTCTGTCATAGGAGACGGGCTTTTCGCATCTTTGCAGCCGGTTAGAACAGTCAATATGAAAAGTATCGTGACATATAAGAAAAAATGTTTTGCTTTCATGGCATTTATTATATAATATGTTTACAATAATGTACATTCGTTTTGTAATTTTATCATGAGGGAGGGGTGATCGCAGTGAGCGAAAACATGGTTCGGTTGTTTCGGCCGCAGGAAGGCGGGCTCATTGGGCTTAAATGTATTGATGACAAGCTTTATGCTCTGCCTGCAAAAGGAGATTTCATCCTTGTTTACAAAAGAAGCAGTAATGAGGATTATTCCCTGATGGACAAAGTACCTGTCAGTGTGAAGAATGCCACGGGTATTACATCGGACGGCAAAATGCTGTTTATTGCCGATAGCCTGGGAAAGGCGGTCTATTGTATTGATCCGGAAACAAAACAGTCCAGATTGTACCTTAACATGAGTGAACTGAAGACAAATCAGGGTGAAGATGTCCTCCATGCAGGAAACAGCAGGGTCAATGACATGGAAATCCACAAAAATGAGATGTGGATCACGTGTTCAGCCGGTTATTCTAGCTGCATATACCGGATCGACACCGGCGCACGCAAGGTCATAAAGGTCATACCCGCAAGAGGGCCGGAGCCAAAGAGCATTTCCTTTGATGCATCGGCAAAGTGCATGAAGGTATTGGATTCATCCAATAGGGAGATCAGTGACTTTACCCTTGAGGGTGAATGGACAGGAAAGCTTGTCAAAGTACCCGTTGACAATCCGGCATGTTTTACGGTGGATGAAAATCGTCAGTTGATTATAAGCAATTGTGAAGCAAATCGCAGGAAAAGGGAGGTGTAGCATATGGGAAAAAAGGTTGCGGTATTGATTTCAGGAGGTTTTGCCGACAGGGATGGATATGATGAATTCTGGAACGACCTTGTACGGATGTGGAGAGTTCTATTAAGCAGCGGATACCGGGATGAAAATATCATCGTACTCTATGGCGACGGATCGGATTATGACGATCCGGCAAGGCCCTTCTACAGCTTCAGACGGCATAAACTGCTTGCGCGCTCACTTAGGTCAAGACTGACCACTTTCCCGGCCAACCGGAACTCACTGGAGCATGTGTTCAATACACTCGCAGGTTCGGGGGCATCCATTATTGGGGCACCGGCTGACCCCAGGCTTCCCGGGCCGTTCAAAATTCAAAAACTTTTAAAGAATGATTCCCTTTTTGTATGGACATTTAACCACGGTAAAAGAATTGGAGGTAACTGCCAACTTGGCCTTATCAACGGCGAGGGCATCCTGGACAGGGACTTTGCCGGACTGGCAGGCAAAATAGCTTGCGACTGCAAGATTTTCTGCATGCAGCAGTGTTTCAGCGGAGGCTTCATTGACAATCTGGCCGGCAGAAGGAATCTGGTTTTGACGGCATGTGCTTCCGATGAAATTGCAAACCGTGCCGATACGGAGAATGAAACAGTAGACGGCGAAACCTACCACCATGGCGAATTCAATCATAACCTTTTCACAGTTCTTTCCTCGCCCAAAATAAGAAATATTGTTGATTTGCCGCACATCTCATTGAATGAATTCGAAAAGATGCGGAAGGTTTTCAATTTTGTTTTCAAATATATCTGCAATCACAGCTCAAGGCCCGAAACAGCTCAGTATTACGACGGTTTCAGAGCCTTTGCGGACGAAAGCATTACATCGGCTTCAGGAAAATACAATGATGTTTTGAAGGCTTCCTGGATGCTTGGCAATGAAACCGGCAACGTAAGCGCTGACTTTGTCTATGAAGCGAAGCATGTAGGAGCAAGCCTGTCCAGCCAGTGTGTCAGTGCAGAGATAAGGGTAAACGGGCTGCTAAAAGAAAAATTTGAGTTTACGGCAGCCAACCAGAGCCTGCTGCTTGATATTGAAGCGGATGAAAGCCATTACGGGCTGTTTGGCTGTTTATCATCGGATTTCGTTAATAAGACGATCGTGTTCAACGGCAATGTCCTTGCAAAGCTGAACATATATTGCGCAGCACAGCCCTATTCCACAGATGAATCCGCAACCAATATTACCGGGTACAACGGTGTAGTGTTTCAGTGGATCTGATATGTTTCCAATCAAAATCAAAAGGGCATCGAGCTCGTTCAGTGGCGTATTTGCTTCGCAAAAACACCTATTGCGATTGTCGCTTAGCGAAATCACTCGTTTGAAGCAGGACTCCGTTATGTTCCATGATCTAAGGTAAAGGGGCAAGTCGCTTTGGCGCTTTGTCCCTTTGCTCTCCTACCGCCCGCAACACCAATTCTGCATCTCAGCATCAATATTTTACATTTCATCCCGAAAGCCTCCTGATTATTTAAAATTCATATATCATCATATTGAAAATAATCAAACCGGAGGGATTCATTATGAAAGAAGGAAAGAATAAAGAGGAAAATGTCATCGCGGTGAAGCCGATAGATGAAATGATCCATTCAAAGAGACTGGAAATCTCCGAGATTGAATCCAAAGAATTAAGATCCAATTTTACAAAACACATCCTCGAAAACCCGAATTACTTTGGCAATTTTAAAAGCAGCAAACAAAAGGCTGCCGTGATGATGGACCAGAATACATCCTACGAGAAAATAGCGGAAATAGGCTACAATCCATATCATGAAGTTCTGTACTCGATTATCCACATCCGTAACAGCAATGGTTACTCCGGGTCATTGTGCAACTCCGGTTCCAATGAATATGTACGCTTTTACGTTGATTTCAGCGGAGACGGCGACTTTGCCGATACGAATGAGGATGCCGGTGCAGCAAGCGTGAATGTCCATGACATACCTGGCGCAAAGCCTTTAAGCTATTGTGTATCAGTCAGGCTGAATCCTGAAATGAAGCCCTGCGTGACTCCTTATACAGTGAAGGTCCGCGCCATACTATCCTGGAATGCCATGCCGCCCGCAAACACGCCGGATTACCATCCTGTGTGGGGAGAGGTTCAGGAAGCCGCCATACAAATAAAACCGCAGCCCTTTAAGCTGATTGATTTCATCAACTATTCCAAAATCAAACTCGATAAGGATATGAAAAACATCCTGGACATAGACCAGACGGTCGACAAACCCATAGTCTATTCCAAAGAGTCTTTGAAGGAGCTTTATAAGAATTTCGATGTAGAAGAGCACCGCATAGGTGTCAATGAGGTCGCAAATCAGATGGAGATCCTTTCAAAAGATGTGAACATGGCTGCTTGTGATCCCGGTCCATACGGCATTAAAATAGCAGATTCACTGAAGAAGTCCCTTCAAATGGTTCTATCAGCGCCCTCGAATATCCGTTATGAAGAATTAAGGGCGGTAGGCCTGCAGTACAATACCGATACCTTAACGGCAGTTATCCGGATCAAACTGCCCTATGGGTACTCAGGAGGCCTTTGCAGCAAGGGAAGTCAGGAATATGTAGCATTTTTTGCCGACTGGAACAATGATGGGACGTTTGACGAATACCTGGGCACCTCATCTGTTAATGTCCATGACATCCCGGCCATACCGGAAGGCGGCCTTGAATATGCAGTCTCCCTTCCTGTCAATATGGCAGCGAAAAGGAAAATGTGTACAGTCCCCAATGTCTTTAAAATACGTGCAATTCTTTCATGGAATGTACTTCCGCCCCATAATCCGTTCTACAATCCAATCTGGGGCAATTACCAGGATGCTCTGGTCCAGCTGAAACCGGGACTGCCTGTTTCCGCAGGTGAGAAGGTTCCTTTTATCAGCACGGCAGGCGACATGTCGGTTACCGATATCAATTCAAACGGCTTCGCAAACGGAACGGCCAATTTGACAGGCTTCCAGGCAAAGAACAGTCCATTTGGAGGCTGGGTCAACATTTCGGGCCATATCTCAAATCCACCCAACCTGAGTGCAGGCGATGTAAATCTAAAGTACTGTGCATCGTACCGCAAAGTAGGTGATTTAAGCTGGACAAAGATCACGAACAAATTCCAGATTACCATATCTCAATGGGATGGGTACGATTGGACACAGTATCATCAGGATCAGGCAGCAGATTCGAACGGATGCTATCTGTACCGCGAAGATCTTTCCATAACCCCCCCCGCAGATATGACTCAAAGGTTCGTAGAAGACTTTGTGATGGCTAAATGGTATACAGGCGGGCTTCAGGACGGCTTATACGAAATCAAGCTCACACTGAAGGACGCCTCGGGTGATATTGACAGTAATATCGTACGCCTGCAGCTGGACAACACGTCACCTGCCGCGGCACTTACGGTAACGGATGTAATCAACAGCGGAGTCATAAGCCCGGCAAAGCCTTGCGGCGTTTTCAAAAAGAATTGCATCATCAAGGGCAAGTTCACTGCTACCGATAATCATTTCCTGCGGTACACCTTCGCAGTGGAGCCATCCATTCTGGATCCGAATGCAGTAAGTCCGGCAAGCGGCTATTATCCGGCTGTAACAGGTGAGGAAAATAGTGATTGGAAGCTGGATACGGCAGAAATGAAAGCATGCGGTTATGTCATCCACCTGCATGTGTATGATCGGACAATTGTGAACAGTCGTGATATAGGATGGTACAACAAGGCAACGGTCGGTTTCTGTCTGACAGAATAGTGAATTAAAAATCAGGCGGAGCATTGCTTGACAAACAGTGCTCCGCCCAAATTATCCCGGAAGGAAAATGAGGGTAATAAAGATGTTTGCCAAAATGATTTCGATAACGGATCAGAATAATAAAGTCATTTATCAGGATCATATTACCTCCCTCCCTATTCGTGATGAGGGAATGATCAATAAAAGCAAAGAGCTGTTTTATGACAGTGAACCTTGCATCATTCACAAAACGTTCATCATAAAACAGTTTTTCTTTAAGCTGGATAATTATCTGAATGACTTGGCAGAGCACAGCATTCAAGAGGTATCTTATGATATGCTCCCTGACTGGATAACAAAAATGGTTAAGATGGATACCCATACAAAAATGCTGCTTATGGATGATAATAAAAGTTAGCTCCGGCATCCCTGATCTCTACGGCAATACCTTTCTGTAGTAATCTGTTTCCAGTATTTTTGCCGAGTACTTGAACTTATCGGAGACGACCCTGTTCACTTTCCGGACATACTCCTTGTCATAGTCAGTTCCATCCGTAAATCTCACCGTGTCCGCAGCAGAGTTGTATATTGCTCTGTCCGTTATCCAGCTGCGGTTCGAAAATATGACCAGCGCAGGATCATCCGAAAGGATGTCGCTGCCCATCAGCAGGCGTGAATCATACTCAAGTCCGAAAAGATTTGACAATGTAGGAATGATATCAAGGCTTGCACAGGGCTTATCCACGATGACAGGCTCCATGCCCTTTTTCCAGAGGATGAAGGTGCTTTTGTACAGCTCAAAGTTCTTTTCCACCGTATGACCTGCCAGCTCATCAATGTTTTCCTTCGTAAGGCCATACGGGTAATGGTCGGCGCTCAGGGCAATGACCGTATTCTCTGCTATACCTGCGGTCTCCAGCTTTTCAACAAGCGATTTCAGGGCAAATTCCAGCTCAAGGTTGCAGGCGATATATGCCTTTGAAGCATCGGAATACGGCAGATTCTCCACATACTCCCTGTTTTTCCTTGCCATCTGATTGCCGCCGAATGTGTAATTCATATGTCCGCTGACCGTCATGTAGTAGGCGTGGAATGGCTGCTGCCCGATATATTCATCCGCCGTCACGTTGATCATCTCGAGATCCGATTCGGGCCATGTTTTTGTAACATACAGCCCATTTCCTACTCCCTTATAGTCATATCCCAGGTTGGGATGTGAAATATCCCGCTTGTAATAGGTATAGGTGTGGTTGTGGTAAGCCTTTGTAGTATATCCCAGTTTTCTGAACTGGTTTCCCATGGCAAACGGCATGTAATTTTTCCCCGAATACGCCATGCTCCAAACGCCGCTCTTTGGAATCAGGCCCGTACATGCCACATACTCTCCGTCCGAAGTACTTACCCACCACACAGGATTATAGAAATTATTGAATACAAATCCCGTTGTCGACATTTCATAAAGAGTAGGCGTCAGCTCAGGACTGATTACATAGGGAGAAAATCCTTCCGCCGTAAGAAGTATCAGATTGCAGCCCTTGAACATCCCTGTATATTGATTTGTAGCGGTAGGCTGTATAGACGAAAAATATTTATGCATGGAATACAGGCTGTCTTCCTGACCCTTGGCAAGAAGCGCATCAAAGTCGATATCCATTACATTGAAAGGCTTGACCGGAGCAGGCGGAGCCGTTACTTCGGCTACTCCGGTTTTACCCGTTCCTTCACTTTGTCCATTATTTACACCCGTCTGCGCCGTTGAATTATTTTCCGACGTGCCGGTATTTTCCTGCTTCACCCCTGTAAGATTGCCTTTCTGCGCCGCCGGATCATTTGTACCGGCATTTCCGTTTTTATTATTTTTTGCCGTAATCCCGCCGTCAAACCGGTTCTCCAGCTTCCCTCCCAGCAGCCTGCCAAAGTCGAGGCGCACAGTTGTCAAAACTCCAAGCTTTTCGACAGAAAGTTCAGGAGAAGAAACATTATAATACAGACTGTTTTGCGATGAAGGGCTGTCACCAGTCAGACCGACACTGATGATAGCTGCCGAGTATGCGCAAATGCAGAATATAGCGCCATAACCAAGCAATAACGGCTTCAATGAATAAAATTTCAATTTCTTATATTGTAAAATAAGAAGGATCAGTGGAAAAAAGAGCAGCACGACCGCAACAGCATTTTTTAATATGGCTTCTATGATAATGTCCCGGAACTGAAGCGCATCACCCGCCCCGCCAAGTGAGACAAGAGAAAGCGGCGTATGGAATATGCATGTATAAACGAGCTGTATGCCATAAAGGAGGCTTACAATAAATACCAGTACAATAGTTGCGATACCTTCTGCTTTTACCGGAATAAGGCTAACAATAATATAAAGCACAGCGCCTGCAGATAGTGCAAATAATACCGGAAAAATGAAATCAGCACTTAACCCTTTAAAAATCCAGAGCCGGTATAAAAGCTCAAAATAGATAATAAGCGCGATAAGAAAGCATATCAGCCAATATTTAGAAAGGAAGGCATGGAGTGATTTAAAAATTTCGGATGACTTGCATGAGTTCAAAAAATCATGTTCTCTGTTGCTTCCTGGCGGATCCGGTTGTTTTCGTATCTTTCGTCTTTCAAGGAAAGGATTCTTCAATATTTCTCCACTCCAATATCCAGCATAGATTATAGCTGCACTTTACCAGCTCTATTCTACCAGCTTTTATAACTTCGGGCAATAAAAATCGAATGGCATCGAGCCCCTTCGATTTTTGAGCATGACTTCGCTAGGGCAGAATATGTATGCAATTATTGCCGGCAGAACATAAATTTACATAATTTTAAAGGATAGGATTGAAATTTGCATAATAAAGTAATATTATAGTAGAGGTAAACAGTTTTCCGGTGGATTGTTTATCGGCGCGGCCATAATACAAATGATAAAACATAATGGTGAATAAAATGCAGAGGACTTTACTTAGTGATTTAAAACCTGGAGTCATCGTTGCAAAAGACATTTATAACCATAATGGCGTTATGTTAATCCCAAAAGGCACCACTTCCAGTGGCGACCTTATTAAATATCTCCAAAATACCGGTATCAACGATGTTTACACAGACGACAATGAACAGGAGATATATGAAGCCATCACAGATTTTCAGAAAAATTTGAATATTGATGATATTATCTGCAAAAACACAAAGGTCCAGGCCCACAAACAAATAAAAAGGACCATGCTGCGATTTAATTCCATGGGTAAAATACAAATCGGAAAAATCAATGAACTGGTTGAAAGCATCATTGAACAATTGCTTTCCAAACGGGATATCGTACTGACACTCTCCCGGTTGAGATCCATCGACAACTATACGTATGAGCATTCCTTGAATGTTTGTGTTCTATCCATCATATTGGGTATTGACCTGAAGGTGGACAAGCAATTGTTAAACATTCTCGGAACAGGTGCAATTATGCATGATGTAGGTAAAGTCGTGATCCCCGAGGATATTTTGAAAAAACCGTCAAAGCTGACTCCTGCCGAATTTGAGGAAATCAAGAAGCATACGGAATATGGCTATGAGATTCTGAAAAATTCGGACATATCGGAAGAGGCTGCCGGGATTGCGCTTTATCACCATGAAAAATATGACGGCTCGGGCTACAACAGGAATTTTATCGGAGAAAGGATACCGCTGTTTTCCAGGATTGTTGCTGTTGCGGATGCTTATGACGCCATGTCAAACGACCGCATTTATAAAAAGAAGATGCCCCCTGACCTCGTTTATAGGGAAATTGTCCGGCTGACCGGCAAGCATTTTGACTCTTCGATTATAGAAATGTTCCTGAAGCATTTGAGCATTTATCCGATCGGTACGGGAGTCATTCTCAATACAAACCACAAAGGCATAGTAATAGCGCAAAACAGATATCTCCCTGAAAGCCCGGTTATCCGTGTATTCAAGAAAGACAGGAGCAACTCCAGGGTAGTCGGGGTTGACGTCGATCTTTCCCAGACAAAACATCTGCATATAAAAGAAACTTTTTAGTCATTTTATTAAAACTTGTCAATATATCATTGAAATAGTATAATAGTTTGGAGCAAAATTAATTTCGTTACAGAAAGTTGGCATCGTTAAATTGCAATTTGACTTTTTACATCAAAATGCCGAAGAACGGCGAAATATCATTCTAAACGGATCCATCGCCCCTACTATTTTGCTTTTATCCATACCCACTCTTATGATGGGGATTGTACAATCGATCATCCCTGTTGTAGACGGGCTTTTTATCAATAATTTTTCGGGATACATCGCAGCAAGCGCAATAAGCTATTCAGGTCCTGTGATCAATATGACTGCGGCTCTTGCCCAGGGACTTAGCGTAGCCGCAATGGCGATCATCGGACAGGCAAACGGAAGAGGCGATTTTTCCGAAGCCCGGAAAATATCAACGCAGATATTCGTTTTTGCATTTTTTCTTGGATTAATGATTGCTCCGATTTTAGCAGCCGTCTCCTTTCCTGTTTCCAACCATGTGAACGCGGAAATTTCAAAGGAAGTTTTTAAATATATTGCATTGAGTTCATTGGTTTTGCCTTTTTCCTTCCTGGAATCGACATACAATGCGATTAAAAATGCAAGTGGAAAGCCTGAAGCTGCATTTATCAGAATGGTTTTGATGCTGATCCTGAAAGTAATCTTTAATGCCATATTCATAGCAGGTTTCCGTTGGGGAGTGACCGGAACCGTTGCCGCTACGCTATTGTCAAATATTTTGATAAGCATATGGATGTTCCATGAGCTTTTCATCAAAAAGAGCAGCGAACGCCTTATATTAAAGGGCTTTAAATTGGACCCCGGCATCATCCGCGACCTCTTCAGGGTTGGTATCCCGTCTGCGATATCAAGCCTGGTACTGAACCTTGGATTCTTCCTCATAAATAATGAAGTGGAAAAATACGGACCGATCGTTATGAACGGTCAGGGCATCGCAGGCAATATTTCGACCATCTGCTACAATTTGCCCTCTTCCTTCGGCTCTTCTGTCACAACAATGGTCAGTATGAACGTTGGAGCGGGTCAGGGCGACAAAGCACGAAAATCATGCATTACAGGTTGTATTGTCAGTGCAGTCACCGCTGCCGTTATCATTGCTATTGTTGTACCGTTATCCTCTTACATTACGGTATTGTTCACACGCAATACCGAAGTACTCGGGGTGGCTAACAATGCTCTGCAAATATACACATACTCTGTCATAGGATTTGGGGTCGGCATGGTACAGCAGGGCGCCTTTATCGGCCTTGGCCGCACCAGAGTTACGCTTTTTGCCAGTATTATGAGAATATGGTTTCTTCGATATGTCTTTATAATAATAACGGAAAGATGGCTTGGAGTTAATTCCGTCTTCTGGGGCAATCTTTTTTCCAATTATATGTCAGCTATCATTACGACTATCATTATCGCACGCACAAAGTGGATATCCGCATTGCCGAACAGGAGCCTTGAAACCGCACCGTAATGTGACCGCTAAAGCAGGATCTCAAGACGGATCAGTCTTGCAATGATTTTAACTGCCTTTTTTGATACCGTTTCCGTCATAATGCTTCCGCTGTTGCTGACCAGTAAAAGCTTGTCCTGATCCAGCTTTTTTATTTGCCGGATCGATCTTGCCCCATTTTGCTCAATAAAATAAATGGAATCCTTTTCGGCCTCCTGTGTACTGAAAGCCAGAACGAGATCTCCCTTTAAAAGTCTAAAACCGGACATTTCGTTATCTTCTACTGTCAGATAAAATACCTTGTCCTTCTGAAAGCCTTCTACCTTGTTCGCTATAATAGGCAGCTGCCTGGTACCTACAGCCTTCTCCATCTTGCCGTCATAAACCGGCACAGCCATGATCACGCCGGCCAGCGCGTCCGTCCATATCTCCTGTACCGGCTTTTCAATGACCTTTTTAACGGTTTTATCCGGTTCAGGCCTGCGGCTCACCTCTTCCTCATCATACAGATCAAGCTGTCCTATTTCCTTCCGCAAAGCTTTTGATACACGTGTGATGAGTTCACTGTTCAGTACCTTTTTACCGGTTTCTACTTCCTCAATGAATTTTTCTGTCACACCCACCTGCTTTGCCAGCTGTTTCTGGGTCATGCCTGCTTCTTTTCTAAGTCTGCATATTTCAGAGCCCATCCTGCTCATAATGTACCTCCGCTATATTGTTTGCCATATTTGTATTTATCACAAATGCATTCTCTGCACGATATTCCATTGAAATACAGGAATGCCTGTGCACCTTCTGCCAAAATAAATGGTACATGAAGATCACCTTTAAGTCAATTGTGTTTGTGCTTTCACTATCCGGCAAAAAATGAGTGGCGGCTGCTCTCTGAATAGTAACCGTCATGTACATATGAATCAAAAAAATATTCCGAAGCATATTGACATATCGCTCAGACGTGTGTTATTATTCCTTTAAACTGTTGAAGAGGGAGTAAAACTGTAAACCGGTCGTAAAGAGAGTCGGGGGCGCTGGGATCCCGGCAGATCTGGAACAGACAAATGGGCCTCTGAGGGCGGAGCGAAAAGATATGTATCATCCAAGTAGCTTCCGACGTCCAGCCGGCGTTATAGGGCGATGAGTGTGTCGGCACTCTTTTAAAGCGGATGCGGAGAAATTTGCATCAATTAAGGTGGTACCGCAGGTTAGCGCCTGTCCTTGTATTAGGACAGGTGTTTTTTATTTTATTCAAAATAGTATATAATATTTGAGGAGGAGTCGTAATGAAAAAGTTATTGAAAACAATCCCCGCAATTTTAACAGTACTGACAATGCTGGTTTCCATGACAGCATGCGGCAGTAAATTAAGCGGCAGTAAGGTTCTTAAGATCGGCATCGTGCAGATCGTCGAGCACCCTTCCCTTAATACGATCCGTGAAGCCTTTATCGCAGAGCTGGCTGAAAAAGGTTATAAAAATGGCGAAAATATTCAGATCGATTATCAGAACGCCCAGGGAGATCAGGCCAACCTGAAGACGATATGCCAGAAGTTTGTCGCAGACAAGTCCGACCTTATCGTCGCCATAGCGACACCGTCCGCTCAAGCTGCGGCCGGCGAAACAAGCGATATACCCGTGCTATTTTCAGCCTGCACCGATCCGGTCGGTTCGGGGCTGGTAAAAAGCCTTGAAAATCCGGGAAGCAACGTCACCGGCACCTCCGATGCCGTGTCGGCGGAAAAGATCATGGAGCTGGCAATCCGTATCACTCCCGGTATCAAAAAAATCGGCGCATTATATAATTCCAGTGAAACAAATTCGATATCCGTTATAAACAATCTGAAGGAGTATGCTGCAAAAAACGGGCTGGAGGTTATTGAAGGCACAGTCACCAATTCCTCGGAGGTACAGCAGGTGACGCAATCGCTTGCAGGTCAGGTCGACGCTATTTTCTCCCCCATCGACAACACGATCGCATCTGCCATGCCTGTAGTGGCGCAGGTTGCCGAAAGCGCCAAAAAGCCGGTATATGTCGGTGCGGACTCCATGGTACAGGACGGCGGTCTGGCGACATACGGCATCAATTATACCGTATTGGGCCAGGAAACGGCTAATATGGCCGTTAAGATCCTGAATGGCAAAAAGCCCGGCGAGATACCTGTCAAAACCATAAAGGATGTTGAAATATACGTAAATAACGACACCGCCAAAGCAATCGGTATAACGATACCAGCAGACGTCATCAAGGAAGCCAGGCAGGTATTTGAGAAAAAGTAGAAATTTAAGCGGAGCGCCTTCCAATCGGCGGGCGCCCCTAATAGAAAATAAAGGGGATAATCACAATGCTCTTGTTATTGCAGGGTTCTCTGGAGCTTGGCATCATATATGCCGTGATGGCACTGGGTGTGTTTATATCCTTCAGGACTCTGAACATGCCCGATCTGACTGTGGACAGCAGCTTCACACTGGGAGCCGCCTTTTCCGCAGTTCTTTGCGTTAGCAGCCATCCGTTACTAGGCCTGGTATTGGCATTTGCGGCAGGCTGTATTGCGGGAGGCATAACGGCTCTTCTGACAACCAAATTAAAGATCCAGCCGATTCTCTCGGGAATACTGATGATGCTGGCGCTATACTCCATCAATCTCAAGGTCATGGGAAACAGGGCAAACATCCCTTTATCAAAGGTACTTGGCGTTCCGACCATTTTTACTCCGTTTGATGATACCGCAGCAGAAAATTATATCCGCCTGCTTCTGTCCACCGCCATATTGATTATGGTGCTGATACTCCTTAATTATTTTCTCAAGACAAGGTTTGGTTTGGTGCTTCGCGCAACAGGCGACAATGATAAAATGGTCAGGGCACAGGGCGTAAATACTGATTTCACCATACTGGTCGGGCTGGCGATTTCCAATGGTCTGGTAGCCCTGTCAGGCGCTTTGATCGCACAGTACCAGTCCTTTGCCGATGTAAGCATGGGAATCGGCATGGTCGTCATTGGCCTGGCCTCCGTAATCATCGGTGAAGTGGTATTCGGCGCCGGATCCCTGATGCAAAGGCTCGTCGCAGTCATTCTGGGGGCAGTTCTGTACCGCTTTGTCATTGCTTTCGCCTTGAGGCTTGGTATGCCTCCGACGGACCTCAAGCTGATATCTGCCATTATCGTGGCGCTTGCATTGTCTATGGGAGTGATCCGGGACAAGGTCATTTCGCTGACCGGCAGGCAGGATTCCATGAGCAGGGAGAAAGGGGGACGCCATTAATGCTGAAGGTGGAAAATGTAACGAAAATATTCAGTAAGGGCAGTGTCAATGAAAAGGTCGCTCTGAACCATATCGACCTGACTCTTGGCGAAGGAGAATTTGTCACAGTGATCGGAGGCAACGGCGCGGGCAAGTCTACCCTTCTCAACTGCATCTCCGGCGTATATGAGATCGATGGCGGCAAAATTATGATCGATAACAATGATCTGTCGAAAAGTCCGGAGTATAAACGTTCCGCCTATATTGGAAGAGTTTTTCAAGATCCTCTCATGGGGACTGCTTTCGATATGACCATAGAGGAAAATCTGGCAATTGCCTGTGCGAAAGGCAAGCCGAGGGGTTTGATGCCGGGTATCGCCAAATCCGATATAAGGCTGTTCCGGGACCGTTTGGCTTTACTGGAGCTTGGGCTGGAGAACAGGATGAAAGAAAAGGTAGGCAGGCTTTCCGGTGGGCAAAGACAGGCTCTCACACTGCTGATGGCTGTCATCGTCAAGCCGAAGCTTCTGCTTCTCGATGAGCATACTGCAGCATTGGATCCTTCCATAGCTGGAAAAGTTCTGCAATTGACAGATAAAATCGTAAAAGAAGAAAACCTGTGTACCATGATGATCACTCATAATATGAAAGCAGCACTGGACCATGGCACCCGGACCATCATGATGCATGACGGAAAAATCATCATGGATATACAGGGCAGAGAGCGGGACGGAGTAACAGTGGAATGGCTCGTCGAGCAGTTCAGCTGCAAAAGCGGTACCGAGCTGGACAATGACAGGATGCTGCTTAGCTAACCGTCTTTATAACGCATAGGTTCAACGAGGCTGACATCTATTGCCTCGTTATATTCCGCTTGCAGAAGACGCATAGTGCGGAGATAATTTTATTTTGAAGTATTTTACGATCTCCAGCGCAGCACAGTATTTATCGACAAAGGATACCACATATGCCTCCCTGTATCTCGGAAGCCTTATGGTCAATGGCCACATATGCTTTACGATGATATCCTTTTCCTTCCTGTTCAGAACAAAATGTTTATTCGCATTTTCCAGGGCAGTATAAGGATGGGTAAAGCTATGCTTACCGCCAATTAATTTCGATTTGTGCCAGCTGTAAAGAAATAAATCATGCAGCAGGCCTCCCCTTGCAGCGGCACGGTAATCCAGGTGCAAAAGCCTGCAAACGATATAACTGTAATAGGATACGGACAAACTATGGTCAAAACATGTAACACTGCCATGTTGTATAAAGTTGTTCATAGAGCCGGTAATTTCGTTTTGCAGCAGATCGCTGATACATTCCGTATATTCCTTGATGCTTTTGGGTTTTACTCTGTAGTCCAGCTTTGATTTTATTAATTCTGTCATTTGCATTATCCCTTAGTCTAAGCCCTAATACATTTTGCTGAATACACTGTAAAAAGTTTAGCGGCGAATTTGCCATAATATAATGAAAATTTAATTCCATAATATATAGCAATAATACAATAACATAGTAAAGTCCATCAAGTCCATAGTTTTTTTTTACAAAAAAGTGACTGTCTGCTACACCTTTTCGATAGGTTCGAATAATTATGCATATGGCATATAAAAAACCGTGAAAAATTTGTACAACAGTGGTAAGATATATTTAATTTATTTCAACGCGAAAGGTAAACATCATGTCAGTACTGCATAAATATGAAATTATCGATATACACGCACATATTTTTCCGGATAAGGTGGCTCAAAAGGCAGTCGGCTCGATCGGCGACTTCTATGGCGTATCGATGAAAGGGAAGGGAACTGTCGGCGATTTACTGGAAAGCGGGCAAAAAATAGGCGTAAGCAAATATGTTGTACATTCCTCGGCTACTACAGTTGAACAGGTCCGATCCATTAACGACTATATATTCGGCGTACAATCGTCCTGTATCAATATGATCGGCTTTGGCACACTGCATCCCGGGCTGGATGATGCTGCGCTCGAAGTCGATAGAATGCTTTCACTGGGTCTTCATGGAGTAAAGCTGCATCCGGATTTTCAAGGTTTTAATATAGATGACGCCTCAATGTTTCCAATATATGAGGCTTTGGAGGGTAAACTCCCCGTACTGTTCCATATGGGCGACCAGCATTCGACCGCATCGAGCCCTCTAAGGCTTGTGAAAATAATAGACCGGTTCCCCGGACTGGTTGCCATCGCAGCGCATTTCGGCGGTTACAGTATGTGGGATGAAGCTGCCGAATATCTGATCGGCAGGAATGTTTACATGGATACGTCAAGCTCCCTGTACTACCTAACTCCGGAAAGAGCTGCAGACATGATCCGGAAGCATGGAGTGCAAAAAATGCTGTTCGGGTCGGATTATCCGATGTGGGAACATGAAGAGGAATTCAAAAGGTTTATGCGTCTTGATCTGGGAGAAGAAGAACGCAGGGCCATCCTTTGTACGAATGCTCAAAAACTGCTGCATATTTTATAGGCTGTACGTATTGCGTTTAGTAGGAATAATGCGCGGGGGTTGCCAGGGTGGGATCGTCAGCGCTATTTATTCTGGTTGTGTTTCCAAGCACCTACTTACATGCATTCTTTTAAGTAATTATAGCTCGAAGTAAGCAGTCCTGTCTCACGGGCTGGTCGCATACTGCGTATGCTGCTCGCCCATGCATCCTGGGCATTGCAGTCTACACCATTGAATGAGTACTATGCAGAAGGGCTTCGCAGCCGGAAACACAACAATGCATTTCTGCTTCGCAGAAATGCTACACTAATGTAACATTTCGCTTTAGCGAAATCTATATCCACAAACAGCACTGCCGCTCCTTGCTGATAAGCGGGTTACGGGCTGCTTCGAAGCCGCTTATCAGTGTTAGGAAAAGCTTCGTGATATGCCCGAAGGAAAACAAAACAGGCGGTGAAATGGACACGATGTCCATTCAGGCACATCTACGCCAGGGATGGCGATATATGTGCCGACCGCCCCAAGGGTTTTCCTTCGCTGGCATATAGAAGCTTTTCCTCAGTGCCCTGA
>JBDKVA010000030.1:0-12960 GCA_039679375.1 Clostridiaceae bacterium
ATTATATTACTTATTTATTTGAAAGTATGTTTTTGGTTGGGGTCAATTGTTTTGTCCTCATAACTGGTTATTTTCAGATTGACAAAAGCTTTATAAAAGCAAGTAAAATAATTAGAATTCTTATTAGTATGCTTTCTTATGCACTTTTATTTTATGTAATAGCAGTAGCTATTGGAGCTTTACCATTAACCTTAAAAGAGTTAGGCAAAGCATTATTGCCTTTTTTTATAGATCGCCGCTGGTTCATTGAAGTTTACATTATTTTAATTCTGTTATCGCCATTTATTAACATAGGCCTAAATAATTGTAACAAAAAGAACTTTAGAAAATATTTATTTATTATGTTTCTGTTCTTTTCAATATGGCCTTCATTCCTTCCTAGTTCACCAGTGACTGATAATGGATATGGAATAATTACATTTGTAATGCTGTATTCAGTAGGCGCCTATTTAAGAAAGTTTTCTATAAATCTATTACCAAAGATATTTTATTTTTTAGGCTTTATTATGTGCGCATCTTTTACGTTTTTGTGCAGTTTGTTTCTAAAAGAAGTGCTTGGAATTGGACGGATATGGGGATATAACTTTATATTCATTATAGCAGCATCGGTATTTTTGTTCATTTACTTCTCTAAAATACATATACAGTCTAAAGTTATTATCCATATTGCTAAATTTACACTTGGAGTTTATTTTGTACATACAGATCCATCAATTATAAGTATTTTATATAAATATATATTACATTGTGATGAATATTGGAATAATTCTTTATTCTTATTGCATGCATTTGGTTCTATTGTATTAATATACATATCAGGAACAATAATTGATATTATAAAAGAAATTGCTTTTGAAATAGTTACGAAGTTTATTATTATTCCAATTAAAGATTATTTTCATGAACACACTTGGATAAGTAATGTTATAAACAAAGGTTAGAAAATGTAATATAATGATGAAAACATGTCAATTTAAAGATGACTTTATTATAATTCGAAAGGTCGCTTACTACCATGAAAATTCTTATTACCGGTGCGAGGGGGGGTTATCGTAAAAATCCTCATAGACGGCTTGAAGAACAAAGGATACAGAGATTTGCTGGAGTTTGATCTGGGTACTCCGCCAGTGATGCTGGAGCAGTATGCGACAGAATGCGGGTTTGTATTCCATCTGGCAGGGGTGAATCGTCCTGTCAATCAGGAAGAATATATGACGGGGAATTTCGGGTTTACTTCGGAGCTGCTGGATCTTCTTAAAAACACAGCAACAAGGCTCATGTACTGGTAATTTCTTCTATACAGGCTGAGCTGAATAATCCTTACGGGATCAGTAAGAAGGCGGGAGAGGAGTTGCTGCTGGAATATTCAATGGAAACGGGCGCAGAGGTATTCGTATACCACCTTTCAAACGTCTTTGGCAAATGGTGCCGTCCGAATTACAACAGCGCTGTAGCTACTTACTGCAACAATATAGCCAATGGGTTACCAATCGAAGTAAATGAGTTGATTTACTCTTTTAAAGAGAGCCGTGAAACAAAAAGTTAGCCCGATTTATCCGATCCCGTTTACAAAGAAGCTGTACAGTGTTTACTTAAGTTATCTTCCTTTAGACCAATTCAGTTATCCTTTAAATATGAATACGGAATATTTTATCGATTGACAGATAATTTATTAAATGGTACTATGTGAAAGATGTAAACAAAATTAACAGAGGTATGTTCACATGAGAGGACTGCTATTGTTATCCTTGGTGATATTATGAATGTAGATAAAGGTTTCCTTACAATCGCATTTGGTAAGTACTATTATTATTTGGCCGCCAATCTAGTAATGTCATATAGGTATAGGGTTCCTAAAGATAAGCAATTGCCTTTTGTTATTGTTACAGATGTGGATAATGACAAAACAGCTTTATTTGATGTTGTAATTGTAAAAAAGCCATCTAAAGCCGGGTTCATTAATAAACTAAACATAGCGGAGTATTCTCCTTTTGAAGAAACTATCTTTATTGATGCAGACTGTCTTGTTTATGGAGATATTACCTCGTTCTTTACGAGTTTCGAAGAAAACGGGTCACCGGTTTCATCTTTTGGTGGAAGTGCGGATATAAACAGGAAAGTTGTTAAGTTTTTTGATTTGGAAAAAACAAAAATGCTTGGCTTAACATATGTACCTACTTTTAATGCAGCAGTATATTATTGTAAAAAACCAACCGGGACAGAAGTGCTTAAAACTGCAGTGAGATTTTACAATGATCCCACTGATTATGGTTATTTGTTCCATGGTGATGAGCCATACGTTGCGATTGCAATGTCATATCATGGATGTAAATGTGCGAGTCATTTGGGCTCTATTGGTGCTATATATTATGGATCAGATATTAAAATTATTAAGCTAGATATAGTAAATGGAATAGATTCTGTTATAGTTAGAGGAGAGGAGAAAGACGCTCCTTTGTTTCATTGGAGTACATATAGAACACATCGACCGAAATATAGATATGAAGTTGTACGCCTTCGATATGCTTTCGAGGGAAAAAAATTAACCTGTTTGGTAATCCTAAAGCCATTCATATACCTGAAGTGTTGGGCTAGCGTAGGTATATTGTTCATGAAGGCAATAATAAGGAGTATTAAGCATAAATTTAGTGCTATGTTCAGGCGGGCAGATTAACTCAGAATTGGCTGCTTTGATTTTTAGGATTACTGCTTGAAAAATATTTGTTAAGGTATTACAACCAAAATTTTTTTATATGTGTTTTAACCGTTCTTTCCACTCTCGTAGTTGATAAAGCGAACAACAAATATTTAATTATATTAATTATACTATTACAACCTAGGAACAAAGGCTGATATATAGAGCTTATGAATAGCTTAATATATGCGACAAATATATGTGCTCTAAATAATAAAACAGCATCTTGCAACTAGATAAATAGGGAATTGTTGATAATAATGTTCCAATGAGACATGTAGGATGGACTTTATTATAATTTGAAAGGTCGTTAACTACCATGAAGATACTCATTACCGGTGCAAAGGGATTTATAGGCAGGAACCTCATAGCCGGTTTGAAGAACAGAGGTTACAGGGATTTGCTGGAGTATGATGTGGACACTCCGCCCGGAATGCTGGAGCAGTATACGAAGGAGTGCGGATTTGTATTCCATCTAGCAGGTGTGAACCGTCCTGTCAATCAGGAAGAATATATGACAGGGAATTTCGGGTTTACCTCGGATCTGCTGGACCTTCTCAAAAAGCAGAACAATAAGGCTCCCGTCCTGATAACTTCCTCCATACAGGCTGAGCTGGACAATCCTTACGGCGTCAGTAAAAAGGCGGGTGAGGATCTGCTGTTGGGCTATTCAACGGAAACAGGCTCCGAAGTATTCGTATACCGCCTGTCCAATGTTTTCGGCAAATGGTGCCGCCCGAATTACAACAGCGCCGTAGCTACCTTCTGCAACAATATAGCTAATGGGTTACCAATCAAAGTAAATGATCCCAATACAGAAATGCACCTTGTTTATATAGATGATGTTGTGGATGAATTCATTCGTGCATTGAACGGCCAGGCCAATAAAAAAGGGAATTACTATACGGTTGAACCGGTTCACACTGTCAGGCTCGGTGTTATAGCAGAGCTGATTTACTTTTTTAAAAAGAGCCGCGAAACAAAGAGCCTGCCCGATTTATCCGATCTGTTTACGAAGAAGCTCTACAGCACTTACTTAAGTTATCTTCCTGCAGACCAATTTAGCTATCCTTTAAAAATGAATATGGACCAGCGTGGTTCCTTTACGGAGTTTTTAAAAACACCGGACAGAGGCCAGGTGTCTGTTAATGTTTCAAAACCCGGGATCGTGAAGGGAAACCACTGGCATAATACGAAATGTGAAAAATTTCTTGTTGTCAGCGGAAAGGGTGTTATAAGGTTCAGAAGAATTGATTCGGAAGATATGATAGAATATCATGTGTCTGGTGAAAAACTTGAAGTAGTTGATATTCCAACCGGATACGCCCATAATATTGAGAATATTGGAGATACGGATATGGTGACGATCATGTGGGCGAATGAAGTTTACGACAAGGATAAACCGGATACTTATCCGATGGAGGTTTGACATGAATAAGCTTAAACTGATAACAATACTGGGGACACGTCCTGAGATAATAAGGCTCTCTGCCTGTATTAAAGCCTGCGATAGGTATTTCGAGCATATACTGGTCCATACCGGACAGAACTGGGACTATACGCTGAATCAGGTTTTCTTTGACGATCTGGGGCTGCGTGCACCTAACTATTACCTGGACAGTGTGGGAAAGAACCTTGGCGAGACAATGGGCAATATTATATCAAAAAGTTATGACGTGCTGCAGAAGGAACAGCCCGATGCATTATTGATACTGGGGGATACCAATTCAGCTTTGTCTGCGATTTCTGCAAAACGTCTGAAAATACCGATTTTCCATATGGAAGCGGGAAACCGCTGTTTTGATCAGAATGTACCGGAAGAGATCAATCGTAAGATTGTCGACCATATTTCTGACATCAACCTGCCATATACGGAGCATAGCCGCCGCTATCTATTATCGGAGGGCTTCCGGAAGGAGCATATTTTTGTGACCGGCTCGCCGATGATGGAAGTGCTGATGGAGAATATGGACCGCATCGAAGCATCAGACGTACTGCAGAGGCTTGGTCTTGAGAAAGGCAGGTATATCATTGTTTCTGCACACAGGGAAGAAAACATCGATAACGAGCAGAATTTTATTTCGCTGATGACGGCGATCAATAATATTGCAGAGCATTATCAGATGAACATCATTTATTCAACGCATCCGAGAAGCATGAAGTTTATTGAACAAAGGGGCTTTAAATTCAACCCGCTTGTGCAGAATATGAAGCCCTTCGGATTTTTTGATTATGTAAAGCTTCAAAAAAACAGCTTTTGCGTGCTTTCCGACAGCGGGACGTTATCTGAGGAAAGTGCAATGCTTGGTTTCCCGGGGATACTGATCAGGACTTCCACGGAACGGCCGGAGGTGCTTGACAAAGGGACTGTTGTCATTGGAGGGATCGCGGGACCGGATATCGAACAGGCAATAGACCTGACAATTGCAATGGCTTCTAACCGGGAAGGTGTTGTATTGGCGCAGGATTATCAGGATACGAATGTATCTGAGAAGGTAGTTAAGCTCATACAAAGCTATACTAAAATTATAAACAGGAATGTCTGGAACAAGTTTTAAGAGTATATGGAATTATAGGAAAGGTGCTCAAAATGACAGATTCGGATAAATTGTTTTTGACATTGTTATCAAAAGCCATAAGGGGCGGCAGCTTTGACAGGATCGATTCAGATGCCGATTGGGGCCAGATATTCGAATTGGCTAAGGAGCACGATGTAAGCGCTTTACTATATTCTGCGATAGAGAAATCTGACATTCAGCTTCCGGATGAAATTGCTGATAAATGGAAAAAGCATACGATGTTTTCGGCAATTAGGCAGGCAAAATTGTATTATGATGTGGAAGAAGCAATCAAGCTGCTGACAGATGCCGGTATAGAAGTCATTGCTGTCAAGGGACTGTACTTCAGGTTCCTTTATCCTGATCCAGTGTTAAGATCCATGGCTGATGCGGACATTCTCATACACAGGAAGGATTTTACCGATGCAGTAAGGATTTTGAATGGGGGAGGATACATAAATGGGACCTATAATGAAAATGTAACTTCGTTTGTCAGGAAACCATTTTGTCATATAGAGCTCCATACCAATCTTATATTTGAGCATGAATTCAAATACGCAGCAACATTTATTAAGCCGTGG
This sequence comes from Clostridiaceae bacterium, assembly GCA_039679375.1. Classification (GTDB taxonomy): domain Bacteria; phylum Bacillota; class Clostridia; order Acetivibrionales; family DTU013; genus JBDKVA01. The sequence continues at coordinate 5,835 of JBDKVA010000030.1, forward strand.
GAAAATGCAGTATCGGATGAAAGCATTTCCGGATATGCGAGGATATTATCACTTGAAGATTGTTTCATTTATGCTGTAGTTCATATAGCGAAGCACCTGAACCATAAAGGCCATGGCGTACGGCAGCTTTGTGACCTGGTATTGTTTGTTGAAAAAAATATGGATCGAATTGACTGGATTAATATTAGCAACCGGTTAAAAGAGATCGAATTAAAAAACCTTACGGATATACTGCTGTCATTGTGTCACAAATATTTGGATATGTCTGTTCCCCCGGTATGGCTTTATGACAATCCCGATGTAGAGAAGATCAGCGATGTATTGATTGTATTTCTTTTGAAGTGCGGTGTCTTTGGATATCGGGAAGGGAAGAATACAAAGGTTTATGAGCTGAGACAAACAAAAAAGAATTTGGTAATAAAATCGAATTACTTATCAACATTGATTTATATTTTGCAACAGTTTTTCCCTCCGTTTATAGCCATGAAAGGAACGTACAATTATCTGAAAAAGTATCCGTTTCTGCTGCTGTTTGCCTGGGTGTCACGTATTGGAAAGTATATCAGGAACAGGAGGAAATATAGCATGCAGATAAAAGAGATTGTTTCTTCTACAAAAGATATCGATGGGGAAGCTCAGCTTCTTAATACATTAGGATTGAGTGAAATCTTCAAGTAGTACAAAGGCGGGATTGTGGCGCTTGACACATTTTACGGTGATGGTATAATACATGTTATGTAAATTATTTGAAGTTTAATCGCTGGAATGATAGGAGAATACAATGGAAGAAGTCAATTTACTGAAGTTACTTCGGGTGTTATTGAAAAGATGGTGGATTCTGGCATTATGTGCTGCTATTTTAGGCTCAGTTGCATATGTGTATACCAATTATTATATTGTTCCCATTTACGAGTCGTACACTACCCTATATGTAGGTAAAAATGCGGAACAAAACGGGTTGGCTATGAGCGATCTCTATTTGGGCTCATACCTGATCAGTGATTATCGTGAAATTGCCAAAAGCAAACAGGTTGCTTCCGAAGTAATCAAGGAACTCAATCTGAGAATGAGCGCTGCTTCTTTGGCTGGCAGGATCAATGTATCACAGAGAGGCGATACAAGGGTAATCCAGATATCTATTTCGGACGCAAACCCCAAAATGGCTATGGATATAGCCAATAAGGTAGCAGAGGTATTTCAGACAAAGGTTGTTGAAATCATGCAGGTTGAGATCGTACAAATCATAGATAGGGCGGAACTGCCGACATACCCGATCTCTCCCGATGAAAATAGAAATATAATGATGGGTATAATTTTCGGTTTTGCTCTGGGCGTGGGAATTGTTTTTATTATAGAGTTTTTCAATAATACTATAAAAACGCCTGAGGATGTACGAAAGTATGTTGATTTGCCGGTGATCGGAGCGATTCCCGTATTTCAGACGAAGGGGAGGAGAATCTAATGATGATTAATGAAAATGTCGTTATAACATATACAGACCCCAAATCCCCCATATCGGAAGCTTACAGGGTATTAAGGACCAATATACAGTATTCCGGCATAGACAAACCGTTAAAATCGATCGTTGTGACGAGTTCAAAACCCATGGAGGGTAAGACGACCACAGTGATAAATCTGGCTGTTGCCTTTGCACAGGCAGGAAAAAGAGTGCTTTTGATCGACTCTGATCTCAGAAAGCCCAAAATTCATAAAATATTCATGATATCGAACAAAACAGGACTTACCAACCTGATTGCAGCACACGATGATTTTACAAAATATATACGTTTATGTGAGATCCCAAATCTGGAAATACTGCCGTCTGGTACTATTCCGCCAAATCCTTCGGAGCTGCTGTCGTCCAATTCATTATTGCAGTTCATCCACGAAGTGAGTGAGGTATACGATATTATTCTACTGGATGCGCCGCCGGTGGGAAGTGTAACGGATGCTGCCATCATTTCGGCTTTCGTGGATGGTACGATATTGGTTGCCAACTCAGGCCATATTGAAATAGAAGCGCTGAAAAGATCCAAAGAGTTGCTTGACAAGGTGAATGCTAATATTTTGGGCGTGGTTCTTAATAATCTTGACAAACATGCTGGCGGCAACTACTATTATTACCAATACAATTATTATGACGAAGACGGAAAAAAGAAAAGCAAACAGAAAAAGAAAAGAGGCAAACAGGATGAAGACAATATCGAAGATTAATGTAATAGGACAGGGATATATAGGGCTGCCGACTGCGTTGATGTTTGCGAAAAGCGGCGTAAAGGTGGTAGGGACGGACTACAATAAAAAGCTGATCCATTCTTTGCAGGGTGGGGAACTTACTTTCAAGGAAGCAGGACTGGAGCAGCTTTTTAAGGATGCAATCGCAAACGGGATCGAGTTTACAACTGAATACCAGAAAACCGACACATATATTATTTCTGTGCCGACTCCCTATATAAAGGAAAACAAGAAAATTGACCCCAAATATGTTGTCGCTGCCGTAAACAGTGTTTTGGACATTTGTAGCAAAGGCGCAATTATCATTATCGAATCGACCATATCACCGGGATCGATCGATAAATACGTACGGTCGGAAATAGTAAAAAGAGGCTTAAAGATAGGGCAGGATGTCCATCTGGCACATGCCCCGGAAAGGATCATACCCGGGAACATGATCTACGAACTCGAGCACAATTCGAGGACGATCGGCGCGGATGAACCTGCAATAGGAGAGAAAGTAAAAGAACTTTATTCGAGCTTTTGCAAGGGAGAGATTGTTGTGACCGACATCCGGTCGGCAGAAATGTCCAAGGTAGTAGAAAATACGTATAGGGATATCAATATTGCGTTTGCCAATGAACTGACCAAGATATGCAGGGCGGACAATATGGATGTGTATGAGATCATCCGGATCGCCAATAAGCATCCCAGGGTTAATATACTGCAGCCTGGTCCGGGTGTAGGAGGTCATTGCATTTCGGTAGACCCTTGGTTCCTGGTAGGTGATTATCCGGACCTGACGAACCTTATCCTGACAGCAAGGAAAATCAACAGTTCCATGCCGGAACATGTATTAAAAAGGATTAGGGACATCATGAGGGAGCATAATATCAGGGATATCTCCAAGGTGGGCTTGTATGGACTTACGTATAAAGAAAATGTGGATGATATAAGAGAGAGCCCGACACTTCAGCTGCTTGAAAAAATGGATGAGCATCTGGCCTTTGGAGTGAAGGTGTATGATCCTTTTGTGAAGGAAAGAATCGTCGATCATCAGTTCATGGATTTTAATGATTTTTTGAATGAGATTGAGATCCTTGTCGTCATGGTTGGCCATGATCATATAAAGAAAAATTTCAATATGATTAAGGACAAGCTCGTGCTGGATACGAGAAATATATGTACCTTTGAAGGCACGTATAAATTGTAGAAGCATGTTATTTATTTAAAGGATGAATTGTAAGATTGCCGGTCAAGGAGCAAATGTGAATCAAAGCAGGGGGTGCAGGCAATGTTTGCGGATATCCATTCTCACATCATACCTGCCGCAGATGATGGCGCTGTGGATGAAAAAACAGCTGCCAATATGCTGAGGATGGCTTCTGCAAACGGTACATCACACATAGTTGCTACACCGCACTTCATAGTAGGGTCGGTTGAAAATCCTTCTATATTGGTTCATGAAAAATGTGTGGAGCTTCAAAGTTTGGCTGACAGAGAAGGTATCGATATCACAATTCATCCGGGTGCGGAGGTGTTCATCGGTCCTGATATACCGGAACTTTTTGATAAAGGGGTTATTAACACTTTAAACGATTCTTCCTATATTCTTTTAGAGCTTCCTATGTCGGGAATACCGATCTATACGGAGGAAATCCTGTATGACCTTCAACTAAAGGGGCTTACGCCGATCATAGCACATCCTGAAAGGAACAGTGAGATCCTTAAGAACCCGGATATTCTGGCATCTATGGTGAGCAGAGGAATTCTTGCACAGATAAACTCGGGAAGCGTCACAGGCCTTTATGGCAGGAAAATACGTAAAGTCGCCATGAAGCTGATAAAAATGGGTTTGATTCATTTTGTGGCGTCTGACGCGCACACATGCGGAAGGCGATCTCCTTCACTTGAAACAGCTGCAGCGATTGTGCATAGGAAGTTTGGCAGCGATACGGCGGAATGCCTTTTTTATAAAAATGGGATGGCAATACTGGAAAATGGTATTGTACCTTGCAAAGTATAATATATCACGTACCGGAGAGGTTACACATGAAAAAAATCGCTGTTGCCGGGATTCTTATCCTGGTATCCATATCGACACTTTTCAGAGGGCTCTATTTCAGCTATGAAACTTATGGGTTTTTAGCCGCTTTAGCCGCACTGTCTGTTCTGTATTTCTTTGGTAAAATGATAAGGAATGAACCGGTGCATTACAATAAGCCGTTTATTCTTTTTGGCTTATTCATGCTGGCGGCTGTTTCGCTCAGCTTTATAAAAGCACCGAATCCGAGGGAAAATTTTGGTCTATTGCTGCTTTATTCTGAGCTGCTGATCATTTTTATTGTACTGTATGATTATTATCATGGTCAAAAGCAACGGTTCATTCAGTCGTTGATGATGCCTGTGATGTTGTCCGGACTGGTTTGTGCCGTTGTTGGTTCGATGGCGCTGACAGGGAGATTCAATTACTGGGATGTTACTACCTATTTTAATAGAATTGGTTCCACTTTTCAGTACGCCAATACGGCTTGTATATATTTTGCAGTCTGCTGCATATTCGCCATAACGCTCGCAAATACCGCTGATAGCATGCTTTTAAGGTCTATATCGGTAGGCATGGGCTGTATCTATATCTACGCTTTTTTTCTGACAGGTTCAAGGGGCGGCTATATCATAGGCACAGCGATTATTTTACTGCTGCTTGTAATTCAGCCGTCAGGAAAAAAAATCAGTGGTTTTATTGCCTTTATTTGCATGTCGGCTCCTGTTCTAATTACAGCAAAATATTTTTATGCAAATGCAGCTGCTCATGATAATGTTGGCACAGCAAAATGGTTTGTATTTTCTTTTCTTATTGCAGCCATATCTTGCTTGGTTTATTTACTGCTTTCCAAGGCCGTTATGCGTGATCGCCAATTAGTCACGACAAAAGGCACGGGCGCTTTTTTTGCTGTAATCATAGTCTGTGCTCTGATCTTAACGGTTGTATTCAGAAACAAAATCACGGCAATACTACCGTCGGTATTAGCAAGCCGATTTTCGGAACTTAGTATAAAAGATGTAAGTATTTTATATAGAATTGATTTTGACAAGGACGCGTTGAAATTGTTAGCGTCGAATTGGCTGCTCGGCCTTGGCGGAGGCGGCTGGAAAGCTCTGTATCAAAGTATCCAGGATTATTTTTACACAGCCGTTTTTGTACATAATAATTACCTGCAGGTTTTTGTTGAGAGCGGTATATTGGGATTTATATCTTATATGGCAATCGTACTGCTATCTGTGATCAGCGCGATTTATTGCTATGTAAAAGCAGTGGATAAAACCTTAAAAACCTATCTTGCAGGTTTATTTTGTAGTCTTTTGGTTCTTGCAATACACTCCTCTTTTGATTTTGACCTGTCGTTTGTTTCTCTTTTGCTGTTCTTCTGGGTGCTGTTCGCCGCATCTGTTGTGGAAATTCCGGTTACCGGCAAAAAGGCTGTAATTGCTCAAGATGGCAAGAACGGAAATACAAAAATAGAAAGTGTTGCAGGTGCAGGCGGGAAATGGGATGCTGCAATTTGCAGCGGGACCGGTAAAGTAATACTTATAGCTGTAAGCTCCGTTTTGTTTTCTTTACATGCGCTTTATTTTGCAGGGGCTTTTAATCGGCAAATAGCTTTTGACTCGATGCAGGAGAAAAATTACAGCAAAGCGCTGGCTTATTATGAAGAAGCATACAGACTTGATCCGTCGAATTCATCGTATGCTTTTGAATTGGCAAAGCTGTACCATTTTTATGCGGGAAACAGCAATATCGAAGAAAACAGGCAAATATGGCTTAAAAAAGCACGCACGGCTGCTGAAAAAAGTGTGGAAGAAAATCGATGCTATCCGGCACATATGGGTACTCTGGTTATGATTTATCTGGATTCCGGCATGCCGCTGCAGGCATTGGAATATGCTCAAGACCTGGTTTCGTATCAGAAGTATTATGCTGATAATTATGAATTGCTGGCAAGAAGCTATCTTGCCGCTGCCGACTATTATGAAAAGAAGGGTGACGTGCAAAAAGCAAAGGAATTGCTTGCCAAATGCATCGAGATAGATAATAATCCCTATTTGCGCCGTTCAAAAATTGATGTGCCTTATGACGTGAATTCCGAAAAAAAAATATCCGAGTACAAGCATAGTGATAAATTAGCGGAATATTTGAAAGATGCGGCAAATTTTATGAGGAAATATGAATAAAGTTTGTTTTTATGGATTTATTCATAATTTTTATGTTGCATAAATATTACATATTATATATAATTATAGATAGGTATAGGGGGTAGCAATATGAAGAGAATAGTAAGTTTGATATTGATAATTGTACTGACTTTTTCAATAAGTAGTGTATGCTTTGCAGCACCTGGGGATAAAGTTATTCCGGATCCGAATGTTCCAGCGGCGCCGGCAGAGAATGTAGATGGTTTAACATATACTCTGCCGCAGAGAGTAGTGGGAGATGAAAATGTTCCGGGATCAGCAACCGTTGTTGACGAGCAGACGCCAAAGGGTGACGCTCTGCCGAAGACAGGCGGCATACCGGCTGAGACGTTTTATGCGGCAGGTATTCTGATAATTGCGGTTGCATTGGTTATCCTGAAAAAGACGAAAGCTGCTACAAAGCACGAATAGCAGATTTGAAGAGGTTAATATTCCTTATGAAGCAGAAAAGAGAGGATTCCTGAGTTGGTTCAGGCGTCCTTTTTTTGTGCTATATAGCCGCATTGCGCTTATTGCAGTATAATGGAATATAAAATGAAATGGTGTGATTCATATTAGAAAAATAGCTGTCATTTTAATAATAGTCGGCGTTTTGGTAGGATTGAGTCCGTTGATCGGGCAATATTATACCAGATATCAGGAACAGAAGATGATTGAC
>JBDKVA010000031.1:0-6819 GCA_039679375.1 Clostridiaceae bacterium
CTGGAAGCGGGATTTGCAGGCGCCCCACAGCTGGGGCCGGTTTTCAGATTGTTGGCCGACCTGTGTCTGGCTGCTGTTTTTACTCTGTTTTCGTTAGCTGTTCCTATGGATAGCAACCCGGATAATAAGAGGCCATATTTGAAAAGGGGAGAGTATAAGCCGGGTTCAAAGTCCTTCAATAGCGGAAGGGGAGCAGGCAGCAGGTTTTAGGAGGTCAATCGGATGGAATACAGGGAAAAGGATTCAGAAACTGAACAGATAAGGGATATCAGCTTTTGCATAAACGGAGAGGATATAACCTTCAAGTGGAAATGGCCTGAAGGCATCGATTATGCATATGTATATAAAACAAACGGTATAAGGCCGGTATTGTACGAGGAGGTTACCGGGGAAAATGCCCGGCTGTACACAAAGGAAGAATATAAAAAACGCAATGGATACCATGAGAAAGTGAAGACCATTGACTTATTTACTTATGCTATTTTCCCCGGCGCATATGAAGGCGGGAAGAAATTGCTGATAGTGCAGGACGGTAAAAACAACCAAATCGTCGTTGCGACCGGCAAAACGAATATTTACTATTCAATAGTCACTAGAAGAAATATGATTTCCAGATTGTTTTCGAAAAGGAAAGTAATACAGCTGAAAATAAAGACAGACGTCCCCGTAAGCAGGGAGGCTCTCTGCTATGTTGTCAAAAGCGGATCCTACCCGACAAACAGAGATGACGGAAGGTTTTTCCCATTTCCTCAGGACTTTCCCCCAGGCAATAATGCTTTGCCTGAAATAGAGATAAAAGATAATGAATTTATCAGGATTTTCCTGACGGACAGCGTAAAATTCAGTGAGATATTCAATTTAGTCCGGGAATAGGAGATAAGCGGCATGAATTTTTTTAAAAGGCTTTTCGGGAGGGAGTCTCCGAAGGTTGATGAGAAGCGCATTTATAATATTATCTGCCCCCACTGTTTTGAGGAATTTGAGCCGGAAGAGGCGGTATTCAGGGCGTCGCACCACAGCGATGAAGACGAGGATTTTATGCTTCAGGAGGATGAGGTGCTCAACAGGTTCAGAAGGATGTTCCAGATGGCTGAGCTTGGCGAAATGGAATGTGTCATAAAATCCGAGGATGTGCCTGAAGAAAATAAAAAGAGGGTCGACGGAGGAGTACTGATAGAGGTTGTAGATAAACTGGGCGTAAAGACGGACAAGAGGTTATGCCCATATTGCCATAACATTCTGCCAAGCTCAGCCGGACGGGCCCCGAGCAACATCATTTCATTTGTAGGAGCTTCGCAGGTTGGGAAAACAGTTTATATGACGTCGCTGATACATATGCTGCAAAACGAGACAGCAAGGAATTTCGACGCGGCCTGCATGCCTATTGACATAAATGACTACCGGAAGTTCAAAGAGGATTACGAAACGCCTCTTTTTGAGAACGGTATACTGCTGGACCCGACTCAAAAGGAAAAGAGAATGGAGCCGTTCATATTTGAGCTTACATTCAAGGATAGATCAAGGCCGCCATTGACTCTGGTTTTTTTCGACATCGCAGGCGAGGGTACTACCGATCCCGAATATCTGGAGCTGAAGGCCAAGCATATACGGAAATCCGTCGGTATCCTGTTTCTTGTTGATCCGCTGCAGATCAAGACTATACGGGACAAGATCAGCCTCCAGAAAGGCGATAACCCCGGCGAATTCACATCGGAGTATGATGAGGCAAGAGATGTATTTATCGCGCTTTACCAGAAGTTTTTCAGCAAGAACGATTATGGACGGACAGACGTCCCTGTGGCGATTATCCTTACAAAGAGCGATATGCTTAGGCTTTTGAACGATGAAGAGTATTTCAGGGAGAACAGCAATGTTTTCAGGAACTATATACATAGAGAGTATTTTAATTTTAATGAATTTGAAAATATAAACGGGGAAGTGGGAAGATTTTTTGATAAGGTTGACAGGCCTTTCAAGGATGCCCTTGATATTTACTTTACGAATTCCGCTTACTTTGCTGTCTCAGCTATCGGAAGCAATCCCGTCAACCAGAGAGTTCAAGGCATTGTTGAACCGTTGAGGGTCGATGAGCCTCTGCTCTGGATACTTAACAAACTGAATATTATTGAAGGGAGGTAGGGCGATGATACAGCAGCAGTATTATACCAGGGAGAGAAGAGGTATATTCCGGAGCACCGAAGGCTACGACAGTATAGCCAAATCAGCAGGTCTTAAAAATGATTTTATCAAAAGGACGCTTCATGCATTCTGCTTCTATGATACTCCAAGAGAACTGCAAGAATCACAGGAAAAGGACCTGGAAAAGTACCCGAAAGCCCTTACCTGTTTCAATACGGATACAGGTGATCTGGTTTTAGGCCGGTCGGTATATGTTGGAGCCGATTTCACCGGTCTTCGGAACACCTTCTTTACACACAATTATGTGATTCCCGGGAGCAGTAAAGAGGAGTTCCTCAGGAATATCCAAAAAATCCTGTGTGTCAGTGATTTTAAAGACAGCTATAACATTGAAAATGGCCAGGACTTACCTGAATGTGATGATATCGCGTGTGAAAAATCAGCGGATTTCTTTTCGAACGCAAAGGACGTATTTAAAGTATTGGGAGTAGACGAGGAAATATTCAAAAAACTGCTATTTGCTGTGTTTTCGTCGATTTCAGGCAGGAAAAAGGTCTATGTCAGTATCAATACGGATGCTGCAGAATTATCGGAATACGCAAAGGAACTTCTAAAGTTTATTTTGCTTGCCCTGCCATATGATCTGAGGAAGAATTTCGGCTTCATCACATATATAAAGGATCCCGACAGCAAGATGTTCATCAATATGATGTTTGTTGACAAGGGCAGCATTAAAGTCGGCGACAGCAAAATTGAGAAGGATTTTATATTTGATTTTGTACATGAAAGATACGTAAATACGGAGGTCGACCTGAAAAGCAACCCGTACCTGGACTTTGTATGGAACAGCCTGTGGAGCGAACAGGCAAGATCGGAGATAAAATGGTTTCATGATTTTGCCGAGGAAGCAAAACCTGTCAGAAGGTTTGACCTTGAGGCTTACAATGAGCTCTGCAGTATCTGGACAATAAAGGAAAAGGGAGATCTGCAGACTTACGAAGCAAACAGAGAGATGATCCTTAAAAATATATACATGTATATGGACACCGCAAGCCCGCGGCTGCGAGGCGAGCTTGACAGGCTGTTTACAGACCTCTTCGGGAAGGAAGACAGGGACATGCGGGATATCCGCGATTATCTGCCGGCGGCAGGTATCCTGGATGTAATAATAAGATACTATGATATGGCATTGGATGCGGTCAGGAAGAAGATAAACAATTACTTTATATCTATTATAAATAAGGCAAAGAACATGAACAGAGCGGAATATGTCGCGGAGGTCTTCCGTAAGGTCAATGAAAGGGAATATCTGTTTAAAAGGCTGATTGAAACGATTTTCGAAATTCCCGCGTTTATTTCCGTTATACTTGAAGGATACCTTAGGGATAGGTTTGCCCGGACAAACAAATGCGCCGATATTATTGACGAAATCAAATTCTGGGGAAAGACGTCGCCTGATGTAGTAAAGTATCAGTATTTCCAGACGCAGGCAAAGAAAGACCTGATCAGGCTGTTTGCAGAAGAGAAGAACAAGCTTGCCGAGGATAAGCTGATACAAAAAGGCCTGGAGGATTTTGTGAAAAATTGTCCCGCCGGTAGTGAAAGAGCCAGCTATGAGAGTTATGCGAAGGACTTATCGGAAGCCGTTAAGGAAATAGCATTCAGAAGCCTTGAACCCGAGTACATCACAAATGATAATCTATCTGCCATTTGCAGGCAGTTCAGCGCTTTTCGCAATGAGCCCAATTATAAAATCCTCAGATGTCTGGAGGATCTTTTGGCGGGCGGCTATGATTTGTCAGAGGAAAAAGCGGAAGCTCTGTTATTTGAGCTTGATAATATTTATGTACATAAGTTTAAGGAATTAATTAAAAAACTATTTGCGGTGAAAATTAACTACGATAATTATCCGATTATCATACTGGCATTCAAAAACGACAGAAGGATAAGTGAATTCGATATTTATAATAGAGCCGCCTATGATTATGGCGGAGTCATTAAATACATATCCGGAAAAAGTGTTGACGAGGTATTTAAATTCATTTTTTGGGCATACGAGGAGAATGTATTTAGCGAACGTTCATTTTTTTCAGACAGGAATTCATTGAACAGGCACGATATTACGGACAGAAGCGTGAAAGGCTATTCAGAATTTGACAAAGCCGCTATGAGCTTTATTGAACAGGAAGGTAACAGCAGGCTAAAAGACAAGAACTTTAGAAATAAGCTAAAGCTAAACAGGGAATTGAAAAACATAATGGCAGCGGTAGATTATAAAAATGCGGGTCCGGTAAAAAAATTTTATATAGATCACTCGAAGAATATTGGGAAGTTGATTTTTTGGGCATTGGAAGTTTTCTTAATCGTGGCTTCCGCCCTTATCATTATGTTTGAAATTATTCTGCCAAGGCTGTAAAAATAAGAAGGATACCATTGACAGAAACGAAGGGGGAAGCTGCAACTTCCCCTTTTACAGGCACCCTCTTACCTAAAGATCGTAACGAATTTGATTGAGTATAAGTCGCACATCATCAGATCATCGGAATCAATTAGCCGTATCAAAATGTAACTAGCGCCGACAGCTACCAGAGTGCCGGTTCTGTCCGTCAGGTTGCTTGTGCCTATCAGGAACTCAACCCGCATCCTTCTGCCGATCTGCGTCCTTAAAAATCCGGGGGTAAACAGCGGACTTTCCACTGTTGTCGGCATCTGTGTCCAGCCCGGCGCCGTCGGAGCAGCTCCGGCGCCGCTTTGCATTGTTGCAGTCGGATACACCTGAGCACCGCATCCCGATGCGGACGGAACAGCAGGACTAGTCGTTGTTACGGCTGCAGTCGCAGGAAAGGCTGCAGGAATCATTCCGGATCCGGCCGCAGGCGAAGGGTACATACCGGCCGCGGGTGCAGGTAAAGGATACGCACCGGCCGCGGGTGATGTTTTAAATCCGGCTTCAGGCATTGTTTTACCTCCAGCTGCGGGCATGGCGGCTGGCATTTTACCTGAACCAGCCTCAGGCATTGTTTTCGGCAGCATTTGAGCCCCAAGCGCCGAACTGTTCGGCTCTCCCATATAAGAACCGTTTTGCATCATTGTTCCCATGACATTTACATTGTTCATGTATGGCATTTTATTCATCATATCATCCCTATATCTCATAAAATCCTCCATTTCGCCGCTAACTACGGCGGCCATTTAGTTTGTTCAATTTATTGATCCGATGCCAACTCAAGTTTTAAAGCTGTCCCAAGCTTCCGCCTTCGTATTAAGTCTGGTAATACAAAGAAGTCGGCTGGTAGAAGCAGTGCTCGTTTATTCTGTTGAAAAGGCTGCCGGAGCCATTCCTGGGGAACACACTCTCACAAGTAGGACTGTACGGGTTGTAGTACCAGAGGCATGGCGCAACGCCGGACAACACATTTCCGGACAAAGCCCAGTCAGCGATATCATAATGAATCTGCTCGGCAGGAATATTCCATACATTCTGCGGATTTGCCTGGCCGTACACCTGATCAAGCAGACACGTGAACTGATAAGGCTGTTCAATTACTCTGCGCAGGCTGCCCTGACCAGTCCGCAGGTATTCACCATCTGCCACATTGACACGGTTCATTACAACCGTAGCAACACCTTTCATACCGTCCTCGCCTTCACCCTCGGCCTCGCAACGAATAAGCCGCGCAAACAATTCACGGTCAGTCATAAAGCCACCACCTGCCAAATCAATTTAACCAAAATATCATAAAACCTGTTGGTATAGTATATTAACATAATGTACAAATGGTAACCTGTTGATATAAAAAATCCGGTTTATAAAATTTCTGTATCGGGGAATGATAATATTGTGCGCTGCTAAACGGGTTTACCCGAAAAAAGGAGGCGTTACTGTGAGTAGACATAAAAGTTTGATGTCCGATCAACTGAAGCACGAAATTGCAAAAGAGCTTGGAGTCTACAGTACGGTAGAGGCTGAAGGCTGGGGCTCGGTTTCATCGAGAGACTGCGGCAACATCGTTAAGAAAGCAATAGAGATGGCTGAGCGAAGCATTGGAACCAAATAGCCTCTAATTTATCCAGCGTTACAGGAGCCGGCGTTCAGCCGGCTTCTTAAATATTATTTAAATACTACGGAAAATGGCTGGAAGCTTGTGATTTGGAATAAAACTGCCAATTAAATTAGCGAATTATTCCGTTTTTGTCAAATCTATTCATTTGTATTAAGGCCCGGTTTTGAGTATATTATGATAAAGCTCAAATACTTTATCAAGCATACTGTCTAAATTAAAGTATCCCATAATACGAGCTTTTGCACGCATGCCCATTTGTATTCTTTCGCTATCATTATCAATGAGCCGCTGCATTGCTTTACCAAGTGCAATTGCGTCGCCTGGCGGTACAGTTAAGCCGGTTTGTTCGTGTAAGCTTACATAGGGTACACCTGTCGGAAGTGAAGTATTTATAACAGGCTTTGAGCAAGCCATAGCTTCGAGTTGTACTAAGCCAAAAGCTTCACTGTTGGCAATAGAAGGTAAAACAAGCATATCACATTCGTTTAAAAGTATTTTTATACTATAGTTATCCAAATTTCGAGTAAAAACTACATTTTCAGCAATTCCTAGATTTCGTGCCTGTTCTTCCAGTTGTGCCCTCAAAGGACCATCTCCTACAATATAGAGTTGTGCC
>JBDKVA010000032.1:0-34975 GCA_039679375.1 Clostridiaceae bacterium
AACGCAGGATTGATGTATCTCAACTCAACGAACTCGCGCCAGCGCAAAAGCAGAAATTAAGGGAATGGTGGAAACCACAGCCGGGTGATTTTTATTGTTCGCCTTGCAACGACGGCACATTACAACCTTATGGCTGTTATTGGTGGCATAATGATGAAATAGAAAGGCCAACGGCAATTCCTCTGCTTGATATAGGGCAGATGATTGAAATGCTACAAGAAAAGCAACCAGACATAGCTATCGAACGGAGTTTAGGCATTGAGTACGGTTGGAATACCGAACATTACCGAGCTTTTGAACTTGCAGACGTACTTTGGATTGCTGTAAAGGAGGTTCTAACCCATGATTAACCTGCTCTATATTATCCTATTCCTTCTTTCCAACTACATAGCCATTGTCTATGGCATACGGCTCGGCAAAGCCATGCAGAAGGATATTCCACCTGTGCCGATAGAACCCGTCACAAATGCCGTTAAGCGAGCGTACAAGGCGATAAAGAGTAAAACACATAAATCGTATTTGCAGAAGAAAGCAGAAAAGAAACCACCGGAAAGTATATGGGACTAGGGGGCAATATGAAAAAGTATTTGAGACATTTCAAAACAATAACAGCACATAAATGGCACGTTATGAAAGCCTGCTTCAAAGTTGGATTGTATTGGCAAGGCATAACACACGACTTGAGCAAGCATTCACCAATAGAATTTTTCACAAGTGCAAGATATTTTCAAGGCAACAAATCACCGATAGATGCGGAGAAAATTGAAAATGGTTATTCTCTCGCATGGCAAAATCATAAAGCCAGAAACAAGCACCATTGGCATTATTGGACTGACTTTGAAAACGGCGAATTGGTTATTATCAAAATGCCAGCTAAGTATGTTGCCGAAATGCTTTGTGATTGGGTGGGCGCAGGAAAGGCTTATAACAAATCTGCATGGACAATAAAATCATTTAAAAACTGGTACGCCCAAAACAGAGATATTTATCATCTGTATACGAGTACAAGAGCGTACATTGATATGTTGATGAAGCACGTCATAGACGAAAAAGACCTGTATGACAATTGGATTTCGGTCAAAAGAATACAAAGCAATTATACCCAGGATTTATGCGAAGGTTGCGCTTATCAACAGAGGTATAAATTAGTTTAGGAGGTCACACATGGATTGGATAGTTTGCCTATTAATCGTCTCATCTATGGCGCTTGTGTTTGCGGATGTCGAGCGAAGCAAGAGGAACAGAGAACAGGAATATCAAAAAGAATCAGACGATTTTCATCAACAATTAGAAGCGAAGGTTAAGAGAATTACTGATGAAAATAATCAACGGCAAGAGGAATGGAGAAAAAGGATAAACGAGCAAAGAGAAAAAATAGATGAAGAGTTGAGAAAATGCGGGAGGTCATATGCCAACAAAGGAACAGATTGAGCAGATAATAAGGGAATTGCAGAAAATCCTTCACCTTCAAGATTGGCAGATTACACTTTACCTTGTCTGCCAATACGAAATGAAAGACATTATGAAAGTTGATCACTATAACCATATCGGATGCTGTAAGCGTTTCCCCAACCAAAAAGAAGCGCAAATAAGCTTAAATATCGACCATTCAAGAATTGAAGAATGCTGGTACAGTACAGTTATGCACGAAATGTTGCATATCCATACTTGCGTACTGGATGACATTGTACAGAATATTACAGATAATTGCGGCTTTGAACGGAAACATTTTTTCTATGAATCAGAAACATTGAATTGCAGCATTGAGAAGATAATTAATGGAATTTATCCCGTATCAAACTTTGACCATATATTGAAGCCTGACACAGCGAAATAAGAACTCCTGTTTTCCGTAGTACAATTATGGTAGAGAGCAATACAGGAGGTACAAATGAGCATATTCGGAAAGAAAACTGAAAAAGTGGAAGAAAAGAAGCCTATAGGTTCACCCCATAACACGCAAGCCGAAAATGAGCTGCTCTGTGAGATAGACAATAAACAGACATACGCAGAAGGCGGCGAACGGCGCAAGATTGAAGTGTGCTGGGATGATGAATATAAAATATGTCAGGGCGGCGGTCAACAGTGGGACACATCAAAAGCGCCACGTTCTGAAAGAGGCAAGAAGCGCAATTTCAACAGCGAAGATAATTTTGTACATCCAACGATTCAGAATATGCTTGCGCCGTTTTCAACCGCTCCGTCAATGGAAGCGTCAGGCGTAGAACCTGGCGACGATTCAGCGGCGGAGATAGTAAGCGACTTGATAGCTCATGTATTTTATCAGAATAAATTCCCTGAACAGTACGATAAAATCTGTACGCAGATGGTCAAGTACGGCCCGGTGATCGGATATGTCCCGTGGGATCAACATTGGATAGGTGGCAGTGGCCCTAATCGATGGGTAGGCGAAATCAGGACTTCATTCATGGATAGAAGAAAATTCTATTCCGACCCTGCCATATTGAACCTTGAAGAACGCTTGCAGGAATGCTCATTCATCAACATTGTAGAGCGTAAAAAATTACAGTGGTTTGCGGATACATGGCCTGAGAAGGGCAAATATGTAATCGAGGATTCGGAAGGGATAATTGAAGGACAAGAGAATGAAGGGACAGACCCGCAGCAAGCCGCATTAATAACCCACTTCCATAAAGGATTGCCTAAATTTGTATCGGACGAATGGAAACAAATATTCCTTGAAAAAGCGCAGGAAGCCGAACAAGTCAGTTTATTGCCATATTACGCAAAGGATTTACGCGATATGGCGGCAGGCACGTTAAAGGGTGTGCATTGCGCATTCAAAGCTAATACTATCCTGCTTGATTATATCCCGTACATATATGACGATGGGCTATACCCGTTTGTGTACAAGGTGTTATATACCGACGAAAAGCAACCGTGGGGCATGGGCGAAATACGAAACGTCATAAGTCCTCAGATCAATCACAATAAAGCTGATGAAATCGAACTTGGCGCAATGCTCGGTCAAGGCTTGGGCGGAGCATATTACGATAAAGGCTCAATTTCAGAAACTCAAAAAGATGAAATACTGGACAGCATGGCAAAGGCTAACGCATGGAACGAGGTAAACAACGCAAATGGAATCCATGAGAAAAAAGCCGTACAAGTCCCATCGTCTATCACGAATTACAAGGACAGTAAGAAAAATATTATCGACACGGTAAGCGGAAATACGGCCATCATGCAAGGTATATCACCTGGAGCAAACGTGCCGTATTCGACCATAGCCGAACTTGGCGCAAGGGCAGATGCAAGGACGCGGCATAAAGCGAAGGTGCTTGAACGGTTCATGATTGAGTTTACACAGCTCATTATAAATCGTATAGTACAGTTCTACACGGTTGAACGCAAGTACCGCATACTTGGCGACAGGCAGGTTCAAAAAGCACAGGAGGACGCATACAAGACACTCCAACAGATTGCAAGCATGCCAGCCGGAACACCACCGGAACAGCAGATACAGGCTATCATCGACCTGCTTATGAGAATTAAACAGCAACAGGACAAACCAAAAACAGGGATATTCAAGCGTGAAATGCTTGTCAGAACATGGGATAGGGAATACATGTCAACCGTTGATGAATACGGTAACGAGATTAAGAAACCGATGAAAGAGGAATTTGTTCCTGAGTTTGACCTTAGAGCAAAGATAATGGATGAAAGACCGACTGATAGGAATTATTATACTTCGCTCGCAACACAGCTATTGGGTTCAGCTTTAGGCATACGTGCGTTTTGGCGTACGCTCGATGAAGGAAAGTTCCCACCCGTCAATGAAATATTACAAGAGCTTGACGAGATGCGGCAGGCACAGGCACAGGCAGCGCAGCAACAACAGCAAACCATGATACAATCAAAGCAGCAGGAGAAGGAACAGGACAAACAGGCAAGCCTTGAAAAGATAGCATTGCAGAATCAGAGCATGGAGAAGCAAGTTGCAATGTCGGCAATGGCGAAAGCGGGTGCAAGATGAACGAGAACGATAATGCAGTTAAGGCGATTATTGGCGATAGGGCAATATTCTGTTCAAAATGCGGTCACAAGATAGCGGCTACAGCAGGATTGAAACATGGATTAGGTAACGGGACAATCTATCTTGTCTGCAAGCACAAGCAAGGTTCATTGAAGTGCAGAACGGTAAATCAGATAGACTTGTAAGCGAGAAAAGAAGTAATAAAAAACGTGGTATAGTTGAATTAAGGACAATTGAATAGCAAGAAAAACTGCTTTAAGCGGTTATTTTGGATTGGTTAAGCCATTCCTTGATAGCCGCTTTTTTATTTGGAATCTTACCGGGACACCACCGGATGATTAATATAAACTGCCGAAACCAGGCAGGGAGGAAAGCACATGATTAAGCACATTAACCTTCAATTATTCGCAGAGGGAGACACCATCCCGGACGAAAAGAAGGAAACGAACATTGACAAAAATCTGGAAACCTTCTCTATACGTTCAGCATTTGGACTTGAACCAAAGAAAGAACCGGAGAAGAAACCAGAAGAAAAGAAACCTGACGAAAAGCCCATTGAACCGGCAAAGGAACCAATCAAGGAACCTGAAAAGGATCCAAAAAAGGAACCCGTGAAAGAGCCTGTCAAGGAACCGGATGAGGACGAGGAAGTAGTATACCTCGGCAAAACGGTTAAAGTGAAGGACTTGCCAAAGGAAGAACGCAAGGCGTATCTCCAGAAGGGCATGAACTACGACAGGATAAAGGAAAAAGCTGACACAGCCAATGCAACTCTATTGAGGATTGCAAAGCTGGAGGGGTTCAAGACGGTGGATGAATACCTTACAGAGCTTAATACCCGCGAAAAGGTTAAAGTTGCTGAACAGGTGGAAGAAGCGGCAGGCGACCCGGATAAGATTGACGAGATTGTTCGCAATCACCCGGAAGTAGTCAGGACGAGAGAGGAACGGCAGAAATTGGAGTTTGACCGCAAAGTAGATGAACTGAGGAAAGATCGGTTCTTCAAAGAACTTGAACCGCAATTCAATGCTTTGATGGAGGCAAATCCAAAGACTCAGCCGGAATTGGTTTACAAGATAGTACGAAGCGACTATCTGACACCTGAGAAAATTGCAGAACTCATAACAAAAGAGAAGGAATCAGCAGAGAAGAAAGTTATTGCTGATGTACACGACAAGGAGCGGAGGGCAGCTCCAAAAGGCGGAGACACGGACGATGGGAAAGAGGTAGTACGCCCGACTTCGGTTATGAGTGAAATGGCAAGAGCATTTGGTGTTTCTGCTAATAAAGTGGCTCAAAGAATTGCAAATACAAAGAAAAGGTAAAAGGAGTTGATTTTAAATGTTTGAATGGGCATATGACATGAACGGTTCAAAGGTGCCGTTTATAAAGCATTTGTACATCCCCGCAGCGACTGCAATAGAACAGGGAGAAGTTGTGCTGTTCACACCAGGTACAGGCGTAGCGGTAGTTGCAGGTACAGACCTTGATGATCCGTCCATTGGTGTAGCAGTGTACGCACATACAGCCAATAGCGGAACGTCTATCCCTGTTTCTGTATCACCCACAGCGGTATACAGGCATAGGTGCAACAACATCATAACCGCCACAGGAGGCAGCACGACTACGTTTGTGTGTGCTGGTTTACTTCCTCAGACAGACGACCTGTGGAATGGCGGCATGTTGGAAGTTGTAACATGTGCGGCCGACAGTTCCCTTATTGGTAAAAAAATCCCGATCACTGATTCAACAGGCAACACCGGAACACTGACATTCGATACACAGCCGGCGGCTTTTGCGGCAGGCGATACAGCGAAACTTTGCCCGGGACCTCTGGCACTTACAACGCTGGTGTGGAACCTCGATGGCGATGGCACAAACATTGACTGGGATGCAATAGCGACAGGCTCGGGCATAACCCTTGTTGATGTAGACCCCGCAAACATGAACGCATACTTCATGTTCAGGCTGCATCAGTTCGGCAATTACCCCAAAGCGCTTGACTAATGTAATGAAAATTGATTAAAAAGGAGTTGAAACATAATGGGTATTATCACCACAGATATGATTGATGCCACCACCGCTGCGGTCTCCGAGTTTTGGGATCAGGGTATGGCACAGAAGGTTGACTTCAAAGCAAAGCTTTACAACGAGAAGCCCACCGATCTTTTGCAGGAAAACTTTCAGGGCATTGGAGCAATAGGGCAGATGTCTGACTGGAAGGGAACCGTAGATTATCAGCAATTCAATCTCGGCTTTAACAAAGGCTTTGTGCAGGCCAAAAAGAGCACAGGTTTGCAGTTTGATGAAAGGGTGTTCAGGTACAGAGAGTATTCGCAGCTTGAGGAAAAAACCGGATTACTGCTTGATTCCGTGTACAACACGCAGCAGGCATACGGCGCGGCTACGTTTGAGAATGCTTTCACAGCAGCATACGTTGGCCCCGATAATGTGTCTCTTTGTAACACAAGCCATCCTAACTCCCCCTCCGATGCAGCCGTCCAGAGCAACGTCGGAGCGCTTGACCTGACCATGCCTAACCTCTTGACGACATTCAAAAAAATGAGCCAGCTGAAAGACGACAAGGACAACCTGTTGTTCTTACAACCGAACATGTTGATCACCGGTATCGAATATTGGGATGTTGCAAAGAAAATTTGCGGGCCTGATGCTAACGGCAAAGAACCCGGCACAGCAGACAATGACCCTAACCTGATGCAGAAGGAACTTACATACTTTTACCATCCGTTCATCACGGGTAAGAAGTGGTTCCTTGTTGATAGCCAGCGCATGAAGAGAAGACTGAAATGGTTCAACGGCAGAATACCTACGCCCGAACACCAGAACGATTTTGATACAGAAGCAATTAAGTACAAGATCGTTGGCGAATGGGTTGCAGGATGGACGAGTTGGGAATGGGTCTACGGAAACATAGCTTAACAATGATAACTGGGGGGCTTCGGCTCCCCTACTCTTGAAAGGAGTTGTTATAAATGGGTTATTCACATAACAGTGGATACTCCGCAGGCGAAAGTGGCTTTGCGGTAGGCAAAAGAGGTAGTGAGAAACAGGTAATTGATTCACTCGGTAGAATGTATCTTAACTTTGAACCCGGCGCACAGTTCTTTGTTGATTCAGTTCATGGCAAAACTACCAATGATGGCTTGACATGGGCCACAGCGCTTGCAGGAATCGACGCAGCAGTAGGTAAATGTACCGCTAATCACGGCGATATAATTTGGGTAGCTCCGGGACACAATGAAGGTATAACCGCAGCAGCGGTGATTGACCTTGACGTTGCCGGAATATCCGTTATAGGACTTGGCACAGGTTCATTAAAGCCGACAATCGACTTTGACCATGCCGATGCAGGATTCGTTATCGGCGCTGACAATGTAACGGTTAAGAATATTCGTTTCCGTTGTTCGGTAACGGGTGTTAAGATCGGTGTTGCAATCGAAGCAGCCGTTGACAGCTATCAGATACTTGATTGCGATTTCGGATGGGCAGAAGCGGCTGGCACAGATGAATTCCTGATCGCACTTAACATACTTGCGGGCTGCAACGATGGTCTTATCGAGGGCAATACATTTGCGGCAGGTGCGGCAGGTGCGGCGGTTGCGATTAAACTTGTCGGAGCTTCCGATAACATTATAATCCGCAAGAATCGTTTCACCGGAGCGTGTTCAACGGCCATGGTTAACGGTATTACGACTCTCAGCACAGACCTGTTGATAGAAGATAACCTTTTCTATCAGGGCGCAACTGAACCGGCTATAGAACTCTTGACAGGTACAACCGGTATCATCAGAGATAACTACATTGTGACGAACCTTGCGACCATGGTGGCTTCCATTGTGGCAGATGCTTGTTATCTGTTCCAGAACTATTACAACGAAGATGTGAACCCTGGAACCGGTGCATTAATCGGTACAGCTTCAGGAAACGATTAACAATTGATATGGGGGCGGCTTAAAAACCGCCTTTCATGTTATGGAGGAAATTATATGAAAGTTAAATTTATCGAGGACTATAAAAGTTATTGCAGGGGAATGCAATACGAAATTGAGCAGGTTGGTAAGGAACTGGCAGAACAGCTTGAAGTAAAGGGCATAGCCAGAATTGTGCCATTGCCAATAGTTGAGACTGAACCGATTAAAGCGGTTGAAGCGCCGAAAAAGAAAGGTAAGAAATGATATGGCAAAGGGGTATGAAGGTTATAGCATAAGCGACGTACATGCAGAACTTCTACTGTCTATATTGCAAACTCAGCAGGAGGTACTTGCGGAGCTAAAGAAGTTGAGTAAGCCCGTAGAAGCTGTTACAGCCACGCAGGACAGCCCTGAAAGTGTGATTGAAGAATTACCCGTGCCAGTGATAGAACAGGTAGAAAAGCCTGTTACGGAGGTTGCCGAAACGGTAAAGCCTGTTAAGAAACCGGTGCAGAAGAAACCTGCAACAAAACGCAAAACAGCAAAGAAGAAAACTCAGCCCAAAAAGGCTACAAAATAAAGGATGGTGAATGTCCATGATAAATGATGTTAAAGACCATATTTTCCACAATGCATCTGCGGCAACGGGAAACGGTAAATTCCTTGAAGCAGGATATTTTAAGACATTGACCGTTGAAATATTCAGTTCCGCAGCCAACTCCGCAAGGACTGTTACATTTTACAGCAAAGGGCCTAGCGGAGTGTTAAAAGCACTTGCAGGCGTAAGGGTAAGCGCTGCACCGTTTGTTACGGCGGTCAATACTACCGGTACAGACGAAACTTGGCAATTCGATATTTCGGGATTGCATAAGGTCTATATGGACTTAACGGCAATAACAGACGGCACAGTATCAGTTTATGGACGGGCGGTGAGCTAAATGGGCGATATTATAGCAAGAGGAATGGCGGGAGCCAATACCGAGCAATTGGCAGCTATTGCGCGGCCATCAGGTGCGACAGAAGGGCAAGTTTTAACCGTACAATCTGACGGTTCAGCAGCATATGCTGATGCATCAGGTGGTAATATTGCCCCTGGTTCAATCGGTTTAACCGAAATGTCACAAGAGGCTAAGGACGCATTTAATGGCACAGGTACGATACCTCCAGATGGATCGGTAACTCTTGCAAAAACTGATTTTATAGTTCCAGGTAAAAACTTGTTTGATAAAAGTACAATTACGGCGGGTCAATATGTGAATTGGACTAATGGCAATTTAAGTGCTAATTCTGGTTTTTCTGCAAG
Organism: Clostridiaceae bacterium; assembly: GCA_039679375.1. Lineage (GTDB taxonomy): Bacteria > Bacillota > Clostridia > Acetivibrionales > DTU013 > JBDKVA01. Next base: position 9,233 of record JBDKVA010000032.1, read on the forward strand.
CGATTATATTAAGGTTTCTGCTAGTACAGAATATTCTAGGAAGTATAGTTCGAATATTGCGTATTATAACAGCAGTAAGGTTTTTTTATCGGGAACACAAGTGAGTGGTACTCAATTTACAACTCCAGAAAATTGCACATATATAAGGATTTCAATTTCTAATTCAGACGTTAATGCGGAGCAAGTGGAGCTTGGCGGTACAAGCACAACATATGAAGCGTTTTACCATACTTTAGATAGTACGAAACTACAATTAAAGTGGGGTTCAATTACGTATGCCATGATGGCAGCTGGAGTTATTCCTAATTTATCACAAGCATATTACGAATTAACTTTACCACCTAAAATATATTGTGTTGTTGGAAAAGAAATAAATATTTATTTTGATAATTTGGTGTGGGATAAGGCAAGCAATTACATTGTTGATGTTGCTTGCGATGTAGGAGTACATCAAGATGAAAGATGGACTTATACGCCTGTTGCGGCTGGAACAAATGCCATTACAATTAGTTTTTATGACAAATACTTGAATTTAGTAAAAAGCGTTGTATCCTCAGTTGTTGCTGTCGCTGCAAATGCTCAAACAGGAGTTAGCAAAACATGTTTGTTTATCGGTGATAGCACGACTGCCCCGGGGGTCTATACCAATGAATTATTAACTCTTATGGGTACGGATGTTATGGATATATCATTAATTGGTACACAAGGAAGTGATGGTAATTTACATGAAGGATATAGCGGTAAAACAGTTACATGGCATTATAGTGATGTAGCTAGTCCTTTTGTGTTTGATGCAGCTTTTAATTTTAGCACATATATGAGTACACATAGCTTTGCAGGCGTAGACTATGTATTTATACATCTTGGTATAAATGATGCTTTTGGTTACACAACTGATACCGGGATAGATGGCGTATTTGCCGCTAATTTAATAAAGTTGGAAGCCATGATCGCAAGCATGAAAACATTCAATGCAAGCGTAAAAATTGGTATGATGATAACAATTCCTCCATCTTATCATCAAGATGCTTTTGGCAAGGATTATTATTGTGGTATGCCTCAATACAGATACAAGAGAAATGTACACAGATACTGCAAAAAGTTAATTGATGCTTATTCAAACCGTGAAGATGAAAACATTTATGTTATACCTGTGAATGTAAATTTAGACACAGAACACAATATGAGCATTGAAACGGTTGCGGTAAACAGCAGAAATTCGGCTACGGTTGTTCGCCAAAGTAATGGTGTTCACCCTGAAACGGTGGGGTATAAACAGATGGCAGATACAGTTTATTATGCACTAAAAAACATAGGTTAGTTACCACACAATAGGATTATATACCGCAACAAGCCCGCTCTAGTCAGTGGGCTTTTTTCATGCCAGTTCGGCGACAATAGACCCCTCATTTTCCGTGCTACAATTAAATAGGAGAGTGATTTTGTGATAGATAAACTGAACGAGCGCCTTAAAGAATTAACCATACAGCGTCAACAGGCTCAAACATTGCTGCAAAAAGTCAGCGCAGACATTCTTAAAATAGCCGGAGCGATTGGTGAGATTGAACGTTTGATAAGTCAAGAGAAAGAGGGTGAACAGGTTGACAGTTAAGGATTATTTGGATGCGTATGTCTTGGAAAATGACTGCCCGTACGAAAATAGTACGCTACTTAAATATATCAACCTCATGGAATCCAACCTTGACATAATCAAATCGTACACAGTCAAGTATTATGCGAGAGTGCTGAACGCTTTCCAATACGCCTTGCCGACAGGTGTAACAATAGATGATGTTGTGAGCGTATACGTCAATGGCAAGCGATACAAGAAGAAGGATGCGAGAGCGTATAAAGAGATATACTCCTATTGGTATGAAGACGGTAAATTATGCATCCATCCTGCGTGCTCAGAAGCCGATTTAAGCTATGTTTCAGAAGCAAATGAGATTACATTCGCAGCAAGCACAATAACGACTACAGGGGATGATTCCACCTTCTGTATAGGTGATACAGTTCTTGTATCCGGCGCAACCACGGCGGCGAACAATAAGTATGCGACCATTATAGGCGTTGCCGCAAAGGTTCTGACATTTGCAGATAGCACGTTTACGGCTGGTGCAGATGCGGCGGTGGTTACAATATCACGTCCGAAAATTAAAGTAGTGTATGAAAATAAGCATACCACTAAACTGATCGCCAATATCGCGACAGATACATTGGTTCTCGATGATAAATGGGTGGACTTATACGACTATTACCTGAGAGCCAAAATAGCCGATTTACAGCATGAATCCAGCGAATATACAAACTGTATGGCAACATACAATGCACGGCTGGCTGAATATGAACAGTGGTACGAGAACCATAGACCACAAAAGCCGATAAGTGGGATAGTGCCGGAAGATAACGGATACAGCGTAAGCAATTTTGATACAGATACAGAGTGAGGTATATCATGAGACTTGTACAGTTGCCTTACACATACAATCCAATAAAGCGCAGTACAGTAGAGTGGGCTGGATTAAATCGTCGCAGCTTAATAGCCGATAATCAGCTATCGGACTGTAGCAACCTCAGCACGAAGCAGTCCCCACTTATCTCGCCTCGCCCTTCACGTGCTGTTTCATATACCCTGACAAGCGGCACGGCGTTATTCCCCGCACTTAAATTATGTTGGGTGGACGGTACAGACTTTCTATATGATAACGTTGACAAGGGCAATGTAACCGCAGGAAGTAAGTCAATGGTAGACTTCAACGGCAAAGTGGTTATATTCCCCGATAAAGTTGCCTATGACTACGTAGCCGATTCATTCGCTGCGTTTGGTGCCGGAGTGTACCCTGTTGCCGGAAGTGTGCCCGACATAGACTATGCCTGCGAGCTGGACAACCGCATATGGGGCGTAAAGGGCGATAACATATACTGTAACGCATTGGGTGATTATGACGACTGGACAAGTTTTCTTAATCCGGATGGCTCGGTAAACGATGCCGGAGCGTGGAGCGTTGACACAGGTACAAACGGCGACTTCACGGGTATAGTGAGTTACAAGGGCGCAAATATAGCGTTCAAGCGTGATTGCGTGTGGAAACGGTTTGGCAATGTGCCGAGCGATTTTCAGTTTGTCGAGATATCAAGGCTTGGCTGCACGAACAATAAATCAATCTGTGAGGTCAACAATATCCTATTCTGGCTCAGCCCGCAGGGAATTGTCGCATACACTGGCGGAGTACCGGAAGTGATAAGCGAAGATCTGAACGATAATTATGTTTCCGGTGTGGCTGGAGGGGACGGAAGAAGGTACTATATTTCACTGTACAATGGTTCGACTTATGCACTGTACGTCTACGATACGTGGAAGAATGCCTGGCTACAAGAGGACAATCTACACGCAATAGAAATGGCTTATTTCGATGGTTCTCTGTATGCACTCGCCTCAGACAACAAGATTTATGAATTTGGAAGTGGTACAGAAAAAGTCTCATGGTATGCAACCACGAAGGACTACACCGAACAGGCGAATAACAAAAAGGTACATAGCGAACTATCGTTCCGTGTCGACCTGGAAACAGGGTCAACATTGTCCATATATGTGAAGGAAGATAACGGCGTATTCAGGCTTGTCAAAACTTATGCCACGACGAATTTGACGAGCTTTAATGTGGCGATAAAGCCGAAACGCTGCGACCATTTCGCTGTGAAGATGGTCGGCAGCGGTGAAGGGATAATACACGAAATGACAAGAAAATTCTATGCAGTATCGGAATATTAGGGGGGTGCTGATATGGTAACGAATAATTTCGCTTTAACACTTCAACAGGTCTGGAGAGACTACATGGACACAGACATTATTGTGGTGAGCAATGATGTTGATGTGAACATTCTGACAATAAGAGTATATAACGGGAGTACAGAGATTACATACAGCGAATTATCTTCCGGCACAATTACATTTGTGAAGGATGATGGCAATATCGTACAGGGCAACTTGACTATTGGTGCGGCAAGTATCACTTATACAATGGGTACGAATGAAATCGCCATACCTGGGACGGTTCGGGCATCAATTCAACTTTACGGTGCAAACGACGAAAGAATTACGCCTGCAAAGTTCCGGTTCAGAGTTGAAGCTGATTTGAGCAGCACAGGAGCAACCCCGTCAACTACAGACTTAATCGCTATAGCAACTTTGAATGCTGCCTTTAATGCGCATATGGCAGATTCTGCGAAAATATGTGTTAATGTATTGGAAAGCGTTGCACCTCTTGCTGATGTTAAAGCTGATGGTATAACAGACGATAGTGCAGCATTTCAAGCACACATTGATTATGCTCAAGCTAGAGGATGGGTTAATATACTTATTCCTCCAATGGATTATCTTATTAATACTGGACTTAAGATAAAGCATGGAACAGTTTCTATTAATACTACTATATTGGGTTACGGTGCAAGATTAATAGCTGGTACTGCTGGAATGAATATGTTGAATATAATTGCTACTGGAGATTCAGTAACATGGGAAAATATTGGAGTAACAAAAATATTCGGGTTGAGATTAGATGGCAATTCAAAAGCTGCAAAAGGAATAATGATAGGCAGAGATGATGCAAACAGTCTTTATGGTCTGGACGGTGTCTATGCTTCCATCTGCCGTGATGTGGAGATTGTTAACTGTAATATCGGTGTAGACATTACTGATTCAAGAATGTGGGCTTTTGATTACTGCAATATTAACACAACAAAAGCAGGAGGAATATGTGTAAAGCTCAATTCGCTACATGATGTGGCTTGTGGGGATATGTGGTTTTCTAAGTGCCAATTTTCTGTTCCTGCTGCGGATACGAATGCCGTTTGTATAAAAGGTGTTGTTACTTCGGTTGCTGGCACATCAACCATAACGGGGCTGCACTTTGATGAGATTGTTTGTTACGGTCAGGCTACGAACTTTGCTGCCACAAATACAAATGCTACGTTTTCAGATATATTCCTAAACAATTTTGTAGCAGACACTTTATCTCTAAACACACAAATTTTTAGTTTATACTTCCTAGGAATAAGCGCCGGAAGTGGGGTTATACAATTAAATAACGTATGGATTAACTCTGCTAATATTGGATTTTATGCAGAAGCTGTAAGTGGTGTTACTTTTAACGGTGGTAAAATCAGTTCAACCCAACTCAATGCAGTTATTCTAAATGCAGCTTCGGATTGTTCCATGATTGGCACAAAGTTGCACGATGTCAATATAGGTGACAATGGCGGCGGAGCCATTAAACTTGATGGTGCTGGCAATAGAAATAAGGTTATTGGTTGTAATGTATTCAACGCAACAGGCCATTCAACCGCGATAATTTACATTGGAGCTGCACAGGTCAAGCCCATCGTTACCCACAATACTACGGATGCAGGCGTTTGTGTAACAAACAACGTTGCTGGCGTGGAAGGGACAGATTTTATTGTAGCAGGAAACTTATAGTTTTTGTGCAACTATATCAAACAGCCATTCGTCTTTAGGCTGGATTGATATTATAGTTAATCCAGTGTGGTTTAGGTAGCATCGTATAAGTGTTTCTGTGAAAGCCGTATAATGAAAATCGCCGTTATATGCCTGAGTACCAAAGATGCAATGCATTAGTTCTTCATGTTTTTCGGCAGTATCAAAGCCGGGCCACGAAAAAAGCTTGAAGGCACCCAAGATGTTAGTAGTGCGAATTTTTAACAGGCCTTGTTGTTTTAGAAGCCTTGACCATTCATTTAATACAGTTTGTGTTTGAGTACGTGGTATATGTTCGAGGACATCTTGAGCAATAATTTCCTCGTAATAGCCTGATGGTAGCATTTCAAGGTTAGTTATGTCGGCTATCAAATCAGGGCTATGAAAGGATTGAAAATCTATGTTCAGATAACCAGAACGGATATCGTAACCGCAACCAAGATTTAACTTGTTTGGGTAAGCTACATAATTAAAGTTAATTTTGACCACCCCCATTAGTAAATATTAGCACTTATTAGTGCCAAATGTCAAATATGGGACGAATACAGAGTAATGCATATACAGATTACTAAATAAAGTAACACAATGGAGGAATAAATCATGCCAACACCGGAATTTGAACCATATTCGCCGGGCATGTATGACGATACCGAAAAGAAAATAAAAGGGCTGATGAATGCTTATGTTGATACGACTCAATATTTGGGACATTTACTTTCTTTTTTAGACAGTGACAATGTTAAGAAGCTGAACACAAATAAAACATCAATCAGAAGCAATAACGGTGAAACAGAAATTGATGGTCCTTTACTGATAATGAAGGATAAGCAGGAAACGCCTGTTATAAGGCTGAAAATGGGATATGATATTGACAGCCTTGATTTTGTGTATCAGCTTATGAACGCTGTTGGAGATGTTACGGTAAACATTGATTCAGGCGGGAACCTGACAGTAGAACGTGGTACATTTAAAGGCAGTATCACTATTGGAACGAACAATAATGTATTCAAAGCAGATGGCGCTACGGGTATATGGCTAGGACATACTGATTTCGCAAGCGCTCCGTTTAAGGTTGGGTTGGATGGTGCAGCTACGGCAACAAACTTGGCTATTACAGGCGGTAGCATTAGCGTTGACACCGATTTGCTGGTTGGAAACAATATTTTTTTAGGTGATATGGCAGACACCAGTAAGAATATTTATTTTTTCAATGATGGCATTAGCGAAGTAGCTTATATTGGCTTTGATGCTGACAGCCTTATGCAATTGCATAACACAAGTGGAAGTATAGAGTTACTTACGCCATATAATATTGAACTTGATAGCGCAAATCAAGTATCTATTCACGCTCCGCAGTTAATTATACAAGGCAATAGTGGCGGTTTAATGCAACTAACTAAAAGTGGTTCGGAAAATATGTACTTCTATCATGGCGGCGGTGGACATCTATGGTTAGCTCATGGAGGAAGTGGAGATTTATGGCTTTTGCAGGACGGCACGGGTGTTTTAAAAATTGAAGCAAAAAATAATATGTCAATAGAGTCGATAAACGGGGTTGTTTATGCCGAAGGGAAATGGAGGTATAGCACTAAGCCTTATTATGGGGATGATACGGCATTAAATACTTTTACAACGTTAAGCGATGTACAAAATGAATTGAACGGGTACGCAACAGAATCATGGGTTACTTCTAATTTTCAAACAACAATATCCGGGGCCAGTGGTTCATTTACAACGGCAGATGGGAAAACTGTAACCGTATCAAATGGGATAGTAACAAGCATAGTATAGCGGAGGGATCACTTCCGCTATACATTTTCGTTAATAGTTTCTATTAGCCGAGTAATATTTGTGTATACTCCATGATTTGCGCGTATTGCGTGTTCGATGTTATTACTGTCATATGGGACATTAGTATTCCCATTTGTTATAGACATATTATCATTAAGTAATCCGTCATCATCGAAATTTAGTTTGGTGGTTATTCTATAACCTACATTGCTAATTACAAATTCATTCATATAAATACAATAATTGTAACTTATACACCAGTCACTGAAACCGTTATATTCATACCAAACCCATTCCATGCCTTCACTTAATATTTCGGTTGGTTTAGATTCTAAATGATCGGTGGTGGCTTGATTGATGGCTGAACTTACTGTTTTACTTGTAATATCCTCTCCTGTGCTTGTGGCAGTAGCCGAAGCCTTCGTATTTATCTCGATTGTATCAGTGCTGCCTATATAATTAAAATCAGTTCCTACTGTGCTGCATATTTTCTTGAACAGAGCCGCTGGAATGTAATTATATCCTGGTTCAAGATATAACACGGGTAACGCTTGATCTTTCATTTCAACGCCATCTAAAACTAATTTTGTTGTAGATGGTACAAGCGTATATGCTCCTGCTCCTATGGCGGTAAATAATAGGGCTGCACATAGAAAGCCTAATATAAATCCTTTTTTCATGGTATAAAACCACCTTTCATAATTTCAATTTCATTATATGCCCGTGAACTATTCTTGTCAAATAAAGCCATAAGTATATGGCAATCAAGCGAAGAAAGAAGTGGCAAAATGTGTGATACGATGGATATAGAGAGTTAAAAGCTCTACTATAAGCGGGCTCACCGCGTAAAGGAGAATGAACATGAAGAACATCCAGGCCAATCTAAGAGTATTAGAACAAAGTATTGTACCCGTCTATGAAGGAAAGGAAATTCAAGGAGGTTGCGAAACTGAGCAGCTAATCAACGCAAGAGAACTTTATGAATTTATCGAAAGCAAACAAGAATTCTCTAATTGGATTAAAGCCAGACTTAACGAAGTTGATGCAATTGAAAATATTGATTATGCCACGTTTGATTTTTTTGTCAAGCGTGAAGATAGCAATCTTGGCACAAAAAGGATTGATTATATTCTAAAGATAGACATAGCAAAAGAAATAGCTATGTTAGAAAGAAACGCAAAGGGTAAGATGGTAAGGCGTTATTTCATTGAAGCCGAAAAGCGATTCCGCGAAGAAAAGTTAACTCGTGCAAGAAGCAAAGCTGAAAGGCGTATTTTTACAGACGTTTTAAAAGAAGTCCTTCCCGAAAGTCCAAATAAAAAATGGGCCTATAAATACTTTACTGATTTGGTATACAAAATTGTGACTGGCAAAAACGCTAAACAGTTAAGAGAGCTTTACGGATTATCAAAAGATGATAGCGTTCGCGCTTGCTTATCACCGCAGGAAATTAAAGAAGTAATGAATTACGAAAGAATTATTGAAAGCCTTTTAGAATTCGGACAAGATTACGAAGGAGTAAAAACGATATTATCAAATCCGAATCTTTTAAACCCAGCTAAAGCGGTTTAATTACAAAGGTTTAATAGACAATTGAAAATGGTATGAATCCTTCAACAGTTTTGACCGAACTTTGAAGGTTTACAGGTTAAAGCGCAACCTATAACAGGCATAAAGCCTAAACACACCATTTCGCCTTTATATTATATGGGAAATGGCTACGTGTCAAGATAGAACAAGCGTTTGCGAATAATCTGTAAACGCTTTTATTGTTGAAGGCACGGTTACTGGAATAACGTGAAAAAAGAACAGCGTATCAGTGAACAGTAGGTTTGACCACTACCTTATAACTGATGGGAATAATGCCGGAAACGGGACAGCTTTCAGCGTGGTACAAGTTGGAAAGTGAAATTTCTTTTTGGGGGTTTTCTTTCTTTCTCTTTCCTTTTAGTTTATCTTCTTATGTGTTGTTCTGGTTTCGTTTTCCTTTCTCTTTCTTTCAGGGGTGTACATTAACCACTCAAAGACCTCTTATTTTCCATGATAAAATAAAGATATAGAATCAATCCGTTTCAATGGAATTGTTCAAGGAGGTTCATGTATGGCTTATTATAAGTACGGTTCAAAGGGTGATGATGTAAAAAAGCTGCAACAGGCATTGACCGATGCAGGATATGATACAAAAGGAACCGATGGAATATTCGGCGCCAATACGCAAGCCGCCGTTAAAGCATATCAGAAGGATAAAGGGCTAACAGTGGATGGAATCGTCGGCCAGCAAACATTAGGCTCACTGTATAAACCGTCTACAAAAATGTCCACCGCTGGTTTACCTGCCGATTATTCTTCATCCGTTGGAACAAATAGGGACTGGTACAATCCTGACAGCGGACAAACGAGGCAGCAATACGAAAGCGGATTGACAGGCGGAACAATAAAGCCGCCTGCAACAATAAACCCCGTAACGGCGCCAGCAGTTCAACCACCCGTACAGGATTTATCCGGTTTGAACAATATAAACTTGAACCCTACTGCAACCTTACCTGAATATAAGAGTCCGTACGAAACGCAAATAACCGAAGCGCTCAATAAGTTTCTCAGCTATGACCCGAACGCTTCTATCGATGTAACCTCATTGCCTGAATATGCCGGATTGAAACAGCAATATGATAATGCAGGTTTATCAAACTTCAATAACCAGATTGGCAGGCTATCAGCTTTGACAGGTGGCAGACCATCAACGGCGGCAGTTGGCACGGCTACGGCTGCACAGAATCAGTATGCGCAGGATTTCGCAGGAACGGTTATACCTTCTTTAATTAATACTGAAATGAACAGGAGAAGCAATATATATTCTGACCTGGCAGATCAGCTTAAAACGTTACAGAACCTTGATACAACAAATTATAATAGGAACAGAGACACAGTATCAGATACTGGCATGTCAAACGGTCGATATACTCAGGCGGGACAGATGAACCAGAATACTATTCTTGCAAATAAGGCGGCTATAGATGCAGCAGCCCATTACGATGATATACAGGCGTACATAAACACGCTTGACCCGGCCGACCCCGAAAGACCATATTTGGAAGCTGAACGCCAAAAAAAGATTGAAACAGAAAAAGCAACAAAGGCCAAAGACGAACAGACTGCATACGAGAGGGCAATTGAGCAGGCGAAGTTGAAGAATGACACAAGGTTGACCGATGCACAGATAAGCAATTATGCAGCGGATAACGCGAGGCTGGCGGCTGAGAGCGGGAATAAGACCACTGATGTAACAAAGATGGGGACACCGGAGCAGTTATATAGTTACTATGAACTTTTGAACGTTTATTCCGGTAACGGACCGAATAAAGTATACGCCAATAACGCATATGGCGCATATGAAAACCTTATTGCCAATAAAGGGACTTATATTGGAGCGTTAGGGCAGAAGCTATACGACCAAATCACAGCGGACGTACAGAACATGATGAAGAACGAAAGGACATACAGCGGTGAGTCTGCAAACGTATCAGCATACAACAATATTCTAACAAAAGCATTGAGCGCGAAGAACAATCCAAATGCAGCAGGCAATCCAGCGCTTGATGCGGCAAATATTATTATCAACAGTAGTTTGCCGGAATCAGAACAATTGCGGTTGCTTGACCAATTGGGTATAGACCTTGAATCCTTACAGTAAAGGAGAATAAATATGGCGAACACCTTAGAAGCCTTACGAAAATATAAAACAGGGCAATCGAATACAATCAATACTATTGAAAAGTTGAGAGCGTTCAAGACAGGTAAGCCTATTCAATCGGAGCCGTCACACAAATTAACTGTACAGGAAAAGCGTCTCAATGAAGGTAGTACTCCTTCTTACACCTATGACCAAAAAGATGTAGCAGAAAAGGCAAAGCAGGGGCAGAAGAATGTACAGGAATTTTTGTATGAACAGGGCCTAAAGAAACTTGACAATAAATACAAGGGTGTTAATGCGATTGCCCGTGCCAATTCACCGGAATATCAGGCTGATGTAAAGAACCTTGCAGAATCGGTAGGATATGATACCGCGCCAAAAGAACGCAACAAAATGTATAATCCTGAGTCAACAAAGAAAACAGTACCCTACTTAGCTGAAAAGGCAAAGATGGGCTTAATGGACTTTGCGTCCGGACTTTCAAACCTTAATGAAATAGGCAAAATGAGCGACACGCAAAAGAATCTTTCGCCGGCACAAAGGACACAGGTATTACAGGATAAGGACAAGACTGAATTTGCAAAGGCTGAATCTGAAAATGTTAGCCCCGCATTACAAACAGCGGGCGGCGTTGTTCAGGCGACTACTGCCATGATACCAAATATTATGCTGAGTGCAGCTAATCCGACAATAGGATTGGCACAGGTTGGCCTATCTGCGGCCGGCAATTCTGCACAGCAAGCAATGAAGGATAACGCTACAAAAGGGCAAGCAATGGCATATGGTGGTTTATCCGGAGGAATTGAAGCAGGAACAGAAAAGCTATTTGGTGCATTGCCGTTCATGAAAGGTTTCGGTGATAAGGTTGCGAATAAGCTGATTAGCCCGATAAAGAATAAGCTAATCAAAGCTGGCGTTAAGTGGGCTATGAACATGGGCGAAGAAGCATTGGAGGAAGGTATTGCCGGAGCATTAGACCCGTTTGCCAAAAGGCTTACTTATGATAAAGATGCGAAAATGGCTACTCCTGCCGAGATTGGTGAACAGATGCTTATGGGTGCCGCCGTGGCTGGTATATTGGGGATACCTGGTACTGTTATGGATGCCACGGGCAAACAGGCACCGACCATACAGGGCATAAAGAATGTTGCCGACGATAGCATAACTTTCACTATGGCAGACGGGTCCACACTTGAACTGAATCCGTCTGAAATGGACAAGGGCGATTTGAAGGTACTAGATGAATCATTAAACAATGCTGAACTCTCTGAGCCTATGCAGAAGATGAAGGATGTTATTGACAGCGAGCTGGGCAAGTCTGTCGATGAGACAGAAGCAGAATTGCAGGATGCTATAACCACACCCCGATCGCAAGAGGAAATAGACAAGACAATAAACGAACTGCGGGATATTGAACAAGCAAAAGCTGCACAGGACGCTAACGTACAGCAGCCTACACAGCCCGTACAGCCCAAAATAAACGCAGAGAGTATAAGCACACCTGTTAAAGTAGAAGCGCCCGCTACGCCTTCACAGAAAGTTTCGCTTGACCAATACGGAGAGGTTGAAGTAATAAAGGATGATGGCAATATAATTACTGTCAAAAATGAATACGGTAAAGAAATTCCTATGATAAAGGAGCGGTTTGATAGGCTAAAGGAAACGGGCTATAAGCCGGTCGAAGGCGAACTTACGGATGATAGGTTACGTAAAATTTTGGAGGAAGATGAAGCTCGCAAAGAAGAAGTTGCGGCGGCAAGAAAACAGCCTATTAAAGCGGAAGCGAATACCGAACAGGTAAACGTGCCTACGCCAAACAAAACGACTCAGAATGGCGTACAGGAGGTTAAGGCTACAACAAAATCTGATACCATGAACGCAATACAGGCAGAAAAACTGCAGGGCCTAAAAAAAAGAATAGCATCGCGGAATGGTACTTTCAAGGAAGTCCGTATGAACGATAAGGGCGAACTTGTTGTATTTTACAATGCGTTTGGTAAAGATAAGGCGGCTTTTATTGCAATAGACGGAAGGATAGTTTCCGCGTCAATAAATAATCCAGAACGATTCAAGCCAGTTACAGAAATACCTACAACCAAAGCCGGTACAACCATGGATGAACGCACGCCGATTAATGTCGGCGATAAAAAAGTTAAAGCCTACATGTTTGAGAATCCGGAAGTAAAAGACCTGTATCAAGGTGCAGCGAAATATATCCTGAACTTTGAATTTGTTCCGAACGAAAAGGATTATCCCGCCACAGACATAATGAAGCAGTTGAAAGCTGATACGGGATTGCAGCCTGCGCAGATAAAAGATGCACTGGAACGGCTCATAAATAATCATGGGCAGGAAAACGCGGCCGCTGCAAAAAGAGTTGAGCTTGTTATTGATGATATGCTGACGAATGGATTTGATATGTCGGACGGAGTACATATTGACCCGAATGAGGACTATTTAAAGCTGAAATCACAGATTGAGGGTAGAGAGATAAAGCCGGTTGAAAAGGTGGATGATAGCGACCTGCTGGATGCGTTTGCAAAGCAGAATGAAAAGAGAGTTGCGAAAGCGTATGAGCCGAACATATCCGAAACAGAAAAAACTAAAACGGCGGCTGAACCTGTTACGCCTAAAACGGAGAATGAGAAGGAATTTATTGAACGGTACACAAAAGAGATCCTTCCAAACAATGTGGATGAATTAAAGAAAGTTATATCCGACCTGGAACAGCAGATTAAAACTGAGAAGGACAAACAGAAACTATTGAGGATAAACCTTCAACTTTTCGCTGCAAAAGAGAAGCTTCAAGCATTAAGCCAGTTCAGAACCAACACATTGAAGAAAACGGTTAACCTTGCGGATGATGAAATACAGAAGGTTATAGACGAAATTGACATGATGTACAGCGTAAAAGCACATGAAGAAACCATTCGTAAAGCGCAGGATATGGTTAATTCTGACATGCATGGAACCATAGATAGAATAAAAGATAAAGGATTAGAGAGCGCAGAGGATACAGCGGCCGCGTTCTTTATTGAAAAGGTACTCAAAGAAGAAGCTACGAAAACGGGCGACTATTCCAAAATGAAATCATGGCTAAAGACTGTGCAGGTATCCGGTACAAAACACGGACAAACTATTGAAGCTTTCAAGGTATGGCAGCAAGACCCTGACGGTATGCTTAAAAATGCAACAAAAACGGTTGAGGATGTCGAAGGTGCAACGAAAAAGAAAGACCCAAATAAAATAAAGCAGATTGACGATGAAACCAAAAAAGTGCTTGATGAAATTGACAAGACCGACAAAGAGGCCGCTGACGGTATCATCGATGAAGTAAACAAAAAAGCGGATGAAATTATCGGCAATAAAAAGAAAAATGTTTCAGAGGGTAAACCTGAAACGAGTAATAAAAAGCCGGACAACAAGAGAGAAGAATCAACACCAGAAGATATGCTGGCAGATAAGATTAAAAACTATGTCAAAGAGGCTAAAGAGAAAAAAGACGATCCGGTTATGAACATGGTTAATGAATTGTTCAGAGTCGCAAAGGAAAGCCCGATTGACCGCAATAAGGTACAATCAAAAACTGCGCTTGAATTTGTTGCAGAAGCAATAAAGGACAGACAAAAGTATGTTACCACATGGACTAAGGCGAAATCGATTGTGAGGAATAAACTTGCGGATAGTCCCGAAGCATTGGCAAAACTTGAACGGTATTTTGATAAAGGAATCAGACCGCCGTTTTCCTCACAGAGTTTTGAAAAGTCTATCCACGAGGGAATGAAAGACCTTAACCAGAACCTGGGCGAAATCGTAAAGAATTACTATGCCATTGGCAACAAAAGCCGTAAAGACCTTGTTAATTACCTTGTTGAAAAATCAGGGCTTGAAAAGCAGGACGCAGAGGCATTGACAAAGTATGTTCAGAACAGAATGAAAGAACTCACGAAGCAGAAAAAAGAACAGATATTAAAGGGGATATTTAAAGATCAGGCCGAAGCAAAGCCGAAACAGAGCGCATTGAAATCGGTTGAAGAACTCTCCAATGTTGGCGCGTTCGTTAACGATAATTACAAGGATAGAGTCATGGGGAAACTTTCACCACGGCTGCAAAAGGTGATTAATGAGAAATTCAAAGGAACGCCTATAAGGAAATCCGGTGCCACGAATACTGACGGTAGGATTGATTTTGGTGAACTGGTACGCAAGAGTACTACAGAGATTGATTTTACAAGAGTTAAATTTTTGAAGGAAATATCAGAAAAATTGCAGGTAAATGATACTGACGCAAGGACTATTCTGAAAGCTGTTGAGGAAAGATTTGATGAGATAGTGGATGAAAAACGCGCCTCCATACTTGGCAATATGTTTAAAAAGCGTGAACCTACAGTTAAAAAGACCGGCATACAGAGGGTACAAGAATATATAAATAGGCAGGTTGAACTTGAAAACCTCGGAGCACAGGAAGATGCAATAAGGGACTTCATCAAAGAAAAGTACGGATTGCCTACCTTGACGAATGACGATATGGCTTTTATCACTGGCCATATTGAGCAATTAAAGAAGCTTGAAGAAGGAACAAGGCCATACAATGAAACATTGTGGCGGATATATAACAGAATAGAAAGCAAAGTGCCGTCAACCCTTGTTGATAAGTTCAGGGCATGGCAGAGAATTTCCATGCTGCCAAACATTAAGACATTCGGAAGAAATATACTCGGCAATGTATTTATGGAAAAGACGGAAAACTTCAACGAATTGACAACAGAATCGTTAGTTGACTGGATTGCATCGGCGTTCACAGGTAAAAGAACAATACTTGGTCCTTCCGCCGCTATGCAGAAGTCCATCGCACAGACAAAAGGTAAGCTTGAAGGATTATCCGATGTTATCACCGATATAAAACATGGTGTAAATACCTACGATGTGCAAGGACAATATGAAATCAATGTGAGCAAAAATGCCTTTAGAAATCCTGCATTAAACGCACTTGAGCAGTTCACCAACAAGACTTTACAATTTGGTGATAGACCGTTTTATGAAGCTGCAAAGGCAAGAAGATTGAAGGAGCTACAGCTTATCAAAAAGACGTCGGAAATCACTGACGAAATGGAAGCCGATGCCGTTCTTTATGCACTTGACCGGACATTCCAGAATGACAGCAAACTGGCAAAAGGTGTGCTGAAAATAAAGAAAGCGATTGATGATCCGGTTTATGAAGCTATCGCAAACATTATTGTACCATTTGCCAAAACTCCGGCGAATATCCTTGATAAAATAAGCGACTATACACCAATTGGATTAATGAAAGCTGTGGGGCATTTAGGCAAGACAGCAGGGAAAGGGACGTTTGACCAAAAATATTTTTCGCAGAGACTTGGCAGGATGCTAACGGGTTCCGGTTTGATTGTACTCGGCTTTATACTGGCTAACAAAGGTATTATCACAGGTAAACTAAAAAAGTCCACTGAGAAAAAAGGTGCATTCGACAAGGAAACAGGGAAATTGAACTATGCCATAAAAACACTGGATGGATATGTTACCTACGATTGGGCACAACCTGTAGGTTCGTTGCTTGCGCTTGGAGCAGACGCATACGGGCAAGGCATGAACAAGGGTGATGTCATGAAAGGCTTGGAAGGTGCGGGCAATACTTTCTTCAATATGTCAATGCTACAAAGCCTTAATTCCATGATGAGCTATGGCAATCCTATGGGCGGATTTATCAGCACAATGCTCGGCGGAACACAACAGTTTACGCCTACCGGCATAAAGCAGACTGCGAAAATATTTGACAAGTACGAGCGTGATACATCAGGTGAAGGCTACTTGGAGGAAGCCGCAAATAAGTTCAAGGCGAACATACCGGGGTGGAGGGAGTCACTTCCTGCAAAGACGGATACATTCGGTAATCCAGTTGAGGTTCAGGAAGGATACGGGCCGTTACAGAAAATATTTAATATAGCCGCTAATCCCGCAACCGTATCTAAAGCAACCATGAAGGATTACGAGAAGGAAATGGACAGATTGTATAATATTGATCAGAATTCAAGCGTGCTGCCGTCTATATTGGAAAGAACAATAGAATACGATAGCAAGGATTATGATTTGAATGCTGAACAGTATAACCAATATAAAAAGTTATACGGTGACATTGCCGTAAACGGATTAAGGGATGCAAGGGGCAATATCCTGAGACTGGGCATTGAAACAGTTATCCGTTCCAAAGAATATAAAGCGCTACCCGATACGAAAAAGGCTGAAAAAATAAGCGGCATACTCTCAAAAGCAATGAAATCCGCAAAAGAAAAAATGATAGCAGAATTGAAGTAATGTTGACCGCTGATAGCAACCATAAAATGTATGATAAAATTAACTTAACGAGATAGACCGGACAGATTTACGCTCTATCCGGTCTGATACCCACCGATTGTCTACGGGGAGTAAACAACGGCAGGTGATACAATTTTAACACTAATACGGGGAGGGCGCAAGGATGGAACAGGAAGAAAAGGTGAAAATCCATGAACGTTTGACAAGCCTTGAAGGTAGTATGAAAACGATATTCAATAGGGTAGACGGACAGGAAGTTGAAATCAAGGAAATCAAGTCTGACAACAAAATCCTGCACGAAATGAACAAGAACATTGCCGTGCTTGCCAACAATTATGAAAATCAAGGCAAAAAGATCGACGTAATCGAAAAGGATGTAAAGGAGCTTAAAGAGAAGCCTGTCAAGCGGTGGGACACGGTAACAACGGTAATCATTACAGCAATAGTTACCGGAATAGTGGCGTTTGCACTTGGAAAGGTATTTGGAGGCTAACATGAAGAAGGGTGCATATTCAAAATTTATCGTAGTACTGGTTATATTCCTCAATGTAGCATTTACAGTTTCAATTATATTTATTCTTCCCAAGCTTGCATTTGAACCGTCTACGTTGATTGCATCATGGTTCACATTTACAACAACGGAATTATTGACACTGGCATATATCAAGAAGCAAAAAATCAAGAAGGGAGGAAGCGAGGGTGAATAAATTAATTTGTGTTGATGATGGCCACGGTATGACTACACCCGGCAAACGTACTCCATTCTTCCCGGGAACCAAAAAGTTTATGCACGAGAATGAATTCAACTGTGCTGTAGCCGATCTGCTTAAAGCCAATCTGGAGCGCTGCACTTTCCGTACAATCATGGTTGCGCCGGGTGATACAGATGTACCGCTTAAAACTCGCACAGACACAGCAAACAACGCCAAAGCTGATTTATACATATCTATCCATGCCAATGCCTTAAACGGTATATGGGGCAATCAGCAGGGCATAAGTACACATCATTATCCAGGTTCAGCAATCAGCAAAAGGGTAGCGACAATCATTCATAAATATATGATACAGGGAACGCAGCAGAAGGACAGGGGAATAGTTGAATCGGACTTCCATGTTCTAAGAGAAACGAAAATGCCCGCTGTTCTGGTTGAATGCGCGTTCATGGACAATCTCAGAGAAGCCAACCTGCTACTGTCCGATGCGTTCCGTGAAGAATGCGCAGATGAAATATGCAAAGGAATATGCGAGTATTTTGCTGTACCGTATGTACCTGCCGTAACACCGATAAAGGACATGATAGCGTATCTCAACTCAATAAAGATCATCAACGACACTACAAAATGGACAGCTAAAGCCACAGCGGATAATGATATATACTGGCTGATAAAGAAAACTTATGATTATGTGAAGAAAGGATAAGGCGAGGTTATGAACATTGAATCAGTATTAACACTTGTATTGGCGGTTGCTATCGCCATAGAGAGGCTTGTAGAGGTTATCAAACCATTGTATTTGAAGATAAAGAATTATTTCGGCAAATACATTGAGTGCAGCAAGACGGAGAAAATTATCATGTCTGTGCTGGTAGGTCCGACACTTTGTATTATCAGTGGAATTGGTATTGACATTCCCGGCATTGCTGAACCTGTGATTGTACGGGCCATTTTGACAGGCTTATTTGCAAGCATAGGCAGTAATGTTATTCATACTCTATTGTCGCTTGTGGTAGCTTTCAAGGATGCAGCGGAAGGGATAAAATAATCCTCCTATGCAAAAGGCTCCTGTCAATCGGCGGGAGCCTTATACTCTTTATTGAGCCATGCAACAAGTCCATCTTCAAACTCGCAATCTTTACATTCGTAAAGGTATTCATATTTTGTTCCAATATTCGATTTATCTGCATGATGCGTTCCATATGCTGAACAGTGGGAACATCCTATGTACCCGCTTGCGTCATCGTCCGATTGCATACCTTCAATAAATATAACCATTTCTTTGTCTGTCAAAGATTTTATGTATTCAAGGTTTGTCGTACCCTTCTCACTTCCTTTCATTCAGCCTCGGAGCCATAAATATCCTGAGAAATTTTCTCCGCCTTGTCCTTGCCAAGCAACTTTTCAAGTGTATCATGAGTAGATTGCAACCCCTGTTTTTCATATAAATGTACTAACTCTTCGACTGCGATTTGCAGTTTGTCGTATACCTCATTGTTCAGTTCAACAAGGCGTTCGGCGTTAGGGAAAAATTCGTCGCTCATTACTTTAACGCCTTTTAAACCAAAATAATCATAAATTTCTTTGCAGTCCCATCCGACCTTTGGCATATCCAGTCTTTTATCACCTATCATATACTCACTTCCTTTCAGTCAATCTTCTCCAATGCGTCGGAGTATAATAAACATACATCGACATATCGGGTAGAAACCATAGATTTCCTTTTCTTTTTAGCTGGCCAAAGTTTCTTTCGCCATTTCCATCAGATATTTTTGTATCTACAAGTTCACCTTCTGCTGGCAACTCGTCTGTTATTGCAATCCATTTACTTGACACGCTTTCACTTCCTTTCTTTAGCCCTTCTCCACTATGTATGGGGCTATTCATTTATAATTTTCCCTCTATCTTTTTCATTAAGCCAACCAACCACAATTGCATTCTTTTTATAATTCCGTTTCTATTTTGCATAGTCTTTTTTGCGTAATAATCGCTTTTCTTCATCCTTTTTCACCTCCGCCGTGTGTGGAACATCCTTTTACCGCGTAATAGTTAATCCATTAATTATCAACTTTTGAAATAATGTAAAATTGTACAAACTATAATCGGTAGGCTTAATAATTTGCATATGCCCGTACTGGTTAATAGCTTGCACTGGTTCATCCGTCCATGTAAAATACTTACCATTTATCAACACTTTCACAAAATCACTTCCTTTCCTTAGTCCATTAGCGGATTAGGGAGCCTTATTTTTATGCGCATTATTCTGCTTATGCAAATTAGCAACAATTGTCGCAAAAGTTTTTAGGGCCAAATATTTTGTCTGAGCACTCTTCACTACATAATGGTGGCTCAAGAGGTAATCCCATACATCCGCATTCTCTACCGTCACAACAATATTCTGGTTTATAATCCGGGACTTCTTTGCCACACACAATGCATTTATACATAAAATTACTCCTTCGCATTCTTTATATCTCCAACGAATCACAGCCTACACGCCGCCTGCGAAACGACCGCCTCCCATAAATGTCACCCTCCACATCCTCGGCTATGCTTCGTTTGTTTGGGCGGTAGGCCGCCTTATTCCAGTTTGGCTACGGCTCCGTCACCCGATAGTAACACGGGGCACAGGATGCTATCCTGCAATTAAGCGGAGTTGGGTCGATTCGGACAACCAATCACCATATACGCCCATATATATCTTAGCAAAGTATAGGGAGAATGTCAAGCGCAAATAAGATTATTATTGACTAAAGAAGTGTATTGTGGTAGTATTACTATGTGGAGGTGGAGGATTTATGGATTATGAAAAAGCTTGGAAACGTTTTAGAGAATCAAATCGAACATCAATTGAAAAACTCAAACATAAAGAACCTGAAATTGTTGGAAGCATTATTGACAAAAATAAGGTGATGATGTCAATTTTACAGGCGAACGAAGATATGTTTAATGATATCGAAAAGGAGTGCGAATAATGCCGCAATACATAACAGTAAAAGACATAACGGCTCTATATAAGTGTTCCAAATCAACCGTGTATAACTGGATTGATGAAGGTCTGCCGGTTCATAAGTTCGGCAGAATGACGCGCTTCTTAGAGGTAGAAGTAGAGGAATGGTTGCAGAAGCTGGAGAAGGGAGGGAAGAAAGGATGAAAGAAACAATGATACCGGAAAATAAGGTAGGTTGTGCCAGGATAGAGCACTTTATAGTTGATAAACATGGTTCTGAGCTATCTATGTTGCGTCGTGAATACGTTCCAGAGGGTAAGTATACAAGATTGATTGTAAATGGACATATCATGATGTCCAATACTCCAATGGAGAAGGGAACAAACATTGATGTAATCCGATTTTCGCACGGAAAGGTCTTAATAGCAGGGCTTGGAATAGGCATGATATTGACGGAGATTCTTGAAAATGAAAAGGTTGAAAGCGTAACAGTTATTGAAAAGTACAAAGATGTAATAGATTTGGTTGCCCCTTCCTTTAATTCTCCGAAGCTCAAAATAATTCATGCCGATATAATGGAATGGAAACCTGATAAAGGCGATTATTACGATACGATATATTTTGATATCTGGCCTGACATTTGCACGGACAATTTAGATGAAATAAAAACGCTTCATCTTAGGGCAAGGTATTGGAAAAATAAAAGCAATCCGCACGTATGGGTGGACTCATGGATGTATGCCGAACTAAAAAGACAGCGCTATAGAGACAAGAGATATTCATTCGCTTGGTGAGGGGAGGGAAAGGGAAATGAGCGTATCAAGGTGCTGGTTATGTGACCATTGTAAAGGCTATTACAGATATAAAACTGATACCACAGGACATGGCAGGTTAGTTAGTTATTATTGTGAACACCCAATAATGGAAGGTAAAGCGGGCCATGAATCATTTATTGCAATGAGTAGTGTTAGCGTCGAGGATAAAATAAAGACAAGCCCGAGATGGTGCCCTATGAGGCAGAAGGGAGCGCTACGGCAGCTGCAAAATGAGTTTGATACAGAAAGGACAAATCACAAAACATCGGTGGAAAATCTTACAAGTGATTACATAAAGGCACTTGACCAAATTTCACGGTTACAGGAACAGCTTGATAAGACGTTTATAATAGCCAATAATGCAATTTATTTCAATGACAGTAGCGATTATTTATCTGCCTTATATGATGTGTGTAGGGCTTTAAAGCCATCCATAGAAGATGAATCAATCGGCAGCAAATATATTAGCGAATCCTTGCTTAAAGGGGAGTAGGAGGAAATAAGGCAGCATGTTGAATAAATTATCTTCAATTGAATTTACACTTGAACGATACGACAAAGCGTTAACAATCTTGCGAAATGAGGATGTCAATATCATTGAAGCTGCGAAACGCTACGCAATAGGATGGTGCAATGGCATGGATGTATGCGTTCCAAGTTTTCAGAGGGCTATAATGTTTGAGGACAGCGAGGGGAATAAAACGTGGTTCCATTGTCCCGAAAGCATAATTAAACATTTGAAGATAACAGATGAAATGTCTTAACTATACGTATGGTTCCTCGTAGCCTCCAGCAATGGGGGCTTTTATTTAATATTCCCGCAGCATAGTTTCAACTTCCTCATTATGCGTCACAAGCTCGATCAGCGGCTGACCCGACAGCCAGAACCATATATGATACCCTTCCGGCGTCCATGTGCCATACTGCGTCTGACATACGGTATAACCGAGCTCACGCAGGCGGGCGATGTAGCGGGTGCATAATTTTACTGAGTCAATGGAGTACATGGTATCACCCTTCAAAAATAATTGTTTACATTTCTGAAAATATGGAATAATATAATATAACGAAGTTAATAAGGAAAGAGGGGTGCTATCCCCTCCTTCGTTTGCGATTAGGCAGCTCCTTGCGGGCGGCCTTTCTTTTTATGCCGAGGAATTCGCATATGTACATCAAAGATGCCACCGCGCCAACCCCGGCAAAAACGAACAGAGCCACTTCCATAGGCTACATTCACCATCCTTTCATGGATATAAGTCCGCCCTCTTTCAGAACAATCCAGATACTCAGATGATGCTAACCGCCTTTATATCATATATCATAATTTTCCATATTGCAACAATATGTTTATTAGTTCCGCCGTACCAATGCTACCGTTACGCAATAGTCCAATATGCCCATTTTGGTTACAATCCGGTTACACGTATTGTTTATTGTACATTGGTGCACTATAATAGATTATGTAAACATTGGTACATTGCACAAAATAATCCGGCAATCCTATTGAAATATTTCAGGGACAGGTGTAGAATAATAGAACAAACGTTTGCTACAAAATATGGAAGGGGACACATTATGGAATCTGCTGAAAACGTAAACCTCGCAAATGATGAAATAATAAAAAATGGTATTCGTGAGCTTAATTCCATCCTTCAATTAAATTATACTAAAGATAAAAACTTTAGAGATAAACTTTTTGATCTCATTTCTAAAAAAACCAAAAACAAAAATTTCTTATCGCTTATAGCGCATGTTTTACCCAAGTTTTAAAAATGTCACACTTATGTCACACTTTTCAGCCGAACATAGTAAAGAGCTGCCAAGTCTTAAACCTGACAGCCCTTGCTATTGGCGGAGAGAAAGAGATTCGAACTCTTGGAACGGGTTAACGTTCACACGATTTCCAGTCGTGCGCCTTAGACCAGCTCAGCCATCTCTCCGTATGACCGGGTCAATAAATAAATGCAGCTTCCTGTGCCGCTTTATTATTCTACAATAGAAAGCTTATATTGTCAATGTGGAACAAAATTTGCCTGCGGCAAAATCGGCGACGTACGCATGTTATTTTTTCAGATGCAAATAATTATAGTCTGAAACAAATAAAACATGAAAGGGGAATTGGTTTGTATAATATTTATTATGAAAATGGCGTGGTAGTAACTCCTAACGTTCTGGTAAAAGGTGACAGGGCTTCTGTCGTTTACAATGGCATCCTGAAGGAATCCGGCGCAGACACGGTTTATATGCATGCTGGTTATGGGGAGAAGTGGAAAAACCTGCAGGATATCAAGATGAAGAAAACCAAGGAAGGCTTTGAAACGGAGCTGCCCATTACGGCGGATTTGCCTCTGCAGCTTGCCTTCAGGGACAGTGCAGACAATTGGGATAATAACTCAAGCAAAAACTATACCTTTGAGGTTCATTCCATGTAATATAGCATCGGGTTCAACGCTGGATGCGGCGTTGATATGAACCAAAGAAAGCAGATAGTCAGGATATTCGTGTCTGGTTATCTGCTTTTCCGCGATTTCAGGCATTACTCTCCCAGTGCTTGGTGTATATCTTCAATAATATCGTCCACATTCTCGATTCCTACCGAAAAACGTATCATGTCGGGCTCGATCCCAGCCGCAAGCAGCTGCTCATCCGTCATCTGCCTGTGTGTTGTACTGGCGGGGTGGAGGACAGCCGTCCTGGCGTCTGCTACGTGGACGACGATTGCCGCGAGCTTGAGTCTGTCCATGAACTTGGCGGCAGCTTCCCGGCCGCCTTTTATTCTGAATGAAATCACGCCGGAACATCCTTTTGGCAGATACTTTTCCGCCAGAGCATGATATTTGTCACTCTCCAGGGATGGGTAGCTGACGGAAATGATTTTATCGCTTTGGTTCAGGTATTCAGCCACCCTTTTTGCATTCGCAGAGTGACGCTCTATCCGAAGGTGCAGCGTTTCCAGGCCCAGGTTGGTCAGGAAGGCGTTCATCGGGCTCATGCAGTTGCCAAGATCCCTTATATATTGCATCCTGGCTTTTGTGATATAGGCTTTGTTGCCATACGATTCGGTATAAACAATTCCGTGATAGGAAGGGTCGGGCTTGGTCAGGGCGGGGAATTTGCCATTCGTCCAGTCAAAATTGCCGGAATCGACCACAGCTCCTCCGACGCTGACTGCGTGGCCGTCCATGTATTTCGTCGTCGAATGGGTGATGATATCGGCTCCGAATTTGAAGGGGTTGAGCAGTACAGGCGTTGCAAAGGTATTGTCGACCATCAGCGGTACGCCGTTCTTATGGGCGATCCGGGCGAATTTCTCAATATCGAGGACACTGATCTTCGGGTTTGCGATCGTTTCCCCGAAAAGGATCTTGGTATTCGGCCTGAAAGCCTTCTGAATCTCCCCTTCGGAAGCATCCTGGTCGATGAATGTGCAGTCAAGGCCCATTTTCCTGAATGTGACGTCAAATAGATTGAATGTGCCGCCATAGATCGTGCTGGAGGAAACAATATGGTCGCCGCTTTCGCAGATGTTCATGACGGCGGTAAAGGTGGCAGCCTGCCCGGATGAAGTACACAGGGCGCCAATGCCTCCTTCGAGGGCGGCAATTTTGTTCTCGAGGCACTCAATCGTTGGGTTGCTGATCCTTGTATACATATGGCCTTCCGTAGGATGGTCGAACAGCCTGGCTACATGATCGGCAGAATCATATTTATAAGTAGTACTTTGATAAATCGGGAGTACGCGGGTATCGCCATTGCCTGGTTTATAGCCTTCCTGCAGGCATTTTGTTTCTATTTTCCATTCACTCATTTCAAACACCCCTTCACAATTGCACGAATGCGGTTTTGGTACTATTCCACGGATTTGATTCATATTGCATTAAAAAGATAGTACACTAATGAAAACAGTTCAGTCAAGATTTTGTGAAATTTAGTGAAGTTTTATTACATTAAAATTA
>JBDKVA010000033.1:0-4916 GCA_039679375.1 Clostridiaceae bacterium
GGTAATGGCATGGGTAATGGCATGGGCATGCACCGGCGAGGCTTAATTCCTATGGGAATGAGAATAAGGCAGGGGCAGCGTCTGGTAGTAGCAGATACTAAAGGGATCGTGCTGGCTGACACCCAAAGGCTTCTTATCGGGCAAGCGGCCAATTTTAATTCACATGATATTAGTTCTGGAACTCTGTCTGTTAATAATAAACAGATAGGAACCTTATATATAATTAGTCCGCTTGGGTCTGGTCTGGCTTCATTGGAGAATGATTTTATAAGCAAACTTACCATTAGTACTAGCATACTGGCTTTATTTATTGGTCTTATGGCTTTAATACTGGGACTGGTACTCGGTAAACGAATAAGCTCGCCCCTGGCTGACTTATCCACTGCTATTCATCAAGTCGCGCAAGGCAAGCTCGACCAAAGAATGAGGCTGCAGGGTGACCAGGAGTTTATACAATTGGGACGGGATTTTAACCTTATGGCGCAGAATCTTGAAGACGCTGATAAGAACAGACGGAGGCTAACTGCTGACCTATCCCATGAATTGCGTACCCCACTAACATTTCTGCGGGGACAGCTGGAAGGTATGCAGACTGCAAGTGTTCCGATGGATACGGAGAATGTTACGCTGCTACTGGATGAAGTTATACGCCTGTCCCGTCTGGTGAAGGAATTAGATAATCTGGCGCTAGTGGAGAACCATGCTGTTTTACTTCAGATGAGTACCTTCCCGGTTGCAGAACTGCTGGAACGTTTAACTCCAGTCAATATTGCCATGCAGGACAGAGGGATAGATTTTAGTATTGATGTAGGGGCTGATATTAAGAAAATAACCGCTGACCATGATAGGCTATTACAGATACTTCTTAATTTATTGTCTAATGCCATGCAGCATGTAAGCAGTGCAGGCATAGTAAGATTATCAATCCAACGTTACAAAGATTACCTGCAGTTTTCGGTGACGGACAATGGATCAGGAATTTCCGCTGAAGAATTACCCCATGTATTCGAACGTTTCTATAGGGTTGATCATAGCCGTAATCGCCGTGAAGGTGGGATGGGACTGGGCTTGGCTATCGCCAAGGGATATGCTGAAGCTCATAATGGCAAAATGTGGGTAGAAAGTCAAGAGGGTTCCGGGACTACTTTTTATTTTACCTTAGCTCAAAATGATGAGCTATAGCCTCTTCAAGCCAAATTCTAATTTCATCGCGAACTCGTTCAAATTCAGCCAGGATATTTTCATCACTTCCAGTAGCTACGGCCGGATCACTAAAGCTATGGTGGAGAAGATTCTTGGCACCCGGAAAATAGGGGCATGTTTCCCGGGCGTTGTCACAGACAGTAACGGCGTAATCAATATCCATCTCCGTGAATTCATCAATGCTTTTGGAACGATGGTTACTGATATCAATACCGGCTTTCTTCATTGCTTCAATAGCAAAGGGATTAACCCGGAACGGATTCGTACCGGCGCTAAAGACTTCGTAGCGATCTCCATACATTGCCCGCAAAAGGCCTTCAGCCATCTGTGAACGGGCCGAGTTCTGGGTGCAAATAAATAATACCTTCTTCTTCTTATCCATTATAAACCTCCTGCTTACTATGCAACATATGCAAAATAAACTCCCAGCTAATAATAATTATACCGATATCTTCTCCATTATACTATTCCATTTGTCAAAGCTCTCCATCCGGGTTATAAGCACTGTAAAAGTGCCCACCAAAAAATACACATTGACAGAAAAAACAAATAGATATAATAATATAAGCATGACATTATATACGCCGAGAAAGAAGATGATATTATGTTGAAATGGTTTGCAGATATGGTTACTTATCAATGGCTTAATCTAATTAAAGGAAGTCATTTGGCCGATGCGGTTAACTTTTTTATTTATGATACCATGAAGATTTTTTTCATGTTGTCGGTCATTATTTTTGTAGTAGCGATTATCAGGAGCTTTTTTCCTCCGGAAAAAACTCGTAAGATCTTAAGCTATAAACGACAATACGCCGGAAATATTGTAGCTGCTTTACTGGGAATCGTGACTCCGTTTTGCTCATGTTCAGCGGTGCCGGTCTTTATTGGCTTTGTTGAAGCGGGCATTCCTCTGGGGGTTACTTTTTCCTTTTTGATCTCATCGCCAATGGTAAATGAAGTGGCCCTGGTTTTACTTTGGGGGATGTTTGGTTCTGGAATTGCCCTGATCTATATTGGCACCGGCTTAATCGTAGCTATTATTTCTGGAATAGTTATTGGCAAGCTCAATCTGGAGAAGTATGTTGAAGGTTATGTTTATGAAATCGCCAGGGGTAGCGAAGGAATCGAAATGCTGGTTGCAGAACAAACCTGGAATGATCGTCTGCTTTATGCTCGTGATTACGTTCGTGACATTCTGAAAAAAGTATGGCCTTATGTCCTGGTGGGAATCGGAATAGGTGCAGCAATTCATGGGTATGTTCCAACTGATTTCCTGGCTAAGTATGCCGGCAAAGATAATATATTCGCAGTTCCGGTCGCTGTGCTTATGGGTGTACCCCTATATTCCAATGCAGCCGGAGTAATTCCGCTGGTGGCAGCCTTGCAGGAGAAAGGTATGGCGATGGGAACGGTACTGGCATTTATGATGGCTGTAACAGCTCTGTCTTTACCAGAAATGATTATTCTGCGTAATGTATTAAAGCCCAGGTTAATTGGAGTGTTTATTGGTATTGTTGCCGTCGCAATTATCATTGTGGGTTATATGTTTAATGCCTTACTTCCCGTATAAAGTGGCAATGCGATTTGCGTTGCAAATAATAAATGAGGAGCTGAAAAATATGTTTGAAACCCTATTTAAAGCATTAGGCGAGCCAACGCGATTGAAGATTATTAGGCTGTTGGCTGCCAGGGAGCTGTGTGTTTGCGATCTTGAGGAAATCATGCAGTTTAGTCAGCCGCGGATATCTCAGCACCTTAAGGTATTAAAACAATCGGGCCTGGTTACTGAACGTAAGGAAGGGCAGCGCAGTATATGCAGCTTGAATAGGAAATTATTAAATAGTACGATGCAGGAATTTATGGATTACATTGTTAAACCACTAGGAGAAATTCCTGAATTAAGCGAAGAGTATGATCGTTTGAATAACCTAGACGGGGAATCCTGTACAAGAAAGTTATGTAAAATACAAAACTAGAAGCTTTTAAATCTTATATAAGAATTTTTGAGGAGGTATTTTTAATGAAGATTGAAGTACTAGGAACCGGATGTGCCAAATGCAAACAGTTAGAAAAAGATGTGTATAACGCACTGGCTGAGCTAGATATTGCTGCTGATGTATCCAAGGTCCAGGATATCCAGAAAATTATGAGTTACAAGATCATGTCGACACCGGCATTAGTTGTAGACGGCGAGGTAAAAATTTCAGGAAGGCTGCCTCGCAAAGAGGAACTGCACGGTTATTTAAAGGACGCGGCTAAATAACTCAATAGCATCAATTTTAGAAGGAACATTCACAAGCCGCAGAACGCGCTTATGTGTGACTTTGGTAATTCTGTATAACTTAAATTCGGTTAAAAAGCTTGAAAACGGAGGTGATTTATGTATTATCGCATAATCCACAATGACATCTTAAAGAACAAAGTGATAACGCTAATAACAATGATATTTGTCGCTGCTGCGGCTATGCTTGTTTCGCTCGCGGCGATTCTCGCCGTAAATCTTTCGGGCTCGATAGATACGCTTATGACACGGGCGAAAACTCCGCATTTTATGCAGATGCATTCGGGTGAAATTGATACTGCGCGTCTTATTGCTTTTGCGGAGCAGAATGGCAATGTCGATGAATTTCAGGTGCTTAAATTTCTCAATGTTGACGGTGCGCGGATTGTAATTGACGGAAACTCGCTGGCGGACAATGTTCAGGACAACGGCTTCTGCACGCAGAGCAAAAAATTCGATTATCTCCTTGACCTTGACGGAAACGTTATAAATGTATCGGATGGAGAGATTTATGTTCCGATATGCTATATGAAGGACAGCACCGCAAAGGTCGGTGACAAGGCTGTGATATGCGGAAAGAAATTCACCGTTGCGGGATTTCTCCGCGATTCACAGATGAATTCGTTGCTCGCCTCGTCAAAGAGGTTTCTTGTGAGCGAAAATGACTATGCAAAAATAAAGGATTTCGGAAGCACAGAATATCTGATTGAGTTCAGATTAAAGGACTTGTCCGCGCTCGGCGCATTTGCAACCGCTTACACCTCCGCAGGACTTGAAGCAAACGGACCGACGATTACATATCCGCTTTTCAAAACCATTAACGCAATTTCCGACGGGCTTATGATTGCGGTTATACTTCTTGTAAGCGTGCTTGTCGTGGCAATCGCGTTTATGTGCATACGCTTCACGCTGCTTGCAAAAATCGAGGATGACTACCGCGAAATAGGTGTTATGAAAGCAATAGGGCTGCGCGTTTCCAACATAAAGAAGATCTATCTTGCTAAATACGCGGCGATTGCGGCGGCGGGCTGTATTCTTGGGTTTACACTTTCGTTTGTGTTCCGAGGCACGCTTCTTGAAAATATACGGCTTTATATGGGTGAAAGCGAAGATTCTTCTTTTGCCTTGCTTTTCGGGATAATTGGCGTACTGCTTGTGTCCCTTGTGATTATAGCTTATGTGAACTGCATGCTGAAACGCTTTCGGAAAATATCCGCTGCGGAAGCACTACGCTTTGGCACATCACAGGAAAAATCCACGGGAGCAAAGCATCTCTGCCTGAGCAAAAACAGGCTGCTTGATACGAATATTTTTCTCGGCGTCAAAGATGTTCTTGCCAGGAAAAGCCTTTACGCCACAATGCTTGCGGTGCTGGTGATTTCGGCCTTTATCATTATTGTTCCGCAGAATTTATACAACACTATTTCCTCAA
>JBDKVA010000034.1:0-4450 GCA_039679375.1 Clostridiaceae bacterium
GGTAATGGCATGGGTAATGGCATGGGCATGCACCGGCGAGGCTTAATTCCTATGGGAATGAGAATAAGGCAGGGGCAGCGTCTGGTAGTAGCAGATACTAAAGGGATCGTGCTGGCTGACACCCAAAAATTACTTATTGGGCAAGCAGCCCAATTTGATTCACCTGATGTTAGTTCCGGAGCTCTGTCCGTTAATAATAAACAGGTAGGTACCTTATATATAATTAGTCCGCTTGGTTCTGGTCTGGCTTCATTGGAGAATGCTTTTATAAAGAAACTTACCATTAACAGTAGCGTACTGGCTTTCTTTATTGCTCTTATTGCTTTAATACTGGGACTGGTACTGGGTAAACGAATAAGTTCGCCCTTGGCTGATTTATCTACTGCTATTCATCAAGTCGCACAAGGCAAGCTTGACCAAAGAATGAGGCTGCAGGGTGACCAGGAGTTTATACAATTGGGACGGGATTTTAACCTTATGGCTCAGAGCCTGGAAGATGCTGATAAGAACAGGCGGAGGCTAACTGCTGACCTATCTCATGAATTGCGTACCCCACTAACATTTCTGCGGGGACAACTGGAAGGGATGCAAACTGCTGGCGTTCCGATGGATACGGAGAATATTACGCTGCTTCTGGATGAAGTAATACGCCTCTCTCGAATGGTTAAGGAATTAGATAACCTGGCGTTGGTGGAGAACCATGCCATTTCACTGCAGATGAGTACCTTCTCGGTATCAGAATTACTGGAGCGTTTAACTCCAGTTAATATTGCCATGCAAGATAAAGGGATTGCTTTTAGTATTGATGTGGGGACCGATATTAAGAAAATAACAGCTGACCATGACAAGCTATTACAGATACTTCTTAATTTATTGTCTAATGCCATGAAACATGTAAGCAGTGCAGGTATTATTAGATTATCAATCCAACGCCACAAGGATTATTTGCAATTCTCGGTGGCGGACAATGGATCAGGAATTTCAGCTGAAGATTTACCCCATGTATTTGAACGTTTCTATCGGGTTGACGATAGCCGAAACCGCCGTGAAGGTGGAATGGGACTGGGGCTGGCTATCGCTAAGGGATATGCTGAAGCTCATAATGGTAGAATGTGGGTGGAAAGTCAAGAGAGTTCCGGGACTACCTTTTATTTTACCTTAGCTAAAAATGACGAACTATAGCCTCTTCAATCCAAATCCTAATCTCATCGCGAACTCGTTCAAATTCAGCCAGGATATTTTCATCACTTCCAGTAGCTGCTGCCGGATCACTGAAGCTATGGTGGAGAAGATTCTTGGCACCCGAAAAATAGGGGCATGTTTCCCGGGCGTTGTCACAGACAGTAATGGCGTAATCAATATCCATCTCCATGAATTCATCAATGCTTTTGGAACGATGGTTACTGATATCAATGCCGGCTTTCTTCATTGCTTCAATAGCAAAGGGATTAACCCGGAACGGATTCGTACCGGCGCTGAAGGCTTCGCAGCGATCCCCGTACATTGCCTGCAAAAGGCCTTCAGCCATCTGTGAACGGGCCGAGTTCTGGGTACAAATAAACAATACTTTTTTCTTAGCCATAATAAACCTCCTGCGTACTATGCAACATATGCAAAATAAACTCCCACGATAATAATAATTATACCGGATATTTTCTCCATTATACTATTCCATTTTGCAAAGCTCTCCATCCGGGTTATAAGCCCGGTAAAAGTGCCCACTATTATTATGGGAATACCTCTGCCGAGAGCGTAAATGAATAATAGAGTAGCACCGTATAACCAATGACCGCTGGCCATGGCCAGAGAAAGAATAACCAGCAAAATGGGGGTACCGCATTGGGAGCCCACCAATCCCATTACCAGACCCAGGAGATAACTTCCTCCCATTCCTCTGACTTCACCTACCCTGCTAAGAAGATTACCCCCGTAATTGATGTTAAGTTTAAGGACTCCCAGGAGGTTTAGTCCCAGGGCAATACAGACAGAAGCTACCAGATAATACAGGATGCTCTTGCTGGTACCGAATATACCGCCTACCGCAGAAATAAACAGGCCCAGCAGCATAAAGGTGGTAGCCGTTCCCAGCGAAAAGGCCACGGACAAGGCCAGACTTCTTTTGCGTCCAGCGTCAATACCTCCAACATACGCAATTATAATAGGCGCCATACTGAGATTACATGGTCCGATACTGGTTACCACACCCGCCAGGAATACCAGAGCATATCCAAACAGGGAAAAGCTCGTTAAGAATTGGGGTGCAACTTGATTTATCCAAGCTTCCACGTTATTTTACCACCTTGTTAAGTTCCTTTTTCAGATCCTCAACCGGAATGATTCCCACATTTTGATAGCTTATCTGTCCTTTACTATTGATAATAAAAGTAGTGGGTACATACTGTATTTTCCATGCTTGGTTAAGTTCAATATTTACTTGATCATTGACATCAATCTCAATAAAACGAACCTTGCCTTGATAGGCAGGTTGCAGCTGATTAAATATTTTATGCATCTCAACACAAGGGGCACAGGTAGTGGAATGGAAAAGAAGCCACATGCTCTCCCCATTATTCTTCGCCTGTTCAATCGCTGCAGCAGAGTTTCCAGGTGCTTTGTTCTCAACTGGTGGTACGGATGTTTGTTTACCATAATAAGAAAAACCAAACACAACCATTATTATTAATAAGCAGGCAATCACTGCTATACGTATGCTTTTCAATAGGTTACTCCTTTCTTGTATACCAATCTATATAAAGTATTATTTACTGTTTAATGCTTAACTAAAATATATTAATACCAAAAGCTAAAAATACGCGTTGACAGAAAACACAAATAGATATAACAATATAAGCATAAGATTATATACATCAGGAAAGAAGATAGCATAACATTTTAACAATTTGAGTAGGAGTAGTCACAGTCCGGTAGATATTTTGGGGAATTGCCTAGGGAAAAATGCTCCCTTTTGCAAATACAAGCCTAGATTTTCTTATCCGCACCAACATCGAAAATTCTGTTCAGGGCAGAGCGTGGGGACGCGGGTGTGCTTTTATGTGTGACTTCGGTAATTCTGTATAATGTAAAATCGGTTAAAAAGCTCGAAAACAGAGGTGATTTATGTATTATCGCATAATCCACAATGACATCTTAAAGAACAAAGTGATAACGCTAATAACAATGATATTTGTTGCTGCTGCGGCTATGCTTGTTTCGCTCGCGGCGATTCTCGCCGTAAATCTTTCGGGCTCGATAGATACGCTTATGACACGGGCGAAAACTCCGCATTTTATGCAGATGCATTCGGGTGAAACTGATACTGCGCGGCTTATTGCTTTTGCGGAGCAGAATGGCAATGTCGATGAATTTCAGGTGCTTAAATTTCTCAATGTTGACGGTGCCCGGATTGTAATTGACGGAAACTCGCTGGCGGACAATGTTCAGGACAACGGCTTCTGCACGCAGAGCAAAAAATTCGATTATCTCCTTGACCTTGACGGAAACGTTATAAATGTATCCGATGGGGAGATTTATGTTCCGATATGCTATATGAAGGACGGCACCGCAATGGTCGGTGACAAGGCTGTGATATGCGGAAAGAAATTCACCGTTGCGGGATTTCTCCGCGATTCACAGATGAATTCGTTGCTCGCCTCGTCAAAGAGGTTTCTTGTAAGCGAAAATGACTATGCGAAAATAACGGATTTCGGAAGTACAGAATATCTGATTGAGTTCAGATTAAAGGACTTGTCCGAGCTTGGCTCATTTGCAACCGCTTACACCACCGCAGGACTTGAAGCAAACGGGCCGACGATTACATATCCGCTTTTCAAAACCATTAACGCAATTTCAGACGGGCTCATGATTGCGGTTATACTTCTTGTCAGTGTGCTTGTCGTTGCAATCGCGTTTATGTGCATACGCTTCACGCTGCTTGCGAAAATCGAGGATGACTACCGTGAAATAGGTATTATGAAAGCAATAGGGCTGCGCGTTTCCAATATAAAGAAGATTTATCTTGCTAAATACGCGGTGATAGCGGCGGCGGGCTGTATTCTCGGGTTTGCACTTTCGTTTGTGTTCAGAGGCATGCTTCTTGAAAATATACGGCTTTATATGGGTGAAAGCGAAAATTCTTCTTTTGCCTTGCTTTTCGGGATAATTGGCGTACTGCTTGTGTTCTTTGTGATTATAGCCTATGTGAACGGCATGCTGAAACGCTTTCGAAAAATATCTGCTGCGGAAGCACTACGCTTTGGCACATCACAGGAAAAATCCACGGGAGCAAAGCATCTCTGCCTGAGCAAAAACAGGCTGCTTGATACCAATATTTTTCTCGGCGTCAAAGATGTTCTTGCCAGGAAAAGCCTTTACGCCACAATGCTTGCGGTGCTGGTGATTTCGGCCTTTATCATTATTGTTCCGCAGAATTTATACAACACTATTTCCTCAA
>JBDKVA010000035.1:0-3729 GCA_039679375.1 Clostridiaceae bacterium
AGGGAGGCTATGAGAGGGATTCATTTATGAGCGCGAGCCTTGCAGGTCCGTTTGTTCCTGAAATAGAGGACATCATTGTCGGACGTTCGGCATTAATGGTAAATTCAAAATGATACCTTTGAACTGATCATTCTTCAAAAGGTTGAAAAAAATAAAGTCCCAAACAGAGTTTTGGGGCTTTATTTTTTCAAAGATAAGAGTACTCGGAAAATAAGAATAAGCTTATGGTAAAAAACATGATAGGATTGACATGTTGCGCAATAATACATATAATTACTGTGTAAGCGCTTACATCAGTAAGCATGGTTAAGATGCAGATATGGAGGTATGTACATTGAAGAAATTTATGGACGAGAATTTTTTACTCAACAGCAAAACGGCTGAAGTACTTTACCACAGCTATGCCAAAGTTATGCCGATCATTGATTATCATTGCCATCTGAGCCCAAAGGAAATAGCGGAGGATAAAAAATATTCAAGCATCACGGAACTGTGGCTTGGCGGAGACCATTACAAATGGCGTGCAATGAGAAGCAACGGCGTAGAGGAGAGCTACATTACAGGTGATGCGCCTGAAAAGAAAAAATTCATGAAATGGGCGGAAACGATTTCCCGCTGCATAGGTAATCCGTTATATCACTGGACGCACCTTGAACTCAAACGATATTTTGATATAGATGCTTTACTGTCACCTGAAACAGCGGATGAAATATGGGAGAAATGCAATAAGA
Source organism: Clostridiaceae bacterium (assembly GCA_039679375.1). Classification (GTDB taxonomy): domain Bacteria; phylum Bacillota; class Clostridia; order Acetivibrionales; family DTU013; genus JBDKVA01. Next base: position 732 of record JBDKVA010000035.1, read on the forward strand.
AACTGGCAGACGGGCAGTTGTCAGCCAGAGATCTTATCAAACGTTCTAATGTAAAGGTCATCTGTACAACCGACGACCCCGCAGACTCGCTTGAATACCATAAGGCCATTGCTTCCGATCCTGCCTTTGACGTCCGTGTATATCCGTCGTTCAGACCCGACAAGTCCCTTAATATTGATAAGGATGGCTTTACAGATTACATTGAAAAGCTTGGCAGGGCGGCCAATATTAAAATAGCGGGATATAAGGATTTGAAAACAGCACTGGCGGCACGGATAGAATTTTTTAATGACGCCGGATGCAGGGTGTCCGACCACGCGCTGGAGCAGCCTGTATACAGTGAAGCATCGGATGACGAAGCGGAGGCTGTTTTCAAAAAAGCGCTGAAGCATCAGGAATTGAATGAAATAGAGATAAATAAATATAAATCACAGCTACTTATATTCTTCGGCAGGGAATATGCAAAACGGAATTGGGCCATGCAGCTGCATATCGGTGCCGTAAGGAATCCAAACAGCAGGATGATGAAATTGTTGGGCGCGGATACCGGCTTTGACGCTATGGGTGACGGCCATTCCATAAAAGGTCTTGCGGAAATTCTGGATAAGCTGGATGTGACCGGTGAATTGCCGAAGACAATACTTTACTGTCTGAATCCAAGTGACAATGAGACGCTTGCTACTCTTATCGGAAGCTTCCAGCGGGGAGGAATACCCGGCAAGCTGCAGTTTGGCTCCGCCTGGTGGTATTGCGACCAGAAGGACGGCATGGTCAGGCAAATGACCGCTCTGGCTAATTTGAGCCTGTTAAGCAGGTTCGTCGGCATGCTGACAGACTCAAGGAGTTTTACTTCCTATATCCGGCATGAATATTTCAGAAGGATACTGTGCGATTTGATCGGAGGCTGGGTTGAAAACGGTGAGGCCCCGAATGATATGAAGCTTCTTGGAGGCATGGTTCAGGATATCTGCTTTAATAATGCAATACGGTATTTTCAATTTTAATTAAAGAAAATTGTATAGAAATGGGGGAGTTAAAATGCGTGGCTGGGAATGTATATGCGAACAGTTGCATAAAGGGATGGATCCGGATGAAATACGGAGTTTTGCCAGAACAGGGTTTGGCGAATATGGCGTATACCCGGATTCTATTGATGTCAGCGAGGGTGTATACTTTTTTATTGCAAGTGAAAATAACAGGAAAGTTCTTGTTATATACGGCGAACACAGGTGCAGCGGCGAGTTTGACGGAACTGAAACGGTTCTTGGCAATACGCGTGTAAAGGTTTGCGAATTAAGCAATGGCAACTGCAATGTTCTGAGAAAAATATTTACGTACATGAATCCAAAAAGCCATAAAGGCGTAAATATGACGATGGGGCTCGGAGACAGGCTTGGGCTTGCATCTCCCGGCCATCTGAGGCTTTTGAAGGACAGTGATGTTTTCCCGGTCCTGGCTCAGCAGTCCATACGCGAACTGAACCTCACGAAAAGGACATATGAGGATGTGCTTTCTGCGGCTTCATGGGCAGTATTCCAGGAAGGGTACAAAAATGGGTTCGGCGCGGACGGGGATCACCTGAAAACCGCTGAAGAAGTGAAGATGGCGCTTGATTTAGAATTTACCATGATCACCCTCGACTGTTCCGAGCATATTGACAACAGTGCGGCAAACCTATCCGGAGATGAGCTGGAACAGCGTTATCTTGAATTGCCGGCTGAAGAAAGAAGACAGCTTGAGGAACGTTATCTGGATAAATGCTTTAAGCTGGACAGCAGCTCCGGCTGTTCACAAATAACCTTCAACCGGGAAGAATTCCGCAGGATTGTCCTTGTATATCTGAAGGCAATAGAGCATACTGCAGCGGTATATTCCGGGATAATAAAGAACTGCGGCAGATCGATTGACTTCGAGATGTCCATCGACGAGACGCTTACGCCTACATCGCCTGAGTCCCATTATTTTGTTGCATCGGAGCTTATCATGAACGGAGTGGACGTCACAAGCCTGGCTCCGAGGTTTTGCGGAGAATTCCAGAAGGGCATTGACTACCGGGGGGATTTGAACCAGTTTTCCAGGGAATTTGCCATGCATGTGAAAATCGCAGAGCACTTTGGCTACAAAATCAGCGTTCATTCCGGAAGCGACAAATTCAGCGTATTTCCCATGATAGGGAGGATTTCGGGCGGGCGGTACCATATTAAGACGGCAGGCACAAACTGGCTTGAGGCTCTGAGAGTTGTTGCCGGGAAAAATCCGCAGCTATTCAGGGAGATCTACAAATACGCTAAAATCCATGAAAATGAGGCAAGGAAGTACTACCATGTGGATGCGAAAGCGTCTGAAATGCCTGACATTGACACATGGGAGGACGGCAGACTGGCAGAAACACTAGGCATGGATGATTGCAGGCAGATTCTTCATATTACGTACGGACTGGTGCTTCAGGCTGTCGGCAACGATGGCAATGCTGTCTTCCGCGACAGGCTGTATGCCGCCCTGATGCAATATGAAGCCGAGTACTATGCTGCGCTGGAGAAGCATATAGGCAGGCATCTTCAAATGTTGGGGGTAAATTAACCTTTGCCGGCGTACCGCAAAGAATACTTGTAAAACGATCATTATTTTTCCGCAGGGCGGCCATTGGCCGCCCTCAGCTGTATAGGGGCGCGCATTGCGAGTCCGCGCAAATGCAGGATAATGCGCAGTAAAGAAAAATGCGCTGCATCAAAATCATACAATCAAAAGATATTGCCACTTTTGACCGCCCAAAAGTAGCCAAAAGGCGCCACTCAAGCGACGTGGTGTCTGTCAGGGCACTGAGGAAAAGCTTCTATATGCTAGCGAAGGGAAACCCTTGTGGCGGTCGGCACATATATCGCCATCCCTGGCGTAGATGTGCCTGAATGGACATCGTGTCCATTTCACCGCCTGTTTTATTTTCCTTCGGGCATATCACGAAGCTTTTCCTAACACTTATAAGCGGCTTCGAAGGCAC
>JBDKVA010000036.1:0-42498 GCA_039679375.1 Clostridiaceae bacterium
TGATGTGTTGTCCGAAAAATTCGATTACGAGTATTTTGCCGGCGCGGTTAAGCGTAATCCCAGAATGAATGTGAAAGCTTTCCTGATAGACCAGAATATATTGAAAGGAATCGGTAATGCATACGCAGACGAGATTCTTTGGAAATCCAATATCTCTCCTGAATCAGTTGTTGGAAAAATACCTGATGAAGCGCTTTCTGATTTGTTTTCGGCAATAGGCGACGTGTTAACGGATGCAATCGGCAATATAATAAAAATTGCTCCGGATATAGTAAGCGGAGAGGAACGCGGTTTTTTGAAAGTTCACAACCCCAGAAAATCAGTAACGGATGAAGGGGACACCATTATTGTGAAGGAAATAGCTGCCAAGAAGACATACTATACAAAAAAACAGAGGCTTTTCAAATAAGCAGTGACCTTAAGGCCCGGAAGGAAATTGAAGACAAGAAGGTACAGGCATGCATTAGTCTACGAGCGGACTTCTACGCGCCTTTCTTTTTAGTTGTCCTTTTGGCTCCAGGCTTATCCTCTTTATCCTTATTTACTTTGCCGTCATTCTGCTTTTCAATGCTGGCTTTCAGCGCGTCCAAAAGATTAATGACATTTCCGGCCCGCTCCGGTGTGGGCGCGACGACCTCTTTTCCGGATATTTTTGTTTCAATGAGCTCTTTGAGCTTGCCCTGGTATTCATCCTTATATTGAGCCGGGTCGAAAGGCGTGTCCATTGAGTTGATCAGCACCTGAGCCATTTTCAGCTCCTGCTCGGCGGGCTCCGGAATTTTGTAAGACTTTTGCAGCTCCTTGATATCATCCTGATAAAACATGGTTGAAATCAGCATCCCATTTTCACGCGGGATGATTGCCATCAATGTATCCTTTGTTCCCAGGACGGTCTTGCCTATCGCAATTTTCTGCTCACTCATCAGAGCGGACCTCAGGAGTTCAAAAGCCCTCTCTCCTCCCGCATCCGGGACAGCCTGGTAGGTCTTGTCATAATAAGCCGGCGATATCTGATTTAATTGCGCAAAGTGCAGGATCTGAATCGATTTTTCCTTTTCGGTCTTGATTTTTTCTATTTCGTCGTCAGATACGACGACGTAACGCTCCTTATCATACTCATAGCCTTTGACAATGTCCTCGCTTTTCAGTTCCTTTCCGCAATGAGCGCAAGTCTTTTTATACCGCACACGGCTCTGATCTTCTTTGTGCAGCTGATTAAAATGTATATCATTATCCTGCGTGGCTGTGTACAAAGACACAGGAATCGCCACGAGTCCGAATGAAATAACGGATCGATGTGATACTGGCATAAACGCACCTCCGGTAATTATAAGTTCCAGAAACAACAATTTTATACAAAGGAGCAATGATGTTTCTGCAAAAAGAATCTTCTTTGCATTAACTATAGTTTAACCAAAGCGCAGGCAAATATAACGAGGCAGCAAAATGTGCTTCATTATCAAATGGATAACTCCCGCAGAAACGGCAGATAATAAATATCTTAAAAAGCGTTAAATATCCGGATATTCGCCGTCTTTTGAAAGTTTTGGATAAGAAAATGAGCTGAAAATCTGCATATATCAGTTCCCGTGGGGACTCCCGAAAAGCCGCCGCGGTATGCAAAAAGGAAAGTAATGCGGATGGCTGTAAAATTGGAACAATACAACCGAAAAAGGAATTTTGAAAAAACAGGAGAACCCGAAGGTGAAGCTGAAAAGCCCCAAAAACGTCTGAAGTTTGTCGTCCAGCACCATATAGCCCGAAGAGATCACTTCGACCTGCGTCTCGAATGGGATGGAGTTCTTTTAAGTTGGGCGGTGCCCAGGGGACCTTCCTATGATACCTGCGACAAGAGGCTCGCCATACAAGTGGAGGATCATCCACTGGAATACAGGAACTTTGAGGGGACTATTCCAAAAGGGGAATATGGCGGAGGCACCGTGATGCTCTGGGATGAAGGCTCATGGGAACCCGAGGAGGACGCGGAGGAAGGACTTGGTCAAGGTTCGCTGAAGTTTGTTCTAAAAGGAAAAAGGCTCAAGGGAAAATGGGCGTTGGTCCGATTGAAAGCGGAAGTGGGTGAGACAAAGAATAACTGGCTTTTGCTCAAGGAAAAAGACAATTACGCCAAAACCGCCGATGGGATCTCTCAGTTTATCACCAGCGTCAGGACCGGACGCACCATGGCGGAAATTGAAGAAGGGATGGATGAAAAAATCACCAGGAATCCATTCAACAAGGCTGATGTGCAGCTTGCCAGACTTGTCAATACGGTCCCTGAGGGCCAGGATTGGCTATATGAGCTAAAATACGACGGCTACAGGATCCTTGCATATGTGGAGGGCGACAACGCCAGGCTCATAACCAGGAACGGCAATGATAATACAGAACGGTTCCAGGATGTCGCATATTCCCTCATTGATTGGGCTGCCGGAAGGGCAATGATTCTGGACGGGGAAATGGTGATCACGGATGCGGAAGGCAGGACAGACTTCCAGGCTTTGCAGAACTATATAAGAAATCCTGATGGTAAAAACCTTATCTATGTCGTTTTTGACCTGTTGGCTTTGGATGGGGCGGACTTAAGAGGACACCGCCTGATAGATAGAAAAGAACCGCTTGAAGCTCTTATGAAGGATTCACCTAAAAACCTCTGCTATAGCCAATATATCAGAGGGAATGGAAAGGAAAGCTTTCTTGCGGCCTGCAAAGCAAATCTGGAAGGGATCGTCGGTAAAAAAGCTGATTCCGTATACAGCGGGACAAGAAACGGCGACTGGATCAAGCTAAAATGCGATAAAAGGCAGGAATTCGTCATTGGAGGATATACGCTGTCAGATAAAAAAACCAGCGGGGTAAGCTCGCTTCTCCTTGGCGTTTATGAAGGAAAGGAACTGGTCTATGCCGGACGCGCCGGAACGGGACTGACCGTACGCAGTATGAAAGAGCTGGAGAAAAAATTTGAAAGTATGAAGAGGGAAGCGGCTCCTTTCAAACATACGCCGGAGCCCAGAAAGAATGAAAAGATCACCTGGCTTGAACCTGAGCTGGTTGCAGAAATTAAGTTTACCGAATGGACCGAAGATCATCTGTTAAGGCAGGCAAGCTTCAAGGGGCTGCGGACGGATAAGGAGCCCAGGGATATAAAAAAGGAAAGTGCTGATGATAAAACACAGTCAGACAAAAAAATGAAGGAAAAGCGATCACCTGCCCAAAATTCGGAGGGACCAATGAAAGGAAACGACGATAGCATCATCATCAATGGAATAAAGATCACCAGCCCGGACAAGGTGATATTTGATGATCCTGAAATCACAAAAGCGGATGTGGTCCGGTATTATGCGAAGGTGTCGGAACGCATGCTGCCGTACGTGGGTCACAGAATTCTCAGCATTGTACGCTGCCCGAAGGGAATATCCCGGTCCTGCTTCTATAAAAAGCATCCCGGTCCGGATAACAAAGGAATCGTCACAATACCGGTCCTGACCGGCAGCGGAGAAAAGGAAGACTACTTCTATATCGAGAACGCAGCCGGACTCATATTTGAAGCACAGATGGGCACGCTGGAATTCCATACCTGGGGCAGCCGTGCGGAGGATCTGGAAAAGCCGGATATGATGGTATTTGACCTGGATCCGGATGAGGGAATGGACCTGGAAACGGTGCGCCGAGGTGTAAGAGATATAAAAAGTTTTCTTGATCAGCTATCGCTGATCTCGTATCTTAAGACCAGCGGAGGCAAAGGATACCATGTGGCCGTGCCTTTCAAACCATCCGTGGGGTGGGATACATTTCACGATTTTGCCAGGCGTATTGCCGAAGCTATGGAACAAAAGTGGCCTGACCGCTACACAAGCAATGTCAGAAAGAATAAACGGGAAAACAGGATATTCATCGATTGGATCCGAAACGGCAGAGGCGCCACAAGCATTGCCCCCTATTCCATTAGAGCGAGAGAAAGGGCGCCGGTGTCCATGCCAATCACATGGGAAGAGCTTGACACGGCGGCTCCCGATGGCGTCAATATGACGGACGCGTTAAGGAGGATTGGCGGCAATGATCCGTGGAAAGATTTTTTTCAGGTTAATCAACAACTTAAATGAAGAACGGACAAGGTTTGTTACATTGCCGAATCGGGCGTAAACTGTATATAGGCATATGAAGGGCTGAGGAGCTGTACTTTTATGTGCATTCTTGCTTTTTAAATGGTCTTAGGTTACAATGATTTTATTCCTAAGATTAAATGATTTTATTCGTAAAATAAGTGAATCATACTATCGGATAATTATTGGCTGCAAATTCGCGAAAGGGGAACAAGCTTATGAAATGTGCAGTATGCGGATATCGATTCAATGAGCCGGATGAAAAAAACAGTGAAAAGCTTATCAGTGACGGAGACGAGCAGTTTATCAAGCTAATCAACACGTTCCACAGAAGGGACAGCGAAGGCAGCCTGGATGAGGCCTATTTGTTCGCATGCCCCAGATGCAAGACTGTCAGAATGGAATTGTGGTAAATATATTGACATTTAATTAACAAAGTAATAAGATTAAATCAGTCATTCGTGATGAATACTATTTGGAAGTGTCAAAAACACCTGTTTATTTTTCATGCGTGACAGTACCACCGTATCCCGACGGAAAAGACGAACGGATCTGATCCGGAAGGCGAAGGACTTGAACTAATGGCGCTTAGCGCCGTATTTTGGCGTTTTTCACGTCGGAATATTATGATTGTCCGCACCTTTCGGATGTTATCCGGGAGGTGTTTTTTGTTGTACGTGAACTATGTTGAATATCAAAAGGAGGTATTTCAATGAAACGGGCGGCAATCATCAGTGCGATACTTGATAAACCACAGGATTCCCAAAGGGCTTTCAATGACATTATTTCAGAATATCACGACATCGTAAGGGGGCGCATGGGCATACCCTTCGGGCAGGGTAAAATTGCGCTTGTATCTCTTACGGTGGTGGCGGAGCTTGACCGCATCAACAGCCTGACAGGAAGGCTTGGAAAGCTGGATGGTGTGACGGTGAAGGCGTCTGTGGCGAAAGAAGGCATAATACTGGAATAAAGCGGAGCAGGCTGCTGTATTAAGATAGTATTAATAAAATAGCAATGTCGAAAGGGGATCATTTAATGTTGGATTATGGCTGTGAAGAGAAGTTTATTGACAGGGAGTATATCGAATCGCTTTTGGAGTCCGCGAAGAATGCAAAGGATGGAGAGGTGGAACGCATTCTGGATAAGGCCGGCCGGTTCGAAGGCCTTACCCACCATGAAGTGGCGGTATTGCTGCAAACGGATAAAGAGCAATTTATCGATCGTATTTTTAAAATAGCAGGCAAAATAAAAAAGCATATTTACGGCGACCGTATCGTTATGTTTGCACCGCTTTATGTCAGCGATCACTGTGTGAACAAATGCGTTTATTGTGGGTTCCGGTGCGATCACGACTATCCAAGGCGCAAGCTTACAATGGATGAAATCCGGGAGGAGGTCCGCATCCTTGAAAATATGGGCCATAAGAGGCTGGCGGTGGAAGCCGGGGAGGATCCGGTAAATTGCCCGATCGAATACATCGAGGAAGTACTGCAAACGATTTACGGCATGAAATTTAAAAACGGCGAGATACGCCGCGTCAATGTAAACATAGCTGCAACGACCGTTGAGAATTACAGAAGGCTCAAAAGCGTCGGGATAGGGACATATATCCTTTTTCAGGAAACCTACCACGAGCCTACATATGAAAAGCTTCACCTGTCAGGTCCAAAGCACGATTACTGGTATCATACCACGGCATTTGACCGTGCCCAGCAGGGTGGGATCGATGATGTAGGCGGGGGCGTGCTTTTTGGATTGTATGATTATAAATTTGAAGTGCTTGGTTTGATGCTGCATAACGAACACCTTGAAAAGCGCTTCAATGTCGGCTTCCATACCATTTCTGTGCCGCGTATACGCCATGCGGAGGGTGCTGATAATACGGCGGCTAAATTTGTGCCTACCGATGATGAGTTTCTCAAGCTTGTAGCCATCGTACGCCTTGCTGTTCCCTTCACAGGTATGATCGTATCGACGCGTGAATCCGGGGAAATGCGTAAAAAGCTCATCAATATAGGTATATCGCAGGTCAGCGGAGGTTCCTCCGTAGAGGTGGGCGGTTATGCAATGAGGGAAGCAAATATACCTCAATTCGTGCTGGCTGATAGCAGACCGGCAGGCAAGATAATCGAATGGCTGATGGATGAAGGCCTGGTTCCGAGCTTCTGTACGGCATGCTACAGAAAAGGACGTACGGGAGACCGCTTTATGAGTCTGGCAAAGACCGGGAATATTAAAAACGTATGCCTTCCCAATGCGCTCACGACTCTTTGCGAATATGCACAGGACTATGGCGATGATAATTTCCGGCAGAAGGCAGACAGGATCATCGAAGAACATATCACGGCAATACTGAATGACAAGGTAAGGCAGCTTACCGCGGACAATATCGCACGGATCAAGGCAGGAGAAAGAGATTTGTATATATAGGAGTCCGCTAGAAAACTCCTGCACGCATCTTTTCGTCCATTGTTTCCGCCCAAATTTTTCAAAAAAAGCGTTAAATATCTGGATATTCGCCGTTTTTTTGAAAGTTTTGGACGAAAAAATGACCTAAAAATCTGCATACATTAGTTTCCGAGCGGACTCCTAGGAGTAACATGGCATACGTATGGAGGTATTTTATGGGTATGAATACGACGCCAAGCGGCGAAAGGCCGCATATAGCGTTTTTTGGAAGAAGGAATACGGGAAAATCCAGTCTCGTAAATGCAATAGCCGGCCAACCGCTTTCTATTGTTTCGGAGGTCAAGGGAACTACCACTGACCCTGTTTACAAGGCAATGGAGCTATTGCCGCTGGGTCCGGTAATGTTGATTGACACCCCGGGTCTGGATGATGAAGGCGAGCTTGGAAATCTGCGCGTTCAGAAGACCCGCGAGGTGCTCGCGAAAACCGATATAGCCGTTATCGTGTGTGAAGCGCGGGATAAGCTTGGCTCTGGAGCTTTGGAGCTTGACCTGATTTCGCAGATCACCGAAAGGAGGCTGCCTTTTGTTGTCGTACTCAACAAATGCGATATATACAAGCCCTCCGCGGGAGATATAAAGGAGATCGAACAAAAGGCCGGCGCCAAAGTGCTTTGCGTTTCGGCAGCAGCGCATGACGGCATACAGGAGTTGAAGGAGTATCTTTCAAGAATCGTCCCGGAGGATGAGGGCAGCTGTGTTCTGGTGCGTGATCTGCTTCAGCCGGGCGAACTGGCGGTGCTGGTGGTGCCGATCGACAGCGCGGCGCCAAAAGGCAGATTGATACTTCCGCAGCAGCAGGTGATCAGGGATATCCTGGAAGCCGGTGCCATCTCCGTCGTGACCAGGGAGACGGAATTGAAACAGACACTGGATAAGCTGGGTATAAAGCCTAAATTGGTGATTACCGATTCGCAGGTGTTTGAAAAGGTTTCGGCAGTGACGCCGGGGGATATCCCGCTTACTTCGTTTTCGATCCTGTTTGCCAGATACAAGGGCGATCTGGAGGAATTGATGAAGGGCGCGAAGGCTATCGAAAATCTGAAGGACGGGGATAAAGTACTCATAGCGGAAGGCTGCACGCATCACAGGCAGTGTGATGACATCGGCACGGTCAAGCTTCCGCGCTGGCTGAGCAGGTATACGGGGAAAAAGCTGGAATTCGATTTTTCCAGCGGGAACCATTTCCCGGGCAACCTGTCGGATTATAAAATCGTTATACACTGCGGCGCATGCATGCTGAACCGCATGGAAATGAACCACCGCATCAGAACCGTAACAGGCTGCGGGGTACCAATTGTAAATTATGGCGTACTCATTGCCTATATGCAGGGTATTCTTGCAAGGACAACCGAGCCCTTCAGTAAAATGAGAAAAGCCGATACATTTAATTGCGTGTAGGTTATGCTCAATTGAAGCAGAAAGCGTATTTTTCCATAGCATCCATCACTGCTTTAATATTTTCAAGCGGCATACCCGGATAAACTCCGTATATCAGCATAAGTCCACCGTCTTTCCGGCCTATTTTACCGACCTCCTCCCGGATAAGGCTGTCGATTTGGTGCGGAGAGCCAAAGCGTGTAACGGACTGCCTGTCAATATCAAGCTCGATGCAGACCTTGCCTGCGAATTTGTCCGCAATCCAATCGATACCGTTCACCAGATCCTGAAGGTTGATTACTTCAACTCCGCCGTCGATCAGGTCGTCAATCAGTTCACGGATGTCTCCGTCCGAGTGCATATGAACTATAACGCCTTTACTGCGGGCAGGTTTCATTAAACGCTGGTAACTGGGCTTTATATATTTTCTGAAGTAATCCGGGGAGATCATAGGCCCTCTTTGCATACCCAGATCCTCAGGATAAACCATTATATCGATGTCCATTGCCAGATACTTTTCTATAATGGCCTTATTGAATTCTTCGATCATGTCGATCAGTATTCTCAAATTGGACTCATCATCTGCCATATCAAAAAGAAGATTCTGGTAGCCGCGAATATCGGCCAGCTGCATGAACGTATGTCCATGCCTCAACCCGACGCAGGTAATTTCACCAACTGCCCTGAGCTTTGCAATAGATGATTCAACGACCTTCCAGTCAACAGGTCCGATACCCATGCATTTTCCCGGATCAGGAGCTTTGTAATCCTTAAATGCAGACCAGTCGGCCAGCGGGTGCCCGGTGACCGTTCCGGTAATCCCATCAATGGTCGTTTTCCAAAGGCAGCCCCAATCATCTGTAAAGGGCGAATCTTTTCTGGCAACCGTTGAAAAGTAAGGTACATATTTTGTAACAGGCCTTATGAAATCAGGGAATAGGAATTTATGGGATTCTTTGAGATCAAAGAGGTCTTCCTGCCGGTAATATTGCCAGCAGGCGTCATTAATGTAAAATTTCATGGGTATGTATTCCGGCTTTTCAAATCTGATTGCCTTAAGGATGTTTTCACGACGGTTTTCTTTCGTTGAATAATCCATTACATGATCACCTCATATTGCATCGAGAAAGCACATGATCCTTTTAATTACGCAATGCCATAAAATCTTATCAATGCTTCCGATCGTTTATGCTTAAAGTGTATAACTTTATGGTATGGTTGTCTTTTGATTTTGTATCATGATATAATTTTATACAGCTATACGGAGTGTTAGTAACTTATTGCCGCGAAATTGCAATAAAAAACAAGAAAACAATTTCATGTTCGCGGCAATGAGTACATTCGTTGGGTTGTGGGCGGTAGCCCACATTGGATAGGAGTAGGGGTATGAAAAAAAGAAGCATGCTGGGCAAAGAACGCATGGTAGTGACTTTTCCTTCACCGGAAGACTGTTTTTTCGTGCTTGGCAGGGTCAGCTATTCGAAAGCGCATCCCCCTATCGAACCCCATGATCATCAGGGGATGATGGAAATCGTGCTTATTGCAAAAGGAAAACAGATCTACACGGTCGGGGGTAATGAATTTACAGTGGAAAGCGGAGAGGTGTTTGTCACGTATCCGAATGAACTGCACAGCACTGCAAATTATCCTGAAGACAAGTCGCTTCTGTATTATCTGATAATTGATCCTGAAAAGCTGAAAACATACAGCATAGGCGTCAGTACCGACGAGAGCGGGCTGATCCAAAAAGCCTTAAACAATATGAAAAGAAGAGTGTTTAAGGGAACAGACAGGCTAAAGCTCATGCTGGATGATATCTTCACTGCCTGTAACAGTAATTCGCCTTTCAAAAACACACTTATCCGCAATCTTGTTTCAAACTTCATTATCCATGTCGCTGAATGTGAAAGGATGATAGAGACCTTTCATTATTCCGGTATGCAAAGTATTCTTGATTATATTCATAAAAATATATATGAGGATATAAGCGTATCAATGCTATCTGAAATTGCACGATTATCACTGACGAGGTTTGAAGCGAATTTCAGAAGGCAGACCGGCATACCTCCGCGTGAATATGTTTTACGCAGGAAGATTGAGACCGCCAAAGGTTTGTTGATCAATTCCGATTTAACAATAACCGAAGTGGCGTATAAACTGTCATTTGCATCAAGCCAGTATTTTTCCACTGTTTTCAAAAGGTACACACTGATGAAACCTAAAGATTTCAGATATAGTCTGAAGGAGAAAACGGAACAACGTAATATTTGAATTAGGATAATGCAGGTGCAGGATAATGCAGGTGCAGGATAATGCAAATATGCAATTCAAGGTAAGGTCTTGACAATGTGTACCTAAGGTGTTAAATTAGAATTACTCTTTAAAAGAGATGCGGGCAATTAACTCAGCTGGTAGAGTGTCATCTTGACGTGGTGAAAGTCACAGGTTCGAGTCCTGTATTGCCCACCATATTTAATTCAATGCTAGATACAATCGAAAGCCCTTGATATAAGGGCTTTTTGACGTTATGAATTATTTGTAAGGTGAGGCTGATAAGTGACATTTTCTCACGATAGTTAACAGGGTGACATTTTCACAAGCTTAAATTTAAGTTCTACAGTATTGTTAAACCATGTAAGTCACCGTATAATAATATTTGTATCGTTATACTGCTCTATAGATTATACTGTAAGTTGGGAGGACGGACATGAAAAGTGCAGGGATATTAACAACAACCATAATACTCTTGTTGTTTGCGTTGCTGCCCTATCCTTCAAATATGGCAGAGTCAGAGGATGCGGCTGTGAGACCTGGAATCTATACTGAAGAGAACCCGGCAGACGTTCCTTCCATAACACCGGTGGATACTGCAGTAGCAGGTTTTTTGGGGCAAACTGAAAAAGGTCCGTTGGAACCTCAATTCATCACCAGCTATGAAGAATATGAAGAAATTTACGGCGGTAATCCCGGTAACCGTTTCTATCTCCCGGACGAAGTTAAAGGATATTTTGAAAATGGGGGTACTCAGCTTTACGTAGCAAGGGTTGTCGCAAAAAAAGCACAATTATCAAATGCCAGACTTGCCAATTATGTAAAAAACGTACCAACTCCGATACTAAGTGATTATATCGGAAATGGAAACGAAGACCTGGGCACTTTAACTGGGCTTCAGGCATTAGGGCTTATTGATGAAATCACAATCCTCTATTCACCTGAGGCACATAGCATTTTTGGGCTCTATCAGGCTATGATTGACCAATGTGAGAATCTGGGAGACCGTATTGTAATTATGGAATCACCTTTATACGAAATGCAACCTGAACCACTTGAAAGGTATGAAAGCTCTTTTGCGGTTTATTATTCACCGTGGCTGAAAATATCCCAGACTTCAGGCGGAAACAGGCTCGTTCCTCCGGGAGGATTTATTGCCGGAACATACGCAAAGGCTGACACCGAAAGAGGAGTCCATAAGGTGCCTGCAGCTATTGAACTCATTGGTGTTACGGGTCTTGAAAGAGCCATCGGAAAAACTGAACAGAATGATTTGCTATGGAACAGGGTGAATCCCATAATACAAATGCCTGGAAGAGGGATTATGGCCTATGGTGCCAGAACATTGACTACAGACCCGGAATATACCTATGTTAATGTACGCCGGTACTTGAATTATATTGACGAGTCGATTTCGGAAAGTCTGGAATACCTGGCTTTTGAATCATGGAGCCCTACTCTGAACAGTAAAATTCAAAGCGGCATTGAAGATTTTTTACTGGAGGAGTGGCGAAACGGAGCCCTATTGGGAAGCCGGCAAAATCAAGCCTATTATGTAAATGCATATCCGGGTCCGGTAAGTCAGGGTGGGTCCGCCGGACATGCCATCTGCATTGAAGTTGGTGTGGCACTGATCAGACCTGCCGAATTTCATATCGTGAGAACCTCAATAATTGTAGAATAGCGAATTAGGTGATTATTCTCGTAAGCGTAAATGAGATAGGGGACAAACTCCTGAATAAAGGAATCATAGCCGCCATAAATTACAATCGTTATATGCCATTATGCTGATATGCGATCAGAATAAATAAAATTGTATGAATGTACAAAATAATGAAAGCTAATAATATGGTAAGAGATAGTAGAAAATGGAGGATTGTACGTAATCATAGACAAAAATTGCAGCAGTTCAAAGCTGATCACAAAACTCATATGTAATGTTTTCCCTATGGTTGACCGGGAACTGGACCGGTGGAGTAAAAAAGCGTCAGTGGCGGAGGATGATGTCCTTCGTGCACAGGCATTATCCAGCATATCACACAAAAGATTCCACGCCTTGGGAGGCTGTGTATATTCGCTTTACCCCGGAGTGGACATGGAATCGGCAATAAGGTATATCGTCTCGCTTCAGACGATCAGCGATTATCTGGACAACCTCTGCGACAGGGCAGGCATATGGGATGAAGCCGCCTTCAGGCAGCTCCACCTGGCAATGACGGATGCCGTTTACCCAGGGTCAGCTGAGCATGATTATTACCTGTATTATCCTCATAAAAATGACAGCGGGTACCTGGATGCCCTGGTGGCGGAGTGCAGGCAAATGCTGCGGCCTTTGCCGTCTGCCGGGATGATAGAAAAGCCTATGCATGAATATGCTTCACTCTATTCAAACCTTCAAATCTACAAGCACCTTGAACAGGATAAAAGGGAAATGTATCTAAGGAAATGGACCGACCCTTATATGAGTAACAATAATGACTTAAGCTGGTGGGAGCTGGCTGCCGCTACCGGTTCTACACTGGGGCTGTTCCTTCTCTTTGCCGCTGCCCATGATGCCAGCCTCGCCGGGGATGAGGTAAAATCGATAGAAACAGCATATTTTCCGTGGATGTGTGGTCTCCATATCCTCCTTGACTATTATATCGATTCCGAAGAAGACCGTCGAGAAGGGGATTTGAATTTTACATCCTATTACAGTAATCAAAAACATTGCAAAGAGAGGCTGTCCTTTTTTATCAGACAATCCGTTCAAAAGTGCAGCTGCCTTAAATATCCTGAATTTCACCTGACAATCATCCGCGGTCTTCTTGCAATGTACCTGTCCGATCCCAAAACCATATCCGCAAACGGGAGAGAGACTGCCGGACAGCTGCTTAAGGACGGCGGGAGGAAGGCAGCTTCATATTACCATATTTGCAGGATCCTTCGGCGTATTGGCAAGCTCTGAGCACTGTATGAAATTTGCCTGTAACAAATCCGGCAGCTTGCAGAGAAAGTCAGTATATTCGGATCGCGGCAGTGCATCAAGGGATATGCGCGCTTTATCGATATGCGTATTTGCAATTTTAAAAGAACGGTCGATCGCTCCCGACTCCGTCAGCATACTGTTTACCATCTCGATCTCATGGGCTTCAAACCTTTGTGTCCGGATCAACTCACTGACTGTGGAGCCATATTTATCATCAGACAGCAGCAGGATGACCGGAAGTGTGATAATTCCCTGGCGCAGATCTTCACCTGCGGGCTTGCCCATTTTTTTGATATCTCCAAAGAAATCCAATATGTCATCCACCATCTGAAAGGCGAGGCCGAGATTCAGTCCATATTCACCCAAAGCATGAAGCTGATTTTGATCCATGCAGCTGATACTAGCGCCGGACTGGCAGCAGCACTGAAAGAAAACAGCCGTCTTGCCGGCGATTTGACTATAGTATGAGGACAAATCCATATCGGACTTGAATTTGTTCTGTGCCTGCAGGATCTCTCCCCGGCACATGCTTTCTATGGCTTCGATCATCAAATCCAGGCTTTTTAGCAGCCTGTTGCCGGATAATGTGCCAAAAGCCCTGGCAAACAGGTAATCACCACCCAGCACACTCAAATGATTTCCCCATAGATAATTAAGAGAAGGCTTGTTCCGGCGCAGCTCCGAATGATCGATGATGTCATCGTGCACAAGCGACGCCATATGGATCAGTTCGGATGCAACGGAAGCTTTGACAAGCTCATCGGAAAGCCCGGAAAAAACAAGCCCGCTGTATAGTACGAGAAGAGGCCTGATCCTTTTGCCTCCTGCCTTTGCCGTATGGCTGCACATTTCGAGCAGTGTTCCGTCAGCGCCGGATAAAGCTTTTTCCAGCTCCGCTTCAATAAGGCTGGGAAAGATCGTAGAATTCAATTGTTTCACCCTCCCATTTTTCATTATTGTAAGTGTATTGAACCATTGGGTATAGTCTTTCCCATTATATTTCCTTTTATATCACGTTGAATGCATATATGCTTTACAGGCAGCATGTTAATATTATTGCTTTTTTTGCAATCTTTTGTGATGTTTGCCTTTATTCATAGAAAAGAAATTCGCTATATTCTATAATCAATATGAAAGCTGACTGAAATGTTGATAAAGAGCTTCAGGAGCAATAGGATTAATAGGAAAGGACGGTCAAAATTCATGCTGCAGCATATTAAAAATAAGATATACCATATAGAGGTCCTTCCGCCAAAACAGGACATGGAAAGACTGGAAGCCGACCTTGAGGTATTTGCCGGAAAATATAACAGGGTGATGGAAAGCGGCTACTGCGCCTGTATTACGGATAATGCCATGGGCCATCTTTCTTTTCAGGGCACTGAAGTAATAGAAGAGTTGGGCCTTGAGGTGTTACCCGAACAGGTCATGATCCATCTGAATACATTCCATACAAAAACGGATTTGCACAACATCCTTGATGCATGTAAGGCAAAGGGAATTAAGTACCTGCTCATTGTCAGCGGAGACGGCTCGGACCGTTTGCCAAGGCTTCAGCCGCAGGATATTGGAGCTGAAGGGGCAGTGAAGTCGGTTACATCTGTAGAATTGTTGAAGTATATAAGGGAGCAATATCCGGACACTTTTGTTCTCGGAGTGGCATTCAATCCCTACGAGCCTGCGGAACACGAATTCGCAAAGCTGCAAAGAAAATTGGAAGCAGGCGCTGCTTTCATCATAACACAGCCGATCATTGAAAGGAATGCGGTCGTTGATGAGCTTTTGGAGAAATACCCTGATATTCCTGTTATAATTGAAGCGTGGATGAGCAAAAAGCTATATCTTCTTTCTGATGCGATCGGGTATGAGATTCCGGAAAATACGGAGTTTGATCCGATCGAAACCTTAAAGCTGATTCACAAAAGCTACCCCGGATGCGGTATGTACCTTTCCATTCTGGGATTCAAGACTCAATACCACCTGGTTAAGGATATATGGGTCTGACAGCTTTAAGTCTCAATTTAAATTCAGCATCTTGTAGGATTATAAACTTGTGATATGATTATAGATATAGTTATAATTATAATTAGGGCATATTTAGCGGAAAAACTTAATCCGCTAAACCAATGTGGGCTACCGCCCACAACCCAACGAATGTACTTATTGCCGCGAATGTGAAACTATTTTCTTGTTTTTTTATTGCAATTTCGCGGCAACAAGTTACTAAAGCGACACTTTCATACATACTCAAAAGACAAAACCACGATACACGATGATACAGCCGTGGATATTGCCGTTTAAGGAGATTTGTCCGGAATAATCCCGGAAATTTTAAACGGAATAACCATCGGGATCAAAAATAATAATGACAGGAGGAGTTGAATGTATGGGATTTCTAAGTGACATCGAGATCGCTCAATCCACTGAAATGCAACCTATCGAAGAGGTTGCCTGTTCGTTGGGAATTTCCGGCAACGACATTGAGCTATACGGAAAGTATAAGGCAAAGGTCGACTACAATTTGTTGAAGGGGCTATCAGACAAAAAAGACGGAAAACTGATTCTTGTTACCGCAATTACTCCAACTCCCGCGGGAGAAGGCAAAACGACAACGACAGTCGGCCTTGGGGACGCATTGAAAAGAATAGGAAAGAAAACCATTATAGCCTTGCGGGAGCCGTCATTAGGGCCTGTATTCGGAGTAAAGGGCGGAGCTGCCGGCGGCGGGTATGCCCAGGTCGTCCCAATGGAGGATATCAATTTGCACTTTACAGGCGATATACACGCGATCAGCGCTGCAAACAACCTTCTTGCCGCGATGATCGACAATCATATTTATCAGGGTAATGCCCTTGGAATCGACACCAGAAGGATTACATGGAGGCGCTGCGTTGACATGAACGACCGCCAGCTCCGGTTCATAACGGATGGTCTCGGCGGAAAGGCAAACGGCGTTCCGCGTGAAGACGGTTACGACATTACCGTTGCTTCGGAGGTAATGGCAATATTATGTCTTTCCACGGATCTGGATAATCTGAAAGAAAGGCTTGAAAAAATAGTGATCGGATATACATGGGATGACAAGCCGGTCACGGCAGGCCAGCTGAAGGCGCAGGGAGCCATGGCCGCTTTGCTGAAGGACGCCCTGAAGCCCAATCTGGTGCAGACACTCGAACACACTCCTGCTTTTATACACGGCGGGCCTTTTGCAAACATAGCGCACGGCTGCAACAGCCTTATGGCTACAAAAATGGCACTCAAGTATGCCGATTATGTAGTTACGGAGGCAGGCTTCGGCGCTGACCTGGGAGCGGAAAAATTCCTGGACATCAAATGCCGTATTGGAGGTTTGACGCCTTCAGCCGTAGTAATTGTAGCTACTGTGAGGGCATTGAAGCATCACGGAGGGGTTGCAAAGGCCGAACTTTCCGCAGAGAACCTTCCTGCTCTGGAAAAAGGTATTCCAAACCTTTTGAAACATATTGAAAATATCAATGTCAAATTTGGACTACCCTGTGTGGTGGCAATCAACCGCTTCCCCACGGATACCGATGCAGAACTGAAATTGGTGGAAGAGAAGTGCAAAGAGTACGGCGCCATGGTCGCTTTGTCGGAAGTGTGGGGCAAGGGCTCGGAAGGCGGCATTGAACTGGCAAATGAAGTAGTCCGTTTAGTCGAAGCAGGTAAATCGGATTTCAAATATATGTATCCTGATGATATGCCCCTTAAGGAAAAAATCAAGACGATCGTCCGCAATATATACGGCGGGGATGACGTAGACTTTGCATCACCTGCGCTTAAGGAAATTGCACGCCTTGAGGAAATGGGATTCCGGAAATTGCCTGTCTGCATAGCAAAGACGCAATATTCCTTGTCGGATGACCCTAAAAAATTCGGAAGGCCAAAGAATTTCAATGCCAGCGTAAGAAATGTCAAGGTATCTGCAGGCGCAGGCTTTGTTGTGGTTTTGACGGGTGATATCATGACCATGCCGGGTCTGCCGAAAGTACCGGCCGCAGAATCAATCGATGTGGACTCAACCGGAAAGATTTCAGGGTTGTTTTAAACTGGTATCAATATTACAGTGTGAAGGGTGATGTTTTGTGGAATCTTTACGCTTGAGTCAGATAGAAACGACCAGTACTTACATTGAATCAGGTTCCAGAAAAAGCAGCTATTCCGTTTTCCGGCTGCTTCTTCTTGGAATTTTGGGAGGGGCATTTATCGCTTTTGCATCCCAGGGATCCAATGTAGCCATCCATACAATCCCTTCCGTTGGAATAGCGAAAGCTTTGGCAGGAGCCCTGTTTTCTACAGGTCTGATGATGGTTGTACTTTCGGAGGCAGAGCTTTTTACCGGAAGCATGCTCATGATCATTCCCTGCATGGGAAAGAGTTATAAGGCCACCAAGATGGTCAGGAACTGGATCGTGGTATATATCGGCAATTTTATCGGTTCTCTTATTGTTGCTGTTTTTATCATCCTTTCAGGACAATTTAATTTTTCCGGCGGTATGCTTGGCGCCTTTACGATAAAGGTAGCTGCGGCAAAAGTGGGCCTTTCCTTTACCAATGCCTTTTTCATGGGTATTTTGTGCAACTGGCTTGTCTGCATGGCCGTATGGCTTGCAGCATCCGCGAAGGATGTCGCAGGAAAGATCCTGGCAATATTTTTTCCCATCTGGCTCTTTATCGCTTCCGGGTTTGAGCACAGTGTTGCCAATATGTATTATATACCGGCAGGCATTCTCGCAAAATCAAACGCGGGCTATGTCAGCCAGGCGGCAGCTATGGGCGTTACATCGGAAGCTCTTGTAAAATTGAATTGGGGGTCGCTTTTTACGTCCAACCTGATTCCGGTCACTTTGGGGAATATGGTCGGAGGAGTCCTGTTTGTAGGTCTCATGTTCTGGATCTCACTTAAATGCAGCGATAGAAATGCTGCTTGCAAAGGATGAACGGATCCGGCTTTCCAACCCATAAATTATCATAAAGCAAGTACTCTTTGGAATCGCAGGCAATGTATTGAATATCATTGCCGGTAAACAAGCTTTTATCACATTACGGACCGGCTTCTCCAAAGCTGGTCTTTCTATATTCGCGAGGCGGAACGCTCATGTTTTTTCTGAACAGCTTTGAAAACAGGAGAGGGTCGTCATACCCCACCGAACGCGATATATCGCCTATTGAAAGGTTCGTGCCCTTAAGAAGTCCGCAAGCTTTGTTTATTCGATATTGTAAAAGATAATGCTGCAGCGATGCATTAAGCTGCTCCTTGAAAATACTGCCCAGATAACTCCGGTCAAGACCGATATGGTGTGCCAGTTCTGCAATGGTCATTTTGCGGGAATAATTCATCTCGACATATTCAACTGCTTTACGGACATATGCATCTTTCCTGCTCCCCGGATCATCACATGCTGAATCCATACCGTTTTGCTCCATCAAATGTGAAAGGAAAATGTATAAAAGCCCCAAAAGACGGACCTCATGGCCATTCTGGAGACCTTTTGCCGATATCATACGGTCAAGGCAGTTGCCGAAAACGTCATCGCCGCTGCAGGTGAAAACAGGATTTTCCATAGTCAGGCCGGCGCTTCTCAGGTAGCCTTCCGCCTTTAGGCCGTGAAAACCGACCCAGGAGTAATGCCAGGGATCATGGAAATCCGCCTGGTAATATGTGATAATATCAGGACAGATAAGGAAGCCCTGCCCTTTGTGTAGCGGATATTCCTTTTGACCCACGCAGAATTTGCCTTTTCCGCTGTGAATATAGTGGATAAGGAAATGGTCTCTGACGGCCGGACCGTAATAATGGCCTGCGTCACACCGCTCCGTACCGCAATGATACATTTTCAAATCCGGGCCGGTAAACTGCCTGAATGACGAAAACTGCTTCATACTGCACCATCTCAATTAATAAATGAATTTTAACCAATCGTTTGCTATCAAGTATTATACCATATTTTCGTAGCATGTTTCCATTTACAACAAATAAATTGATATTAGAATGAAAGGTATGGATAACAAATAAATTCTGAATGTAAATTATACAGGGGGAGTGAGTTCATTGAAGAAAATAGCATTTATCGGAGCGGGAAGCTTCGGTTTCACCAGGAGCCTGGTCAGGGATATATTATCCTTTCCGGCATTGTCAGACTGCACGCTGGCGCTTATGGATATCGATCCGGAACGCCTTGACGCCATTAAAAGCGCAGTGGACAGGATCGTAGAAGCAGGCAATTACCCTGCAAGGGTTATAACTACCATGGACAGGGCAGAGGCGCTTAAAGGTGCGGACGGAGTGGTTTGCACCATTTTGGCGGGAGGCGTGCATGTCTGGCGATATGATGTTGAGATACCAAAAAAGTATGGCGTTGACATCAATGTGGGAGACACCAGAGGCCCTGCGGGCATTTTCAGGGCGCTTCGTACCATTCCGGTCATGCTTGATATCTGCAGGGACATAGAGAGGTATTGCCCTGACGCCATATTCCTCAATTATACAAACCCGATGGCCATGCTATGCAGGGCAATGCAGGGACAGAGCAAGGTACGGGTGACCGGTCTGTGCCACAGTGTTCAGGGAACAGCCGCGAAGCTGGCCAGGTGGATCGGTGCGCCGATGGATGAGATCACCTATCTTTGCGCCGGTATCAATCATCAGGCGTTTTATCTTGAATACAAATGGAATGGTAAGGATGCTTACCCCTTGATTAGGAAGGCAATCACCGAAAATCCGGAGATATATAACGAAGAGCAGGTCAGAAACGAAATGTTCCTGAACCTCGATTATTATGTAACCGAGTCGAGCGGACATAATTCGGAATACAACGCCTGGTTCAGGAAGAGACCGGATCTGATCGAAAAATACTGTACACACGGCACAGGTTGGAATCCCGGGGCCTATGGCTACATACTCAATGATTATCTGAAACGTGAAGACACCTGGAAAAGCGAGATAGACAAATGGCTTGCGCAGGATGAAGTAGATCTTAAGAGAGGGCAGGAGTATGCCGCATACATATTCAATGCAGTATTCGGAGACGGCGCTATGTTTGAATTCAACGGAAATGTCCGCAATTTCGGATTGATTGACAACCTGCCGGAAGGCTGCTGTGTTGAAGTCCCCGTTCTGGCATCGAAGAGGGGTTTGAATCCGATGCATGTCGGAGCGCTGCCTGAACAGCTTGCAATACTTGTCAATACCAGCGCCCGCTGTGAGGAACTGGCTGTTGAGGCCGCCGTCACAGGCGACCCGAGGAAGGTTTTCCACGCGATTTGCTTTGATCCTCTGACTTCAGCTGTTCTGAGCCTGGATGAGATCAGGAGAATGGTGGATGAAATGTTTGCAGCAAACCGGGAATGGCTGCCCCAGTTCAAGCATTACAGGTGATACGGCAATAGATTGCCGCTCCGCTGCATTTCCCGCAATGACAATGTGGGGCAGGTGTCAAGTTCATTTGATAAAGATACTGCCCCTTTTTGTCTTGAGGAAGCATGGGGAGGAAGGAGCATGGGGACGGTTCTTCTGCTTCCAAATTTATATTTGGGGAAAGATCCGCCCGGCTTATTAAAGTATCTCTTACATCTCTTTGTGGTATTTAGTCAAATAGTAAACATTCGAGAAAATAATGAACAGATAGACCGCCACAAGGGTAAGTATAACGTACATATCAACCTGCATTAGAGCAAAAGCAAGCAATATCGCTGCGTAAATAAATATCATCCGGTCATACGTCATTGCTTTTGCCTTGTCGCTGATTGCGCGGTTGCGTTCGTCTTTTTTTTCGATTTCCACTTGCTTTATGATTTGCGGGTTCTGGAGCGCTACTCTGTTTTTAATTGCCGTACCTAGATTACCGCCAAAAATACCGGAGCCTACGCCTACGCAAATATATGGCAGCACTTTGAGAATGCCGTCCGCGTCAGGCAATAATTTAACAAGAGCAAGCCCTGCCCCAAAAATCATAAAACCGATTACTGATAGCACGATATATCTGCCGACTTTATATTGTTTCATTTCCTTGCTCCTCCTCATAAATAAAAATTTCCTCAATGCTCATCCCGAAATATCTGGCAATCTTAAAGGCTAAAACGATTGACGGATTATATCGCCCGTTTTCCAAAGAACCGATCGTTTGCCGGGAAACCTCCAAAGCGGTTGCAAGTTCCTCCTGCCGTATTCCGCGTTGCTTTCGGATCTCTTCCAGCCGATTCTTCATGGCATCACTTCCTCTCACAAACGGAAAGTTTGCTTTCCATTTATGAGTATACAGTACACTAAACAAAATGTCAAGCGCACTTTCCATTTTTATTCTTATCAGTCAATTGTACCTCAATTGCAAAAATATGACATTCATGATATAGTAAAACAAAATATTGGATAACACGGGCATGTCCAGCCTTGACTCCGTCGTGCGGAGGTGAATGGTACTTTGGAGGGGTCATATGTTTGATTGTGAATTAGTTGGTAAGATTGGCTCTATGGCTTTGATTAGGCGTGATGAATATGATATTGATTATAATGTTTTTAGCAGAGTAGGAGCAGAGTTGATTCCAGGATTTATTTGGGTTAGCTCAGGAGCAGTAGAAATTGGGCGGCTTGACTACATGAGAAGAAATGGCGGTAAGGAAATTGACAATTCTAGTGCAGAAGAAATAAATGCATGTTACGCTGCTCAAGGGCAGAGCATCGTAATGGAAAATTATCGAAAGTTTATTAATCCGGCATATTCGGTAAGACAAGTATTAGTTGAGCATCAACATTTTAATGAACCTGAAAAATGTAACTTTATCAAAAGATTACTGCTTGATTGTGTAAAACAAAAAGCAATTCCTATTATTAATTACAATGATTCTGTAAGTAATGATGAAACAAGAAAAATGGAATTGCTGGATTTACGCCAACGCCAGGAGAAGGTTGTTGAATGTATCGATAACGATGAGACTGCTTCAGAGATAGCAGCACTAGTAAAATCGAAATTCTTGATAATCCTGACTTCATCGGTAGGATTGCTTGAAGACCCGCACGACAATAATTCATTAATAAAAGAAGTCGCAGGCAAAAATGTATATGAATTATTAGATAATATTAATGAGTTAAAAAAGTGCTGTGTGGGGGCGAGCAGGAAAGGTGCAAACGGTATGAAAGCAAAATTATCATATATTTCTGAACCAGTTAAAAACGGTACAACCGTTATAATTGGTCATTCCAAATATAGAATTAAAGATTTAATAGCAGGAAGTGTTGAAAGAACGATATTTATGGTGAAATAATTCATATAGCACATAATATACCATTCGAGTGCTAAAGTTGATACGTATTTGTAGGATATAACGAACTTGATGGTAGTAAAAATAGAATCTTAAAAGTAGGGAAAATTGATGCCAAACGGAATTGAAGATTACTATAAATTAGTATCAGAGCCTTGGGGTAGAATATTCTATGAAACTATATTTGAACAACTAAATTTACCAACTGAAAACTCATTGAAAATCCTTGATTACGGCAGCGGTTTCGGTGTAACTGCTAACCATTATGCTGCCTTTCACAATGTTATTGCTATTGAACCAAACCATATGATGTCTGACAAACGTTTTTCCAGTAATAAATACTTACAAATTACCGGAGGCTTAGATGCGCTTGCTGATTTTACTGACAACTTGTTTGATGTTATAATTTGCCACAATGTTCTGGAATATAATAAAAACCAAAAAGATATATTCTCCACACTGCTACAATTTTTAAAGCCAAATGGTGTGCTTTCCATTGTAAAACATAATAAATATGGTAAAGTAATTCACAAATCGGTGTTTAACGCAAATCCCAGTGAAGCCTTAAAATTACTTGAAGATTCAAGAAATGATGACAGCACTACATTTGGTGAGCGGTTTCTATATTCAAATGAAGATATTGAAAAGTGGTGTTCAGAAAATGGCGCAATAATTGATAAGATATTCGGTGTCCGCACATTCTTTTCATTGATTCAAGATAACAGCACAAAGTATGACAGCGATTGGTATAAAAAGATGTTTGAACTCGAATTAAAAGTTTCAAGTATTAGTGATTTTCAAAAGGTTGCTTTTTTTAATCATTTGCTAATAAAAAAGTGATTCGCATTCTTTATACATGTCGAACCAAATAAAGGAAGAGGAAGTAAAAAGAAAATATGGTCTGCCGGGCGCCGTCACGTACCCAGCGGCGGAGATGAAATATGGAGGTTCCACGCAATTGCAATATATTTTGAAAAGGAGGATTTTATGGCATATACCATAGATGACCTGGAAAACAGCAGGATGACGGGGTTTAGACCAAGGAATTTATTTGGTAATTTGCTAAAACAATTTTTTGACATCAATGAGGGAATGAAAATTCTTGATTTGGGATGTGGTACGGGCTTTTTCACACGGATAATCAAAGAACAGGCGGATGTTTGTATTGTCGGTATGGACATAAACGAAGAACTGTTATGCGGTGCGAAGAGAATTGCTAAGGAGCAGGGGTTAGATATTGAGTTTAAGGTTGGCGATATTACAAATATCGATTACCCGGATGGTACTTTTGATATTGTTATGTGTGATATTATGCTGGAATGTTTCAGAGAAAGAATCGACATACCAATCAGAGAGATGAAACGTGTTTGCAGGCCCGGAGGTTTGGTAGCTGCAATTGAACCGTTTTATCAGTCAAGTGTAATGTATGATCCATACGTGAGTATTGAACTTAGAGATTTAATCTTAAAGTTTTCAAGGGCAGATAGAGCTTTTGGGGTTGGACCTATGTTGCCGGCTTTATTTCAGAGAGCAGGTCTGGATAATATTGATATGATAAGCTGGTTTTGGGGAGGGATTAATTGCCAGACACTTGAGTTCGTCTCACCTCAAGACAAGATAAAAAGTATGGGAGAAAATTTGGAAATTATTAAGCGTGTTCTACCAAAAAGTAAAGCATTATCTGACGAGGAAAAAGAAAAGATTTTAAAATATTATGAGGAAAGGTATAAATGTTTTATTAAAGCCCCGGAAAAGCTTAAAAGTGATATGGGAATTTCAGGTCTTCCGGTGTTCATTGCAAAGGGAATGAAAATATAGATTATTGGTTACATAATTAATAGTATCATTCATAACAAAAGAGAGTAAAAATCTGCAAATATTAGGGATACTGAGGCTAAGTGAATTGAAAATAATAATCGGTGCTGGACAAACAAAGTATGATGGTTGGATTGCGACCCAAGAAAGTGATTTAAATTTACTTTCTATTTTAGATTGGGAGAAATTATTCAGTAATGAGAGTATTGATGCTATGCTTGCAGAACACGTGTGGGAACACATGACTTATAAAGAAGGTATATTGGCTGCAGAGAACTGCTATAAATATTTAAAGCCAGGCGGCTATATTCGTTGCGCTGTTCCTGATAAAAACTTCCGGAATGAATGGTATCAAAAAATGGTCCGGATTGGAGGTCCAGGACCATCAGACCATCCTGCCGCGACACATAAAATTGTGTACGATTCCGGAACACTGAAAAGCGTATTTGAAAGTGCAGGATTCGAAGTAACTTTGCTTGAATACTGCGATGAAAACGGAGACTTTCATTTTACATATTGGAATGAAAATGATGGCAAAATCGGCAGGTCATTTAGGTATGACACAAGGAATTCTACAGAAAGCCTTGGAATGGTATCAATTATTATTGATGCAAAAAAGCCACTTATTATAAAATCTAAATTTTCAACATAGAAACTTACCTTTAGTTATAGGCGGTTTAATAGAAGACCTCAACAATATTGCAGTGTGAAGAGCAGCGGGATGCGGTATAGAATAAAGATTATTAATGATACAGAACAAACGTTTGATTTTTGTGTTGCATGTTAGCATTTTATGGTATATAATGGATAAGAATAAAGCGCAAAGATTTTGTTTTGGCACTATAAATGGCACTAATGACCAATACGATTCTAATCGCATTATAAACATTCTGCGCGAAACACCGCAACTGACATTTGACGCGCTCGCGGAGCGGTTATCATTATCATGCCGTACAGTATCGCGACTGATGCAGCAATTGCAATGCGAGGGCAAAATCCGTCGTGTCGGCTCACGCAAAAGAGGTCATTGGGCGGTATTGGGGCAAGAGGATTCACCGCCATGAAAGTAACGAAGCGGGATATAAAATAGTTGGTGCTCCTGAATTATTACCCGACACAACGATAGTATTAGCTTGAAGAGTGAAGTCATATATGTAAGATATTACGGTGTAAAGGTACTTTTTTCGGAGGGTGGATCCAGAAATTAAGTATCGTAATGGTATTTCATAGGAGGATGATCATGGGCAGAATGTTTTCAGCGATAATTTGCTGGTTTTTAGCATTGATTTTTATTTGTATCAGTACATACTCTTACAAGAGAAAAAAGCCCATGAATTTCTGGTAAACTTCTACTGTAAGTGAAAAAGAGATCAGAGATATCCCATCATATAACAGAGCCAATGCGATTATGTGGAACGTATATGGTCTGGTATTTATTATCATTGGGATTATTGGGTTTACCGGGCATGCTGCCGCAGCAGGATACTTCGTGCTGATTGCTGCTTTTTTCGGTATACCGGTTTTGATTTTTACTTATAGCCGAATATATAATAAATATAAAAACTGAATGTAGGCGTTTGTCTATAATTAATAGTTAAAGTGAAGAGGGTATTATGAAAAAAGTGAAGATAACAGTTTTGAAAAAACATTTTTATGAGGATTTGGCAGATACCTACCTCACAGAAGGGCGTACTGCTGGTCCATGCCCTATGCTTGAAGAGGGGGATACTTTTTTATTCGAAGGAGGCGCTGTTATGCCGAAAGGGTTCTGCCCCTGGGCCTGGATCGATATTTACGCAGGGGTTAGCGCTATTTCGGCAGGCGCCGCTTACTCTCCCTGGTACAATAAAGATGGCTTGCAAATACTCTGCTGTACGGATGGTGTTCGGCCTGTTATTTTCTCAGTTGAAGCTGTCGATGAATAATTATGTACGTGCGGCACGCCACACTGATTCGATGGGTTGGACGCCGTTAGGGGAAGGGCTTCGCAGGTCCAGTTCATCGGCGTCGCGACTGCTGGGTTCTTATATGCAATATAGCCTGCCGGACGCCGCCACGCGCTCCACCTCGCGGCTTGGGCGATAAACGATGCTGCGCGTAATTTTATTAATATATTATTGAAATGGAGTGGGTTTCATGTATGAAGCTGTGAGCGGAAATACATACTTAGCAAAAAGGATTGTACGAAATTATAGCGATATGATGTTTGCCGGGGTCGTAGCTGGAAATAATTCCGGTCGGATATGGGTTGACGGCCTGGAAAACCCTGCCTCAGCTTTAGTATGGTCTGAAGGATTGGAATGCTTCCAGTTCATGGGCCGCAGCTCTAATGAAATATTTAATAATGGACTGAAAACATTTATTAATACTATAATCATTCGTTTTCTTAAGGAGAAGAATCTAAAATTTTTTGAGTATGCGGCAGACAGTGAAGAGTGGTATCCAATAATTAATTGTGCATTATCCGATAAGGAAGTAAAAGAGGATTGGCAGCGTGTATATAGGCCAGGTAGCAAAACATTGAAAGATAAGGAAATAATTATCCCAAAGCCATATTATTTATACTCGATTGACGAAAGATTTTTTTCTGCTATGAAATATGATATGAAGATAAATAATCCTGAATTTCTAATAAAATACATCGAACAATTTTGGGGCTCGATGGAGATTTACCATAAATTGGGGAGCGGTTATCTGGCAGTAAGCGGAGATGAAATAGTCAGTTTTGCAATAGCCTCGGCTTTGTATGAAAAAACTGCTTCCATCGGCGTAGAAACTTTAGAAAATCACAGAAGAAAAGGATTGGCAAGTACGCTGGTAAAAGCATTGTTAAAAGAGCTATACGAAAAGGATTGCAATATATGGTGGGATTGCATGGAAAGCAATATTGGGTCTCAAAAGACTGCGGAGAGCGCAGGCTTAATACCAGACCATAAGTATAAAGTATGCTGGTTCAATTTTAAGAAAATCCGGCCTTGACTCCGCCGTGTGGATGGGGAGTGTGCCATCCATCCGATAGCAATGTAGTTCAGTAAGGGGGCCCGGAACAAAGGCATGTAAGCTGAAATGGGGCAATTGGCGGCGCGTCCGTGTGCCGGCTTTTTGGAGATGGATTTGGGAGAATATCAATGCGGGAGGTAAATATGAGTGAAAAAATTGAACCTTATAAAGATATTGCGTTAATATATGATGAGGTAAGGCCAAGCTATCCGGAGCAACTGATTAAAGATATTATTGAAACAACAAATATAAAGCCAAATAGTACACTTCTGGAGATAGGAGCGGGAACAGGGAAAGCGACCGTCCAATTTGCAGAAAGAGGGTTTATGATCCATGCGATAGAGATCGGAAAAGATATGGGTGAAATTTTAAAAGAAAAATGTCGTATATACCCCAATGTTTCTGTGGAAATAGCATCATTTGAAGACTGGCTTCCGCAACATAATTGTAAATATGATATGATTTTCTGTGCGCAAGCGTTTCATTGGCTTGATGCTGCCATCAAATATAAAAAGTGTCATAGCCTTTTAAAGAAAGATGGCCATCTTATATTGTTTTGGTATAATGCGAGCGGAGAAGAGACGGAAGAAACAAAAAAAATAAACCAAAAGATTAATGAGATCATTTATAAATATGTTGATAGGCCGTATGGCGAAAAAAAAGCGCCGGAAAGAATTACTCATTCCGGAGTATATAAGAATGATGAAAGAAAAGCTGAAATAGAAGATTCAAATTTATTTGAGATTTTAGATATATTTCATTACTGTACTGAAATTAAAAATAATGCAGAGCAATTCTTGAAAGCTCAAAAATCAATACCTTCATTTGCTTCAATTCTTGATGGGCTAGATGATAAAACCATACAAAAGATGGATGAAGAGATAAAAAGTGAAATCGACAAAAACGGGGGATGTATCGGGACAATTTTTAATTACTCACTTTACATAACAAAACGAATATTCGCATAAATAGTATACCGGCCAAGGTAATACATATGAAAAACTTGTGACCCAATTCTTTTTTCAATGTATATATTAATTGAATGAAATTTTCTAAACGCCTGGCTGCGCAAGCATCATAGAATCGCCGCTGTTTGCGTAGCCATTCGTAAAGAAAATTAGTTCATTCAATATAGTTGATAAAGATACTGCCTCTTATAGTCTCGAGAATAATGCTGCTGCTACTGTCTTGAGCTGAAACCTTATACTCTTGGCCGTCAGCGGTTTTTACGCCGACATTCGCACCCTCAGACTGTATGATGCCGGTCGAGGTGGCTGCCGTTATTGCGGCAGGCTTGGCGCCGCTGCCGGGCTCCAGGTATATATTGCCGGTGTATGTTTTAACCGT
Organism: Clostridiaceae bacterium; assembly: GCA_039679375.1. Classification (GTDB taxonomy): domain Bacteria; phylum Bacillota; class Clostridia; order Acetivibrionales; family DTU013; genus JBDKVA01. Next base: position 28,632 of record JBDKVA010000036.1, read on the forward strand.
AATGTTGAAGCTTGTGCTGTCAATATAAACGAAGCCTCCCCGGCTTACAAGCTCCAGCGCTTCGGGAGCAAATCCTTCCGGCAGGGAAATGATTATTTCAGAGCTGTTTTCATGTAATGAGATAAAAGAAAACAAAGGTAATCTTCCGTTGGACTTTTCTGAAAAAGTCAATTGTCCATCCTTACAGATGGTTTCCGGTTCCAGCCAATCCGGCTGTCCATAGGATATTTCAATTTTATCGGAATTTCCTTTTTCCAGCCTTATGTTGGTGTGTGCTGTCTCGATTCGGATTTTTTTCACAGAAGCAGCGTCATATTTCCATTCCTGCACAGTGATCCCGACAGGATCCATACTGTTAAAGATTGTAAAAAGCCTGGTTGGCAAGCCTGAAACAAGAGTAATCAAAAGACTCGCAAGAATAGTGACAAGGCATATTTTCAGCGGTAAACCGGAGTTGCTTTTTCGCTTTTCCTGGCTTTCATGGATCACAGCAGTTGATTTGTGTGATTTATTCAGCATACGCCCGACCAGGCCTGAGGACAATTGTATGAAGAGCCTGCAAAGCTTATAAAAGCCAATGGCTGACAGCATGCAAACAGCTGCAAAAAATATTCCGCTGCTTACCGTACCGATAATCTCGCTTATATAATTAGAAGGAATTTTTACAGCCTCGTATATGAATGCCGAAATAACCACGCAGGCTGCAGCAGCTGAAGCGATAGCCCCCAGGAAGAGCAGGAGCGCTATGCCGTAGGTTGTAAAAATAAAAAGAGAAAACATAAGGATCGAAAACGGTCTGGTTATTCCGAGATACGCGTATTTTAGCACTTTAGAGTAATTTTTCAATCCCGGATTGTTCTGTGCTTTTCGTATGCTTGTTTCTGCTTTTATCATTGCTGCCATTTTTACTGCCGGATCAAGGCGGGAAAGAATTTCCTCCGCACTTTTACCTTCCTCAAGAGCATCACTGATATATTCTTCATAATATTCCATGGCCTCTTTGATCTCATTTTCAGGAAATCCGGCCAGTTCAAGCTTCAGTTCATCCAAAAACGCCTTTATCCTGTCATCCATTTTCTTCATCACCGCCTGTTACATAATCAATTACTTTTTTCAGCTCCAAGAGTTCAGTTTTATATTCATTAAAGCGTAAAATCCCGGCAGGCATTATTTTGTAATAACGCCTGAGACGGCCGGAATATTCCGCCGAGTATGTTTCAAGACAGCCCTGTGCTTCAAGCCTTCTGAGAACGGGGTAGAGAGCCGACTCCGATGTCTCCATGAGACTTGTGACTTCCTGCGTCAGCTTATATCCGTATGTGTCGCCCTTTATTAAAATATAAAGAACACAGGCATCCAACAGCCCTTTTTTCATCTGGGCATCCAATATGATAACCTCCTTGCTGCCACTTCTCTTATATAAACAATTTACCTTAAATACTCAAATGATTCAAGTTAAATTCATAGCCGGAAGTTTTCGGGCAGACTCCTACAGAGTATATTTTATACCGCACATCCTTTCGGACAGATCCCACAGTCTCGCACCGGCTTCCTCAAGCTGTGAATAGCGGCTTGGCTTCAGAGGTTTGCAATCCTTCCAGTATACCTCGCATGTCTGCCGGGCAGTAGGTTCTGCGGCGAGGAAGGAGATTGAAAGGGCTGGCTGCTCCACCGGTGTTCCTTTGCTGCTTCTCATTTTCCATACCTTTTTGACGATACCGCCCGTGCCTTTCAATCCTATTTCCGTATTCACCAGCCCCGGATCGGCGGCAAAAGCCAGGATACTGCTTCCGTTTTTCTTCAGGCGCCTGTTCAGCTCTGTTGCAAACAGTACATTTGCCAGTTTGGATTGTTTGTAAGCCAGCAGGCAGTTGTAATGCTTCCTGAGTAATACGTCCTTCCAGTGGATCCTGGTCCTGTAGTGTGAACCGGAGCTTACTACAATGACCGTCCCCTCCTGCGATTGCTGAAGAAGCGGTAAAAGCTCATATGTCAGCCGGAACGGTGCAAGATGGTTCACAGCGAATTGAAGCTCAAAGCCGTCTACAGTAGATATATACCAGCTAGAGACGGTACCTGCACTGTTGATCAGCACATCTATATGGGTCATACCTTCAGCAGCCAGCTTTTCATATATATCGGCAGCAAGCCTTTTAACCTCGCTGAGGGAAGATAGATCCGCCGTCAGGTAGTGAAGCCTGGCATGAGGGTAAATATGCCTGATTTCCTCTTCCGCTTTTATGCAGCGTTCTTTTGACCGGCCTGTCCCGACGACATAAGCGCCTCTGCTAGCCAGTTCCTTTGCGGTTGCCAGTCCGATCCCCGAAGTGGCTCCCGTTATTACAATGATCTTATCCAATTCATACATGGAAATAAACCTCCTTTTTATAGATGCCTTCAGAGGATGCAAACCTCTGCAAGTATAAGGGCGCGCGCTGCACATCCGCAAAATCGGAATGGGCACCCCGGGTCACACAGGCTGCGTTGCAGTTCTTTTCCTTCCTGCAGCCTTCCAGCGGCTACCGATTACCCTTGCTACAATGGATGAAGGGACGATGCTGCCCAGAATCTTCAGCAGCCTGTTCAACAGCCCCGGGATGTATACGGCCTTACCCCTTAGTGCGCTGTTAATGGTGCACGCTGCCACATAGCCGACGTTCTGCGTGGTGATGAGGCCGGCGAAACCTTGTGATTCTATGGCGCGGATGCATTCTGGTGTAGTAGGCATTCCGGCAGGACACAATGCCGTAATGGTAGCATCCAGCGGTTTTATTTCCTCACGCAACGCCCTGGAAAAGTCGAGCAGGAAGCGCTTTGAAGAAGCATACATGGCCTTTACAGGCATGGGATAAAATGCAGCAAGGCTTGCTACATTAATGATCCTGAAGGTCCTTGAGGTATCCCGCAGTTCCATTACAGAATGGGTCATGTCAAGGTTTGCCTCTATATTTAGCCTAAGGACCGTACGTATCTGATTGCGTGTTCTCTCGGAAAAAGGACCTTCATAATCAAGTCCGGCAATATTAATAAGAAAATGAAAGTTAAATCCTTTTTCCTTAATATACTCGAATAGTTCTGTCCGTGCATCCATATCGGTCAAGTCGCACGGCCGGTAATGTACATTTATATTCCAGGTGTTGGTGAGACTTACGGCAAGCTGGCTTAACGCAGCCTCTGAGAGATCGGTGAGGAAAAGGTCCCAGCCCCGGCTGGCACATTCGACGGAAAACGCCTTGCCAAGTCCACCGGCAGCCCCCGTTATGCATACCAGAGATTTCATAATAAACACGCTCCTGTCTCAAAAAATGTTAAGTAAAAAAGTGCTAAACCTATGTGGGCTACCGCCCACAACCCAACGAATGTACTTATTGCCGCGAATGTGAAACTATTTTCCTGTTTTTTATTGAAATTTCGCGGCAATAAGTTACTAATAATTGACTTATGAATAATACTATACAATGAATAATATTATATGTCAATAGGTAATATAAAAAATAATGATTGCATACATCTAGCTGTATTAATTGAATGAAATTTTCTAAACGCCTGTCTGTGCAAACATCATAGAATCACTGCTGTTTGCACAGCCATTCGTAAAGAAAATCAATTCATTCAATATGGTATAAAGCAGGATTTATTCAGAGTGGAAATAAGATGCTTTATGTTAAAAAGTTTCGCATAAGTTGATTTTTTTAACCTAAATTAACTTCAAATCCGTAGCTTTTAAATCATAATGTCGTATAATTATTAAGAGGTGTTAACATGAAAGAAATTAATATTGCCAGGACGATTGTATCGAAGCGCAGGGAAAAGGGTATAACGCAGGATGAGCTTGCCGAATATATAGGAGTCTCCAAGGCATCTGTATCAAAATGGGAAACGGGTCAGAGCTACCCTGACATTGTCTTTCTTCCTCAGCTTGCAGCATATTTCAACATTAGTCTTGATGAGCTGATGGGATATGCCCCGCAAATGACGAAGGAGGATATCAGGAAATTGTATCACCGGTTGTCTTCCGATTTTGCCGCCCGGCCGTTTGATGATGTTCTGGGAGAATGCAGGGGTATCATTAAAAAGTATTATTCCTGTTTTCCCTTGTTATTGCAGATGGCAGTGCTGCTGATCAACCACCATATGCTCGCGGAGGATAAGGATAAGAAGGAAGCTGTATTGAAAGAAGCAGTTGAATTATGTATGAGAATTAAGGTCGAAAGTGACGATGTATTGCTCTCCAGGGATGCGACTTCACTGGAAGCTGTTTGTTATCTTATGCTAAAGCAGCCGCAGGATGTTTTGAATTTGCTCGGAGAATCGATACGGCCGGCACCGACTGATGATGTGAGCGTGGCACAAGCATATCAGATAATGGGAAATATTCCGAAGGCAAAGGAAGTAACGCAAATCAGCGTGTACCAGCATCTGATCGCACTGATAGGAGCAACGCCGGCCTATATGATGCTATATGCGGACAACAGCGAGAAAAGCGGGGAGATTTTGCGGCGGGCGTTATCTGTTGCGCAGACGTATGATCTGGAGCGGTTACATCCAAGCACGATGGCACAGATTTATTTAGCTGCGGCACATGTTTGCAGTTTACAGGGCAATACTGAAAAAGCCCTTGATATGTTACAGAAATATACGGATATTTGTACTACATGTTTCTTTCCTTGTTCTTTACATGGGGATTCTTTCTTTGACGCAATCGAAGGCTGGTTTTCAGACTTTGATTTAGGCGCTGGTGCTCCGCGCGATGAAAAAGTTATAAAAAAAAGCATGCTGCAGGGTGTCATTGCAAATCCGGTGTTTGCAGCCTTGTCGGAACAACCGCGGTATAAAAGTATAATTGAAAAATTGAAAAATAATTTGGGAGGCAATTGATATGCAGGAACTTATGGAGTATTTACCTTTTTTAATTCCGGTGATTATTATTGAATGGGCTTTGGCGATAATCGCACTCATTCATGTACTGAAGCATCCGAATTACCGCTTTGGAAATAAAGTGCTATGGATTCTCATTGTGCTGCTCATAGGGATCATCGGTCCGATCGTTTACTTCGCATTTGGCAGAGGGGAAGAGTAATGGATATTTTAAGCATAGAGCATTTGAGTAAAAGCTTTGGAACGCATCAGGTTATAAATGACCTGACCTTTTCCGTACCGGAGCATTCCGTGTTCGGTTTTATCGGTCAAAACGGCGCCGGGAAGACTACCACCATGAAAATGGTACTGGGGCTTTTAAAGCCTGCATGCGGCAGCATTAACGTTTGCGGAAGGCCTGTAACCTACGGGCAGACGAAAACGAACCGCTTCATAGGGTATCTTCCTGATGTTCCTGAATTTTATAACTATATGAGGCCGAAGGAATATCTGAAAATGTGCGGTGAAATTACAGGGATGCCAGAGGGAGACAACAAGGCAAAAAGCAAAGAATTATTAACCCTGGTTGGGCTTGAAAATGCGAATAAAAGGATCGGAGGTTTTTCCCGCGGGATGAAACAGCGGCTTGGAATTGCACAGGCGCTGCTGAACAGTCCCAAACTACTGATTTGCGACGAGCCGACTTCTGCTTTAGATCCTATCGGCAGAAAAGAAATACTTGATATATTGCAGCAGGTCAGGGGAAAAACAACGGTTTTATTTTCAACACATATTCTTTCGGATGTTGAGAGAATCTGCGACCGGATCGCTGTGCTGCATAAGGGAAAACTGGTATTGGCCGGTACGCTGGCTGAAATAAAGGAACAGCACAAACGGGATGGCCTGTTGATAGAATTCAGTTCAAAGACAGATATGAATGCTTTTTCTGCAAACCAGCGAATGCAGCCTTATCTGTCGGACGCAGAGAATACCGGTATGAGCCTTATTCTGCATACACATGATGTCCCCCGGGCGGAATCGGCAGTCATTGCGGTGTTAGCGGAAAACAGCCTGCGTCCGGTCCGGTTGGAAGTGCTTGAACCTACGCTGGAAAGCCTGTTTTTGGAGGTAGTCAAATGAGAGCTTATGTCGCTTTTACAAAAAAAGAATTTATGGAAAGTATACGTACGTATAAGCTATTGATCATGCTTTTGGTGTTTTTGCTATTTGGGATGCTAAGCCCATTAGCAGCGAAGCTTACTCCAAAACTGCTTGAAACATTGATGACCGATGGAATACAAATTATCATTCCGGAGCCGGCAGCTATTGATTCGTGGGCACAGTTCTTCAAGAACGTTTCACAGATGGGGGTTATTGTACTTGCTATTTTGTTCAGCGGTATGATGGCAAATGAATTTAATCACGGAACGCTCATAAATATACTGACAAAGGGCTTGCGGCGCAGTACGGTCATCCTTTCCAAATTTACTATGGCCTCTGTAATCTGGTCAATCAGCTATTTTCTTTGTTTTGGTGTGTGCTATGCCTATACTGCATATTTCTGGGGTGGTAACGGGATAGCAAATCTGTTGTTTTCCGTAATCTGTCTGTGGCAGTTTGGTATTTTGCTCCTTGCCGTAATGATACTGGGCGGTGTGCTGTTCAAAAACAGTTATGGCTGCCTGCTTTTTGCAGGAGGTTTTACGGCAGTCCTGTTCCTGGTGAATATTGTACCGAAATTTCAAAAATACAATCCTGTGGCACTGGCATCAAGCAATATGCCATTATTGACCGGAGACACATTGCCGAAGGATTTAGCGGCTCCGCTTATCATAAGTATTGTAATTGTTATTCTGTTTATCGTCACTGCAATTAGGGTGTTTAATAAAAAGCAGATATGAAAGCCGCGGGTACTTATGTCAAACTGCGGAGGTAAAGTGAAAAAGCAGAGGGACCGAGGGTGATCAGATAAAGGTTTTTCTGAAATCCCTTGGGGACAGGCCCTTCACTTTTTTAAAGGCCTTTGAAAACATAAGGGGGTCGTTGTAGCCTACCGAGCATGCAATATTACTGATAGTTAGGGAGGCCGTGCGCATCAGGTCACAGGCTTTTTCCATCCTGAAACGGATCAGGTACTCCTGCGGAGAATTGTTTGTAAAATCTTGAAAGAGCGAATACAGGTAACTTCTGTCCAGCCCTACATACCGGGCTATTTCAGCTATAGTGACTTTCCTTGAATAGTTCATCCGGATGTATTCCGTAGCTTTCCTTACGTATTCCTCCTGTGCATTTTGCTTCGCAGTGAGGCGGGCGTCATTTGTTTCCACCAACTGGGAGAGAAACTCGTACAATAAGCCAAGAAGCCTCATTTCCTTGCCTCTGGAGAGCTGTTTTGTGCTGATCATCCTCATGAAGCAGTTCTTCAGAAAATCATCTTTTTCATACCGGAATATGGGGCTGTTCATGCTCAATCCTGCCTGTTCAAGGCAGGCTGAAGCCTTCAGGCCGTGAAAGCCTACCCATGCATAACTCCATGGCTCATATTCATCGGCTGCATAATAGACAATTGTACCGGGACATATCAGGAAACCGTCGTATTGACCGAGCGTGTAGGTGGCGCCTCCAACCGTAAAGGTGCCTTTGCCGCCCAGAATGTAATGTATGATGTAGTGATCCCTTACGGCAGGTCCCCAGAAATGGCCGCCCTTGCAGTCCTCAAAACCACAACGGTACATGTTCATATCATTTTGTCTGGGTTCGTCAATATAAATTTTCTCCAGCATATATCTACCCCGTAGTATAATGAAATCAAGAATATAAATATTTTACATACAACATTATACCATATTAAAAAAACATTCAGCCATTTACTTTGCCATATATAATATTAAAATGGAATTGTACTGCGTTTGAAATCGGAGATTTTATTGCTGCTTTTGTGAATAAAGTGGGATAGAAAACAGACAAATAGCTAGATTCCGGAGGTTTGATATGGCAGAATTACGCTGGCATCCTTTGATTAAAGACTGGGTGATGATCGCATCCAACAGGCAGAACAGGCCGCAGATGCCGAAGGATTGGTGTCCCTTCTGTCCGGGCTCTGGCAAGGTGCCCGACCATTATGATGTATACAGATACAATAATGATTTCCCGGTGCTGTCGGCGAATCCGCCCGTACCGGATGAAGTGCCGACCGGTTTTTATAAGACTGCCGAGTCGTATGGCAAATGCGAGGTCATACTCTATTCACCTGAGCATACATCATCACTTCACCAGTTTTCAATCGGTCATATTGTCAAGATCATTGACCTTTGGACGGAAAGATTTATTGAGTTAAAAAAGGATAAAAGAATCAAATACATCTATATTTTTGAGAACCGTGGAGAAATGGTAGGCGTTACAATGCCACATCCGCACGGGCAGATTTATGGATATCCTTTCATCCCGAAAAAATTGCAGCTTGAGCTTGAGTCATGCCGGGAATATTACGGAACAACCGGAAAATGCCTCGTTTGCGACATGTTGAAGGATGAAGCGGCATCGGGTGACAGGGTGATATTCGAAAACGAGGATTTCATAGTGTTTCTTCCCTTCTTCTCGGAGTATCCCTATGGCATGTATATTGCAGGCAAAAGTCACAAACAAAATCTGACTCAATTTAATGAAAGAGAAAAGGCCAATCTGGCCAGAGCTCTCAAAGAAACGACCGGCGCGCTTGATGCGCTTTTTGGCTTTGCGTTCCCATATATGATGTGCATGCATCAGGATCCGGTCAATAGTGGAGATTTCCATGAATATTACCATTTCCACATTGAATTCTTTCCTCCGATGCGTGCTTCAAACAAGCAGAAATTCAATGCATCGAGCGAAACCGGCGCCTGGGCTCATGCCAACCCGACGAACCCGGAGGAAAAGGCGGCGGAATTAAGGGAAGCCCACAGAAGATTTATTTTACAAAATACGGAAAAATAATCACGGCCGTCATTTTAATTGCACAGGGGGACGGTTCTCCTGTGCTCCAGGCCCGACTCTATTCATTAGTAAAGAAGGCAGGAATAGAACGAATTAAAGAATTGAGGCAGATATATGGACATTTCAGAGCTTAAGCGAAAATTCATTAACATCTATCATGGAGATGAAGACGGGATCAGAGTGTTTTCATCACCCGGAAGAGTCAATCTTATAGGTGAGCATACCGATTACAACGGTGGTTATGTATTTCCAGCCGCGTTGACACTATGTTCCACTATTATTGCCAGACCCCGGAATGACAGAAAGGTAAATCTGGCTGCAACGGATCTTGTGGCACAGGTCGAGGGTTCGCTTGACAGGCTGGGGGAGTACAAGACCCTGAAATGGGGCAATTACCAGATGGGTGTTGCTGATGAACTGCAAAAGGCCGGGTACAGGCTGACAGGCTGCGACCTGCTTTACCACGATACTGTGCCGTATGGAGCGGGGCTCTCATCCTCGGCTGCCATAGAGGTGGCAACTGCAATAGCGCTTGTTTCACTCGGTAATATGGCCAACGGCGTCAATCAGCCTTTGGATATGGTACAGATGGCTCGAATCAGCCAGAAAGCAGAGAATCGTTATGTCGGCGTCAATTGCGGCATCATGGATCAGTTCGCCTCCGCAATGGGCAGGGCAAACCATGCCATTTTCCTGAACTGCCGGGATCTGAGCTACAAGCATGTACCTCTTCATTTGAACGGATACAAAATTGTGATTGCCAATACAAACAAGAAAAGAGGTCTGGCTGATTCGAAATATAATGAAAGAAGAAGCCAGTGCGAACAGGCATTTGAAATGTTGAAAAAATATATACCGGAGGCAGAATGCCTTGGCGATATAACAGTGGAAAGCTTCAATAAATTCAAGCATGTAATCAAGGATATGCTAATACGGAACAGAGCGGAGCATGTTATCATGGAGGATGACAGGGTCCTGAAATCGGTTGAAGCATTAAGTAAAGGCGATATTGCTCTGTTTGGCAGATATATGGTTGCATCCCATTATTCACTGAAAAATTTGTATGAGGTTACAGGACTCGAACTTGATACGCTGGCGGAGGAGGCATTGAAGGTGGATGGAACCGCAGGCTCAAGAATGACGGGCGCGGGCTTTGGCGGCTGTACGGTCAGCATTGTCAGGGAGGACGCGGTCGATCGGTTCATTGCCGGGGTTGGCAACGGTTATACAATGAGAACGGGCCTTACACCTTCATTTTACGTATCGGAGGCCGGAGATGGCGGCAGGGAAATACTACAGCCGTTTTAAGTACTGAAACTTTCATCGAAATTCAAACATATAATTGCTTGCTATTCTTGACCTTTTGAGAAGTAATCAGTATAATTTTATCAATAACAACATACTGATTGGAGCTGGAACAATGATAGAACAGCGGCGATTATATTCATTTCCAAAACAAACGTTAACGAGGCTGCCGTATTATTATAATTACTTGAAGGCACTTAAAAATGACGGAATTCAAAACATTTCAGCACCATTTATTGCAAAAGATCTTAATTTAAACGAGGTTCAGGTCCGAAAAGATCTTGCCGCAGTCAGTGAAAGCGGCGGGAGGCCGAAAACAGGCTTTGATGTTGAAGAGTTGATAACATGTATGGAGCACTGTCTTGGTTATAATAATGTTAACGATGCAGTCCTGATTGGTTCCGGAAAGCTTGGTACGGCACTTTTATCTTATACCGGATTTGAAAACTATGGAGTGCGCATTGTTGCCGCATTCGACAGTGACAATAGTGTAACCGGCACAGAAATCAACGGGAAGCATATTTATCCGATGGAAAGGCTTTCCGAACTGTGCCGCCGGTTGAATGTGCATATCGGCATCATTACCGTTCCTGCAAAAAATGCGCAGGATGTTTGCAATATGCTTGTAGAAAACGGAGTCCTTGCGGTATTGAATTTTGCGCCCGTGCATCTGGTGGTGCCGGATAACATTTTAGTGCAAAACGAGAATATGGCGGTTTCGCTTGCGCTGTTGTCAAAGCATTTGAAAGAGCGAATGCAGAATAGATCGGCTGCTGTTACGGAGGATATTACATGAATATTCAGCATTTGAAATATGCTGTCGAAGTAGAAAAAACGGGGTCGATAACGCAGGCTGCCGAAAGGCTGTATATGAGTCAGCCGAATCTGAGCAAAGCGGTCCGCGAGCTGGAGTCGACGCTGGGCATGAGCCTTTTTAAGCGCAGTTCAAAAGGCCTTGTTACTACAAAAAAAGGCAAAGAATTTTTAGCTTACGCAAAAAATATTTTGGATCAGATTGAAGAAATAGAAGAGCTATATCGGCCGGACAGGAAAAATGTACAGCGGTTTGGCATATCGGTTCCAAGAGCAAGCTATATCGCGCATGCGTTTACGGTTTTTATCAATAAGCTGGATTCCGCAAAGGCCATCGATATTAATTTCTGTGAAACAAATTCCATGGAAACGATCAACAATATTGCAGAAGGAGAATGCAACCTCGGAATTATCCGGTATCAGGCTGCGCATGAAAAATACTTTTTCAGCCTTCTTGACGACAAAGGAATGAAGCATAGGCCCGTCCTGGAATACATATATCTGGCGCTTATGTCGAAGTCGCATCCCCTGGCGGCAAAAGACACTCTGGATTACCATGAATTGAACAAATATATAGAAATTATGCATGGAGACTTGATGGTTCCGTTTTTAACAGTGTCTGAAATAAAAAAAACAGAACAGTCCGGGCGCAGCAAAAACCGTATTTATGTTTATGAACGGGGAAGCCAGTTTGATTTGCTGCGAAAGGTTCCCGGAACATATATATGGGTGTCTCCAATGCCTGCGGAGCTTCTTGAATGCTATGGCCTTGTTCAGAAAAAATGTGATGTGCCGGATCATAAGTACAAAGACCTGCTGATTTATCCTGCCGATTACCGGTTTAGTGCGCTCGACAAGGCGTTTATATCGGAACTCTTTCATGTAAGGGATGAAATTTCAATAATGGAATAAGTACAGAGGCGCTATAAAAAGGTCATGCCGTCATCTTGCAGGCATGATTTTTTTTATTAATGGAGCATATATGCAACAGATAAATATTTATCGATAAAGGCATATCGATAAATACATACTGATATTCATTTTTTATATTTCCAAAACTGACTTAACATTGTTAAAATATTATCAAACAAAGAAACAATTTAACTTAATAAATAATGGAGGAATTAAAATGGCACGATTTACATTACCGAGAGATTTGTATTACGGCAAGGGTTCTTTGGAAATTATAAAAACCTTAAAGGGCAGAAAAGCAATTGTTGTGGTCGGAGGCGGTTCCATGAAGCGGTTTGGTTTTCTGGGTAAAACCGTTTCATATTTGGAAGAAGCCGGTATGAAAGTGCAGCTGTTTGAGAATGTGGAGCCGGATCCTTCTGTTGAGACGGTCATGCGCGGAGCCGAGGCTATGCGCGCTTTTGAGCCGGACTGGATCGTTTCGATCGGCGGAGGATCGCCCATTGACGCGGCGAAAGCGATGTGGGTGTTTTATGAATACCCTGAAACCACTTTTGAGGATTTAACCACTCCGTTTAACTTCCCAGAACTCAGGCAGAAAGCGAAGTTCCTCGCAATCCCGTCAACATCGGGCACCGCCACCGAGGTTACGGCATTTTCTGTTATTACGGATTATAAAGCTGGAGTTAAATACCCGTTAGCCGACTACAACATTACGCCCGACGTTGCAGTACTCGACCCGGAGATTGCGGAAACCATGCCGCCGAAGCTGACCGCGCATACCGGGATGGACGCTCTGACACATGCGATTGAGGCCTATGTTTCAACCCTTAACTCACCCTTTACCGATCCGCTTGCTTTAAAAGCAATCAGCATGGTATTTGATTACCTGCCCGACTCTTACAACGGCGACATGAATGCCAGAGAACAAATGCATTATGCACAGTGCCTTGCGGGAATGGCATTTACAAACGCGCTTTTAGGCATTGTCCATTCAATGGCGCATAAAACCGGGGCGGCGTTTTCCACAGGACACATTCCTCATGGGTGTGCAAATGCGATTTATCTTCCATATGTCATAAAGTTCAATGCGAAAAAGGCCGGAGAACGTTACGCGGATATAGCAAAGTCAGTTGGAATAAAAGGCGCAGATAATATAGAGCTTGTTAAAAAATTGTGTGAAAAAATAGATGAATACAATACCAGGCTGAATATACCCAAATCACTGAAAGAATTTGGGATTCTTGAAGCGGAGTTTAAGGAAAAGGTTTCGAAAATTGCCAGGCTGGCTGTCGGAGATGCCTGCACCGGCTCCAATCCAAGACCGGTTACACCTGACGAGATGGAAAAACTTCTGACTTGCACCTATTACGGAACCGAAGTTGATTTTTAATGAAACAGGCAGGGCAGTTCCCGTGACTGATTGTAATGAAGCAGCCCTACCTTTTCTTTTGAAAAAGTGTATGTGTTGAAAATGGCAAAGTGACGATAGTGCCGTTTATTAAAAGAAAGGTAAAAGGGGTGGGCAGCTTGTCGGAATATATTGAATTTAAAAAATCGAATTGCAAAAACTGTTATAAGTGTATCCGTCACTGTCCGGTAAAGTCGATCCGCTTTTCCGGCAATCAGGCATATATAGCTGAGGACGAATGCATTTTATGCGGACACTGCTTTATGGTTTGCCCGCAGAATGCGAAAGTAATCCGGAATGACGTAGAAAAGGTCAAGGCGGTTATAAAGGACAAGAAGCCGGTTTACGCAAGCATCGCCCCATCGTTTGCCGCAAATTATTTTGGGACTTCAATCAGGTCAATAGAAAAAGCGCTGAAGAAACTCGGATTTTGGGGAGCCTCTGAAACTGCCATCGGTGCGACAATGGTTAAAAAGTGCTATGAAAAGCTTATTTATACAGGGGATCAGAGCATCATTATTTCATCATGCTGCCCTACCGTTAACCTCTTAATTCAAAAACACTATCCCGAAGCGTTGCCGTATCTCGCCAAAGTGG
>JBDKVA010000037.1:0-77639 GCA_039679375.1 Clostridiaceae bacterium
TGGCATCTATATCGGGAAAGGCGCTGTAGCATACGCACTCGGAGGAGAGTCCATCTATCCCGTGTTTGAATTCTATGACACCTTCACCGCTCTGATCATGATCACTCTATTTTCGCTGTTTGCACCGCTCAAACCCGGCCTCAGGCTTTGCTATCACAAAATAACCGACCTGCTTGCTCAAAATCAAAAGCCTTTATCTGCAATACTGGAGGCGCTGAAAAGCCTTTATGCAAAGAAACATAAATTAAAACAACCACAAACCACCCATATAGGAGGATGAATAAATATGAATAACAAAGCAAATAAAAATAGAGCAAAACTCGTCCCGTGGATATCCTATGTTCTGGTAATTGCTATAACCTCCGGTATTACACTGTTTGCGGCCAATACCTTCAGCAAACCGGAGCCTGTTCAGCAAACCTCATCCACTGCAAAAAAGGTAGATGAAAAGACGGCAGAAGAAAAGAAAAAGCCGACTACCGGTGAGTCCGAGGATATTGCCTTCAGCGACAACTGGTTTATGAACACCCGCATCAACTTTGTACTGGACGGTATATGGCAGCAGATGGGGAGCATGCAGGAAATACTCGACACTGTTAAAAACATAAGGCATACAAGTGAATTAAGCTGGTTCAGGGAGTGGAACAAAACGGCGGAAAGACTGCAGGCCGTCGGGGACTCAAGCCTGGAAAAAAACCACAATATAAGCGCCGGTGAAACGTATTTAAGGGCTTCAAATTATTACCTGGCAGCCGAGGTTTTTCTTCATACCAACCCTGAGGATCCGAGAATTCTGGAAACATACAAAAAAGGGGCGGACCTGTTTCTAAAGGGTCTCCAATTATTGTCGGTTCCGGTTGAAGAAGTCCGGATACCCTATGAGGGTACCACGCTTAAGGGATATTTCTTTAAAACAAACAGGGAAAAAGCCCCGACACTCCTTGTCCATCAAGGCTTTGACGCGCCTGTAGAGCAGACAAAGTACATTGCAGATGCCGCTATCCGCAGAGGATATAACTGTCTGCTTTTTGAAGGCCCGGGCCAGGGGCTTTCCATCAGGGAAAAAGGCCTGGCACTGCGACCTGACTGGGAAAAAGCCATTACACCCGTAGTGGACTATGTCTGCACCAGGCCGGATGTCGACAGGGACAATATCATATTGCTGGGAATAAGTATGGGAGGAGGCTTCGCGGTAAGGGCGGCAGCCTACGAACCAAGGATCCGGATATGCATCGTCAATCCCGGTTATATAAATTGTTACAGTATCATAAAGGATATGCTGACGCCCAAGTTCATCAATCTGTACGAACAGGATGCCGAGGAATTTAATAAAAAGTTTCTGGAGCTTACAAAATATGACGTGGGCCTCCGCTGGGGAATCTATCACGGAATGTGGGTGTTCGGAGGCAAAACCCCGTCTGATTTCCTGACAAAGGTCAGACAGTATGATTATACGGACGACCTATCAAAAATAAAATGTCAGATGCTGATCATGGATGGTACGAAGGAAACGTGGGGCGCTGGGCAGGCCAAAGCACTCTACGATGCGCTTGACTGCCCCAGGGACTACATCCTGTTTACCGAAGAGGACTCGGCTGCCACCCACTGTCAGACAGGAAATCCGGCTCTTTCAGCCCAGCGCATGTTTGACTGGCTGGATGAGCATGTAAGCAGGTAATCTCCATTTTTTTACTTAGCCTTCTTGCTGCCGGCTTCCGAAGGCTTTTTCCCTGTCCTTTCTTTTGGGACAGGTTTTTCGTTTTCTTCCTCCATATCAATCCCAAACATGGCGGAAATATCATCGTTATCAATTGCCCTGCTGCTTTTCCTGCCGGATTTTTTAAGAAGCGTCTCTGATTTTTGTGCTATTGCCTTTGAAACCAATTCATCGATATTCACGTTACGAAGAACAAAAAACAGTCCGGGATTCTCATCCAGCCTGGCGCCAACTCCGTAAAGAGCCGCCGCCACATGCTTGCACATGCTTGCCCAATCGGGGCAGCTGCAATGAAAGGATATTTCCTTTGGCGCAGGGAAAAGCCCCTTGCCTTTGGCAGTAAATAATTCACTAAGCGCTTCCGGAAACTTACCTTCGATCAATTCCTGCAGCGACTCTATTTTACCCTCACAAGCTTTTGTAATAGTCTTCCAGGTGTTATTGTCCAATGGTTGTATTGCTATATCTATCTGGTATGGCTTTTTCCTGCTCCCCTGTACTAATGCGGCGACCCCTCCCGGGGCAATCTTAAGATCCAGTACGGCTCCCTGGCGGACGTAGCTGCTTCCCCTCCCTATCCGGTTTGAATAATCCGAATACCTCTCCAGGTTGTCATTCCATGCTTTTCCCCACCATGTCCTCGCCAGCTTTCTTCCGGTTATAACGACGGGTGAAATATCAGAATTTTTCTTTCTGAGCTTTTCAGCCGCCTTTTGATTTCTTTCTTTTTTTTCCGCTGCTGAAACATATTCTCCATATCCATAATCATACGACATGCCAACAACCTCGCATTCCTGGGTAACATTCCTCCACACCAGTCTCTCAGTGTGAGAATATTCCTCTTGCATTACCGCCTTATATCTTTAATCTAAACAAATCCATCAGCTGCTTATTATCCATTTCGGTTATCCAGTTCTCCTGAACATCCGGAATAATATCTTTCGATAATTTGATCTTTTCTTCTATTATTAAATCAATTTTCTCTTCAATTGTACCTCTTGTAATAAATTTATGCACAATGACATTTTTCCTTTGGCCGATTCGGAACGCTCTATCTGTTGCCTGATTTTCAACTGCAGGATTCCACCACCGGTCAAAATGAATAACATGATTTGCCGAAGTAAGATTCAGTCCCACGCCTCCGGCTTTTATTGAAAGTACCAGGAACGGAACATATTCGTGTCCCTGGAACCGGTCAACTATATCCTTCCTTTTCGTCACGGCAGTTCCGCCATGCAGAACAAGCCCTTTATGATGAAATATGGTTTCAAGGAATTCACTCAGGGGTTCGGTAATTTCCCTGAACTGGGTAAATACAAGAACCCTTTCCCGCTTTTCATAAATAGTTTCGCATATTTCGCGCAGTCTTTCATATTTCCCGCTTTCCTTTTCATCATAAAAATCCTGTCCGAGATATTGATCCGGGTGATTGCATATCTGCTTGAATTTCAAGATTGCAGAAAGGATCAGCCCTTTCCTTTCTATTCCCTCCTCCGCCGATTCAAGCTTTGCTTTAATCTCCTCAACGAGTGCATTGTACAATGCGGCTTGATCTTTTGTCAATGCAGTAAATGTCTTCATTTCGATTTTTTCCGGAAGATCTGATATCACAGCCTTATCCGTCTTCAGTCTTCTCAGTATGAACGGGCTTATGACCTTCTTCAGCCGGGAATAGCCCTCCTGATTTTCCTTCAATTTTTTTGTGAAGCCTGTAAACTCCTTTGGACTTCCCAAAAGTCCTTTGTTCAGGAAGTCAAACAGTGACCAGAGGTCTGAAAGGCGGTTATCTATGGGAGTACCTGTCATGGCTATTCTGTAATCCGCTTTTATCTGCTTTACTGCTTTTGTCTGCCTGGTCCCCGGATTCTTGATTGCCTGGGCCTCGTCCAGTATCAGCGTATTCCAGATTACTTCCTTTAACCAGTCATATTTCAGGAGCATACCGTAGGTTGTAATAAACAAGTCGCAATCCTCCGGTATCTCCCTGCCTTCATCTGCCGCAGGCCTGTTTTCGGAAGGGTGCAGAATCCTGTATCTTAATGAAGGAGAAAATTTTTCAATTTCGTTCATCCAGTTTCCTATGAGTGAAGCGGGTATGACCAAAAGCGTTTTTTCGCGGCTTGCGTTTCCATCTGCGCATGAACTGCCTGATAAACCGTTAAGCGGCGCTTCTTCCGTTCCCGCTTTAGATAAGCGTCTTAAGTGATTCAGAAGCGCGATGATCTGGACAGTTTTACCAAGCCCCATGTCGTCGGCAAGACATGCTCCCAGTCCGAGCTTCTTCATAAAATACAGCCAGGCCAGTCCTCTTTGCTGGTATGATCTCAAAACCGCGTGGAAATCCTCGCCGCACGAAACAGCTTCTATTTCATCAGGATGCGTCAGCCTGGCGACAACCGTGTTAAGCCATTCGCCGTTCGTTACCTCAAGCTCGCAGGCTTCCCCGGGTATGCTCAGTATCTCTGCCGCATTAAGCTGAAATCGCATTGCTTCCATTATGCTCATGTCTGTTTTCGCTATAAGCCTTTGCGCCCGTTCATATGCCGCCAGCGTTTCCTTCAGTTTCTCATGATTTACCTCCACCCACTTTCCTTTTATAAAAGCAAGCCCTTCCGTTGCCGACAGCAATTTTTTCAATTCGTCGACGGATATGTTTTCGTTGCCGACAGACAACCGGGCGTTAAAATCTACGAGAGCGTCAAACCCCAAATGAGAAGGCGTTTTGCTGCCTATACTTACCGACAGCCGCAGAGAATTTGACCTGCTTTTCCACCAGTTCGGAATACGGCAAAGTATGCCGGCCTCTTCATATAATGGGATTTCCTTAAGGAAAACATACGCCTCTTTACTCGTAAGACCGATTGGGTGGAATATATCGCCTGAATCTAAAAGCTCTGAAATAAAGGCACTTTTCTGTGAGGCTTTATTAACTGTCGATAATAGCTCCAGCAGCTTTCTATTATCGTTCTTATATTCAATCAGAGCGTTTTTAAGCGGAAGATGCTTTGACTTTCCATCCGGGCCGATACCGGACGAATAAGTTGCAAGAAAGGCAAAAGGATAATCGTCTTTTTTACTTTCAACCAGATGAAAAAAAATACGCCCGATCGGATGTATTTCAGTGCTGAGTGACGTCAGAAAATCCGCCGCGTTTCCGCTGTACGCTTTAATCTCAGTTGAGAAGGCAGCGTTCAGCCTGCCCCAGATCTTTTCAATCCATTCATAATTCAAATGCTCTGCACCATTCATGTACGGAGCATTATATGAAATTTGCCCAATCGCTTCAGGCTCAGGTTCTACAATTGTTTTTTCCCTTAGAAACTCAATTTCCGGACTTTTGGAAAGCGCCTTAGCGAAGGTGCCAGCTAAAGACCTGAGAAAGTGGACCGAACCGGATAAGGGTATTGATTGATCAGAAAAGCCCAGGTGAAAGAGCGCCTTATATGCATTATTAAGATACTCCGCATATAATTTTTCCTGCAGAAGGCTCTGCTTGCCGTCTATTTGCTCCTCTGCCTGCCGCCAGTCGAATTCAAAGCCTTCGGGGTTTATTATGGCAATGAGTTCTTTATTTCCGTTATCACGGCAGCCGCCGTTTACTGTATCCAAAAATCCGTTCCTTCCGCTTTATACATGTAAGGCAGAAATAGTATTTCCTATTTCTTATTCATAATTATATTGGATTTTGCTACAAATAACAATCTATGTACTTTAAAAAACGGCGAAAATCCGGAATTGGTGGCTATTCAGGTGTCCTGTTGTGGGTAAATCGCCAGGGCTGCTTATTTCAGCCACGTTTTAAAGCACCCACTAAAGCAGCTCGTTTATGTGTTTTAAAAGCAGGGAATTGTTACAGGGAGTTGCCAATGAAAACTTATAGTGTAATAAATCTTTAGCTGACCAAGCAAGAGGGTATTTTTTATGAGAATATCCAGCGGACAAGCCTGCTTCCGGGATTATAGCCGGGAAGTGGTATATCGAGGGAGCATGGTAATGTAATACTGCTTCTGATCAAAAACAAGGATACTCTATTACACTTTCGACAAATTCAGTAGAATAGCCAGCATAATACGAATACCATGTATTTGGATTCTTGATTCGAGGATTAACTATGTTCATAACAATACCTATATCTATAAAATATTTTTATTTAAAGACAAACTTGGGGATTACTTTGGTTTTTTATAAAACTGGCATAGTCTTTATTGTACTGTGGTAATATTTATTTCTTCAGCAGCCCACAGCGGCAGATTAAGCAGCCAATCCTCTTTTTTATAATCCGCCATGGAGGTGCGAATGGATAAAGTCGGGCTGAACTTCTCCCGATAAGCTTTCAAACTTTTTGCCTGTAGGTTGACTTCGGCCTTGACTTCAATGGGTATAATGGCATTACCTGTATCGATGACAAAGTCTACCTCGGCAATACCGCGCTCGGCTGTCCAGTAGTTGGTTTGTACACCCTTGAGCGTTTTGAGTTGCTGCAGCACATATTGTTCGGTCAGCGCGCCCTTGAATTCCTTGAACAGCTCGTCACCGTCCAAAAGGACACCCTGACGAAGCCCAACCATGCAGGAGAGCAGTCCCACATCCACTAAAAACAGCTTGAACGCTTTCAGATCCTCGTAGGCTTTCAGGGGCAGGTTGGGGGCCGTAATACGATGCACCTTATGGACAAGCCCGCAGTCGGTCAGCCAAAGCAGGGCAAGCTCATATTCCTTCGCCCGAGCGCCTTCTTTAATAAGGCCGTATATGAACTTTTTATTTTCCTTGGTCAGCTGCGCTGGAATACTGTTCCAAAGCATCCGAATACGCGGCACCACTTCGTTGGGAGCGTGCTTTGAAAAATCCTGTTCGTAAGCGGCGAGAATACGTTGCTGAATCTCCCTAGTTTCATTAAAATCTTTATTTTCAGAAAAGCTCAGCGCCACCTCGGGCATACCGCCCACATAATAGTAATGCTTCAGCAAGTCAATATAATCTTGCTTAAAGGTCGTGGCCATTTCAAAGTCGCCCTTTTGCAACAGATCCACAAACTGTTCCTTGCCCATTGCCATCATGAACTCAAAGAACGACAGGGGATATAGGTCGAGAAACTCCACTTTCCCAACGGGGAATGACGTGCCTTGATGCAGCGCCACGCCCAGCATGGAGCCGGCACAGACGATCTGATACTGTGGCGCATCCTCGTTGAAATATTTCAGACTGGTCAGCGCCTTGGGCACCTCCTGAACCTCATCAAAGATCAGCAGCGTGTTTTCAGCGTTGATCTTGTGCCCGGCATATAATTCCAAACCGGTAATAAGGCGGCCGATTTTCAGATTGCCCTCAAACAGATTCTTCATGCGCTCGTTGTTGTCAAAATTGATATAGACCACCTTGTCATAGTGGGTGGCACCAAACTCTTTCATCAGCCAGGTCTTACCCACCTGACGGGCGCCGCGTATGATCAAAGGCTTACGCTGCCTCTTTGCTTTCCACGCTTTCAATTGTTCCATCGCCATACGATACATGGTTATCACTCCACATAAATTCTAATCACATTATATCATACAATTACAAAATTTCAAACGACTTTTTGAATTTGCTAATATTTTTACCACCATTTTTACTAGAATTGAGTGGATTGTCTTTAGGCGCTGGGGCATTTTATATATGATTTTCAATACTGGCTGCCTAAATATTTGTCCGTTTCAAACTACCGGTGGCTTCCCCAATACATCATCTTTCCGCCCAAATTCCTCCAAAATAGTGTTAAATACCCGGATATTCGCCGTTTTTTTTGAAAGTTCCTGACAAAAAAATTGTCTGAAAATCCGCATACATTCGTTTCCGAGCGGACTCCTAGAAAATACCTAATCTGCTTTTTAGCAGAAGCATTCTGAAAGTGGATTCGACTTTATTAGCATCTGCAGATTTCTGTTTATCTTTAGATCCTATGGATAACCCACCTGTACAGCCTACATATTCCTTATACCTGAAAAAACTTTTTGGGAAACAATATGTTCCATCTACCATGCGAAACTGCTCAAGATAGTCAAGGCAGTTTTGAAACCATTTCGAATGTTGTGCTGCTTTAAAGTGTGACATAAGATCCATATAGAATAACAATATACATAATTCGTATTCATTTTCGAAATTGAAAAAGCATGGAAGTGTAGGACTCCAGCCACTCATGTAATACCTTCTGTTAGCCTTGTACCACAACAGTCCATAGTGCAGTGACTGATATTTCTCATCCAGAATGAACTCGATAATGCGGTTAATCTTGTCTTCGGTTTCCTCATCCGCCAGATCTTTGGGGTAGTACGCTAATGTGTATATGTCATGTTTATTGGGAAGGGGTTTGTCATTACAGCAAGGGTCATATTCAGGACGGATAACAGGGGTTGTACACCATATTTGCGGCCTTTTAGGATATTTCATCAGCTCGGAATCCGACAGGTAGATATTAAGTGTGTTTTCTGATGCCGCCCTGTATAACAAATTCAATCTGATTTTCGCGTAATTAATGACTTCTTCATATCTATATCCGCCTCGTATAAAGTATGAAGTAAAAATCCCGGCAATAAAAATTGCCCATCCTGTTGAAACATTGTCTATGTATGGAGTTGATAGTGCTTTGCTTACAAAATCATTATCCACATATTGCCTGAACACCTGCAATCTTAAATCAAGCTGCCCTATTCCCGATCTTAATCCAAAATCCAAAAGCTCAGCCACAATTGATTCAGCGCCGTCTTTATTATGAATTTTGTTCAGCATGTGTGAATCCACTACAGTTATCGGTCCGTAATCGTCTAATCGAAGAAGCAATGATTTAACTTTTTCGATATTGAGTAAATCATTTGTTAATTCATCTGAACATACAGTTACATTCATCAACTCTGTGGCAGTTCGGTGTTTGATGATCGGACCTGAATTCTCCATCAACCACTCAATCAATTGATTGCTTTCCATATCATCCTGTCCCCTCCCCTTTAGTGATAAATATTCAATCAACTATTTTACATAGGATATTGTAGATCCTTTCCATATTATATAAGGAAATTCCTCTTTCCTTCCCAAATCCATTCGCTTGCCTGTTAGAAATTTGTCGTATATGCATTAACAGCACCGACAATTTTTTAATACATTGTAAAAATCTATTATATTAGCCGCATATACAGTTAAAATCGAAAGAGCATCGAGCTCTTTCGATTTTGGAGCAAGACTCCGCTATGCTCCATTAAAAAAAGGCTGACATTCAGGGCCAGCCTCTTATAATTCCTGCTATATTCTCTGCCTTGTTGTTTTTCATTTTAGGGATCGTTAAAATATAACTTCCGCTAAACTTTTAGCTTGCTTCATACTTGCCTATCTTTACTTCATAGCCTCTTCCACCGCAACAGCAACAGCAACCGTAGCTCCGACCATCGGATTGTTGCCCATGCCGAGGAAGCCCATCATTTCAACGTGTGCCGGCACAGATGAAGATCCCGCGAACTGTGCATCGGAATGCATTCTGCCCATTGTATCGGTCATTCCGTAGGAAGCCGGGCCTGCAGCCATATTATCGGGATGCAGTGTCCTTCCGGTACCGCCGCCTGATGCAACAGAAAAATACTTTTTGCCCATTTCGACGCATTCCTTCTTATAGGTACCGGCTACAGGATGCTGGAACCTGGTCGGATTGGTAGAGTTGCCTGTAATTGAAACATCTACACCTTCAAAGTGCATGATGGCAACGCCTTCCCTGACATCGTCCGCGCCGTAGCATCTAATATTGCCCCTGTCTCCCTTGGAGTACTTGATTTCTTTAACAATCTCAAGCTTTCCGGTGTAGTAATCAAATTTAGTCTGAACATATGTAAAGCCGTTAATTCTCGAGATGACCTGTGCAGCGTCTTTACCAAGACCGTTGAGTATTACTTTCAGCGGTTCGGTTCTGACTTTATTTGCAGACTTTGCAATACCTATTGCACCTTCTGCTGCAGCAAAGGATTCATGACCTGCAAGGAATGCAAAGCACTTGGTTTCATTGCGCAGCAGCATTGCTGCAAGGTTGCCGTGACCCAGTCCAACCTTTCTGTCATCCGCAACAGAACCCGGAATACAAAAAGACTGCAATCCCTCGCCTATTACTTTGGCTGCATCGGAAGCCTTTTTACAGCCTCTCTTTATTGCTATTGCAGCGCCTGCCACATATGCCCAGCAGACATTTTCAAAGCAGATTGGCTGTATTTGTTTTGCTATTGTATAGGGATCAAATCCCTTTTCGTCACATATTTTTTTTGCTTCTTCTAAAGAGGCAATGCCATTTTTGTTCAATTCGGCATTGACCTTGTCGATCCTTCTTTCATAGCTTTCAAACAATGACATGTTATTGACCCTCCCTCTTCTTATTCTTGTCTCGGATCGATTACTTTGGCAGCTTCATCGAACCGGCCATACTTACTGGTTGCCTTCTTTACAGCCTCATTTGCATCTGTGCCCTTCTTGATCATGTCCATCATTTTGCCCATGTGCACAAATTCATACCCGATAATTTCGCTGTTTTCATCGAGGGCAATGTGGGTAACATAGCCTTCTGCCAACTCAAGGTATCTTGGGCCCTTTGCCAAAGTACCATACATCGTACCGACCTGACTCCTCAGTCCCTTGCCTAAGTCCTCGAGGCCTGCGCCTATTGGCAGCCCGCCTTCCGAAAAAGCTGTTTGAGTTCTGCCGTAAGCGATCTGAAGGAATAATTCCCTCATGGCCGTATTGATTGCATCACAAACCAGGTCGGTATTGAGAGCCTCAAGAACAGTCTTGCCGATTAGTATCTCTGCCGCCATAGCAGCCGAATGTGTCATACCGGAGCATCCTATTGTTTCGACCAATGCTTCCTGTATTATACCTTCCTTGACATTGAGAGTAAGCTTGCAGGCTCCCTGCTGAGGTGCACACCAGCCTATGCCATGTGTCAGGCCTGATATGTCCTTGATTTCCTTTGACTGTACCCATTTCCCTTCTTCGGGGATCGGCGCCGGTCCATGGTTCGGACCCTTTGCTACACATGTCATTCTTTCTACTTCATGCGAATAAATCATTCTATAACCCCTTTCCATAACAAATAATTGCAAAAAACCAATTTTGATTTGCCTATATTTCATGCAAAAAAGAATTATTGCACATTTTTTTGCATTTATATTCCCAGGCACGCTGCAAAATTAAAGGTGCTGCAAAATTAACAATAATGCAAGCCACACCGACTAACATTCTACCATAATATACCCAAAAAGTATATGTGAATTTTTTATCACACAAGACTGTTTTGTTTGCACTTTCCTTATTAAATACAATTGGATAGAATTGATAGTATAATGAAGAAATTCGCAGTATAATAGGTTAAGCGGTTGGTGGCTGTACTGATTCTATCAACAGAGGGGGAGAAACCGGTGGATAATGGCGAAAGAACAGAAAATTGCCTTTCACAGATGATCACGGACTTTGATCTGCATCTTTTTAACGAAGGCAATCATCATAAAATATACGAAAAACTCGGTGCGCATCCGATGATTTTAAATGGTCAAAACGGCGTCCACTTTGCGGTTTGGGCCCCTTCTGCCAGAAGTGTCAGCGTAGTGGGCAATTTCAACTGCTGGGACGGCAGGTGTCACCCAATGCGCCCGCTTGCCTGTTCAGGCGTCTGGGAGCTTTTCATACCTGGAATATGTTGCGGAGAGCTTTATAAATATGAGATCAGGACCCAGTGCAACGACCTTCTGATCAAATCCGATCCTTATGCCTTTTATACAGAACTGCGTCCCGGTACCGCATCGATAGTCTATGATCTGGACGAATATGAGTGGAATGACAGGGAGTGGATGGTACGAAGGGATTCCGGAAACAACTTCAATAAACCCGTTTCAATCTATGAGGTGCATCTTGGCTCCTGGGCCCAGACGAATGATGGTTATAACCGTTTCCTCACCTACAGGGATTTTGCAGCGAGCCTTGTCAATTACGTAGTAGAAATGGGCTATACGCATATCGAATTACTTCCTGTAGCCGAACATCCTCTGGACGATTCCTGGGGCTATCAGGTAACCGGCTACTATTCTGTCACAAGCAGATACGGCCGCCCGGAGGACTTTATGTTTCTTGTGGACGAATGCCACAAAAATGGTATCGGTGTGATTATGGACTGGGTGCCTGCACATTTTCCGAAGGATGCACACGGCCTTGCCAGATTTGACGGCACCGCCCTGTATGAGCATCAGGATCCCCGACAGGGGGAGCATCCCGACTGGGGTACGCTGATCTTCAATTATACCCGGCATGAGGTGAGAAATTTCCTCGTTTCCAATGCTGTTTTCTGGTTTGAAAAATACCATATCGACGGTATCAGGGCAGATGCCGTGGCGTCCATGCTCTACCTCGACTATGGCAGGAAAAAGGGTGAATGGATACCGAATCAGTGGGGCGGCAATCAGAATATCGGTGCGGTAGAATTCCTGAAGCAGCTGAACTCCGCCGTTTACAGCTATTTCCCGGGTATCATGATGATAGCCGAAGAGTCGACCTCCTGGCCTATGATCACTAAACCGCCGTATGCCGGCGGGCTTGGCTTTACTTACAAGTGGAACATGGGCTGGATGAATGACTTTCTTAGATACACCGCCATGGACCCGGTTTATCGAAAATATCATCACAACTACATTACCTTCTCCATCATGTATGCCATGTCGGAGAATTTTGTACTGGTATTGTCACATGATGAGGTGGTCCATGGCAAGCGCTCCATGATTGAAAAAATGCCGGGCGATTACTGGCAGAAATTCGCAGGACTTAGAGTTGCCTACGGATATATGTTTGGCCACCCCGGCAAAAAGCTGCTTTTTATGGGCAACGATTTCGGCCAGTTCAAGGAATGGGATTTCAGGCACAGCCTGGACTGGCATCTGCTGGACTATGAAATGCACAGTAAGCTTCGGAATTTCGTACGCGATCTGAATAGGCTTTATACCTCGGACAAAGCGCTTTATGAGGTCGATTTCAGCTATGACGGGTTTGAGTGGCTGGATTGCAACGACAGTGACCACAGCATAGTGTCATTTCTCAGAAAAGGCGTAAACAAGGAGGACATGCTGGTGTTCGTATGCAATTTTACGCCCGTTGTATATAATAATTACAGGATCGGCGTACCATATGACGCTTTTTACAAAGAAGTCCTGAATAGCGACTCGGAGCTTTACGGAGGCAGTAACGTGGGAAATCTTGGAGGGCTTGCGGCAGAGTCTGTAGTGCATCAACAAAAGCCGTATTCCCTGAGTATGAACGTACCTCCGCTGGCTGTGGTGGTATTCAAGCCTGAATTTACCGGGGAAGATCATGGGGACGGTTCTTCTGTTTCCAGTTAAAATTTTATAAATACTGCGCAGCAACCTAACATTGAATTGGAATTTATTCAAGTTGTAGACGAAACTCTAAATGCAAGATTCCGTCCACTGTACTGCGTGCAAAATTTCAAGTAGTGTGCGAATATTTTGGGTCAAAACTTATTTTCCGGCTTAATCTGTGCAAATTTTTAATTAATGCGCAGATATCTGGAATTTATTTACTATACAATAAGCATTACTTCGAATTTTGCACACTTAACTGCAAAAATGTCAACATTAACTATTAGTTCACATAATAAAACATATATGATTTTATAGTACCGATATTTACCCGCACAGCCAAATATCATAAACCCAACATCCTTACTTTTTACAGGTGCATGTATTTGCGTTCATACGCCTTTATTTGTTCGACCTTGGCAGTTGAACCGCCGCCTGCAAAATCACTATGGAGCCAGATCATTACAAGTTGTTTCGCCAATTCAATGCCGATGACGCGGGCGCCCATGCAAATAATCTGCGCATCATTACTCTTTCTGGAGCGTTCTGCGGAAAAGGAGTCATGACAAACTGCTGCACGGATACCTGGGATTTTATTTGCTGAAATTGACATACCGATTCCCGTTCCGCAAAGCAGAATGCCTCGTTCCGCTTCGCCGCGAACAATCGCTTCACCAACGGCTACAGCAATGTCAGGATACAGCACAGGGGCTTCGTCATACGTACCGAAGTCAATCATCTCGATGCCTTGTTCCGTAAGCATGTCCCGTATAGTATTTTTATAGTTCAAAGCTGCTTCATCACAGCCAATAGCGATTTTCATATTCGATTCCTTCTTTGCTTTTCGTATTCGTTCAGCTTATCAGCGTATCATCTTGCGGATCGCTTCCGACATTGCTTTGAGAATAATATAACAGGACGCGGCACCGGCATCGAGAACTCCCCGGGATCGCTCACCCAGGCGGCTGGATCGGCCGAATTTCGCAACCATACCGACTGTGGCGTCTTTACCCGCCTCGGCAGCTTTCTCCATTTTAGCCAGAGCAGTGCAGAAGTCATCATTCCCCTCCAGAGCGGTCTTGAAGCTATCGCGAGCAGGGATCAGGGTATCCATAAGGGTTTTGTCACCTGTTTTGGCTTCAATAATCGTCTCCAAACCCGAGGTTGCTGCTTCCAACATACCAAGGAACGCCGCTGCATCTATTTCTGTTTTATCTTTTATAGAATCAGCCATTTCCATAAAAATGGTGCCATAGATTGGCCCCATTGAGCCTCCGATTTCAGAAAATAGAATGTTTCCTAATTCATCGATGGCTTTAGAAAATGAAAGCTGGCGATCCTGCATACGGCTTTCACATATAGTAAAACCCTTGTTCATGTTGATGCCATGGTCTCCGTCACCAATCAATCCATCCACCTCAGACAGATAAGCCTTGTTCGCCTGTATGGCCTGAATCATTGCCTGGATAATAACTTTCCCGCTTTTATTATCAAATGCTTGCATCATATGTTTACCTCCCAGTCAAATACCTGGTGCGAATTGCTTTAAGCCCATTGTCTCTGTTTCTGCGTCTAAACACGTTTTCAGTTCGCAGTCCAGTTTCATTATCGTTAAAGTAGCACCCATCATATCCAGCGACGTAAAGTAATTGCCTGCATAGGACCGATATACCTTGATTCCTGCCTGTGACAGCAGCTTCTCCACTTCGTTATATAGAATATACAATTCCATAACCGGTGTTGCACCAAGTCCGGAGACCAGTACAGCTACTTCGTCTCCGGCTGAAAACGGATAATCCGGCAAAATGGTATCCAGCATGCGCCGGGCCATCTGAGCGGCTGTTTCCAGTGGGCATACGGCAATACCCGGTTCTCCGTGATGCCCGATACCGATCTCCATGGTACCGGTTTTGATTTCAAAATTGGGGCGTCCGACAGCCGGCAGCGTGCAGGGAGTCAATCCGATACCTACACTGCGGGTGCTATCGATGGCCTTCTGTGCGGCGGCGATGACTTCATCCAGGGACGCACCGCCGGCGGCCTTGGCTCCTCCAACCTTCCACATCAGTATTTCGCCGGCTACTCCGCGCCGCTTCTGCAACTGATCTTTCGGTGCTGAGGCTACATCATCATTGGCCACCACGGTTTTAACCTCGATGCCTTCCCGTTGGGCCATTTTAACCGCCATTTTTACATTCATATTGTCACCGGAATAATTGCCATAAAGGCAGGCGACTCCATGACCGCCATCAGCTGCCTTGAAGGCATCCAAAAAGGCTTTCGCGGTCGGAGAAGAAAAAATCTCACCAACTGCAACCGCATCAATCATGCCACGGCCAACGTATCCAATAAAAGCCGGCTTATGACCGGAGCCGCCGCCGGTAACCAGTCCGACCCGATCCTGCGGAGCATTCCTGTATTTCACAACTCTGGGATTGCCGGTGCCTGTCACGATGTCCCTATGCACTTTCAGATACCCTTCGAGCATTTCTTCAACAACATAATCAGGATTATTAATAATTCTCTGCATCGTCTTCCTCCTAATTCCTTCACCCTCACTGATCAAGCCGCTCCACTGGAATATTGAGCATCTTGCAGATCATTTCCAGATCAGCAGTCCAATCCCCATAAATGGCATGACAATGATTCGAATCATATTTATCCAGGAATACTTTATGACTGACCGGCAGTTTTGCAAAAACATGAGGCCACTCCTCTGTTGTTTCCTTCATTTTCTTACGATCCAGCTCAACAAATTCTGCCGGTATAATGGTCATCCGGTATTTTCCTTCGGTACGGTTCAATCGTGCGATCGTCGCTTGGCCAGCCCTGGTCATGCAATTGACATGGGCTCCGCCACCGGAATAGATGGGAAGGCAGGGATAGAGCGAAACCTGTTTCAGATTTTCAGCCGGATTGTCGGAACGCCCGGCATACCAGGTAGACTGCGACCCGCAATTGCAAAACACCATAACATCCTCATCCTTGTCATAGTGACGAACATCCATGAAAATGACCGGATCCTGTGAAAGCAGGTGCAGGATCTGCATTGTCAGCGCCGCATCCGAATCCGCTTCGCAAGCCATGACGGTTGGTTGCTTCGGTCCGTCCCAGTCATAAGGATCATTGCAGAAAGCAGCTGACAGGCACTCGGTGCAATAATTGCGGCTCATTTCGTAGTGGCATTTTATACCGATAAAGTCATATTGGTGGTCTTTGATGATTTTCTTAACCGCTTCATAGTGCCTGATCTGAGTTTTGAGCTTTTCGCGGGTCAGCCGGTCATTATCATAATAAATATGGCCGACATTAGCTTCAAGCCAGTTTACCCCCTTTTCGACTTGCTCCTCAGGTATGGTTTCAGCAATACGGACAATTTCACTCTGATCCAGATGATCGATATCGATGCCGAACAAGCGCTGCCAGTCTTGCATGCTCGCCGTTGCACTATACATGCCGAGGCTTCTGCCGCCGATCAAACCGTATTTCTGTCCTTTTAACGTATTAATGACCCTGGCACAGCGGGCAAATTGAAGATACTGCTTAAGAACTTCCGGTTCGTTGACATCCCCCGAAACACGGAAATGTTCGATTCCAAGGTGATGAAGCGCTCCGCCGGCCGCCAGCATAGACACCATTCCAGGCCAGTCCGGATTTAAATTAGCTGCAAGCAAATAAGGAGGCTTACCGAATTGGGCAGCGATTGCCGAGAAATTCGGGTAAGCAAAAACACCATATGAGAAAATGGTGCCATCCACATCGTTGGCTGCCAAAAACTGTGCTTCTTCCTTTGCAGATTGAACCGAACAGACGAGAGAACGGGCAGGAACCACATCCACATCTCCGCTTGCGGATAAAGCTTTTACAATGGAATCCATCTGAGTTTGCACGATACCTTTCAACTCTTCATGGACAGCAGGCTCTCCATCCGAAAAACCAATAATCCCAATTTTGGGTTTACGTAACATATTTAAGCCTCCTTGTAAAATTTAATCGTTTCAATTTTTTTGCATGATCGAAAAAGTGAAAAGACTTAATATAGGGATAGTATAAAAATTAAAATCCTTATAGTAAAATGAGTAAATAAAATTTGAGACGTTGATTATTAGTATTATCTATATAGCAGTGCAATCATGTATTCAGATTCTTTACAGAATCCTGGATGATTATTTCAGGTTTCATCACAATTTGTCTGGGATAATCATTGCGATTGTTCAATTTATCAATTAACAGCTGGGCAGATGCCTTGCTGATTTCCGCATCCATCTGCTGGATATAAGTGAGCTGAGGGGTAATTAGTTTCTCATATCCGACGTTGCCATAGGAGACGATAGACATTTCATCCGGAATACGAATCCCATATTCCTTTGCCGCCAGCAAGCAGCCATAAGTAATCATCTGGCTCCCGCAGATAATTGCTGTCGGCCTTTCGTCAGGATCCTGCCGCACATACCATTTCATGAATTCAAGTCCGCATTTTGTATTAAACTCTCCAAACCAGATATAGCGATTGTTGATAGGCAATTCATTATCATACATCGTCCTGGTATATCCATTAAACCGGTCTACATTTGTGCTCAAAGATTTTGGCCCGGTGACCAGTGCAATACGTTTATGCCCGTTTTGAATCAAATGGGATGTAGCTATCCTGGCAGAATTTTGTTTATCGGCGTATACAGTATCAAATATATTCGCCTGCGGTTTTCTATCCACAAATACAACAGCAGTTCCGGTATGCATGATCTTCTGCAACAAATCCTCATTTTGTCCGGACGAAGTAATCAGGATGCCATCTACCCGTTTCTCCCAGAGGTAATTTATATATTTATGTTCCAGCTCACTGCTGTCCCTGCTGCTGAAAACAACAAGCAAATACCCTTCAAGAGTCATTGTCTGTTCGATTTGGTTAATTAAATTAATATAAAATTCATCGACCAGATTCGGGACTATGATGCCGACAATATTACGTTTGTTACTCTTTAAGTTCTTCGCGTATTGGTTCGGCCGAAAATTCAACTCTTTAATTGCTTCTTGAATTCTCTCCATATTCTGCTTTTTTACATTAACAGCACCATTAATAACGCGTGATACCGTTCCGATTGAAACCCCTGCTCTTTCAGCAACATCACTAATTGTCGGATCCTTCATCATAACCCCTTATTTCTTGAATATTTCATTTTCATAAATACCCTTTACTTTTCTTTTATATCTATTTTAGCAGGTTGTCATAAAAAATTACATCGTTTTTTTAATTCTTCGATCATTTCTTTCTTCTCCTCTTCAAGCAAATCAAGCTGGGGCGCACGCATATGACCGCCCGGGATCCCGCGATATTCCAATGCAGCCTTGAAATATGCCATATTGCTTCCACTCCGCAGTATTTTAATGATATCGATGGCAATATCCTGCTGACGCTTCGCTTCAGCCAGATCGTTCATCAAGTAAGCTTTGTATAAGGCAACAAAGGGTTCGGGATATACCCCTGATATTCCGGATACGGTACCGTCGCAGCCCATCATCAACGTCGGCAGGAACAAGCTGTCGCACCCATGCAATACTGAAAATTTGCCTCCGTTTACCCTCAGATAATCATTCGTCCGCACCATATCCGCAAAGCTGTATTTAATACCAACTACGTTTTCACATTGTTTTACTATATTTTCAACCACTTGCGGCTTCAAATCATTCCCGCTGCACTGTGGAATATTATAAAGATAAATCGGAAAATCCTTTGAAACGCTTTTGGAAACAGTCAGGTAGTACGTCTCCATCTCCCGGTCGTTAAGGCCGAAGAATTGAGGCGTTACAACGCCAGCCCCATCAGCGCCTATCGCCTCGGCATGCTTAACCAATTCAACCGTATCATCCTGGCGTGCTGCACCGCAATGAATATATACAACACATCTGCCCGCTGCCTGAGACACTACTTTTTCAGCAACCGCTTTACGTTCATTCACAGATAAGCGGAGCATTTCCCCCGTTGTTCCCAAAGGGTAAAGGCAGTTTACGCCCTTTTCAATTAAGAAATCCGTAATATGCCCTACTGCGCCTAAATCGACCAGACCATTATCATTAAAGGGTGTAACAATTGGAGTGGTTACACCATAGAGTTTTTTCATCATAGCACCTCATAAAAAATTTTCTATTTTTGAAACGTTTTAATTACATCGCCATTCAATTTATTCAAATTTTTTTAATATCTCCGGCTTTGTAATCATTTTCCCTTTTTGCTTTGCGATATACTCTTGCGTTAACTTCCTTGCAGTTTCTTCCTCAGCTTTTTTCTTTTTTTCATCTCGGAAGAGAGACGCGCCGATTTTGATTAAAGTACTATGCAGCAGCTTGTAATCAAGCTCTCTTGGTTCAACATCATGCATGGCACACAATGCTGCAGCGGCGCCGGCTGCCTGGCCAATTCCCATTATCCCGCCCTGTGTTCTGTAAGAACCGTGTGCGGCACTGCTGCCGGAGATGCATCTGCCGGAAAGAAGCAATCCGTTAATATGCTTCGGAACCAGTGAACGGTAAGGTATATCATAAGTGTCCTTCAGGGGCTGCCAAACTCCTCCCCGGTTGT
The DNA here is from genome assembly GCA_039679375.1 of Clostridiaceae bacterium. Taxonomy (GTDB): domain Bacteria; phylum Bacillota; class Clostridia; order Acetivibrionales; family DTU013; genus JBDKVA01. The sequence goes on from JBDKVA010000037.1 coordinate 19,658, forward strand.
CGTTGCCTTCGGAATAGCCGGATGCTCCGTCAGGGTTATGCAGGTCGATCGGGAAATATCCTCTGGAAACAACGTCCTCAAACTTGTGCCCTTCTATCGCATCCTCTCCGGTAATTGTATACAAGCCCTCAATATGCCTGGATTCGCGAACACCAATTTCAGCGTTTGTAACGCTTACATAGGCGTCTTCAAAACCGGGAACATACTTAATCATAAACTCTGAAACGGAATCGATCTGGCGTCTGCCATCTATCTCACTCGCCGTGCGCTGAACAACGTCATTCTCATCGTACCCGCACACTCTGGTAGCATTGAAGTGGATACTTCCCGGATGGATGCCGTTCAGTACAATCACAGAATCTCTTCCAACGTGAAGATCTCCCTTTTCTATTGCCTGCTTTACAAGCTTCTTAAAGCCCTGAGCAGCAAAATAACGCTGATTAAATCGCGGTGCAAAGGAACGCAAAGGTACAATATCCGTTTTAAATTCAAAGTCCTCCGGATTATCAACAATGTATTGATAAACCTTATCCGTATCAACATTCGACATTTCAAACATGGAAGAGGATGGAGACATCTTATGGGTCACTTCATCACCAAGGACATAGTTTTCTCCTGCCAGTACGGCAATATCACCATCGCCCGTCGCATCGACGATCACCTTTGCATCAAAGTGCCGCTGCGCGCCTCCCTTGGATATGGTTGTTATTCCTGTTACACAACGGTTGGCATGGTCAACAGACAGAATCATTGAATGATATAGAATATCTACGCCATATTCCAGCAGCATTTCTGCCGCTACATACTTATACTTCTCGCGATCGTAGAATCCCAGGGAATCTCCGCTTCCGTAAGGATCAATAGTTTTCATATGGCCTGTACTGCCATTCTCCTTAACCATACGATCCATAAATTCCTGCGGGACACCGTTAATTACCTGCTCATCATTGAAATGGAATGGAGAAATCGGGCCCAAAACACTGGCAGTAGCCGCTCCCCCCAGGAATCCATTTTTTTCAATCAATAGTGTGCTTGCGCCAATTTTTCCGCTGGTCATTGCCGACATGATCCCAGCTGGTCCGCCGCCGACAACAATTACATCATAGATCTGTTTCATTGCAATACGACCTTTCTTATCGTACAGCCTCTGCTCCCTAAAGCAGAGGCTACACGATTCCTAATGTACTATTTACCGTTCTTCTGATTGTACCAGTTAGCAACCTCGTCCAGCTTTGCCTTTGCATCCGCGCCCTTGAATACTACTGTCTGTACAGCCTGAGCCAGTGTGGAGGACAGTTCTGAGTAATCAGCCGGGAAGAATACAACTTTACCTGTCTTGGCGTATTCACTCCACATAACCATTTCATTATAAGCCGGCAGCTTCTTAATTTCCGGATCATCATAAACAGCGCTGCGAACCGGCAGAACATTAGCGGAAATCCATTTCTTCTGATTTTCTACAGAGTAGAAGTTTTCAATAAAATCAAATGACAGATCCGTATCCTTTGCATACTTACCAATTGCCAGCTGCTGACCTGCAACGAATGCCGGAGCGGATTTGCCGTCAAAACCCGGAATCGGAGCAGAAGAGAATTTTGCAGCAAGATCAGAGGACTTGATTTTGGCTGCTCTCTGTGTGCCGGCATTCATAGCCAGTATTGTGCCGCCCATAAAACCGGCAACAACGTCATCATATGTCATACTCATTGTGGTTTGATCCATTGTTTTGGAATCTACCAAAGATTTCAGGAAGTTAACTACTTTTACTCCTGCATCGCTGTTGAAAACGGCCTTACCGTTCTCGTCAAGCAATTCGCCGCCTGCAGAACGGATCAACGGAATAAATGTTTCCATTAAACCTGTTGCATTACTTCCTTCACCTAAACCTACAACATAACCTAACGCAAGATTCTTTGTTGCAGCAGAACCCATGGAAAGAATTTCATCAATCGATTTCGGAGCCGTCGGGTAAACATCGTTTCGATACCACATAACCGTAGCTCTGCTCTCCCAGGGAAGCGCATATATTTCGCCATTAACCTTTAAATTTTCTGCTTTGTGGATATAATCAGGAGTTGCAGTGATGAATGCTTCAGCATACTTTGTCATAGGCTGGATCGTACCACCCTCGATATGTGTACGGAGCATATCTGTGAAGCAATTCATAATATCAGGACCTGTGCCTGCAGCTGCCGCCTGAATCGCCTGAGACTCGAACTTGCTCCAGTGAATACTCTCTACGGTTACTTTATTGCCATATTTATTCGTGGCATTGTAATCGTCAATTATCTCCTTGAGAACAACGTTCCTTGGGTCCTCCGTTGAAGCAGGATTCAGGAATATCCAGAAAGTCATGTCAATACCTTTTTTAACCGTGGTCCCGCCTGGTGTGCTCGTTACAGCCGGGGTTGCCGTTGTTGTCTGGGCATTCTGATTTTGATTGTTTGCGCCGCATGCTGTCATTGAAATTATACCTACCACCACAAGAATTAAAGCGATTACCTTTTTCATTTTTCATACCTCCTCTGATTTGGTCATTAATCGACTAATTTGTCATACCCAATGTAGGCTACCGCCCACAACCCAACGAATGTACTTATTGCCGCGAATGTGAAACTGTTTTCTTGTTTTTTATTGCAATTTTGCGGCAATAAGTTACTAAAGTTAATACAGACAATTACAGTTCCCAAAAAAGTGTCAGATATCAGCAGAAAACAATAATAGCGACCATCTCCTTTTTTTACGATTCAGCATTCCCAGAAACTGCAAACCGCCTGTTACCCTTTCACCGCACCTGCTGCAAGCCCTTCGACAAACTGGGATTGCAAGCAAATAAACAAAATAATGATCGGGGTAATAGAAATCATAACTGCTGCCATAAGCTCACCCCATTGAATGCCGTACTGACTGATGTAGTTGTAAAGTCCGATCGAGATCATCCTAAGCTCTTCTTTTGTTGTAAATGTAAATGAAACAAGGAAATCATTCCAGACATAAACAGCTGAAAGCAGTGCTGCAGAAACAATTCCGGGTTTTGATATCGGAATGACCAGCTCATAAAAAGCTCTCGGTTTTGAACAACCATCTATAATGCTTGCTTCTTCAATCTCCTTAGGTATCTTTTCGAAAAATCCCCGAAGTATCCATGTCAGGACAGGCGCCCGCCAGGCAGTATATATCAGTGCAAGCAGGAACCTTGTATTATAAAGATTCAGTTTTACCGACATCATATACGTTGGAATTAAAAGGGCAACTGTCGGGATCATGCTTGTCATCAATATTATGAACATGATCTGGTTTTTGTAGCGAATATTAAACTTGGCAATTGCATATGCGGCATGTGCTGCAATAACGGTAGCAATAACAATACATAAGCCCGTAATAAATATGCTGTTTAAAAAGTATGTCGCAAAATTCGATTGGAATAATACCTTGTAATAGCTGGATAAATCCAGTGCAGAAGGAACCAATGTAGGCGGGAACCGGTTGATCTCGCCAGTCGGTTTTAATGAAGTGGAAAGACCCCAAGCGATAGGAAAAGCGACGATAACCACCAAAATGGCCAAAATAATCACTGTAATAGTATCGGCAGCCGGATTGCGCTCTAAATTTGCTTTTTTGCTCATTTTTACCTTCCTTTCACTTTCGCAGGTTTTGCCAATGCATCTTTCGGCGAGCTCATCATCTTTATATAAAAGAGGCTAAACACAATATTTAAAAGAAAAATGATTACGCTATATGCGGAACCTGTGCCTAAATGCCAGAAATCGAATGCCTGCCTGAATGCTTTAACGGAAATTGTTTCGGTAGCTCCCAGCGGACCGCCTGCTGTCAAAACATAAATCAGGGTAACCATATTAAAATACTCCATACTTTGCATAACTACCGCAGTAGTTAAAGTAGGTTTAATTAATGGAAGCGTAATCCTGGTATAGATCGTCAAGCCGTTTGCGCCGTCAACCTTGGCTGCTTCATATACATCTCTCGATACGGTCTGCAAAGCTGCCAATGTCAAAATAACCACAACGGGGAAGGAATTCCAGACATTTGCCAATACAACGGTTAGTTTTGCACTTATTGCCGAATTAAAAAAGTCTACTTTTACTCCTGTCAGGTTGTATATAGTATAGAATACCGGACCGTAATTGCCATTAAGCAGCCATTTCCACAGCAATGCAGCTACTGTCTGAGATATAACCCATGGAATGATGATCATCGTACGCAACGCGCCTATACCTTTTATCTTCCGATTCAACAGTGTTCCTGTAATAACACCCAAAGGCATAACAATTATAAGAGAGGATAAAACGTATGATATCGAATTTAAAATTGTGCTCCAGCCCTCTTTAGAAGTAAGAATACTGATGTAATTTGTTAAACCGATGAATTTACCTACTGCCGCATAGTTCGTTGCGTGCATGCTCGTGCGGAACGCTATTATAATAGGAATAATTGTTATGCAGAGTATCAGCACTAGAATTGGTGTTAAAAACAGTATTGATATTGATAAATCACTTGAAGCCTTTTTCTTGTTTTTCATCACAATTCCTCACACCCTTGCCTCTCCTTTTAAGTGCTATTTCCAGGTCATTCATTATTTAAACGTTATATAACCGCTTTATAACGCTAACCACTACTCTATAAGTATATAACGGCGGCTTTTGCTTTGTCAATACATTTTTGAAATGTTTCAATTCTGGCTGTTTCTCAAATGTGGTTGCAAATATTTCGTATATTTCTATATACGCTATACATATTATCTATATTTTTACTCATTTTCTCGCAATTATTCGTCATTATGTTTAATACTTTTAAAATAGTTATGAGCCAATCCTATTTATAACGTTATAATATCCTTTCCTGACAGTCCATGGAAAGATTCACTGATATTTTTTATGCTATACCTGATATGCAGAAAAAAATCCTATCAGCAGGTGTTATCCTGTGACAGGATTTTTTTGTTCATCGAATATCGCTGTTATTTTTAATTAACCTTTTAGCGAACCGATCATTACTCCTTTTACAAAAAATTTCTGGAGCCACGGATATACTGCAATAATAGGTGCTATTGCAACAACGATCGTCGCATATTTGATGGAATCCTCAGGTATTACGTTGTTACCGCCTGAGACAATGACTGTACTGTCTTCCATTATTCCCCTCATTACGATCTCCCTTAAAACAATCTGAAGCGGGATTTTATCCTGTGATTTCAGGTAAAGAAGAGGCGTAAAATATGCGTTCCATTGCCCTACTGCATAAAATAGCCCCATAGTGGCCATAATTGCGGTAGAAGTAGGCAATACAAGATACCACAATACCCCAATGTCATTTAACCCGTCAAGTCTGCCAGATTCTTCTATTTCGCCGGGGAATTGAATAAAAAATGTCCTCATTATAATGACATTCGTCGTGCTGATGCATGATGGAAGTACAACCGCCCAGATTGTATCATACAAATGAAGTATGTTTACTACCGTCAAATATGCAGGAATCATACCTCCGCTGAAAAACATCGTCGCTATCATCATCTTGTTTATAGTCCTCGCAAAAGGAAGCCTGTTCCTTTTGCTTAATGCATAAGCCGCAGCTGTCGTAAGAGCCAGAGATATCGCTGTACCAACCACTGTATAGATAACTGTGTTTTTATATCCCGTGAAGATCCTATGGTCGCCTAATACAATTTTATATACTTCAAATTGTATGCCCTTGGGATAAAAGGTTATATCATTTTTTAAAACATGCAGATTATCCGAAAGAGATATGCTGATCATGTATAAAAACGGATACAGGATCGAAATCAATACTGTCAACAGCATCAGCGTCCTTACTATACTCCATATTGTAATCCTTTTTGCATAAACCACATAATTCACCCCCTACCATAAGCTTGTTTCACTTACTTTTTTAGAAATCTTGTTAAATGTAATGATAAATATTAAATTTATAACAGAAGTGAGCAATCCTATCGCAGTACCATAACTGTAATTGGCTCCGGATATACCCATCCTGTATACGTAGGTTTCGAGAACATCCGATGCCGCATGGTTTGCATCGTTCTGCAGCAGGTACGCCTTTTCAAACCCGACTCCAAGAACACTTCCCAGTCTGAGCAGCAGCATGGTAATGATTGTCGGAGCTATGGACGGAAGCGTAATATATTTCAGCTGTTGAAATTTGCTTGCGCCGTCTATGGTGGCTGATTCGTAAAGGGTGGGATCTATGTTTGTAAGAGCCGCAAGGTATATGATTGCACCCCAGCCGAGGCTCTGCCATATACCTGAAGAAATATATATGGTTCTGAAATATTTTGCCTGCGCGAAAATGTCAGTCTTTTCATATCCCATTGATGCAAGAACCTTTTGAACAGGTCCTGTTGAAGGAGATAAAAGCATATAGAAAAGGCCAACCACAATTACTGTTGACAGGAAGTGCGGCATATAGCTTACTGATTGTACCAGCTTTTTAAATTTCACATTGGTCACATCATTCAAAATAAGTGCAAATATGATGGGAAGCGGAAACCCCCACAAAATCGAATATATCGAAAGGATCAGCGTATTGCTTATCGTCCTTACCCAGAACGGACCACTGAAAAAAGTGATGAAGTGCTGAAGCCCTACCCAGCTGCTTCCCCAAAAGCCCTTGAACGGACTGTATTTTTTAAAGGAGATCAACACACCCCACATGGGAATGTATCTAAACAGGATATAAAAAATAACACATGGCAGAACCATGATGATCAGATATTTAGCATCCTTTACCTGTCTTAACAGCTTGGCTCCCCTGGTCTCCTTCCTTGATATGGGTCCGTTATCGCCTGTCTTTGCTGCAATTCCCGTATTCATAGCAAACCTCCATGATTCCATAGTGACGAATTTATCGCCACTCAAATATATAAATGGGACTGATTATACAATTGATTAACATCTGCGGGATGCTGCTTCCAGCATCCCGCAGTCCCAACAGAATATAACTGCTTTTTACTTCCTGGCGCGCGCATATGCCTGTTCATATATTTTAAGCATATCGTTAAGACCCATTTCGTTTATCTTTTTCACGAAATCATCCCACTCGGACATCGGCCTTTCACTAAGGAAGAACTTCGCCAACTGCTCATTTACAAAGGCGTCAATATTTGCTTCAATCTGAGTTCTTACCATCGTTTCGGCATCGTTTAACGACAGCCATTCATATGGATTGAATTTTTCTTCAAGCCAATTTAAAACTTGATGAGATTTCTCGACATTATCAGGCGTATAAAGAGCTTCGTTTGATGTGACCTCTACAACCTGATACAGGCCATAGGTGCCTACGCCATAGAGGTTACGTGCCGGAGTTCCCTTTTCGTCAAGAATAAACTGCTTCTTGCCGTCCACAACCTTATAGGTTTCTCCTTCCTTGCCCCAGCTTACAAGATCGCTTCCTTCCTTGGAGTAGAACCAGTCAACATATTTGAAGGCATTGGCAATCCGTTCTTTTTTCCCTGTATTGCATATTACGTATCCGGTATACTCGGAATTTGTCTTGGGCATCAACCTTGAAGCATTGGCAGTAAGCCCCTTCGGAGGCTCTATCGGAGTAAGTGTGAAATCAGGGTTCTCTTTTCTGGCCGGCTCCTGGAACATGTCTATTCTTATAGTATAGTCATTGAATATAAATCCCTGATTATTTGCAACTATCGTTCTCCAGTCGGTAGAATTCATCGTAAGCAGGTTAACCGGCAGCAAACCTTCGTCATACAGCTTTTTGTAAAAAGTAAACAGCTGCTTGAATTCGTCTTCAGTAACGCCATACGACCATTTGCTGCTATTATAATCATAGTAGAATTTATTCTGCATGTATGGCTTCCACTGAGGACCAAATATACTCAGCTTGTTCATTGCTTCACGGTTGGCGATCGGGTAGGAATCCGGATAGATTTCTTTAAGCTTTTTGCCGACTTCGTACAATTCGTTCCAATCCTGCGGCACTGAAAGGTTATTTTTCTTAAAGATATCTTCCCTGTAAAGCCAGGTTCTAATATTATTTATTGTGTGCAGGCCATAGCTCGGAAAATGGTATACATTACCGTCCCCGGATTTTCTGGAATTTATGAATTCCGCACTGTCTGCATTTGAATCCATCCACTGTTTAAAATTCGGGAGTTTATCAAGGTTGTCCAGGATGGATACAAATGGTCCGTCAAGAGCATATCTGTCTACAGTGGTCTTGTTGGGCATGTGAATTATATCCGGGAGCTGATCCCTGGTAGCCATCAAAAGGCTGATTTTGGTGTCCCAGCTATCCGAAATGACATCAATAGTAATTTTCCCACCCATGGCTTCTTTTACATATTGCCATATCTTCCAGTTCTCATCATATGGATAGGAGCCATGCGATCCTATCAGCACTGTAAGCTCGTCATCAGGGTTCAAAACCGTACCCGGACCGGTAACAGCCGGTTCTGCCGCAGTCGGTGCGGCAGTTGGCGCCGCGGTAGATGTTGCTGAAGGTTCGTTTTCTGTTTTAGTGCACGCTACTGCCGAGATTATCATTATGACCAGCATTATGACCGCAAATACTCTTCTTTTCACGCTAATTCTCCTCTTATAATTGTTTTTCAGGGTTTTTGCAGTTGGTTTCCAGTTACAAACCCCGGGTTATCGACCCCAAACTAACCGGAAATTATCTTTAGCAAGCGCGCTTTTAAAGACTGCCTGAAGAAAAAACTCAAAAAAGCAGAAAAGTATAGTTCCGTTCAATATCAAATTTACTTGGCTTAAGCCTGTTTAAATGTATGTGGGCAATTGAATCAATTATGTTGTTTTCCTGAAGTGTTCAAATGATGCTGTCGTTTGAAAGTCAGCTTAATCGGTCGGCAAGCATGTAATACAAAGTATAGTCGAATTGAGTTAACGCAACTGGAACATATTAACAACAGTACTGTCATATTGATATTATACGCAGCAGATATGAAAATCAATACGATTAGTCAATCTGATTAATAATTGAAACAACAAAAATTTTTGTAACATGGTACATTTATCCTGCTAATGATGAGGCTGGGCGGCCCTGGAAAGTTTTTTACATAACCATAATAATACAAAGAACCGGTACCGCCATATCAAGCAGCAATTTTGCAAGAAGATGCGGAAGGCTCATCCAGTTTCTCCATATACGTTTGTACTGTACAAAAAACAAAATGACCGCCAATGCTAAAAATACTAAATATAAAGGTGATTTATGAAAGGAAAGGTAAAAAACGATCGTGATATAGATCCGTGAGAGCATTCCAAATATCTTTTCCCCATTTTCGAAGAATCTCCTGTTTTCCCCGGGAAATAAAGCAGCAAGCACGTATTGTGTAAAGATCGCAAGGAATGAAGTCACAATCGACAAAATAATAAGTAGTTTTACCGTTGTAAATTCAATCAGAAGCTCTTTTTCATAAACGGCCGTCAGGGATATGAAATAAAGCAATACAATGTGAATGAACTGATCTCCCAGAAAACCGGCCAACTCAGAGAGGTGCAAAATTTTACATATATCGCTTTTATAATGATCGAGAATATAATGAACCAAGCCATTAAGTATGACCAGTACGGAGAGCAAAGCTCCAAACGGATATGAAAAGAGTAAAACAGACAAAGTAACAACAAGCACATGCAATAAGTTCCATTTCCATTGCCGGCCTTTATTTTCAGCTATTTTGTCTGTTTGTAATACAAAGTCACCTACCAGGTGTCCAAGAAATAAATAATAAAAAGCCATGCGCCACTCCGAACTGCATATATTAATTGAATGAAATTTTCTAAACGCCTGTCTGCGCAGACATTCGCAAAGAAAATTAATTCATTCAATATAGAATGATACAATTATATAGTTATCGAACCCTACAAAAATCCCCCTGAACAAATCTCGTCAGGGGGGGATGTTTTTAGCTTATAGCTTTATGAAAATGCATAACGTGAAAAATGTCCAACTTCAAATTTGCTTCGTTTAACACGCACCCATATGTTCTTTCCTGTAGCACTGTCGTAAAGCGGCCCATTGTAGGAATGAACAATGATCGTCACGTTCCCGTTGAATTCCGGTATGTCCGGAGTAAATGAAATGCCGGGTACTCCATTAACAGCTGAGATTTCAACATTGATTCTTACAGGCAACTGATCCTCATCTATGAAATTTTCAGGAAATTTTATCGTTACGAAACCTACCTGGTATATTCCGCCCTTTTCCGTAACGTTTATTATGCTTTTGTAAATAACAGGTTTCTGTACTGTAAACGATATGTCATGCCCTATATTTGCCTGATCAACATTTGCAGCGCTTACAGGCATTGCAGAAAATACAAGCGTCAACAGTACTAGTATTACAGTCAATTTCTTAAACATATTACACCTCCCAATTATATCCGATTGGATGATATTCATCCAGGACAACTACCCTATTTTATTCTACCACATATCAGGTTATCTAAAAAATGGTATATAGTGCCCATTTTTTGTAATACATCTAGGACTACGCTACTATTTTCTACTGCATTAAGTCAACATGCTTTTTAATGATCTCAAACCATCTGCATCCATCCACCTTGCTTATGAAGGCATCCGCCTTTTGAAGGCATACAGCCGCCTCATCATAAAGTCTCGCTGCAAATAATGCCTTATACTTGCCAAACCAGCATTTCGCAGACTCGTAGTCCGATCCCAGCCCATCCGCTTCCGAAACAGCCTCGTCAAATTGTTTTAGGGCTTCCAAAGGCATGCTTCTTTGTAAAAACATATTTGCCTTATATCGTACTGCCTTCAGCTTCTTTTTCTCATTTCTGCATTCACTGAAAATAGCTACTGCATTGTCATACTCTGCAATTGCAGCCTCATAACGGCCATTTTGCTGCTCAATATACCCTTTGAAGGTATGACAGTCACCCAGGCTGATCATCTCATCCGCCTCTTTAAAAATACCCCACGCTGTTTCAAGTAATCCGGCTGCTTCCTGATATCTGCCAAACTTCAGATGCAGCTTCACAAGACCAATATAATTCACTCCTTCTTCCACAGTAGCTTCCAGTTCTTTTGCAATGGCAAGAGAGTCTTCGTAATATTTTTTCGCTATATCAAATTCACCGGTCTCGTACGATATATCACCCAAATTGGTCAGACTGACACATTCATAAAGCCTCGAACCGACTTCCCTCGCTATGTCAAGCGACTCTATAAACAGCCTCCTGGCGGCCAGGAAAAGGCCTTTGTCAAGATACAGCACACCCAGATTGATGCAGGCGGCAATCACACCCCTTTGATAGGAAAGCTTTTTAGAAATATCCATGGATTTGTTGAAAAACTCAAGAGCTTTCGATATCATTCCTATGGAGTGATATATGATTCCAAGATCCCCCGATACCTTTGCCATGATCTCCAGCAGTCTGTTCTTTTCGGCATATCTGTAGGACTTGTTCATGTAGGAAAGCGCATTGTCAATATCGCCCTTGGTAAAATAAATCATACCGGCATGCTTCATGATTTCAGAAAGGCTCCGGTAGTCCCCGGTTTTTTGTATCATCTTTTCTGACTTTTTCGCCAGAACCAGGGCTCCGGTATCACCTTTTATCCTCAGTATGTTGCACTTCAGCTGCAGCCATTTCCCATAATTCTGGTCACCCTCACGGAGTCCCGGCTCCAGCCCGTTGAATATCCGGGAAGCGTCTTCAAGCTTCCCCATGTCCTTATAGACTTCGGCGATCTGTATCTTCGTACCATTGATATCATCAGGCAGCACTGCATGGTCGAGCGCCTTGTAAAGCTGTTCCAATGCGCCTTCATAGTTTGCATTGATAAAGTGGACGCGCCCTTTCTCCCTATAGGCAATAAATACACGTTCATCCGTCGTATCCCCGGGTTCCGCGGCATTAAGCTCAAGGAACCGGTCAAAGCATTCCAATGCACTGCCCAGGTTAAATCCGTCCTTCAGCCTGATGGCAGCCTGGTAATAATATCCTGCTGCTTTTTTTGGCAGTCCTGCCTTGATCAGATGGACGCACAAAGCTGTGTAGTAGTTCTCAATATCCTTTGAATAAGCAGCCTCCAGATATTCGCTGATCTTTCTGTGAAGAAGCGTCTTCTCCTTATTCAATATACTTTCATATATGACTTCTCTCTCGATCTCATGCGTAAACTCGTATGTTTTGTCGACGATCCTTGCCGACGTGTGAGTCGATTTCAGTTCGATCAGATTCATTTGGACAGGTATGCCTGCTACTTCTTCATTCGTAATGGTATTGTCCAGCAAATGGTTCACCAGCGAGAAGGAAAATTCCTTGCCGATCACTGAAGCAGCCTGCAATATCCTTAAGCTTTTCCCATCCAATGTTGATATGTTTGAACGGATCAGATTCTGTATGTTTTCAGGTATTTTTTCAAGCTCGTCCTCATCAATGACAGCCTGTCCTTTTTGAATGGAATAGATCCCTTTCCTCTTAATGTTGGACAGCAATTCCTTTATGAACAGCGGGTTGCCTTTTGTAAATTTCAAAATAGCGTCAAACAGCTGATCCTCAACCTTGCGTACATCCAAAAGCGAACAGGCAAGGTTCCTTACGCCTGCCTTCGAAAGAGGATTCAGCTTCACTTCGGTCTTGAAGCTGCCGTTCTGTATAAGAAATGTTTTCAGATCAAATCGCGATGAAAATACGAAAACAGCCTTCAGACTCCCCAGTATCGGCAGCAGATCGTTCAATATCTGTATGGAACCGCTGTCAGCCCACTGCGCATCATCCACAGTAACCAGCAGCCTTTGTTTGCGGCAAAGGCTTGTAAAGAATAATGCAAGCTGTTTCAGCAGTTCACGGTGTATATTGTCATGGCTCATGGAATCAAATATGCTCTGGAAATCCTTATCCCTCTCCAGTCCCATCAGAAGCCCCAAAAAATCGTAATTATGCTTGATTTCTTCATCGCTGAAATCGGTCAGTATATAGTCCAGGAAGGATATCAGCCTGTGCTTCTTCATATTAGTGCTATCCTGCATATTAATGTTCATAATGCCGGATAGTATGCCCGAAACCAGACTGTAGCATCTGTTCTGCGATATGGTATTGCAGTCCACCCATATTTTTTTCAGGTCATTCCCCAATTTCGATACGAACTCTTTTAAGAGCCTGGTTTTGCCAAGGCCGGCTTCACCTGTTACAACCGCACATTTCAAGCCTGTATTGAGCGCCTCATTGAAAATGGAGTTCAGCTGTGCTATTTCCTTTTGCCTTTCAATAAAGGACATTTCCCTGTCAAAAAAATATTCTGAATTGATCTTTAACGGACGGTAGCACTTGACCGGATTTTCCTTATTTTTCACCTTTACTTCAATGGGCTCGGAATATTCAAATTTATCCTTTGTTTCGGTAAACACAGATTCAGATACCAGTATGACACCTTCTCCGGCGCTCATCTGCAGCCTCTGAGCCGTATTGACGATGTCACCCATCACCGTATAGTCACGGTCAAAATAATTGCCTACACTTCCGGTGACAACAAGGCCGTAATTGATCCCAATCGATAGATTAAGCCTGACGCCTTTGGCTGAAAGCATATTTGTCGAGAACTCCGATATCAGATCCATCATTTTCATAGCGCACAGTACAACTCTCTTAGCATCGTCCATATGCATGTACCGTGCGCCGAAAAGGATCATGACACAGTCGCCTATATATTTGTCGATCGTGCCTTCCAGTTCATATACCGGGCTGGTTATGTAATTGAAGCACTCGTTTATGATCTCGCGCACTTCTTCGGGATCCAGCTTTTCAGAAAGCGATGTAAAACCTGATATATCTGCAAACATCACGGCAACATTTTTTCTGCTTTCATCCAGCATACCGAAATTTTCAACAGAGCTGACCCCGTCAAGACTTGTCATTCTGTTTCCGCAATTAAAACAGAATCTGGCCGCCTGGGGATTTGGAAATCCGCAGGCCGTACACCTCGCGGCAAATTTGACGCCGCAAAAGCGGCATTCGCTGTCATTTCCGCTATTCAATTTCAAACCGCAGTTAAAACAAATCAACTTTGTCACCCGTATTGAATGAAGTGATTTTCTTGACGAATGGCTTTGCAAACAGCGGTGATTCTATGATGTTTGCGAAGTCATTCGTTTAGAAAATTTCATTCAATTAATATATAATAAGCTATCATAGTAATAGTTTGAAAATTTATTTCATTTATCGTATACTGTAACTGTATTGAAAAAATGCACATATCCATTATATTGTATCGGAATAAACATGTAAAATATAATGAGAAAAGATTGGGTTAAATAAAAAGCATATTTATACTTTTTGATGCGGAGGCCCGAATGCTGGATGATATGTTGACCGAATTCTATAACATCGGTAAATCCCTTTCATCAGAAAAGGATACTTTGAAGCTGTTCGAAAAAATTATGTACAGCAGCATGAAGCTTACCTCGGCAGATGCAGGAACGATCTATATTGTCATCGACAGGAAAACCGGCGGCTGGTCACATGTCGGAAACAGCAGGACCCGTGACAGGCTGCTGAAATTTACGATCGCGCGAAATACAAGCATGGAAGTGAACCTTCAGGATTTTACCGCGCCCATCACAAAGAAAAGCATATTCGGATACACAGTAATATCCGGAAAGCCGCTCAGGATCAGTGACGCATATGAAATAGGAGATGACGTTGAATACAGGCACAGCCACGATTTTGACAAGTGCACCGGTTACAGGACCAAATCTATTCTGTCCATACCCATGAAAAACCATAACAATGAAATCACCGGCGTTATTCAGCTGATCAATAAGAAAAAAAACTGGGACATTACAATTGATTATCGGGAGGCAAATGCGGCGGATGAAATCCTTCCTTTCAATGATACGGACGAGCTGATCATGAATTCCCTCGCAGGACAGGCCGCTGTAGCGCTCGAAAACAGCCAGCTGTACAAGGGGATGCAGGATCTGCTCCATATGTATGAGCAGCAGAACAGCCAACTCCTGTATTTGAGCAAGAACATTATGAAAGCTCACGAAGAGGAACGAAAAAGAATTGCAAGGGAAATTCACGATGGCCCTGCGCAGTCGGTCGCGAACCTGTCATTAAAGCTGGAAATATGCAAAAGGTACTTGTCCGACGGGAATATGGACGTTTTTACGTCCGAGCTGGACCGCCTTGGAGAGTCCATCCACTCCATTGTTAAAGAAATAAGAACGATCATATATGACCTAAAACCATCCATTCTTGAAGACGGCCTTATTAAAGCTGTTCAAAGGCATATTGAGGTTTTTTCAGCCTCAAACGATATCCATATCGATTTTACGTATGGCGGCGATGATTCAAGCATTGAATACTATATGACATCTACTGTCTTCAGGATTGTACAGGAGGCTCTGTCTAATGTAAAAAAGCATGCGGAAGCCAGTAATATCAATATTGAGCTGGCGATTACAAAAGACACGATTACACTTGACGTGGCCGATGACGGCAAAGGCTTTGAAGTTACAGAGCTGAAAACAAAAAATTATGACCACCTGAAAGGCGGCTTTGGCATCCAGGGTATCTATGAACGTCTGGAGCTTATCGGAGGAAGTATGGATATACAATCCACCCCCGGTAAGGGTACAGTCCTGCACATCCATATCCCCATATAACCTTATATGAATTTTATCGTACCCAGTCAAATCGTATATGTTCCTGCTTCTCTACAACATCAAACTCATGATGGTCGCAAGTCAGCAAATAAGCATTCCTTGTAACAGCTTCACCAAGTGCAATGGAATCTGCAACAGACATCCTGTACCTGGATTTTAATCTCGCTGCTTCAATAAACACATTATCTTCAAGGGTATCGACAATATGGACAGGCTGCCTCTGTATAAGGCCGTATACTTCATCAGCTTTATACGAACCTTCTGTTCGGTAAATGCCATAGTAAACTTCATAAATATTAACTTTATTCATATATACTTCTATTCAAGCTCCTTGTCCTGGCTTTTCTGATGAAGGTAGGCATCAGTATTAAACCTGTTTCCCTTAAGAAAACCCCTGAGTTCAGTGACATGGTCGTCTTCCTGTCTCAAGAGTCCTTGTTCTTTAGCAAGATATTCGGCAACAGCTTCACGAACGATCTCAGCCATAGGCTTTCCGCTCTTTTTGGCAATCTTAATAAGATTTTCTTTTTCTACTTTATCGAAATATATCTGCGTTCTTTCCATAAAACCACCTTATTTATGTGATGTATACATCTATACTATATAACACATTGATGTACATTTCAATAGTTGATCTATATTGAATGAACCAATGTGGGCTACCGCCCACAACCCAACGAATGTACTTATTGCCGCGAATGTGAAACTATTTTCTTGTTTTTTATTGCAATTTCGCAGCAATAAGTTACTAATTCACCCCTGTTTTCTTCTTAAATATCCTGCCCGCCTGATTTCCTTATCAATACCTCCGGTATCGCCCAGCAGCCCATAAAGCTCCAGTGCCTGCCCGTATACCGCATTCTCCTTTGCCAGCCCGCAGATTTCCTCCAGCACCGCTTCCGGCCCTCTTGCTTCAAGGATATCAGCCACGCCCTTAAGCGTGCGGTCCGCTGAATCAAACTTCATTGCAGCTGCAATACCGAGACAGATATTGGCAGGATCGATGCCATGTGCGGCACAAAGGCTTGCAGCTCCTACAAGCCTGTCATTTGGGGAAAGCTTTCTTTTCACATCATTGCCCACCCTGTTTACCGTATCGCCAAGCAGTTTATTCCCAAAGCGGGAAATCAGATCGTCGACATGATCCAGTATTGTTTCCAGCTTTACGCCATGTTCCATTGACAAAGCCCTTGCCGAATCCTGCATAGCCTTCAGTACGGCAAGCTCGATGACCGGATCCTGTATAGCCTCCCAAATATAGCTGTAACCTTTTAATTTGCCAAGGTAGGCTGTCAGCGCATGCCCCATATTATGTATGAAAAGCTTTCTCTGTATATAAAAAGCAAAAGGGCTGGCGGGCTGCATATTTCTGATCTGGGGTATCCCGCCCTTAAAGGCATCCCTGTCAACGGGAAGCTCTCTGTATTCCTCCACACATATCCGCAATATATTACCTTCCTGCAATTCAGGAGTCATGACCGGCACCATTCTCCCGATCGAAGCCTCCACAAGGCCGACAAGCTTTTCAAAACAGTTTATCTGATCTCGATCGAGTTCGCGTTTGATTAATTCCGCAAGATAGTGGTCCGCATTAAGGAGGTTCTCGCAGATTATGATATTAAGAGGTTCCATCCTGCCTGACTGCCAGCGCTTTTTAAGACCCTCCGCTACGGGCTTTGCGATTTTGGGCAACACATTCACTCCCACGGCTGTCGCCATGATATCCGCTTCTGCTATTGTTTCGGCTACCTTTCCGATGTCCAGCCCATTTACCCCTCTTACATTGGTTACGACCGTTTCTCTGCATCCTGCTTCCGACAATATGCCAACGGGGTATTTGCCGTCGCGGTTGAGACAACTGATTATTTCCTGATTCACATCTATAAACGCTACTTCGTACCCTGACTCCGAAAACAACTGGCCGATAAAGCCACGTCCTATGTTCCCTGCTCCATACATTACTGCCTTTTTCATAATCTACTCCTTTATTTGAGGTATCCTCCGGATATCCTCATCGGTGAAAATATCAGCATCGTCCCTGCTGGTTGTTGAAAACTCCGATACGACGGCACCATCAGGTCCGGCTTGAAACCAGTGCTTTGTATCCGGATGAAGCGTATATTGCCGGCCTGGCAGCAGAACGATCTCATGCCATGCAGTATAAGCCTTTTCCCTGCCCTTCGGCGGTGTTGCTTTAGGAGATTTTACCGGCTCTCCTTCAACATAAAGGTAAACTTCTCCCCATCTGCAACGGAAGGTTTCTTCCTTGCCCGGTCTTCCGTCTACAGGCGGGTGCCTGTGTTCGGGACAGGTCTGGTGCGGGAACAGGACCATCTCTTTTGCGCAGCACCTGCTTGTATTTACATAAGTAACGATTTCCAGCCCGGAGCTGTCCAGCTCATTCAGTCCGAAATCGGCAACCTCAAGATTGTCCTTCTCTTCCTTTATCAGTACGATCCCTGCCTTTTCATAATATTGCAGCGCTTTTACCCT
Source organism: Clostridiaceae bacterium (assembly GCA_039679375.1). Taxonomy (GTDB): domain Bacteria; phylum Bacillota; class Clostridia; order Acetivibrionales; family DTU013; genus JBDKVA01. The sequence continues at coordinate 37,799 of JBDKVA010000037.1, forward strand.
GGCAGCTTCATATTGTGTTTTTGTCAGCATATCGATTACCTTTCCGCCGTTTCCGGCATTTGCAAAATTCAAATCAACCTGCCTCATTATTTTTCATGAATTCCAACGTCTCTTCAAAGCTTTTGATACCTGTAGATGCACCTGCGGCCATAACACAGTGCGTTCCAACGGCATTTGCAAATTTACCGCACTCATACAGATCCCACCCTTTGGTAAGACCGGTCAAAAAGCCTGCTACAAAGGAATCGCCTGCGCCTGTCGTATCCACAGCCTTTATTTTGGTGTACGTAGGTATGATATATTTTTCCCCGTTCGGCTTCTTTATAAAACACCCTTTTTTGCCAAGCTTGATGACAACCGTTTTTACCCCCATTGAGAAAAAGACGTCCGCCATTTCTTCCGGATTCTCTTTTCCGCTAAGCTTCGCTGCTTCCTCAACGCTCGGTATGAACAGATCAATATATTTCATGCATGGCTCAAGGACACTCATCCATCTTCCTTTTGAATCCCAAGCGGTATCGAGCACAGTGTACTTTCCCATTTCCTTTGCCTTTTTCAGAAAATCGGCGCACTGAACGCCGTCAAATCTCGGAAGCAGCATCGTACCTGCTACGAATACGATTTTGGAATCCCTTATGACATCATAATTGATATCTTCGATCCCGAACTCCGCATTGGCGCCCAGATAATGCAAAAATGACCTTTCCCCGTTTGAATCAACCGTAACGATTGATGCAGAAGTCCCTGCCTTATCGCTTATTTTAAGGCCGTCGGCATTGACCTTCTCATCCTTTAAGGCAGCGGACATGAATTTTCCGAAGCCGTCATTCCCGATCTTCCCAACAATGGCGACATTCAATCCCAACCTCGACATATCGATGGCTGCACTCGCTGCACAGCCGCCCGTGAACAACTCAATTCTATCGGTCAATTGAAGCCTGCCGCTTTCGGGAAGGCTGTCAACAGTCCGCGCAATTGCATCTGCCACCAGTATTCCTACACAAGTAACATCAAACATAGTTCACACCTCTTTATGATAGGATAAAATCAGTTCAATTAATATAGTAAATTTTTTGTACTAATTATATTGTAACGCCATATAAAAGAGCATGCAATAGTAATTTGCACTTACATTCAAAGCATGCAGTGAAAAATCCGCGCCAAATTACTTTCATTTTTATTGTACAGTCACCATATCGTAAAATCAGTTTACTAATAGACCGGATTGCCACATAAATGGCCGTAAATAAAAAACCAGCGGTTTTTGCTTATCGCTAAAAATCACTGGTTTCTTGGTGCCGGAGACCGGGGTCGAACCGGTACGGCTTTAAGGGCCGCAGGATTTTAAGTCCTGTGCGTCTGCCAATTCCGCCACTTCGGCAAGTTTGATAACTACATAATAATAACATCTTGCATTTTAAAAATCAAGTGCCTGCAACCATCCACATAATTCTAATAATATTGAGCTGATTTACGGTAACCGCCGCCACCCCGTTTGGATTCGAAATTCTTCTTGAGATCATGCATCCTCTCGTCGCTGTCCTTCATATACTTGGACAGCCGATCCTCAAAAGACATGCCCTCATTATTGTTTCTGCTCCAATCTGTCTCAACCGGCGGTCTTGCTGTCCTGGAATCAGACTTGCGGTCAATGGCTTTTTTTATGGATAAACTGATTTTTCCGTTATCCATGGAAAGAACCTTTACTTTGACTTCCTGATTTTCCTGCAAGTGATTTTTGATGTCCTTAACGTATTCTTCAGCGATTTCAGAGATGTGAACCAGACCCGTTTTCCCTTCAGGCAGTTGAATGAAAGCACCGAAATTGGTTATTCCGGCCACCTTGCCTTCAACAATATTACCAACCTCAACAAGCATACAGAAAGAAATCCTCCTTAAAGTTTATAAAAACGGTCTCTGCCGTTTTATACAAGATTGTCTGGCCTGTGATTGTCTAAAAGCAATTTGATTATATAGCATATGAAATATTTCGTCAAGCCTGTATTTACAGGCGCTGCAAGAGATAATGAAATAAATGGTATTTTACTGTCCTATATCAACAAAAACTCTTTCGTTCGCTTTCACCATGCCCAATCTTTCTCTGGCAACCTTTTCTTTATATTCATCGCTGCCGATTGTTTCTTTTTCTTTTTTCAGTTCCTCATTCGCATTCGTTTCTTCCTCTATCTTACTCTCTATCTTGCTCAGCTCAATGCTTTTGGCGTTCAACAGCTTCTGCTGGCCAACTGCTACATAAGACAAATATAGAAAGATCGCCAATAAAACAAACACTCCGAATGAGGACTTTTTTCTTTTGCTCATTTCAGGTCTCACACCCCATTTTCCTTTGTGAAAAGCAATATGCATATTATTAATTCTATGAAGCTTGGAAAAATCCTGCAAACGAATAAAAAGTTTTTAGAGCCTAAATCTTTTTCCTTAAATTTTTAAATTTCCTGCTATAAAAATGAAACTTGAAAAATTTGACCTTTCCGCTGCTTTTGGCTTTTTTAAAAGCTTTTTTAGTTATTCCCGCCAGTTTTCGGGCAGGTACTGAAAAGACTCTTAAAATCAATCGTACCGGGTAGGAAATAATAAGGATGATGCCTTTTATAACATATGTCACGATTTTTATTATAAAAAGGGAGGAACCCATTACGATCCTGCTTAATAAAAGAGAATACAAAATGACGCCGATGAATGCACCGATGAATAAGTAGGCTCTGATCTCACCGTCATTGCTGTAATATATGGTCAGAAACATAATTACGGCAACAATCAGCCAGTACAGCAAGTCCTGCAGATAAGTAACCAGGCTGCCGGTTTTTACTGCTTTCCTTAATATCCTGAAAACATCATAAACCAGCGCAATCATTATACCGCCTGCTACCGTGCAAAAGAATATGTATGCCTGGGAGTTCACAGATACCGTCATTTGAACATCCGGGCAAAAAAGCCTCCGCCCTTATTCCTTGAACCATCCCTGTCCGAATATTCGCAGCTTATGATTTCGCCTTCGATCCCGAGCTCCGAGTTGTCAATATTCAGCTTATTGATGTGAAGATCGATGCCTTTTATGATCAGCAACCCAAGTTCCGTGTCAGCGATAACACATTCGTCGTTGAAGCTTTCCACGTCAATAACGCCGGAAATATTGAGCTTCTCCCTGTTTTCGAGAATAAGGTTCTGCACTTTCGGCTTTGGTACCTTTTTTTCCTCAATCATTTTTATCCCCCCAATTACATAAGCAGCGGCCCGAACATTTCAGCCGACCCTTTCGGGATCGTTGAAATAAATTTCAGCCGACCCTTACTTGATTTATATGCATGTACAAGGAATAAAATGATAAGATTTTAGGAGTTCGCCCGGAAACCAATATGGGCTACCGCCCACAACCCAACGAATGTACTTATTGCCGCGAGTGTGAAACTATTTTCTTATTTTCTATTGCAATTTCGCGGCAATAAGTTACTAACATATGCAGATTTTCAGGTCGCTACCTGATTACATACATTTCCTTCGAATCAGCCTTGGTAACGTGTTCGGCCACGGATGTGACCTCCACGCTGGTAAGGCTGCTGCCGAACCTGATTTCAACGACGTCGCCTACCTTTACCTCCGTACCGGGTTTTGCGGCTTTTCCGTTTATCGTCACATGTCCTGTTTCACAGGCTTCATTCGCAAGTGTACGGCGTTTGATCAGCCTGGATACTTTTAAATATTTATCTATCCTCATATAAATACATCCCCTTTTGACCATTTACGTAATTATTCGTTGACCATATCCTTCAACGCCTTGCCTACTTTGAATACAGGCGCTTTTGAAGCCTTTATAGTAATTTCCTTCTTGGTTTGCGGATTCCGGCCCTTTCTCTCGGCCCTCTCCCTCACCTCAAAGGATCCAAAGCCCACAAGCTGTACCTTGTCGCCATTTACCAGCGCTTCCTCGACGCTCTCGACAAATGCATTCAGCGCCTTTTCGGCATCCACCCTGGTTATGTCGCCCTTTTCAGAAATACTTTTTATCAGATCTGCCTTGTTCATTTACCTTCCTCCTTCTGAATCATATTACAATCATATCATTTTTCCGGAAGACGGACCTTCGCTTCATTCCAAAGCTCGTCCATCTCTGCAAGGCTCAAGTCATCAAGCTTTTTGCCTGCTTTTGTACTCTGCTGTTCAATATACTCAAACCTTCTGATAAATTTGTTGACCGTTCCGGTAAGAGCCAGCTCAGGCTGCACCTTGAGGAACCTGGACAGATTCACGAGTGCAAACATCGCATCTCCCAGTTCATCCGTTATTCTTACCACATTTTTACTCTTGTATACATCCCGAAGCTCCTGTATTTCCTCATCTACCTTTGCAAACACATCTTCTATATTGTCCCAGTCAAAGCCAACCTGTGCCGCTTTCTGCTGAACCTTGTAGCTTCTCATCAGCGCCGGCAGGTTGGAAGGCACATCCTTCAAAACACCGGTCTGGCTCTTCAGCTGTTTTTCCTTCTTTTTTATTGCTTCCCAGTTTTCAACCACCTGTTCGGGCGTATCAGCCCTGGCATCGCCAAATATGTGCGTATGCCTTGAGATCAGCTTTCTGCAAATCTCAGTCGTCACATCGCCCATGTCAAATTCCCCATGTTCCTTGGCAATCTGCGCATGAAACACGATTTGAAGCAGCAGATCTCCAAGCTCATTGCAGAATTTGCCCAGATCCCCGGCATCAAGCGCCTCAAGCACCTCATACGTCTCTTCGATCATATATATCCGCAGGCTTTCGTGGGTTTGTTCCCTGTCCCACGGACAGCCGTTTTCAGCTCTCAGCCTGGACATAATATCCAACAGGTCGTTAAAATCATACTTATCCTTCAGCATTTTCTATATCTCCTGTTCAATTTATTCAATACTACGGCGTACACGTTCAGAAGCAATATAATGAATCTTTAATCCATCATTTATAGTAAAATTTTACTGTGCATCAGCTTATATTTTACCCCATTCCCACAAAAAATAGCAATAGAGAAAGCACTTCAAAGGGACAACTTCGCGAATTTATGCAGATTGATTCCGTACAATGCTGTAAAAAAGCATACACCATAAATTAAATAGTGTAAACATAGATAATATAAATTAAAATTTGGTGTTTTTCATTTTAAAATAACCATGCTACAATTTACCTGTCACAAGAAAAAACGCATCTATATTGAATGAACTGATCTTCTTGACGAATGGCTGCGCAAACAGCAGTGATTCTATGATGTTTGCGAAGACAGGCGTTTAGAAAATTTCATTCAATTAATATGTCCGGAGGCCGGTTATCCTGATAACCGGAAATCCGGAGAATCCGTGTCCGGTTTTTATATAAAAGCTTTCGGCAAAAGCCAATCAAAAGGAGGGAGAAGCTCTTGGAAAATGTACTTCACAGTCCCGAGGCAGCTGGCTGTTCCTATGCGATAATGAATTGCCATTATGTCAGGTATCCTGTCGAATATTTTCTGGATTCCGTAAAACGTTTTGGATTTGCAAATATTGAATTGTTTGGCGCATTACCTCATTTCTACATAGAGGATGTGGACGATGAATTGATCGGGCGCGTGACCGCCGGCTGCCGTCAGCGTGGGCTTAATATTGTGAGCTATACGCCTGCACAGGGTGCATACCCTGTCAGTATCTCGATCGATGAAAAAACAGCCCGCAGCCGCAGCATCCGGATGGCAAAAAAGAGCATAGAGACTGCAGAAAAACTGGGCGCGGCAACAATGCTGATCTCTCCCGGCTTCGGTTATCAGAACCAGCCGCATGAAGCGCGGTGGTATCTGTGCCGCGAGGCATTGGAAGAGCTGGCTGAGCATGCACAGGCACACAACATCATATTGATGATCGAGCCTCTTACGCCTACCACCTCCAATGTCATAAATACAAGTGAACAGTCGGCAAAAATGATTGCTGAAGTGGGCTCGCCAAACTTAAAGAGCATGATGGATATTGGTGTAATGAATTTTATGGGTGAGAGCGTTGATTCCTATTTTGCCAATTTGGGGGAGAATCTGGCATACATCCATTTTACCGATGGTCCCGGTATGCATGTGGCGCTGGGTGATGGGACGTTTCCGATGGTAGATTACCTGAAACAAATCCGGCAGCACGGGTATCATGGATATTTATCGTTCGAGATTAATGACAAACGGTACCTGAGGGATCCGGACAGCGCAACGCAGAAAAATGTATCATGGCTGAAGAAAAACGGCTTCATCGGCTGATGTGTTTTCTTCTGATAAAATAACACATTCTGCAAATGGGCTTTACACACATGTTGTCTCCGTAATTAAAAATGTCTTATACATAAGAAAGGTGAATTGTTATGAGTTATATGTTTGGCGTAGATGTTGGCGGTACCTTTACCGACTTGTCGATATTTGATACCGAAACAGAAAGGATCTTCAACTACAAGCTCAGTTCCACACCAGGTGATCCGTCACGCGCCATTGTGGAAGGTATCATTGAAGTGATGCAGCTATTGGGCATCGGCCCGGAGGAAATATCGTATCTGGCACACGGCACTACGGTTGCCACGAATGCTTTAATTGAAAAAAAGGGGTCCCGAGTAGGTCTGATTACCACCGAGGGCTTCAAGGATATGCTGGAGATCGGCTGGCAAAAGCGGCCCAACCTCTATGACCTGCTCCGTCCGAAGGCACAGAGCATACTGCCTCACGGGCTTAAATGCGAGGTGCCGGAGCGCATTCTGTATGACGGCAGTGTAAAAACACCGCTGGATGAGGATGCAGTCCGGAGAGCAATCGAATATCTTAAACAGCATAAAGCTGAATCCATCGCAATATGCACTCTGTTTTCCTTCATGAACCCTGCGCATGAAAAGCGAATCAAGGAACTGGTGCAGGAGTGTTATCCCGAGGCTTACGTATCTGCCTCGCATGAGCTGGTACATGAATTCCGTGAGTTTTCCCGGATGAGCACCACCGTTCTGAACGCTTATCTTGGCTCGGTCATGAAAAAATATGTACGCAACTTTGAACAATCGGTTAAAGATATTGGAGTTACCGTAAAACCCTATGTAACCCAATCAAACGGAAGTATCATCTCCATTTCCGAAACCGTTGACTGCCCAATTAAAACAGCTGTTTCGGGCCCGTCTGCCGGTGTTGTCGGCGCGGCTTACATGGGAGGACTTTGCGGCATTAAAAATATAATCACGTTTGACATGGGCGGCACGAGCGCGGATATAAGCCTTATCAGCGAAGGTAAGCCGCAGCTTTCAAACGAACGGCTGATCGAGGGACATCCGGCCCGGATCCCGATGATCGATATTATTACCATTGGCGCAGGCGGCGGCAGCATCGCCCATATCGATGAGGGCGGCGCTATGAAGGTCGGACCCGGCAGCGCAGGCGCGCTTCCCGGACCTGCGTGCTATAACCGGGGCGGCGCGTGTCCGACGGTCACGGACGCCAATATTTTTCTGGGCAAATTGAACCAGAAGAAGATATTGGGCGGACGTATGGATGTTCACCTTGGCCTTGCAGAGCAGGCGATAAAACAGGAAATATGCGATAAATCCGCGCTTGATATGAAGGAAGCGGCTACCGGCATCATATCGGTTGTCAATTCAAATATGATACGAGCAATTCGCGTAGTATCAGTCGAACGCGGCTACGATGTGCGCGAATTTGTGCTGATGGCATTCGGCGGCGCCGGTCCGCTCCACGCTTGTGAGGTGGCGGAAGAAATAGGCATCCGTGAAGTGCTCATCCCATTGGCTCCCGGTACGCTGTGCTCGCTTGGACTGTTGATGGCGGATACCAAATTCGACCTCAGCCGTTCCAACATCATGCTCGCCAAACCTGAAAACTTGTCCGCTATCAATAGTATCTTCAATGAGATGATTGAGGAAGGCGGAGCTTTACTGGATAAAGAAGGCATTACCGGTGTAAAGCGCAGCTTTATTCTTTCCGTAGACGCCCGCTATGAACGCCAGAATTACGAGATCAACGTTATGCTGCCTGGTTCGGAATTGACGAAGGAATCGCTGGCAAGGGTGCTGGATGATTTCCATGCAGCTCACGAAAAAAACTATGGCTACAGCAATAAAGCTTTTAACGTACAGTTTGTTAACTATCGGGTATCCGCCGTCGGCGAGGTCGAAAAACCCGACCTGAAAGCTGAGCCGGAGAATCCGGACGCAATATTGCCAGAACCCATCGAGTTCCGTAAAGTACTTTTCTGCGGCGAGAAGGAATATATAAATACGCCTGTTTATAACCGTGATTCCTTCGTTCCCGGCTGCACGGCGCATGGTCCGATGATCATTGATCAGATGGATACCACTACGGTCATTCCGCCCCACTGGAAAGTAAAGACCGATGCTTTCCGCAATTTGCATGCTATATATGAACAGGCGGGCAGTATGAAGCAAAGTGAATATAAGGTCGATTCGGTAACAGTAGAAATCGTGGGCAACCTGATGCTTTCAATCGCAGAGGAGACCTGCCTTTCAATCATCAAAAGCGCCTATTCTACCAATATAAAGGAACGGCGCGACGTATCCTCCGCTGTTTTAGGACCGGACGGCGAACTGGTGGCGCAGGCGGACTACCTGCCGATGCATCTGAATGCATTCCTTACTTTCATACCCTATATTTACAGTAAATATCCCGTTGAAAGCATCCTTCCCGGAGATATGTTCATTGGCAACGACCCATACAACGGCGGCGGCAACCATTTACCGGATATTGTCGTAGCAGAGCCGGTGTTCGGCGGCGGTCATATCAACGGCGACCGCGTTGGCGGTGGCCACATTATCGGCTGGATTGTCAATATGGCGCACCATTCCGATATAGGAGGCATGGTGCCCGGCAGCACCTCCAGCTATGCAAACAGTCTCTTTCAGGAGGGCATCCGTATACCTGTCATACGTATCCTTCGTGAAGGGAAAATTGAGGACGGCGTGCTGCAGTTAATTCTCGGCAATACACGTACGCGTACGGAACGTCTGGGCGACCTGACGGCCCAGATATCCTCCAATCACGTGGGCGCCCGCAGGATGAGGGAAGCTTATGCCAAGTATGGTGAGAATCTGATCTCCTGCATGAATGAATTGAAAAATTATTCCGAACGGCGCCTTCGCGCTGCAATTGCCGCAGTACCTGACGGGACTTATTCCTATACCGATTTCATAGACGACGGCGGTGAAAACCATCCGGAAGCATTGCAGGTCGGAGTGGATATACATGTAAAGGGCGATTCTATCGAATTCGATTTCTCCCGCACATGCAAGCAGATCAAGTCGCCCCTCAATATTTCCTATAATACTCTGCTGGCTTGTTGTTATTACTCGCTCAAGGTATTGTTCGGCGCGGATATTCCTGCAAACTACGGTATTTTCCGCGTATTCAGCGTAGTCAGCTCCAAAGGCTCCCTGGTCAACCCCATGGATCCCGCTCCGCTCGGGCTTACCATCAATTCGGCGCAGAGATTGCCGGATGTGATTTTCGGCGCATTGGCGGATGTAACACGGGATCGTGTCCTGGCCGGCTGCAACAGCACCTGCCAGACCACGGTGTTCACATGCGACGACCCAAACCACCCGGGAAGCTCAATTATCTGCCACGAAGCGATTGCCGGAGGCTCCGGCGCCAGCCGTCATGCCGACGGCCTCAGTGCCGTACAGGTTCATATGACCAACACCTCCAATATGCCTATCGAAGCAATGGAAACAGAGTTCCCGATCATTACAATCAAGAAATACGGCCTGCGCTGTGATTCAGGCGGAGCCGGCGAATTCCGCGGCGGCCTTGGCATTCACCGTGAATTTGAAATAATGCGCAACGACATATCCTGCAAAGCCACCGGCGATCGTCAAAAATATGCTCCCTACGGGCTGGATGGCGGTATGGACGGCGCAACGGGCGCATTCTACCGCAGGTACGGCGGCATAGAAACACGGATGCCCTCCAAGAGTACCGGCAATCTAATGAAGAAAGGCGAAATACTAGTAGCACTGACCCCCGGCGCCGGAGGCTATGGCAATCCGTTAAAACGCCCTGCTGATAAGGTTCTGGATGATGTGCTGGACGAATATGTCTCGGTAGAAAAGGCACTGGAGTATTATGGCGTAGTCATTGTAAGAAACGCAGACGGCATACTCGTATTGGAAAAAGAGGCAACGGAGAAATGCAGAAAAAGCAGGTCTGCTTCCTTGAAAAAATAGCAAGAAGAGTGATATTAATATGTTCCATGAACATTGAAAAATTTAAATCCAAAAACCTTTTATTTCGGCAGGATAGTAAGTATACCTTTTTCCTGAGACTCCTTCAGTAATTCGCCAAGATAATCGGAAAACAAAGTATACACTTCCTGCTTGCTGGGCCTTGAAAGATGATGGGTCAGCATATAACAAATACGGTCCGGCGGCGGATTCTTCAGTCTGTTGATGGTCAGCGGCAGCTGTCCGGCAAAAGACAATGCAACCGACATTGCCATGATTACCCACGCTTCCGGCTGCTGCAGGAAAGGTATCACAAGGTTGGTATCATTGGCGGCGATCCTGGGGGTAGAAACGCCCTCCCATGTGCAGTTGCGCCAGTGGGTATAATTGGGATGGAAGTTGAGAAACACCTCGTTGTCCGGGTTCAGGTCCGCCGGATTTACCTCTTCGCCGAAATACGGCTGTCCGGGCTTTCCTCCGCCAAATCGTACAAGCACCATATTTTCAGTGAAAATGGCGCAGCTTGAAATACTGTTATGAAAGGAGGGCATTACGGCAAAGCCGATATCAAACTCATAATTCTCAATGGAGGAATAAAGAGAGTTGGACGTGACGGATTTTATACTCAGGTCCACAGAGGGCTCATTATGCTCCTGCAAACGCTTATAAATAGGCATGAACAAATGCTGGCTGAGGCTTGCCACAGCGCCGATGGAAAAACTGATCCGATTACCGCGATCGCGTATGCGCTTGGTTTCATTCCATAGCACGATCCATTGCTCGGCAACACTGATAAAATCTTTTCCCTGCTGGGTCAGTTCCATGATCCGTTTGCCCTTGCTCCTGTTAAACAGCGTGATCCCGAGCTCTTTTTCAAGAGTGATCAGCCGGTGGCTGAGGGTGGATTGAGACATATACATATCGGTTGCCGTTTTGGAAATATTTTTTGTCCGGGCAGTTGAAAGAAAGATTTCAATATCTTCCAGATTCATGGTACAACTCCCTTTCCTTATGATATAGAAAAAACGGTATACTAAATATATATTATTTTTTTAATAAAGTAAATAGCAATGCGGCCCAGGCTGTTTGCGATGCGTCACGAATCTTATCCGGCAGTGCAATGTTTTAATAACTTCCCCCCTATATAATCAATATGCTGCACTGCGGAAAGTTTAAAACGGGCGCATCGCAAATAGGCCGGTCCGCATGCGGAGGAGGCTGTCAAATGAACGAGAAGTCATATGATTTTGATATTGAGCAATTCTGGAAGGATGATGAACTGTCTCATCTGAACAACTGCTTTTATGAAGGAGCACCGCAAGTCGCATTCGGACTCAATGTTCTGCCCGAGTGTGTGTTTTCCGAGCTTGGCGTGCCGGGTGAGCCATGGGGGGACAATCCGCCTGAGCTGATGCGCGAATACTGCTGCCGTTATAATGATAAAGCTGAAAAGATCATCGGCAAACGTATCCTGAGTGAAGAATATCCGAAACCTTATCAGAAATTTCCTGCGGTACGGCTGCATGGCGAAGTGTTTGGCGGACGTTATGTATACAAAAACGGCGTCTACTGGCTGGAAAGCGATATAAAGACGCCGGAACAGCTTGAGAAGATGCTTGATAATGTGGACCGGACGGATCTGCGCAGCTTTATCCTGCCTGCAAACTGGGGCAGCGAAAAAAAGCGCATCTTTGAGCAAACGGGAGAAACACCTGATCCGTACTGGTACGGCAGGCGCGTACGCGGACCGGTGACTCTTGCCATGTCCATTTACGGAATAGAAAATATTATCTACTTAATGTATGATGAACCGGAACTCGCCCACCGTTTCTTCAATACCATTTCCGATGTGCTTATGGGCTATGTGAGGATCATGGAACAGGAAGCCGGCGAGGAAAAGATGAAGTCGAAGCATTGGGGTTACCGCTTTAATGACGACAACTGCTGTATGCTGACAGCGGAATTGTATGAGGAATACGCGTATCCGGTTCTGAAAATGGTATTTGATTATACCTGCCCCGACCCAGAAGTGGACTGCCGGTATCAGCATTCCGACTCTGCTATGGGTCATCTTTTGCCGGTTCTGGGAAGGCTGGATTTTACGGCGGTCAATTTCGGTCCGACAGTCCTGCTGGACCAGATCAGGAAATATATGCCGCATACCCGTGTAGACGGCTGCCTTCATCCCATGACGCTGCTATCCAACAATGAGGAACAGATTATTGCTGAAATAAGGCGGGACTGTGAAATGGCAAAGGCACTTGGTACACGGGGATTAAATATAGATGCGGCCGGATCGGTCAATTTCGGCACAAAACTGACAAGTGTCCGCGCCGCCATGTATGCAGTCCAGAAATACGGAAGATATTAGAAAACAAGCATAAGGAGGTAATTGTTATGGCAATTGCACACGTAAACAAGGAAGATATTGTACTGAAGTTCAAAAATGGTTTTGCCCAAACAGAAATGTTGGCCGGTACATATAAAGGAGGTGTTCATGCTTATCGCTGCGCGCTCAAATCCGGCCGTGCCGTTACACCGGAAATCTATCCCAAAACACTGCAAATCTTCTGCCTGACCGATGGCAAGGGCGCCATCATCACTCCGGACCGGGCTTACGCCGTCAACGAGGTATCCTTCTATGTGGCCGATCCGGCATCTACCTTTGCAATACATGCCGCTACAGACATGGTCTATACAATGTTCGTGGTAGAACAGACTGTTCACGACCTGAAGAGATATGATGCTTTTCATCTGGCGGTTCCGTTCTTCCAGCCGCTGTCGGAATGTGTCGAGTATTGTCAAGACTGCAAGACGGCCAATAGTAAAAGCTTCTCGGTCATTCCTACCAAACGGCTTTGCCGCGTGCTTATGGGCGTAGCTGAAGCAAACGGTGAGAAAGATGGCACCATCGAGGGCACCTCTGAGATCGGGCATCCGGCCGTTGCCCAATGGAACGTTCTCTATGGCGACACCGAGCTGACGCTCACTGTCGACGGAGAAAGCATTGATCAGAAATCCGGTGATTTTAGTTATGTCCCTGCAGGACTTGATCACTCGCTCCTGACAAAACCCGGCAAGAACCTTCACTACATCTGGTTCGAGCACTATGTGCAGGAGGTTGATTACCTCGTGTCAAACCCTCACAGATAGTTTGACGCCCTGCTGGAAACTTTATAAAATAGCGCAAAAATTGATATTGTAAATTAAAATATGCCATTATTTTTTTTATTGATTCTGTGCTACAATTGTGATATGGCAAGACCCGAAGCTGAAAGATGCCTTCTTTGTAAGTGAAAAAGCAAATAGCATATTAGTTTTTTTACAATTATCTTTCTTTGTTTTTGTGTAGTATTTATGTATAATGTCAAATTTAGCATGTATCAAAAATATATAAAAAATAAAGTGAGGAAAGAAGGATTGTTATGAAGCGAACCACAAGATGGACAAGAATTACTGTTTTTGTACTCGTATTGGCAATGGCAATATCACTGGCAGGCTGTTCAGGTTCCTCATCGAAAGACAACACCGACAAGACCGGTACTGCTAACAACACCGGCAGCACAAGCACCGGCACACCCAGCAATACTACAGCTCCGGAACGCAAGACAAAGGATACGCTGACTATTGCAATTGACGCAGAACCTCCGACGCTTCTTCCGCAGCAAACCATCAAGTATAATACTACCATTATGTGCCATGATATTTTCAGTCATCTGGTAGTACAGGACGCCGACGGCAAAATCGTCCCCGACCTGGCAGAGAGCTGGGAACGCCCCGATGACCTGACCTGGCGTTTCCATCTGAAAAAGGACGTCTTATTCCACAACGGTGAAAAATTCACAGCCGAAGATGTACGCTATACCTTCGAGCTTGCCTCAAAAGAACCGGCGTGCGTCAGCCACTATGCACCGCTTGACATGGAGAAGACGAAGGTTGTCGATGATCAGACAATTGATGTCGCTCTTAAATATCCGTTCGCCAGCTTCCTTGAACTGCTCGCCACTCAGCGCGGAACCATCATCTGCAAGAGCGCTTATGAGAAAATGGGCCGCGAAGCATATGCCCGCGCTCCTATCGGCACAGGTCCGTATAAATTCGTAAGCTGGGTTTCCGGGTCAGAGTTAAGGCTTGAAAGGTTCGACGGTTATTTCGGTGAAAAGGCAAAGACAAAAAACCTTGTTTATAAGATCATCTCCGAAAGCTCAGGACGTGTCATAGAGGTCGAAACGGGAGCTGCCGATATGGCGTATTCCATTTTACCTTCAGATGTCGAAACAGTTAAGGGTTCGAAAGACATGAATCTTGTTTCCACACCCGGCTACAGCTATTATGTTATCACCTTCAACATGCAGGACAGTGTTGTAGGCGGCGATAAGAACCAGAAACTCAGAGAGGCGCTTTGCTATGCTATCGACAAGGCAACGCTGACAAAGGCTCTTTATGGCGATACTGCCTCTCCCATGAACGGAATTTTGCCAAAGAAGAACGTATACTCCAAGGAATACACCGATAAGGGCTATGATGTTGCAAAGGCAAAACAGCTGCTTGCAGAGGCCGGTTATCCGAACGGCCTGACTGTGGAATTCCTCTGTCAGCCTGTACAGGAAATCATCTCTATCTCCGAAGCCGTACAGAACATGTGGAAACAGATCGGCGTTACGGCCAATATTACAACCTCTGAAATTGCTCCGTATCTGGCGCAGGGCGGCAAACTGCAGACCGGCATCCGCACGGGCAACATGGCATCCGCAGACAACACCCTGGTCATTTATGATTCAGCATTTAAGGATAAAATAAACTCAAATGACACCAACCTTGACAAAATGATAAAAGACGCAAAGCAGATATACGACGAGAAGGCAAGAGCCGATAAGTATTACGAAATCTCCGATTATATATGGAACAAAGCCATCAGCTTCCCGCTGTTTGTGAAAGATACCCTTGTTGTCGAAAGCAACAACGTGGAGGGCTATGTAC
The DNA here is from genome assembly GCA_039679375.1 of Clostridiaceae bacterium. Classification (GTDB taxonomy): domain Bacteria; phylum Bacillota; class Clostridia; order Acetivibrionales; family DTU013; genus JBDKVA01. Next base: position 53,003 of record JBDKVA010000037.1, read on the forward strand.
CGCATCCTCTGATAGAGTCGGGCGTTAAAAGCGTCGTTGTCTACGAAAATTAACCTGCTTTAACACAATCTCCCTCCGGCTCTTCTTCAGCGGAGGGAGATTGCTGTAAGTAAAGTTGAAATTTATGTAAGACCAATGGAGGATAAACATGATAAAATTTGTTGTTCGGCGGTTAATAATGATGATACCGGTCTTACTAGGCGTAACATTCATTATTTTCACAATGCTTTACTTTACTCCCGGAGACGCCGCCGATATGATCCTCGGGGATTCCGCCACAGTTCAGCAAAGAGAACTCCTGCGTGAGCAGCTGCATCTGAACGAGCCGTTTTTAATGCAGTATGGCAACTATATTAAGAATATTATTACCAAAGGCGATCTGGGCACATCCTATACAACCAGGCTCTCGGTTACCAAAGAATTGCTTACGTATTTTCCCACCACTATAAAACTTGCAGTTTTCTCTTCGTTTCTGGCCGCAATCCTCGGAATAATATTCGGTATCATTTCAGCAACCAAACAGTATTCAATTATCGATAAAATTACTACCGCACTAGCGCTGGTTGGCGTTTCGATGCCAAACTTCTGGCTTGGAATGATGCTCATAATCGTATTTGCAGTAAATCTCCGCTGGCTGCCGCCATCCGGCTTCAACACCGCCGCCAGCTGGATTCTTCCCACAATCACGCTTTCCTGCGTCGGCGTGGCTCAGCTTACCCGTATGACGCGTTCCAGCATGCTGGAGGTCATCCGTCAGGATTATATCAGAACAGCCCGTTCCAAAGGACTTGGCGAATCTGCTATCGTTTTCAGGCATGCATTGAAAAATGCGCTTATACCGGTTATTACCGCTATCGGCCTTACCGTCAGCCGCCTTTTGGGAGGCGCCGTGCTGGCCGAATCCGTATTTTCCGTACCGGGCCTCGGAAAGCTGATGGTGGACGCAATCAAGCAGAGAAATTTCCCCATAGTTCAGGGAGGCGTTCTTTTGATTGCCTTCTCCATGTCCGTTGTAAACCTGATTGTCGATATTTTATATGCGTTTGCGGATCCCAGAATTCGATCCCAGTATATACGGTCAAGGAAAAACAGAATTTCTTTCGTTAAGGGGGCGAAAACCGGTGAGCAGGCTTAATGCATATGAAGATACGGTAATTGAACCAAATGAAAAATTCGGCAAAAAGAAAAGTCAGTTTAAGGACGTGCTGGAACGCTTTTTAAAAAACAAACCGGCTATCGTATGCCTGTTTATCATTGTAATTCTTGTCCTTTGCGCCATATTCGCAGAAAAGTTGGCGCCATACGGTCCGGACGACCAGGATCTGAAAAGGAAGCTCCTGCTTCCCTGCTTGGAATTTCCTTTCGGCACCGACGATTACGGCAGAGATATCCTGAGCCGTATCATCTACGGAGCCAGACCGTCTATTATGGTAGCCGCCGTTTCTGTCACGTTTTCGTGTCTGATTGGCACCCTGATCGGATGCATTTCCGGATATTACGGCAATGTAACCGATAATGCATTAATGAGGTTTATTGATATTATACAGGCCATTCCAAGCATGATGCTGGCCATATCCATTGCGGCTATGCTGGGTTCGGGGCTTGGCAATGTCATGATTGCGGTCGGTATCGGTACGATACCGAATTATGCCCGTTTGGTAAGGGCGTCCATCATGTCGATAAAGGGGCAGGAGTTCATTGAAGCAGCCAGATCTGTCGGAGCAGGCAATATTTATATTATCTTCCGCCATATCCTTCCAAACTGTCTGGCGCCCATTATCGTACAGGCGACAATGAGTGTCGGCGCCGCAATAACCGCCGCCGCCGGTTTGAGCTTCATAGGTCTCGGCATCATGCCGCCCACCCCGGAATGGGGTTCGATGCTCTCCGCAGGCCGCGCTTTGATCCGCCGCTACTGGCATGTAGTTACATTCCCGGGATTAATGATTATGATTACTGTGTTTTCTTTCAATATACTTGGTGACGGACTTCGTGATGCAATGGATCCAAGACTTAAGAAATAAGGAGGTGCCAATACATGCAGGAAAATAACAAATCTTTGCTGAATATCGAGAATCTGGTAGTACATTATATTACCGGCAAAACTGTCGTAAGAGCTGTAAACGGCATCTCACTGAAGATCGAAAAAGGTGAAGCCCTTGGACTTGTCGGTGAAACAGGCGCCGGAAAAACTACAACAGCTTATAGTATTATGCAGATCATACCGAATCCTCCGGGAAAAATCATCTCAGGCAAAATACTGTTTGACGGAGAAGATCTTAACAGGATGTCAAATCAGGCCATGAAGAAAATACGCGGTAACAAGATATCGATGATTTTCCAGGATCCTATGACCGCGCTTAATCCGGTCTTCGGCGTGGGCGAGCAAATTGCCGAAGGCATCCGTCTTCATGAAAACATTTCCAAAGCCCAGGCCAACATAAAGGCCGCTGAAATTATGGAGAAGGTGGGTATTTCCGCCGAGCGGTTTGCAGATTATCCCCATCAGTTCTCCGGCGGTATGAAGCAGCGTATCGTCATCGCGATCGCTTTAGCCTGCCACCCCGCTTTACTGATCGCGGACGAGCCGACTACGGCGCTGGACGTAACCATTCAGGCCCAAGTGCTCAACCTGATACAAAAGCTCCAAAAGGAAATGAACACTTCCCTGCTGCTCATTACCCATGATCTGGGCGTTGTTACGGAAGTGTGCCAGAAGGCTGCCATCATGTATGCCGGCGAAATTGTAGAATACGGAACGCTGGAGCATATTTACAACAATACAAAGCATCCCTATACCATCGGGCTGTTTCAGTCAATTCCCAATTTCGATGAGAACGTCCGCCGGCTCAAGCCTATACAAGGCATGATGTCCGACCCAAGCAATTTGCCGGATGGCTGCTACTTTGCTCCAAGATGTCCTAATGCTTCCGACGCGTGCCGTCGTGGAAAAATTCCGGTTGTTGAGGCAGAACCCGGCCATCTGGTTAAATGCCTAAAATGCGGAAATTGATGGAGGGGTTATGAGTACACTAATAGAAGTCAAAAATCTAAAAAAATATTTTAAAACACCAAAGGGTTATCTTCATGCGGTAGATGATGTTTCCTTCAAGGTGGAAAAAGGGAAAACGCTTGGAATCGTCGGTGAGTCCGGCTGCGGTAAATCAACGCTGGGAAGGACAACCATACACTTGCTTGAGCGTACCGACGGCCAGATTTTCTTTGAGGGAAAGGACATCAGCGATCTGAATGCCAAACAACTAAAAACAATGCGCCAGGATATGCAGATGATCTTCCAGGACCCTTTCTCTTCGCTGGACCCGCGTATGTCCGTCAGCGAAATTATTGCGGAGCCTCTGAAAATTTATCATAAATGTTTGGGCAGAACTAAGCTGAACCAGGAAGTAAGCCGCCTGATGGAGATTGTCGGATTGGCTAAAAGGTTCGCCGGCTCCTATCCCCACGAGCTGGACGGCGGCCGCAGACAGCGTATCGGCGTAGCCCGGGCACTTTCACTGAATCCCAAATTAATAGTATGCGATGAGCCGGTATCGGCACTTGATGTTTCCATACAGGCACAGATATTGAATCTAATGCAAGATCTTCAGGAGGAAATGGGTCTGACCTACCTGTTTATTACTCATAATTTGGCTGTTGTAAAGCATGTATCAGACTCCATCCTTGTTATGTATATGGGTAATATGGTTGAAATGGCAAGCTCCCAGGAGATGTTCCTGGAGCGTTTGCACCCATACACAAAGGCGCTGCTCGCGGCAGTGCCCATTCCCAAGGTCGGGATAAAAAAGGAGCGCAAGCTGCTTAAGGGAGAAATATCTTCTCCTGTTAACCCCAAACCGGGCTGCCGTTTTGCCGTCCGCTGCGAATATGCAAAAGATAAGTGCTTCGAGCAATCCCCCTCATTTGATGAGGTAAAACCTGATCACTTCGTAGCCTGCCACTATTGCAAGGAAATCAACAATTTATAAACAAAGGCCTCCATTCCGGCACATATAAGGAAAATTCACTTCAAGAAACCGGGATGGAGGCTTACTCAAACTCCCTGAAGCCCATCTTCAGCCAAGTCTCCCGCGTGATAGTATTCTGCGCCTTCAGTTTATTGGCGCGCTGAAAGGAATGCACCGCTTTTTTCAGGCTATCCTCGTATATACCGTCCAGCTCACCGTCGTAATATCCCAGCTGCTTGAGCCGCTGCTGTATGGCGAGCACATCCGCGCCCCTGTCGCCGGGATTGATTTCGTCAAAGCCACGGCCGAACGGACCAAATTGCCCGTTTACAATTGTCACCTCGGTACCGATAGTGACAAGCCCGTACAACTCCGCGACGTCGTCGCTGAACATACGGATGCAGCCCTTGCTGGCGGCTGAACCGATGGATTCGTTAAATATCGTACCGTGAATGCCATATATCCCCCAGGGTACGTCAAGACCGAGCCATCTTCCGCCGAAACCTTCTCCCCAATCGCCCTTTTCAACAATAGTCCAGCGGCCAAGAGGCGACGGATAACCGGACTTTCCTGATGCAATGGTATATTCCTTTATGCATCTCCCATTCTCCAGCAGGTATAAGGTTTTATCCTCTATTTCAATAAAAATGGAATAAACCTTTTTCGTTCTGTGTGAATCTTCATCCGAGCCTATGTTTGCCGATATGCCGCCGGCCCATGTATCAATCAGTATTTGTGTTACTGACAACACAAATAGCACAGCCATGAAAATAATTGCAGATAGCTTGATTCTCTTCAACAAAAAACACCTCCGCGCGCGATTGCGGTGTCGCTGCGCTCTCGCAGTAACATGTAGAAAAAAATGCATAATAGGTATTATGCATTTCAATTCATTCTATTTATATGCAGATGTGTTTTGTCCAATACTACAGCGAAATATTTTTTTATCCTCTATCAATATCTATTCGTTCAGCTCGGGACGGCTTTCGTCAGGTGTATTTTTGTAGAAGCCACGCAGCCCGGCCTCCGTCTTTACGCCTTCCGTTGCGCTTAAATGCAGCAATGAAGCACCCGAAGCCGCCAGCCCCAGTTCAATAGCTTTTCGCATGGTATTCCCGCTGTAAGCGCCGTAAAGCGTACCGGCAAGAAAAGCATCTCCGGCGCCCGTTGTTCCCTTGATGAGCTCCCTCGGTACATCAAGCGCAGACAGTACTACCCAATTTCCTTCTTCGTCCAGACCAAATGCGCCTTCCCTGGAATGGATCACCACCCAGCGCTTAACACCCATTTCCCGCAGCCGCTCACAAACCTTCCGCACCTGCTTCACCTGCAAAGCACCTTTATTGTCACGGATTGTAATTCCGCTGGTACGTGATGCCTCCAGTTCATTAATAATGCAATAATCGGTGTAGCGAAGCGCAGGCGGAACCAATTGTGCATATCGGTCTGACTCTTCGCTTACCACGTCAATAGACGTCGCGATTCCATGCTGCTGTGCATCGTGCAGAACTCTTGCCAGCACCGTGCCGTATGCTGTATCCCTGGCATCCATTCCATCCAATAACAAAATATATCCGACATTCAGGATATCCACTTCAAGATTGCTGAAATCAAAATAATCAGCATTCAGCAGGCTGTTTGCGCCGCGGAATTGGAAGAATGTCCGTGTGTGGTTTGTACTATCCTCCAGCACATCGGTAAATGAAGTCTCGCCAAGTCTGGCAACACGGCGGCAATCGATATTCGGATAAGCTCTCAGGCTGCCCAGCACCTCGTCTCCTGCCGCATCTTTACCCGCAATCCCAATCACATGGATTGGCAGCTTCGGATCGATTCTCGCCAGATCAATGCCGCAGTTGCACACCGAACCCCCCGGTGTCGAGGTTACACGGCGTATCGTAGTCAGCGTTGAAGGACACGGATAGGTGTCAATTTCCTTATGGTAATCAATAATTATGTTGCCGGCAACGGCTATTCCTTTTCTGTTCATAAATTTCATCCTTCTGCATTAATGCTGTCATGCAAACCGATCATATTTCAGATCGCCAAGCAATTTTTCCATAATACCAACGGCGTATTCCAAATTGTCGTTCATATAATGCCGTGATTCTGCCGCTTCAAAATCATTTTTCTCAATTGCGGCCATTCTTTCCGCAATTTTATGGGCGGCATATTTACCCGATTCTCTGGCAATACGCGTCCACATGTTGACTTTGAGAATGCCGTCATCCGCCACTTCGGAAAGCCGATCCTCCTGCAGCGCCGAAGCGCCATGCAGCACAAGCATTTTTTTACCCAGAGCCTGCGTCAGGCTTCGTGCCCGGTCCCCAAAATATCTTGACGTCCGTGAGCTGGATTGCTGTTCTGTTCCCAAATCCGCCACAAGAAAATCAATGCCTGTTCTTTTTACATAGTCCGCTGCCCTTTTAATATATTGCCCGTCGTTCTTATTGCAGTCATATGCGCCGCCATGGCCTCCTTCAACGGAAACCTCCTCAATAGCCGCCTCGATCATGACCCGGCCTCCGTATTCTTCCACATAAGCCCGCGTCATATCCAGATTTTCCCCATAAGGGTAGCTCTGACAATCAAACATAACGGCAGACAGGTATTCGATGCCTTCTGTAAAAATCCATTTATCCTTCACCGGATCGCCGTGATCCAGCTGCGGAAGTACAAGTATGTCATAATATGGCGATTCTTTGTCGCCTGCCAGCAGATATAAATCATTCATAAGCATTTTAAAACCCGTCTTGAGATCATGACTGTAGGTAGATCGCATGCTTTGCGCCATATACCGGTAGGAACCGGTTACTCCGACGATGACCGGCACATGCTTTATATGATGCTTTTCGCCAAACCTCTTGCAGGCCAAAAGTATTGCTTCCGAATTCCACTCACTGGAGGTGCCCAGCATTGCCAGACTGACGCCTTTCGTTCTTGCCTCCTGATATATGCATTCTGATGAAAACCTGTCCGTAATAATAGCCACGCCGAAAACCAACCCCTTCATTTAAAATACCGGGATCTGCTCGGAACCTAATGTATGCAGACTCCTAAGACTTGTTTACGAGGACTGCTTTAATGACGCCCTTATCCTCCGAAAAAATATTTTTCAATGAAGACGCTGCCGTGTTGATAGAAAATCGATCCGTTATCAGCTTGTCCGCATCAATGATCTTGTTTCTGAGCAGCTTCAGGCTGAGCGGAAACCTTCTTTCCGGCTCCCCGAACACCGGTATAATTGAATTCTTATTGAATATCAGCCGGTCAATGTCCAGCTGCACGGAGCTCTGGGCGCCCATATCCAGACCTATGGTTACAATCGGCGTGCCGTACCCCGCTACTTCCATTGCCATAGGTATCGTTTTGGGCGGGGAAGTAACAATAACTGCATCTGCTCGCTTATTCGTCAATTCTGATATTTTTCGCTTAAAGTCAGGATCAGATGTATAAAATACAGCATCGGCGCCCATTTCCATAGCAGCTGTTTCCCGTCTCGCATTCCTTGCGCTGCCGGGATTGGAACCGACACAAACAACTTTTCCCGCGCCATAATGTCTGGCCAGGGCTGCACACATAATGCCCAGAACACCTATCCCAAATATCACAAGGTTTCCTTCGGGAGGAAGATGCGCCGCCAGATAAGTTGTTACTGAAATGGTCAGCGGCTCTGTCAGACAGGCAGCAACCGGATCAATGCCGTTGGCGGGAACAAGCATATTTTCATGTACCAAAAGATATTCGCCCATGCCTGATTGATCCTGCAGCGTGTACATATTACGGCAAAGATCAATGCGTCCGTTTTTGCAGTTTTCGCATGTACCGCAGTATGTCACATCCTCCACGATAACCTGATCGCCGGCATGTACCTTCGTTACGGAAGCGCCGGTTTTCACGGCAATAGCCGATATTTCATGTCCCAGTGGCGTATATTCAGTAAAATTTTTAAGAATATGAATGTCCGTTCCGCACACACCGCAGGCCAATACGCGCACAAGCACCTGATTATTTGCCGGTTCTGGAATTGCTCTTTCCCCGATCATCACATCAAAATTTTTTCTGCCCAGAAGGTATTGATAGTTAGTCATTTTTAAATCCCCATTATTTTCATTCTGACATTGTATTCCTTATAGCTATGCGGCTTAACCCATTGAACAAACCGGCCCGAATTAATAGAATCCGGGAGGCCCATCCATGGCTCGACACAAATGCAGTTATCAAAGCGGGTACATACTATGATTGCTTTAAACGGTTCATCCATTGTCATCACGACACGGTAGCCATCCGCCGTGTTATTGACCGCCACACTGTCACCTTTTTTACCATTGAAGAGATAATCAGTCCGGCTATTGAAAGAAGGCATCGCTGGAGCCAAATGACACTGGCCGTCCGAATAATCAATATAATTTTCAAAATCCATGGCAAGCTTGAAATTTTCTCTGACGGAAGCAGAGAAATAGGGGTGCCAGCCGAAATAATGCGGCAGGTCCGTATCTGATAAATTCTCAACGCATGTCTGCATGAGAAGTGCAGATTCATTTTCTATTTTATAAGTCAGCGTCAGTTTAAAATCAAAAGGATAATTTTCTTTTTTTGTTATTTCATTGCCGGTTGTATAAATGGATGCGCTTTCTTCAGAAATTTGTCCCAAGGCAAATGTTCCGTATTTAACCAGACCATGGAACGGCATGGAATAATCACGGCCATTCAGCCGGTAGTGATCTTCCGCCGTCTTGCTCGGAAACGGGAAAAGCACAGGGCATCCGCCGGACAGAAGCGGGCTCAGAGGAAGCATCTGCTCATCCAGGTACAATATATCCTTTCCCCTATAGCGAAGGTGCCCGAGCATTCCGCCATAATCCGGGTAGATTTCCCCGCAGAGAATACTATTTTTATCATGAATTCGTATCGTTTTCATTATTCCATCGCCGTCCCAATCATTGCAAGGTAATTTTCCTGCGGAAGATACTCCGGGACGCTGTTTCCGGTACCAAGGGCATACCCGCCGCGGACTTCAGCTCTTTTAAGCATGGCCCTGCAGCGTTCTTTCACCTGTTCCGGGGCAGATTTAACCATAAAGTTCATATCAATGCCGCCCATAATTGCAATTCTTCCATGGAATTTCTCATAGAATTCTTCAACAGGCATGATGGTATCCTCATAAGAATGTTTCCCATCATAGTGCAGATAATCTATAATGTCCTCCATGACTTCCGAAAGATTACCGCATGAATGGAGTACCACAGGCTTTCCGCTTTTGTGAACAGCATCTGTAATTTTTTTGTGCCACGGATAAACATATTTCTGCATATCCGAACGGGATAAAAAGGTCTGAGATTTAAATCCCCAATCATCATTTGAAATCATCATGCCCACTGTTTCATATTTCGCTGCAATCTCATAATACCTGACCAGCCGTGAACCGATTTCTCCAAAAATATCACGTACAAGATCCGGGTCATCATACAACATAAGACAAAGATTATCAAATCCCGCAAGCGCAATAGCGCTCTCCAGGACGCCGCTATCCGCCGAAGCCATGATTTTCATCCCATCAGGCATATAAGGCGCTATTTTTTCAAGCCTTGAATAATCAAAATCATCAGGGTCAGGCCAGGGGTATGCTTTAAAAGAATCCCTATCCGTTATAACCGCGGAAGAATTTAATGAGATAGTACTTTTCTGCGAGTGCTCCCGGACGGGGAAAAGGAAATCGGAGGCCAGCGTATGAACATAGTCATAGCCGGCTGCCTCAAATGCCTTCAATGTAAATATGAGCTGCTGCAAGTCATCCTTCTCCGGGAATGGCTTACCCCTATTCAATCTTTCATATAACGGTACATTCATAAAATATTCAAACAGAGTAGGTCTATCGGGCACCTCACAGCGCAGAACCTTCAGAATGTTATTAAAATCAGGCTTCCTCATTTTTTTGTCCTCCTGTCACACACCCGTAACCATAGCTTTAAGGGTATAATTTGATACCGCTGCAGTAAATAGGCTTTCTGCGGCGGTATCAAATATTAAATTCTGACTTTACTGCAACAAGCTTAGTTCACATCTGCCACTAATGGTCCTGCAAGTTCTTTTAAGAAGAAAAGCTTTCCCGGCAGAGTCGGCATGTAGCTGGCCGGGACCCACATTGACGGACCATAGCGCAAGGCTGTCCAAAGCGACATACCCTGCCACATCATACTGCGTTCGTAAGCACCATCGCACCCGCCTATTATTTTATCTGACTGCAGGAAAAGGCCCGGCCCGATCGTATTTGCAAATGCCGGAACCTGTGTAGTCCTGCTTCTGAAGCTGTGAAGCGCATTTTGTTCAACCGTCATCGGATGCAGATTGGCTCCCAGTCGATGCGTCTGCTTTTTCCATTCTTCATCCGATTTAAATTCCTCTGCAAAATGTGGCTCCCAAAATGCGATGTGAAAGTCTCTTCCTATTCCGAAAACTGTAGTAAGCAACGCGCCCTCTGCCTTTAACGCAGCTATTTTCCCCGCATAGGTCGGAAGATTTTTTCGTGTGGCAAAATTGCGCTGATTCTCTGGTACGGTAAGCCCTCCCAGAGGTCCGTAGAATGCGCCCTGCATAGCATTCTGGAAAGCTCCCGGATTATCCGGCGCCAGGGTGTTCCCTTCCGAATCAGCCCATTCATCCATATTGAACCCCCAGACATGTTTGCAGTCGACATTCCACGCTTTCAGGAAATAAACCGTCCACTTATACATGCCCATCGGGCCGACCGGGAAAATGATCGCCAGTTTCTTTCCCGCATCTTTAGCGTCTTTTATCGTTTGTGCAATTTCATGTCCCATCATGACATTAAGTTCAGTGATGTTATCTGCCATAACAGGCTCAAATTTCTTATCCCAGAACGGCTGTCTGTCCAGCACTTCTTTTGCATCATGCGAACAGCACTCATCAATTTTCTCAAGATCCCAGCCCTTTGGAAAGTAATGCTCCATGTTTGATCCATGGATTGTTGACAATAAATTCACTTATATCACCTCATTTATTTTATACTTCATTTAACCGGCAATTTTATTAGTATACATTTTCCCCAATATCATTGTTGCAAGAATATTGATGTTATCATCGAAAACATTAATATCGGCATCATAACCTTTGGATAAACGGCCGATGTGATGGTGCTCATTGATCTCGCGCGCAGGTGTCAGAGTTATCATCTTCACCGCATCCGCGATTGGTATTTGGGCATCCTTGTAAAGTGTCCGCACCAGGCGGTCGGTAGTAGCTACACTGCCCGCAAATGCCGCTCGTGATGCAAGCATGCACACCTGATCCTCAACTAATAAATCCATGCCGAAGCCTTTAAAGCTTCCATCCGGAGCGCCTGAAAGCATTGCATCCGTTGTGGCGTGCATCCTGTCTGCACCCTTGATCTTGTACATTAGCCGCAGAAGCGCCGGCGGGACATGCCTTCCGTCACATATCGCTTCAACTGTTACCTCGTCATTCAGCAGAGCTGTCTCACAAATGCCTACCTGCGGGTAATAATAACAGCTCGAGAGCATAGACTGTGCATTATATATATGCGTTATATGAGTAAATCCCGCATCAAGCGCCTGCATTGTAATCGAATAATCTGCGTCGGAATGCGCCATGGACATCAGAATACCCTGAGGCGCCAGCCTTCGCGCCATATCCAGTACACCGTCGACCTCCGGAGAAGCAGATACACGGCGTACGATACCCGTATCAATCAGTTCCATATATTCGGACGGATCTGCGCCGTACAGAAAATCGGGGTTTTGCGCACCTGCGCATTTGGGATTCATATAGTTTCCCTCAAGATGTCCGCCCAATATACGGGCGCCTTCATTTGGCATTTCCATCGCTTTTTTAATACATTTAAGCGCCGCCAGTACTTCATCATGTGAAGATGACGCCGTAGTAGGTAAAATAGAGGTCGTTCCGTACTTAGCGTGAAATCTTGTGCCGCGCTGCAGATCCTCTATGCTGCCCGAGGTGAATGGAGCATTGTAGGCGCCGTGGACATGGATATCTACAAAGCCGGGGCTGATAAAATTTCCTTTGCAGTCGATCAGCGTACCGGTTTTCTCAAAATCATCGTCTTTAAATACACAGGTTATCTGCTTGCCTTCCACCACGATGCCACCGCGGAAAACTGTTTCCGGCGATACAACTCTGCCATTAAAAAATGTCGTTCTCATACTATACCTCCATAATTTATGTCGAAAAGCTACCCGCTTTTATTACTCATCGTTTCGCTTTATCCGCACCACTCCACTATAAAGTCTGCAAGAGACTGTGCGCAAATGTTAACGCTCTCTATATCCATCCACTCGTCAGGCGCGTGCACATGATCACCGACAGGCCCGAAAATAGCGGCATTCATGCCGCCTATTTCATTCAGCGCAAATAAATCGCATGACGCCAGGCTTCCGCATATCTCCGCATGTTCAGTATATCGCCCCGCGCACTCGGCAAGCAGCCTTGTGCCGGGATGATCAGGGTCGCTATACCCCGGACGGCAGTAATGATATTCACGCTCGATATGAAGCGCTCCGGGGCAGGAGAACCGTGCAAATAAAAATTCTTTGAGTGCCGCTTCAAGATCATCGGCAGCCTCGCCCGGATATGACTGCAAAACTACCTCCAGCCATGCATCAATGGGTACGGAAAGCTGCCCGCTCTCATATGCCTCACCGGCTTTTACCTTCGTTATTATTGTCTGCAAACCCTGCGCTGCATTTTTCCACAGTTCAGGTACGGGTGTTTCCTTTATTCGTTTTTCTGTGTATTCAACTAATAGTTTTATTATTTCTGCTATGCCAACTGCCGGATTTTCAATCTTTGTACCGGTAAACGGCATCCCTGCTTCACCTTTAACAGTTATTTTAAATATTAGTCCCCCCAGACAGGCGGGATTTACCTTAAGTCCTGAAAACTCAAGCAACACAGCATAGTCCGTATTATTTCCTTTTAAACGTGATGCGATAGTGCCATTCGAGTCGGCGTATTCCTCATCCACAACAGATTCAAATATTATGTCGCCTTTTGGGACAAAGCCGCTCTCTTTGAGCATTTTTATCGCCGTAACAGCGCATGCAAGACCGCCTTTCATATCCGCACTGCCCCTGCCATACAGTCTCCCGTCCCTGACCAGCGGCTCAAACGGCTGCGTTACCGTCCATGGCAGCGGTTCAATCGGAACAACATCCATATGTCCGGTCAAAAGCAATGACTTTCCGCCGCCCGTGCCCTTCCACACAGCTAATATATCATTGCGCCCCTCAAAGTTTCTTTTTAAAAATTCGGGGTTGTCAGGATATTCCGGTAAATCGGCAGGTGAAAACTCATCGATTATAAGCCCCATATCTTTCAGATACTTCTTTAAATACTCCTGTCCTGCTTTCTCATTACCGTCAGGCGGGAAATTTATCGTAGGTATGCGAACCAAATCACATGTCAGGTCCAGTAACTGCTTCTTGTAAGTATCTGAAATTACGTATCTGCTTTCCATGGTTGTACCTCTTGTTGCGCAGGTTTTCAGCGCGTTATTTTCGGCTCATTGTTTGCAGAAAGCGTCACCACGCAGTGACGCTTTCCGTAATTTTAAATGTTATACGTGTTTTTCACAATTCATTTCAGTTATTTTTTTGTTAAGAGATCTGAATACTCGCCAATATTTGTAGCATCAATTGGGAAAAACTCTACGTACTTTTGCTTTTCAACTGTTTTACCGGAAAAATAATCCTGTACTGTACTCAATACCAGCGTGACGATATCTCTTGCTGAATACGGAGCGCCTATACCGCACTTATAATAGCCGTTAGGGTCATTGATCATGTTTAAGGGCTCAGTTCCGGCACAACCGGAAGAAACAACTATCGTCCCCTTAATGCCATTTGTTTGAAGAGCGCTCACAGCGCCCATAGCGCCATTATCCACTGCTGACCAGATGACGTCGATCGGTTTCATGATGTTGTTGTTGACGATGTTGGCAGCAGATTCACGTGTTTCACCAAAGTCCTGATTAAAGACGATCTGAACGTTCGCCTCACCCAGTCCTTCATTTAGCGTCTTTAGGAATGTTTCACTGCGAACCCTCGTATGAGGAGCATTCAGCATTGCCAGCATACCAACCTTGACTTTTCCGTTCAGATTCTTTTTTGCGTAATCGACAACCCATTTTGCAGCAAGCTCACCAGTTTTCGCATGATCCCATGCAATGTATGAAACAACATCTTTATAGGATGTACCGGAGTCAAAAGCGAATACCGGTATGCCTGCAGCGCCGGCAGCTTCCAGTGTCGGAACTATGCCGTCCGAACTGACCGAGTCAATAATGATAGCGTCATACTTCTTTGTGATAAAGTCCTCGACCTGTTTCTGCTGAGTCTCGGCGTTAAGATTTCCGTCTTGAACGTTTATTTCGGCAAATCCTACTTCGGCTCCCTGTTTTTCAAATTCATTTTTAACTTGTGTGCACCATTCATCGTATAACGTGATATGTGCAATACCTAAGCGTTTGCCCGCCCATGGCTTCGCTTCCGGGGCAGCTGTAGTTGCCGCCGGTGCGGCAGTTGTTGTTGCGGCGGCAGTAGCTTGAGCTGTGGCAGTAGGTTCAGCGGCGGCAGGTTTATTCGTGCTTTGTCCGCAGCCTGCAAAAGCACTTGAAATCATTAGCACAGTAAGTAGTAGAGCAACTAGTTTCTTTTTTTTCATGATATTTCCTCCCCTTTTATTTATCTATACCGCAATTGAGCGATATGATCCAAATAAAGAACGTCAAACACACAACTCAAGTATTTTTTCCTGTGTAGCTTCTTCTCGCGTAAGCTCGCCCTTGAGCGACCCCTCATGCATAACGAGTATCCTGTCGCTCATGCCCAGAATTTCCGGAAGCTCGGATGAGACCATTACCACAACTTTTCCCTGCCGTATAAGATCGTTGATCAGTAAATATATCTCACTTTTTGAGCCGACATCGATACCACGCGTAGGCTCATCCAAAAAGATTATATCGCTCCCCTTGAACAACCATTTTGCTATTACTACTTTCTGCTGATTGCCTCCGGAGAGATACTGCACCTCCGTCTCGACTGACGGCACGGATACATTCAGCTTTTTGACATACTCTTCTCCATACCGCTTCTCCAGCTTGCTGCTGATAAAGCCTGAATGCACAAGCTTATCAATGCCGGCCATGCATATGTTTTTTCTCACGCTCAGGAGCTGTACAAGGCCCTGGCTTTTTCTGTTCTCCGGTACTAAACCGAAACCATGGCTTATAGCAACCCGAATATCGTTTACCTTAATCGGTTTGCCGTATAACAGCACCTCCCCGGAATCAACTTTATCAATGCCAAGTATCGCGCGTATCAGCTCTGTTCTGCCTGAGCCGACCAGGCCGGCTATACCTATGAGTTCACCCTTATGCACCGAAAAGCTGATATTATTCAGTACACCTTTTCGGCTGATATTTTTGACATCGAGTACTGTTTCTCCCACTTCAAACTTTTCTTTAGGATACTCATTGACCAGCTCCCGTCCCACCATCATCGTTATCAAGGCGTGTTTATCGATCTCGGAAACAGGCAGCGTAGCTACATGCTTGCCATCGCGCAGCACTGTCACGTTATCGGCAAGGTCAAAAATCTCTTCCAGTCTGTGCGATATATATATTATGGTGACGCCGTTTGAGCGCAGCTTGCGTACCGTCTCAAACATGATTTTCTGCTCCTTCTCGGTCAGCGTTGCAGAAGGTTCGTCCATTATGAGCAGACGGCATTTGTGGTTTACCGCCTTGCAAATTTCAATCATCTGCTTTTGTGCGATTGACAGATTTGCGACAGGTTCATTTACATCCAGCGTTATACCTAACTGATTCATCAGTTCTTTAGCTTTTTGTCGCATGCCCTTCCAATCTACACGCACCCCTTTATACATCATATTGCCCAGGAAAATATTTTCCGTAACCGACAACGGTTCTGAGAGCTTCAATTCCTGATGTACTATACTAAGGCCTTTGCATTGCGATTCATATGGGGTTCTGAAATTCACCTTTTCCCCACCGAAGGACACGGTGCCCTCCTCTGTCTGGTATATTCCTGCAAGTATCTTGATAAGTGTCGACTTACCGGCGCCATTTTCACCGACAAGCGCATGTATGGAGCCCTCTTTAACCTCAAAGCTGACCTTATCCAAAGCTTTTACACCTGGAAAGCTTTTTGACACGCCATCTAAAACAAGTATATTGTTTTCCATAGTTTGAAACACCTTCCTCCGATTAAATCAGCGCTTGTTACGGATAACATCGATAGCCACAGCGCCAATAAGCACGCAGCCTTTGAGCACGTCCTGCACGAACGAGTCTACATTAAGCATCGTCATACCATTGAAAAACATCGTAAGGAATATCGCGCCAAAAAGCGCCTGAGATATCTTACCTTTGCCGCCTGTCAGACTTATTCCGCCAATGACACAGGCTATCATGGCGTCGAATTCGTAGTTATTACCATTTGTAAGAGCAGCGCTGTCAAGCCTCGTCAGTAGAATGACACTTCCTACCGCGCATAACAATCCGGCTATTGTGAATGTAAGCGCCTTATATTTTTTGACGCTTATTCCCGCAAAGTATGCAGCTTCCTCGCCGCCGCCTATAGCATACAGGCCTCGCCCGAATTTTGTACTATGCATTATAAGTGTAAAAAATACGAAAAGAACCAGCATGATTATTACGCTTATCGGCACGCCAAACTGGTTGCCGCCGATAAAGCCTCTCCCCAGGAACTGTATCTCCTTAGGCATTCCAGGTATTGGCGACGCCTTAGTAATTATCTTGGCAAAGCCCTTGCAAATCATCTGGGAGCCCAGTGTCACAATGAATGCAGGTATCCTGGCATATGAGACAAGCACGCCGTTGAATGCGCCAACAGATATTCCCACCAGCAAGGTTATCAGTATTGCTGTCCATGGGTTGAAACCGCCGAATTTAATAAGCCATGCACATATGCAAGACGTCAGGCAGACATTTTGTCCGAGCGACAGATCGAAGTTAGCTGATGTGACTATTATCGCCTGGCCTATCACGACTATAGCAAGTGAAGTCGTCTGCTGGATGATGTTTCTCATATTGTTGTACGTGAAAAAATAAGGTGAAGCAATAGAAAATACTATACCGAGCATGATTATTGCCAGAACGATTGCATAATTCTTCGTAAACCTTGATATGCTTTCCAGGAATTGGCTTGCTCCGTTTGATCTGCTTACTGCTGCATTAGCTTCTGCTTTCATTTTAGACACTCCCCAAGTAATGAATATTTTAAAAGATTTGTTCTCTTGCCTTTACGCTTAATAGCCAAATTATCTTTAGCATTTTGAGGATGTTCTCTTTATTAATTCGAAATTGGGAAAAATGTATTTATAATTTAAAAAATTCTCTTTAATTATTTCAGTGCATTTATTAATTAAAATGTTAGCACTAAGGCATAATATTGTCAATGCTTTTTTTCAATAATCTTGTCTCAAAAATTATTTATAAATAACCTATAATAATCTATTTGATTGTATTTAATTGTAATTTTATTGTTGCAAATATTATTTATATATGTTAACATTAGATTAATAAATTCATTGGAGTAATTATATGTCTATAATTAATAAAGCGAAAAAAAGTATGATTAATCAATCTCTTATAAAGGAAAGCAACCTCAAAACGCTGTTCAACCTGATATACCATCGGGAGCCTATTTCCCGCTCGGAGCTTGCAGGTTTGACAGACCTGAGCCCGACGACAATCTCATCGCTGGTAGATGAGCTGATCCAAAGCGGTCTTGTAGTCTCTGTCGGCACCAGCGACACAAAAAATATCGGCAGAAAGCCTATCATGCTCAAGGTCAATGCAAACGGCGCATATATCGCAGCCTTCAGATGGGGGCGAAGCGGGCTGAATTACTTGCTCTATGACCTGAAATGCGGCGTTGTGGAACACCACGTCATCGAAATCAACAGTTCAAACAACTTTGCTAAAACAATTTATGATACAATAATAAACACTACATATCGAAAGATCGAAAAACGGAAATTGCTTGCAGTATGTATTTCAATACCGGCAATAATCGACAGCAGCAGTCATGCCATTGATTCATCTGTTCTGAGACTCAGAGAAAACAACCGTGTCATTACGGAATTGACAGAATTGTTCCCTTCCACTCCTATAGTCATCGGCAACGAATCCGTCTTCTTTACATATGCCGAAAAGGAATTCGGGGGCGCCAAAAACGTAAACAATTTATTCTACGTCAACATCTCGGACGGCGTGGGCTCGGGCATCATGCTTGACGGAAAAATATACAAGGGCAGTATGGGAATTGCAGGTGAGTTCGGCCACACGACTATTGACATACACGGACAAGAATGCGAGTGCGGCAATCGCGGATGTCTTGAGAATTATATCAGTCTTCCGGCTATCGTAAGCAGCTATACGCAGCATGCACAGGACAAGGGTCTTCCGCCTGCCGACAGTATCGATGAAATCGCTGTGGCATATAGCAACAACGATCCGGTTGCTATTGGGGTCATTCATGAAGTCGCACAAATTCTTAATTATGGTCTTAATAACGTTATTAATCTGCTGAATATTGATAGGATCGTTATCGGCGGCGGTATCCGTAAATTCGGCAAGCCGTTTTTGGATGAACTGAACCAGTGTACAAATAAGAGCGCGGTACTCACTAAGATTAACAGGCGTAATATTACGCTGTCTACTCTCGATAACAACGCATCCTGTCTGGGCGCCGCAAAATATTTCATCGACAATATCATGAAGATAAGCATTGATCTGGAAAACAATCTCTTTTTATACTAATAGTTGACGAGGCGATGAAGCATGAGTAACAGCAGAAAGTACATTTCCAAAGAAGAGTATTGCCAAAGAATCGAGAGGCTCCAAAAGAGGATGCAGGCTGATGGTATCGACATACTGCTGACGCACGCATGTGAATGCGAATCCGCGAATGTTAGATATTTAAGCGGTTTTTGGGCGGTCTTTGATTTTGCAGGCGTCCTGATACCGCGTGAGGGCGATGCGGTGTTGTTGACTGGCGGGCCGGAGTCGTATGACTTTGCAGTTCAGTTTGCAAACATAGCCAATGTCAGGGTACATCCCTTATACGTTGAAACATGTGCTCCTGAATGGGACAAGCCTACCAATGTATATGATTTCAAACGCATCCTTGACGAGTTCAGGAAAAGCTTTTCCATTAAAAAAATCGCTGTCTCCAATAGTAATACAATCCCGCACAACATTTTTGAGGATCTGAAAAAAGGCGCTTGTGATGCCGAAATAATCAGGGCTGATGATATCATCATAAAAGATAGGGTCTATAAATCCCCACAGGAGATAGAGCTGTTAAGAGAAGCATACAGGATAACTGAAGAAGCAATGAAGCAAACCATCGAGTACATGAAGCCCGGTATGAGAGAATGGGAGCTTGAAGCCAAGTGGCGCAGTGTCGCCTATATGATGGGTGCAGAGGGAACAAGTTATCCCATTTGGGTAACATCCGGCGACAAGACGTACCAAAGCCTGTGCAAATCCACCGAGCGTGTCATCGGAAAAAATGAGATGGTACAGCTCACTTTCGGTGCAAAGTACAACGGGTATTGCGGCAACATGTGCCGTCCTGTCATCATCGGTAAACTGCCAAGGGAACAGGAAAGGTTAATTGCTGTCTCTCTCGAGTGTTTAAACGAGACTCTTGAGCTTATGAAACCCGGAGTAAGTTTTGCTGAAGTGTATAACAAATTCCAGACACGCCTGCATAAGAACGGATTTACAGGTGTAAGCCTGTACGGACCGGCACACAGTACAGGTCTCCAGGAATGCGAAGAACCATGGGTCGACAACCGGAGCGATATGGTGCTTATGCCTAACATGGTCTTTAACATTGATATATGGCTGTCCAACGGTGTGTACGGTGTGCGCTATGAAGACGGGGTCGTAGTAACACAAAACGGACTTGATATTCTCACAAACTATGCCCGAGAAATGACACGTCTATAAATAAAGAAGCGGTACTTTAAATGCTTTGTCAAAGGCTGCATGATATGCAGCCTTTATTAATGGATTTTATTGTCCAAGTTTGATTTCGAACCTGTCGAACCAGACCTTGTCTATAAATTGTTCCGAGGTGAAAAATGTTTTTTTTAAAATACCAAGCTCCCGGGTATTCTTTTTCAGCCAGAGCGGAACGGGGATCTCCAGCTTTGCGCAAAGGTCAATGAGACACTTCTCCAGTTTATCCCTGAAGTTGTGCCCTTCATCGTTATCAGCTGTTTCAGCCTCTCTAACCAATTTGGTCTCAACAAAAATTTTGCCGGTCAAAGTCAATGCAAATCACCTGCCTGCAACTATTATCCCCAATCTGACGCTTGTTGTAAAGCTTTATTTCCCAAGCTTGTATTCAATCGAGTCTACAAGTGCCTTCCAGCTGGCTTCTATGATATCGGCCGAAACGCCGATGGTTGTCCATACTTCATTTCCGTCGGTCGATTCGATCAGGACTCTAACCTTTGCTGCAGTAGCAGATGTGGAATCAAGCACTCTAACCTTGTAGTCGGTGAGCTTCATTTCCGAGATGCACGGGTAAAATCTCACAAGCGCTTTCCTGACTGCATTATCAAGCGCATTTACAGGACCGTCGCCCTCCGCTGCTGTAATCTCCTCCTGATCGCCAACCTTTACCTTGATCATGGCTGTCGAATTTCGTTCATTGACAGCGGCCGGTTCGCTCACTATCACTTTGAAGTCCTTCAGCTCAAAGAACGGATGATATTTTCCCAGCACCTTCATCACAATCAGTTCGAAAGAGCTTTCGGCGCCTTCGTACTGATAACCCTCATGTTCCATCTCCTTAAGCTTTTCAAGGATCCTCCGTGTTTCCTCCGAATCCTTTGTAAGCGCAGGCTCGATCTTTTTGACCAGATTCAGCACAGCACTCCTGCCTGCTACCTCAGACATGAGGAAAATCCGTTGATTTCCCACAACTTCGGGATCAATCATCTCGTATGCGGAAGCATTTTTCGTCACCGCATCCGCATGCATTCCCGCCTTATGGGCAAAAGCAGCCCGACCGACATATGGCGACCTTTCATCATGTATAACGTTGGATATTTCACTTATTGATCTGGCAACCGCAGTCATTTTCTGCATGCTTCCTTCCGGTATGCAGCTGTATCCCATAAGGAGCTGAAGATTCGGTATGATCGTGCATAAATTGGCGTTGCCGCACCTCTCTCCAAGGCCGTTGATCGTGCCCTGCACCTGGGTAGCGCCTGCCTGGACAGCCATAATAGTACCTGCTACAGCCATGCCGTTGTCATTATGGCAGTGGACGCCGATCGGGATATGGAACTGCCTGACTATTTCCTGAGTGATATTGTATATATCCATCGGAAGGAAGCCGCCTTTGGTATCACACAGACAAAGGCTGTCTGCGCCGGCATCCGCAGCCGCCTTAAGCGTACACACCGCATATTCGGGATTTGCCGCATAACCGTCGAAGAAATGCTCCGCATCGTAGACAACCTCTCTGCCCGTCTTTTTAAAATATTTTATCGTATCAAAGATCATCCGGATATTCTCATCCAGTGTTGTTTTCAGAATGTCAGTCACCTGGAAATCCCACGATTTACCGAAAATGACGACCGCAGATGTACCTGCCTTAAGCAGCGAAAGGACATTGGAATCCTCTTCTACCGCGATTCCAACCCTTCTGGTGCTTCCAAATGCGATAAGCTTCGCGTTTTCCAGTTTAAGATGAGCCACTCTCTCAAAAAACTCAAGATCCTTCGGATTGGATCCCGGATTTCCCGCCTCAATATAGGACACGCCAAGAGAATCAAGCCTTTTGACAATCTTCAGCTTGTCTTCAACGGTGTATGAAATTCCCTGTGCCTGCGCTCCATCCCTTAAGGTGGAATCCAGTACAATTACCTTCTTCATACTGTCTCCTTCCCGTTGGAAGCCGTCTTGCCATGATTGCTGACAACCCTGTTGATCGCGTTGACATAAGCTTTTACACTAGCTTCAATAATATCCGTGCTCACGCCTCTGCCGACATAGATCCTGTTATCCTTTGCCACTCTTACCGTAGCTTCGCCAAGTGCATCCGCACCTTCGGTCACGCCCTTCAGACTGAAGTCCTGAAGGTCAAGCTCAAACCCGACTGTCCTTTCAATGGCTTTAAACGCTGCATTGATCGGGCCGTCGCCGGTAGCCGCTTCCATAATGGGAACGCCGTTTTTAAGTAGGCTCACTGTAGCCGTTGCGATGACCTTATTGCCGCTGTTGATCTGGAAGCTATCCAGTTTATACACTTCCGAAACCTCCGAGACCTTCTCCTCCACCAGAGCCTCAATATCCCTGTCAAGTACCGTCTTCTTTTTATCCGCTAATTCCTTGAATTTCTCAAAGGCTTTCATGATCTCTTCCGGAGCAAGATTGTACCCCATCTCCTTCAGCCTTTCCTCAAATGCATGCTTCCCGGATAGTTTGCCAAGTACCATCCTGTTCTGCGAAAGTCCAATGGACTCCGGAGTCATGATTTCATAGGTGCTCTTTTCTGCCATGACTCCATGCTGATGGATGCCGGATTCATGGGCAAATGCATTAGCCCCTACAATGGCCTTGTTCGGCTGTACATTGACGCCGGTCAGGCTGCCGACCAGCTTGCTGGTCCTGTAGATCTGTTTCGTATCGATATGATGTATGATATCACCATAATAATCTTTCCTGGTCTGGATGCCCATGATCAGTTCCTCCAGCGATGCATTACCGGCACGTTCGCCGAGGCCGTTAATGGTACATTCCAGCTGGGTAGCGCCATTTTTCATGGCTGCTAGCGAATTGGCAACGGCAAGGCCAAGATCATTATGGCAGTGCACACTGATATCCACTTTTTCTATTCCCGGAACATTCTTGCATATGCCATTGATCATAAGTCCAAATTCCTCCGGAGAAGAATAACCTACCGTATCAGGGATATTCACGACAGTGGCGCCCGCTCTGATGACCTCTTCTACGATTTTATACAGGAAGGAAGCCCTTGACCTGCTGGCATCTTCTGCGGAAAACTCAATGTCAGAACAGAATTTTTTTGCATATCTGACCATGGCAACAGCTCTTTCCAGCACTTCTTCCTCGGTCATTTTCAGCTTGTATTTCATATGGATGTCTGATGTGGCAATAAACGTGTGTATCCGCGGATTCTCCGCGTTGCACACTGCCTCCCAGGCTCTGTCGATGTCCTTTTCAACCGCCCTGCTCAAGCTCGCAATTGTAACGCCCTTTACATTTTCGGCAACGGTCTTGACAGCCATAAAATCGCCCGGAGAAGAAATGGCGAAACCTGCCTCGATGACATCCACACCGAGCCGTACCAGCTGGCGGGCTATTTCAAGCTTCTCCTGTATATTCAAGCTGACTCCAGGAGTCTGTTCCCCATCCCTTAACGTTGTGTCAAAAAATTTGATTCTCGATGCCATGTGACATACCCCCCTCGATACCTTTACTGCTAGAGCAATCCTCTACTTCTTCAGCCAGCTCATCATTTTCCTGAGTTCCGCTCCGACCTTCTCAAGCTGGTGCTCTGATTCACAGAGCCTCGTGGCAAGGAATTCCGCCCTTCCTCCCGCTTTGTTCTCCATGATCCATTTTGAAGCGAATGCGCCGTTTTGAATTTCACTGAGAACCTTCTTCATTTCCTTTCTGGTATCATCAGTGATAATTCTCTTTCCTGTCATATAATCGCCGTATTCTGCGGTATCACTGATGGAGTACCTCATATACGCAAAACCGCCCTGGTTGATCAGGTCAACGATCAGCTTCATTTCATGTATACATTCAAAATATGCGATCTCCGGTTGATAGCCTGCCTGTACGAGTGTTTCAAAGCCTGCCTTCATCAGCTCTGTAACGCCTCCGCAGAGTACGGCCTGTTCACCGAAGAGATCCGTTTCCGTTTCTTCCCTGAACGTCGTCTCAAGGATGCCGGCTCTTCCCGCACCAATGCCCGATGCATATGCGAGAGCATAATCCCTGGCCTTGCCCGATGCATCCTGGTAAATAGCGATCAGCGAAGGAACACCCCTGCCCTCCCTGTATTGGCTTCTGACCGTATGACCGGGTCCTTTGGGCGCAATCATGATCACATCGATATTTTTCGGGGGCTTTATCTGGTTGAAATGGATGTTGAAGCCGTGGGCAAAGGCAAGTATATTGCCTTCCTTCAGGTTCGGCTCAATGCTCTTGTAATACATATCCGCCTGGGTCTGGTCCGGTGTGAGAATCATAACAACATCACCGGCTTTGGCTGCCTCTGCGGTATCAAGCACCTTCAGGCCGTCCTGCTCTGCCTGTTTCCTTTTATCAGATGTTGGTGTCAGCCCTACTACTACATTTATTCCACTGTCCTTCAAATTCTGTGCATGCGCGTGTCCCTGGCTTCCATAGCCAATGACAGCTACTGTCTTTCCCTTTAAGAGCCCAAGGTTGCAATCACTGTCGTAATACATCTTCGCCATATCTATCACTCCTCTTCATTATTGGTAACCTTTATAATTCGATTGCCTCTCTCGATAGCAATGGTACCCGTTCTGACAATTTCCTTGATTCC
>JBDKVA010000038.1:0-8931 GCA_039679375.1 Clostridiaceae bacterium
TGGACGGAAATACCGCCAACGATATGAGAGACCAAAGGACGCTTCTTGTGGACAAACTGTCTAAGATCATAAACATAGAAGCAAATGAGGTCGTATACGGATACCTTCCTGATGGAAGAGAAGACAAACATTTCGTTGTGACCATAAGCGGAAAGGCATTGGTGGATCATTACAGTATCAGTAAGCTGGCAGTCGAGCAAAGGGATTCGGCCCATAAGGTAAATGATGAAGATATCAACAGCCTGTATCAGGTGAAATGGGCTGATGGCAACTCGCTCAATATCAAAGGCGGAGAGCTCCGCGGCTATCTGGACGTCAGGGATGGAAACGAAGGCGAGGCCGGCGTAAACGGCATTGCCTCTCCGAATTATAAAGGCATACCCTTCTATCAGAAGAAGCTTAATGAATTTGTCAGGGTCTTCGCGCGGGCTTTTAATGAAGGCTATATCGATACGGACGGGGACAGGCAGTTTGACGCAGCCGATTACAACGGAGCGGGCCATGCCGACGGATACGGTTATAATACGGCTAATAACGGCGTAAGGTTCTTTACAATGAAAGGAACAGGCAATCTGCCTGTATCCAGTGATGAATTTCTTGATCTTGCAACCAACCCTGCACCCACTGCAAATCAAATCTATGACCGGTATGAATTGTTAACGGCAAAGAATTTTACTGTCAGCGAAGATATTGTAAACGACTATAATTTGATAGCAGCGTCAGGCGCGGCAGGAGAGGCCGGCAATATAGATACTTTGAACAGCATACTTGATTTACGGCATAATCCGGACATGTTTTCGGAGGGAGCACCGGAGGACTTTATGAAATCGCTTGTCGCAACACTTGGTATAGACACGCAGCAGGCACAAAATTACCAGTCGAACCAGCAGGTCATCGTAACGCAGATCACCAACAGACGGCTTTCAGACTCAGGTGTGGCGATCGATGAGGAAATGACCAACCTGGTCAAATTCCAGCAGGCTTACAACGCTTCGGCTAAGATGATACAGACTATGGGAGAGATTTATGACACGCTCATTAACAAATTGTTTGTATGATGTAAAGCTTAATACCGGAATGGAGGGGGCATAAAATGAGAATAACCAATAACATGCTGATCAACAATATGGTCAATTATATCGGTAATAACCTGACCAGGATGAACAAATACCAGAGCCAGCTGGCTACCGGCAAAAAGATCCAGGTGCCGTCCGATGATCCGGTCGTAGCTGCACGTGCGCTGAAGCTTCGCACGGATGTGGCTGAGATCGACCAGTATAAGAAGAACGTGAAGGATGCTCAGTCCTGGCTCGATATGACGGAGGACGCCCTCGCGAATATAGGGGATGTGCTGCAGCGCACAAGGGAGCTGACCGTTCAGGGGGCAAACGGCACAACTACAGCCGAGGATACGCAGAAAATCAATGAAGAGGTCAAGCAGCTCAGAAACCAATTGATACAGTTGGGAAATTCCACTTATGCAGGCAGATACATATTCTCAGGGTACAAAACGGACAAAAAGCTGCTGGATGAAACCACAGGCCAGTTTGCAATCAGTGTTACAACAGCGGTAGAAAATATCAGGTACGAGATCGGCATTGGCGATGACATCAATATCAATGTAGCCGGAGGCGATCTTTTCAATAATGGCGGGGATGCAAATTCTGCGAGCGGCACGCCCGGCAAGCTGGTGGATGATTTTGACCGGCTGGTCACCGCGCTTAACGCCGGCGACCATGATGCAGTCGGCGATATGCTTGGCGATCTTGACGACGATATCAACAATGTGCTGCGCATCCGGGCCGACGTCGGCGCCAGGACAAACAGGCTAGAACTGACCGCCAACAGGCTGGACAACGATACGACAAACTTTACAAAGCTGATGAGTGAAAATGAAGATGTGGATATGGCGGAGACGATCATAAACCTGCAGAATGAGGAGAACGTCTACAGGGCGTCGCTTGCAGGAGGCGCAAAGATCATACAGCCGTCGCTGGTGGATTTCCTGACATAAGCGGTGATTTATTATGGGACTAAGCATTAGCACAACCGACATACAGCTTGGAATAGAACATACGCCCTGCTCCTTAAGGATCGAAAAGCAAAATGCAAGGCTTGAACTGCATCAGGAGCATGCGAAGGTGAGTATTTCCACTGAAAAGCCAAGGGTACTCATTGATCAGTACCAGTGCTTTGCTGAGGCAGGCCGGATGAATAATTCCGACCTGGCCAAAGAAACCTCACAAAGGGCGTATAACCAGGTCATGAAATTTATCGGACAGACTGCCCGTGATGGATATGCGCTTGCCGCAATTGAACGGGGCGGTAATCCGATTGCTGATATTGCGGTCAGAAAAGCTTACCCGCAGAAGGAATTCAATATTGCATTAATTCCGCGGTCCAGGCCCGAAATAGAGGTGGTCGGCAGTGTTAACACCAGTTGGGGTACAAATGGAGAAGGTGCAAATAACGGCGTCAGGGGCAACTACATTCCGGGATTTGCAAACAGTGATTTTACACCGGCAAAGGTGAATATTTATGTAAAGCAGTATCCGTCAATAGATATAAAATATGAACCTGGCGTGGACGTATCCGTATAAGAAATCAAGGCAGCAGAAAGAAAATTAATAAAGTGGTAAACACCTTATGGAGGAATGTATGATGTTATTAAAAACGAAGCATTTTGGAGCAATTGAGATCGATGAAAAGAACGTATTAAAATTTGATAATGGCTTGCCGGGCTTTGAGCCGTACAAGAAATATATACTGCTTGGAGATGAGGATGAAGCATCTCCTTTCAGGTGGCTGCAGTGTGTGGACCGTCCGGAGGTTGCCTTTGCTATTGCCGATCCGTTTCCGATCGTAAGAGATTATGATTTCGAGCTTGATGATGAGAGCGCCAAAAGGCTTGGTATAGAGAAGGGTGAAGATGTTGCGGTTTATGTTATCGTCGTGGTGCCTGAGGATTATAAAAAGATGAGCATGAATCTCAAAGCGCCATTGATCGTCAACAGCAGGAATAAGAAGGGCGCGCAAATAATCCTTGACACTGACAAGTACACTGTGAGACACTATATATTGGATGAACTCCGCAGACAGGAGGTTAGCGCCGATGCTTGTGCTGACGAGGAAAAAGGATCAGGCCATTGTAATAAATGATGATATAGAGATCACTGTGCTGGACATACAGGGCGATCAGGTGCGGATAGGCATCAGTGCGCCGAGAAGCGTCTCGATCCACAGGAAGGAAGTCTACCTTGAAATACAGCAGGAGAATAAAAAAGCCTCCGAGGTAGGAAATGTATCTCTAGAGGAATTATTGAAAAACAGCTTGAAGTAAAAATCCGAAAAGTTTTCGGATTTTTTTATTTTTCCTATTAAGTAAATCAGCAAATGTACGATATATATAATGAGAGTTAAACAGAGTGTTTCTTTCAAACCGGCCGGATGATTGAAATACTTTATTTATCTTAAATAATAATAGGGGGCAAGGATGCCCTACTAAAAAAACATGGAGGTAATATCATGAGAATCAATCATAACATCGCTTCATTAAACACTTACAGGCAGCTATCAGGTAATCCCAGTGCTACGAGCAAATCCCATGAAAAATTGTCTTCAGGTCTTCGCATCAACCGTGCAGGTGACGATGCAGCGGGCTTGGCAATATCCGAAAAAATGAGAGGCCAGATCAGAGGTTTGGATCAGGCGTCAAGCAATGCTCAGGACGGTATTTCGCTCATTCAGACAGCTGAAGGCGCTCTGGCTGAAACTCATAGCATCCTGCAAAGGATGAGAGAGCTTGCTGTACAATCATCAACCGACACTAATACAGCTGAAGATCGTGAGAAGATTCAGGCAGAAGTTGACCAACTGGCAAAAGAAATTACCCGTATTTCAAATACTACTGAATTTAACACCAAAAACCTTCTTGCAGGTGGTTTGACCAACAATGTATTCCATATAGGCGCAAATGCCGGACAGAATGTTTCAATTTCAATTGAAGGCATGGATGCAAAAAGTCTGGGCGTTTCAAGAGATATTAACCAGGTAAACTCTTTTACAGCTACAAGCAGCACTCTTACCTCTGCTGCTATTGCAAATGAGGATTTAGGTTCGGGGCTTGTCGCTGCTACCTATACCGTTGAAGTAACTCATAATGCTGCCGCAGTAGCCTCAACAGGAAAAACAGTAACAGGTGCAGTAGCAGTAACAGGGCAAAATTATACAGGAGCTCGTAGTGAAACAGGCGTTATTTTCAGGGTAACTGCAATAGGTGTTCCTGCTACCGGTGATGTAACTGCTGCTGAAGTTTCGACAGACGGTGGATTATCCTGGAGCGGCGCAACTGTTGATGCATCAGCAGCTGGCACATCTACTATTACTTATGGGGGTTCTACCTTTACAATAGCCGATAACGGAGCTAATGCTGTAGGCAACACTGTTACAATGAACTTTAATGCAAGATATGACTCGATACAGTTGTCTCAGGGAGGAACGGACATCGGAGCAGCTGCAACAGTGTATTCAGATCAGGACTATGTTACAATTGGAGATGCAGCTACTGACAGAACGATTACAATCCGTTCGACAAGCTTAGGCGATTTGGTCACTGATGCTGCTGGAACTACAGTAACGGTGGCAACGCAAGCATCTACTGCTGCAGTAATTGGTACGGATGGATCTGTAACAGCAGCAGCCGACACAAAGGCCGGTATCAACGTTAAGACCCAATCGGCAGCTGATAAAGCAATTACCACAATTAATAATGCATTGGAGACTGTTTCAAGTGAACGTTCCAAACTTGGTGCTATGCAGAACCGTTTGGAACACACCATAGCAAACCTCGGTACATCTTCCGAGAACCTGACGGCATCTGAAAGCCGTGTACGTGATGTTGATATGGCCAAGGAAATGATGGCATACACAAAGAACAACATCCTCACTCAGGCAGCTACCGCAATGCTGGCTCAGGCAAATCAGCAGCCGCAGGGCGTTCTGCAGCTGTTACAGTAATTCATAAGATGCTAAGCGTGAAAGCCGGGGGATTGTTCCTCCGGCTCTTTCTTTAGGTGCGCCTGACAAAATGCCTTTTAAGGATTTTTTAGAGTCTTGTCATGCTCGCCAATATTTCTGAGGAAAATGCCATCTTCCGTATATTCCCATGTCATACGTATACTCATTGTAATGCTTGCTTCAAAAATACCATTCCGGCCCTGTATCTTTTTAGTCCTTAACGAAGAGTGCCGAGGATTTTGCAGCATAAATATTTTTATAAACTTTAGTCTGAATTTACCGATAATATATATAGGTGTTCATGGATGGAGGTGTGTTTTATGAAAATTGAGGGCACGGATGCCCAGCAAATTATTTTTACAAAGGCAAACAACGGGAATACTACAGTAAATCAGGGGGCAAATCAGACAACCAGTCAGGCAGTCAATTCTGTTGAAAAGGCCGCTGATAAAAGTGAGGATTTCAACATCCGGAATCTTTCCCGGATGTCGGAGTTTGACAGAAACGATCTCCCTATTTCGGATAAAGTAGTTATCGAAGCTATCGAAAGAGCTAATGAAGCAATTTCCGTAGCGAACAAAAAGTTCGAATATTCGATTCATGAAAAAACAAATGAAATCATGGTGAAAGTTATTGATTCTAATACGAATAAAGTAATACGTGAGATACCGCCCGAGAAGATATTGGACATGGTTGCCAAGATGTGGGAAATGGCCGGTATTTTAGTAGATGAAAGAAGGTAAAATTATGGCGATAAACGGTGTTAACTCAACAAGATCATTACTACGACTGACAGGCCTTGGCGGAAGCGGCCTGGATACAGATACGATCGTAAGCCAACTGATGACGGCAGAGAAAATTCCTCTGAACAAGCTCTATCAGAAGAAGCAGCTGGCTGAGTGGAAACGGGATGCATACAGAGAGATTACAAATAAGCTCCGGGATTTGAAGGATACCTACTTTAATGTGGCAAAATCATCCAGCAATCTGATGTCTGAAACCTCCTTCAAGAGATTTGCAGGGACAACCAGCAATAGTGCGTATGTTACTGTTTCCGGGAATGCGGAATCGGTAGCGGGCTCGCATACGGTATCCGTAGTCAGGCTGGCGACGGCCGGTAAGGCTGTCAGCGCGGACGGCGTTACCGATGCGCTGGAAGGTAACGCGGTCAGTAATTTTAACCTTTCGGGTTCGAAAATACAAATAACGCTTGACGGTGTGACAAAAGAACTGACTCTGGACAATTACAGCAGCACAGGTAGTGAAATCATCAGCAAATCCGGCACAGGACTTCAGGCGTTAGTTGACAATGCCTTTGGAACCGGAAAGATTACTGT
Organism: Clostridiaceae bacterium; assembly: GCA_039679375.1. Taxonomy (GTDB): domain Bacteria; phylum Bacillota; class Clostridia; order Acetivibrionales; family DTU013; genus JBDKVA01. The sequence continues at coordinate 6,354 of JBDKVA010000038.1, forward strand.
GGGCTATGATGAAGGTACAAAGAAGCTTTCGTTTGATACGAATGAAGGCTCACACAGAATAACGCTCTCGAACGGCACTTCAAACAATGGGCTTGCTGCCCTGGGCTTTAGCACAGGTGCTTCAAACAGGCTTGATATCACAAAATCACTGGAAAACCTGAGTAGTTCCTTTGTAAACAACCTCACATTTAATTCTCAGGGAAAATTGAAATTCACAATTAATTCCAAGGAATTTACCTTTGATAAATCTATTTCTCTCTCCAGTATGCTGAATACAATTAATTCTGATGCAACTGCAAAGGTAAACATAAAATATGACGAGACAGCCGATGGCTTTGTGATCACAGCAAAGCAGCTTGGCGCGGGGGATAACATCATAATAGGCGCAGGGCAGGAAGGCAATTTCTTCGGCGCGGCAGGTGCTTCCGGAATCAACATTGACCCTGCAACAATGGAAGACGGCAAGGATGCTGAGGCGATCATTGATGGACAGCGCGTTATCCGCAGCACGAACACATTTGCTTTAAATGGCGCGACATTCACATTGGTAAAACCACATGCCGCTCCTGCATCGGAAAGTGAAACAGTCTCGCTTTCCATGAATACCGAGGAGATATACAACAATGTAAAAGGCTTTGTTGATAAGTATAATGAAGTAATCTCGTTCATCAATACCAAGCTGACGGAAAAATACGACCGTGATTACCAGCCTCTGACCGATGAACAAAAGGAAGATCTGAGCGAGGAAGAGATCAAAAAATGGGAAACTACGGCAAAAACAGGCCTACTTAAAGGGGATTCCCTTCTTCAGAATATCGCATACAATATGAGAAATGCCTTGACAGATAGTATTGAAGGTATTTCAACTACTTTATCCTCTATCGGGATTACGACCGGTGAATATTCTGAAAAGGGAAAGCTGTTAATTAACGAAACAAAACTAAAGGCTGCGATAGAAAGTGATCCGAATGCGGTTTCGGAATTATTCACAAAGGAGTCGGATATTAGCTACACTACCGCCACCACTTCTGCACTCCGCTCACAGAGATTTAGCAATGAAGGGCTGGCAAGCAGGATATCCGATATTCTCAATGATAATATCAGAACCGTCGGCGGCAAAGGGCTTTTGCTTGAAAAAGCCGGAATCCAGGGGGATACTACGGAGTTCAAAAATCTGATCTACAAGCAGATCGACGATTATGATGATGATATTGATGCCTTAATTGACAAATTAAACGACAAAGAGGATAGATACTATGCAAAGTTCACTGCATTGGAAAAATATATTTCCCAGATGAATACGCAAAGCAGCTGGATATCTCAGCAGTTTAGTAATTCTTCGTCCTAATTAAATTGAATAATGACAAATAATTTTGCTTTTGGAGGAACGTCTTATGACAATGGATAAAGCCTACAATCAGTATAAGCAAAACTCGGTTTACACCTCCAGTCCTGAAGAATTGACACTGATGCTGTATAATGGCCTTATCAAGTTTATTATGCGCGCTCAGAACGCCATATTGGAGAAGGATATCGAAAAAGCGGCCAATTCCATCGTACGGGCTCAGGATATCGTCCTTCATTTTAGGGCTACTTTGGATATGAAATACGAGTTATCACAGGGTTTGGACGCCTTATATGAATACATGTTCAGAAGGCTTGTGGAGGCGAATGTCAGGAAGGATCAGGAGATACTCGGTGAAATCCTTGAGATGGCAAAAGAGCTTCGAGATACATGGGCACAGGCTATGAAGCTTGCAAAGCATCCGCAGCCATTAGAGCAGCCGGTACAGCAGTCGGTACAACAACTCCGGCAGCCGGTACAGCAGCCGGCACAACAGCTACGGCAGTCGATGCAGCCGCCAATACAGCAGCTGCGGCAGAAAATACCCGTTTCCGCATCCATATAAACTGTCTTTGGCAGTTAAGGAGTAATTGAAAATGAGTTTGATGTTGCCAGAAAAATATATTGAAATTCTAAATGGCCTTATATCGAAAAAAAAGGCTATATTGCTGGATATCCTTACCCTAACCGGGGCTCAGTCCGATGCTATTACAGAGGATGGCATGGACCGGCTTGACGGACTGATTAAAGAAAAGCAGCTGAAAATCGATGAAATTGACAAGCTGGATGAAGGATTTGAGGCAAATTGCGAAAAACTGAAAGACTCACTTGGCATATCCCGCCTTGATCAGCTGGATGCCGTAAAGCTTGGCGAGGATGCCGTCAAAGGCGCAAGGCAGCTGAAAAGCCAGACAGCTGAGATTCTGGATGTCATACGGAATATAAGCGAAATGGAGAAGGATAACGGTCTAAAAAGTAAAAGGCTGCTTGACCATTTCGGAAGTGAGATCAAAAAGATCAATCAGGGCAAAAAGGCGAATAACGCCTATAAATCAGGGCCCTATAATGTACCATCCTATTTCCTGGACAAGAAGAAATAAGATTGTATAAAAAAATAAAGCCCCAAGGTCTTGAACCCAGGGGCATTATTTTTACTCGTACTGCATTACTTCAAAATCTTGTATCTTATCGAATATTATGTAGTCTTTCCGGGTTATAAACGGACCTTTATTG
>JBDKVA010000039.1:0-43995 GCA_039679375.1 Clostridiaceae bacterium
TGCTGTTTGCGGCTGGATGAAAAAAAGGCATAATTGGGACATAAAGCCCGAATGGATCACCGGTTCGGCCGGCGTGGTGCGCGCATTTTTTGCTGCCGTCAGAGCCTTCACCGATCCGGGTGACGGGGTCATTATTATGACGCCCGTGTACTATCCCTTCTACAACGCCATATCAAGGAACAATCGAAAGCTGGTCAATAGCCCTTTGATCAACACCGGCTCAACCTATATCATCGACTATGATGATCTGGAAAAGAAAGTAAAGGATCCGAATAATAAAGTGCTGCTTTTCTGCAGCCCTCACAATCCGGTCGGCAGGGTATGGCGCAGGGACGAATTGGAAAGGGTCGGCGAAATTTGCCTGAGAAATAATGTTCTTATCATCTCGGATGAAATACATTTTGATCTTGTCATGCCCGGGAATATGCATACGGTATTTGCTGCCGTTTCACAGGAACTGGCCGATAACATGATCGTTTGCACCGCACCCAGCAAGACCTTCAATTTAGCCGGCATGCACAATTCCAATATTATTATCCCAAATAGTAAACTGAGAGAAAAATACTTGAAGGAGAATATGTCGATCGGATTCTCCTCTCTTAATATTCTGGGGTACAAGGCTTGCGAAATTGCATATGAAAAATGCGAAGCCTGGCTCGACGGGCTTTTAAAGGTAATTGACCACAACCGCCTGGAACTGAAAAAATACATTGAGGAAAATATACCTGGGATCAAGGTCTATGATCTTGAAGGAACATATCTGCAGTGGATGGATTTCAATGGATTTCATCTCAATAAGGATGAGCTTGAAAAATTGATGCATGAAAAAGCTGAAGTTTTCTTTGATGAAGGGTATGTATTCGGGGAAGAAGGCGCCGGGTTCGAAAGGATGAATATAGCATGCCCGGCCGGCGTTTTAACGGCGGCGCTGGAAAGGCTGAAAGATACACTCGGTAAAATATGATAAGGGGATCGTTAAAATATAACTTCCGCTAAACTTTTTCGAGGAACATACCGGCTAATTTCCTTGTAGGAAATTGCCGGGGACTAACCGCTTCATTCCTCAATAGCTTTCGCCTAAGCGAAAGGTTTCATTAGTGTAGCCTTTCTGCGAAGCAGAAAGCCATTAAAAGAATCGGAAGTAATATTTTAGCCGACCCTTAATTGGAACTGCTCATAGTTTTTTTATTGAGCCAAACAAGCTGTCCATACTGACCTTCAATCCGTCAAAAATAAACGAGGCTATATTATCGCCGTCCTTATAGGTCTTGCTGCCAACCGGATCTGACTTTTCAAACAGAAAGACCGTTACTTCCCTGCTGAACGGGTTTATGATCCAGTATTCCTTGACGCCGGTGGACATATACAAATCCAGCTTCTTTACCTGATCCTTGCCCCGCGAGCTTTCAGACAGGATCTCCACCATGAGGGAAGGTACGCCCATATAATAATTCTTTTCATTCAGTTTTTCTTCAAGATCACAGATCACCATGAGATCGGGCTGCACGATATTTATATTCTCCTCGTTCCTTTTTAATGTAATGTCAAAGGGTGCAAACAAGGGTCTGCAAGATTTACCCCTGAACCAGTTGTAGAGTATACCATAAAGCTCGCCAAGGATTTGCTGATGAACAGCTTTAGGCGATGCCAGCAGATAGATCTCCCCGTCTATATATTCGTACCGCTCTTCACTGTTTTCGGAAATCTCCAGAAATTCCTCATAGGAAACCTTCCTTGGTTTCAGCGCATACAACTCCGCTCTTTCCTGAATCAGCGATCCGGAGCCGGAAGCTTCTGTTTTGTCCTCATATGCAGTTAGTCTGGCTATCTTTCTGCCGTTGCTGGTAACGATGACCTCTTCTCTTGCTGCAGCCCTCAGGTATTTGCCGAGGTTGTTCTTCAGGTCGGTTGCATTCACGATCATATATCCCGCCCCCATTTATATATTAGCCATTATAGCCACAATAGCTATTTCAGCTAATATAAGTTTATAACACAAGGAAGACTTTGTCAATATAATTTAACAAATAATTCATGCAGGTTACTCCATCACATTTACATAATAGAGCTGATAAAGGCCTTTCTCAACGTGGCAATAAAATTCGGCCTTAAACGCAGAAAAAGAGGACTGCCATCAAAGACCAGTCCTCTTACATTTTAAACCCGAAAAGCCGTTCCCCTATATTTTGACACCTAGCCCATCGCTAGGTGGGTATCCTGCCGACAGCTTCAATCTTCCACCGCCGTAGCCGCACGTTCGAGCCGTGTGCCGGAATTAACTTGTGGCCTGATATTTACTGTCAAACACCGGAGTCCCTTATATCAAATGTAGGTTCAAAATAATAGGTTTATCCGAGCATTTCAGGTCGTAATCATAAAGTTTTCATAGGCTGTACGCCTACATTTTACTGCGATTGAAAACTTTCGTCCGCATCGCTTTCTGTATTTAAATTATATCACTGTTATTTTTTATTAACAACAAACCAAAACCATAATTAGAACCCTAAAGCGCCAAATAAATCAATCAGACTTCTATTTTCTACACCATTCAAACAAATAGCTGCTTAGCTTAGGAACATTATGGAAAATATCGTGACAGGCTATCGTTTTAATATATTTTTTCGTATTTGTTCTTCGTAATCTGCGGAACCACCCTGTAGATCTCCCTAATATAGATATTATTGTACATTGCTTCTCTAATCACCATATCCTTGTACTCAAGAGGGAACTTCAGGCAATAGCTGCACCCGTTTTTCGCAATATGGCAGGGGGTGGATGTCACCTCAAAAATGTATCCTTTCTTCTCAAGAATATTGCATAGCTTTAGTGCATAGTTTCCGGAATCCATCAATGCGATCGCGTCCATTTAATCATGCTCCTCTCTATTCTTTCAATATATTTTATTGAGAGTGCATGCATAATGTGACGATTGGCTCAAATCCCGATCCTATGTTCCCTGGCATAATAGAAAAGATACTGCTGGGCTATGCCGGCATATTCGCCGAATTTCACGGCAGCAAACTGCTGGATTTCCTTGAAGCTTGCTTCACGCTTGAAATACAGCTCCTCCATGACCCGTTTCACCCACACATCCGTGGGGAATACATCGTACTTTATACCGCTATAAAGCAGCATGCAGTCAGCCACCTTATTACCGACTCCATAAAGCTGCAGCAGATATTTTCTTGCCTCATCCGTATCAAGCTCTGCAAGCTTCTTCAGGCTAAATGCGCCCTGTTCGATTTGGGCTGCCGCCTTATGAATATAACCGCACCTGTATCCTGCCCTGCATATCTGTATCTGTTCGAGGCTGCATGCGGCAAGGCTGCCGGCATCGGGAAAGGCATGGAATATTTTGCCGTCATATTCCAGTTCTTTTCCATAGTATCCGGACATGTCCTCAATGATCTTCATGATCCTTGGAATTCTATTGTTGGATGAAACAATAAACGAAATCAGCGTCTCCCAGGGCTCCTGCCTGAGCAGTCTTATACCGTTTCCATACTCCACGGCTTCTTTCATGATATCATCTGTCACAATAGCTTTCTTGACTAAGCCGTAATCTCTTCCCAGGTCGAAATAATCAAACCAGATATTCTGAAAATCTTCTAAGGTTACATTACGAATGACGAGCCTGCCATCAATATAGCCTGCATTCGCCACCTTTCCGCGCACTACCCCGGTATAGCTCCCGTCAGGCTCTCTGCGCCACCTGAAGCATTGTCCGCACTCAAAGGTATGCACCGGATCAAAGTCCCTGATTTCTTCAATTTCTATGCCTTCCTCAATGGTATTGATCTCATAGCCTTTATATTTCATTGCTTCCACCCTCTATTCATTGTATTCCGAGGCCAAATACCGCAAATGATTTGGTCTTCCGTCCTATTCATGCTATAATTAATCATAATTGTATCAAAAAACCCCCGCACTTGAACAGACAGGGAGGGTAAATCGTGAAAGAAAAAATTTATACCATACCCGTTACAGAAGCATTCGGGCAGGATTGTGAATGTCCGGTTTGCCTGCTTGAAAAGAAGCTTGAGGACGACAATATTGATTATAATCTTGGCGCTGCACTGATGGAACCGGATTGCAGAATAGAGACCAATAAGAAAGGCTTTTGCCGCAGGCACTTCGAAATGCTGTATAACAAACAGGAAAACAGGCTCGGACTAGGGCTTGTGACGGATACCCACATGCGGCAACACCTCCTGGAACTCGAAGAACTCAGTAAAGCTGCAAATGACGCAGTTAAAAGCTCCAAACCTTCAAACCCGTTGTTTGGAGCACTTTCAGGCAAATTTTCATTAAAAGGCCAGAATAGTGATGAACCCGCAAAAATGCTCATTGAACTGCTCACCTGTATGGAAAGGAGTTGCACGGTCTGTGACAAGCTTGAGCGTACAATGGACAGATACATGGATGTCATTATGTATCTATGGTCCCGGGAAGAAGATTTCCGGCAGCTTTTTGCCGACAGGAAAGGCTTTTGCCTGGTCCATCTGAAGCAGCTCGCCCAAGCCTCCGTCAAATATCTGAGCCCGCGCGAGCGCGCACTGTTTATAAACATGCTTTTGCAGCAGCAGGTCGAAAACATGGACAGGATCGAAAAGGAACTTGACTGGTTTACAAAAAAGTTCGACTACCGCAATAACGAGGCCTCCTGGGGCAATTCAAAGGACGCCCTTCCACGCAGCATACAGAAATTGAAAGGCTACTTAAGCCTGAAATAGAAATCGAAAAGGGCATCGAGCTCTTCGATTTTTGAGCAAGACCCCGCTATGCTCCATGAATAGAAGCCGGTACAGCCTTAACCATCCGCCTCGACAGACCAGCTTCAGTCTATCGGCTTGAATTCAAGTATCTATCACAGCTTTATATAAGAATTACCGTCGAGCGGTACCAGTACCTGTAAAGGAGTCGGCCCCCCAACCTGCCCTACGGCGTAAACCGTATAAAACCTGTTGGGCAGCAGCTGAATATTGGGGACATACAACAGGCTTTTGTCCGTGCCGGACTGCTGCAGATAAAAGGTATAAAGACTGGGGGAAATAGAAATATAGCTGGCTGCCGCCCCATACGAGACGTCTTCGAATAACGCTGTTCCATTTGAAAGGACCAGATCCATGTCCGGACCATCGGGCACCAGGTTTGCAAACCGCAGATACAGTCTGCCTGCCGGTATTTGCAGTACAGGTTCAAAGAAAGCTTTTGCGCTTATACCTGGCGATATTCCAATTACTGCAGTTGTGACGATCGATTGGACCGGTATTTCTGTCTGAGTGTCCAATAACGCCATACCTGTAGTCCCTGATGGAAAAACTTTGATATTGTATAAGCCGGGAACCACCTGCAGGTATTCCGTAAATCCTTTATAGGAAAGCCCGGGAGCGATCAGGCTGCCGTTTGCATACACATCCACAGCCGCCGTGCCCGGAGACGCGTGAAGCAGTCTCATATAGGAAACGCCTTGCCTCGCCATGCCGTAACTGCTAAAATAATCCCGCTGAAAATACATTCCTTCCACTCCCCTTGTGACGCAATAAAACTACTATATCTTATGCATCATCTTTCCGGGCGGTTCACATAATCTGCCTGCTGCAACCTTGTAAAAGGAACTCTATCCTTCAACAGAATGCCTTATTTATTTTCGGGGTTTTCAACAACAAGACTCTTAACTGTGACATTGACCTGCGCTATATTAAGCGCTGTCAGCCTTTCGACCTCACTGCTCACATTGCGCTGTATCTCCTTGATCAATGCCCTGATGCTGCAGCCATAGATCAATACCAGGTCCATGTCCATGTAAGTGCCGTCAGGACGGTTTTCCGCCCTGAACCTGGATATTTTACTCACACCTTTCATATTGGTCACGACATATTCCACGATCTGATATATTGTATAATCCGATATCGTATAATTCCCCAGATAGCTGAATGTCGGCCTGACAACGGATTTTTCACCATCAAGCTGGAAATTCCCCTTGCCCTTCCTTCTGAAAATCTGAAGAGGATCCAGAAAATAACCGGAAAAATCCTTTTTTATTTCAAAAGTCGGGACAGGAATAACGTGCTTTCCCTGCTCTCTTCTTGTAGTAATGGCCTGCTTGATTTCAAATTCATCCGCCACGTCCGTGATGTTTACCTTTTCACTGACCTCCGGTAATTCAAGCCTTTGCGATATCCTCTCAACCATCTGGTCGGAGGTGCCCAGTATAAGTATCGCTTCCGGCCTGTACAGCTTTATGGCCTGCATAACCTCCGCCGCATGGTTATCATCACTGAATAAGGCCCGTTTGATGGAACCGATCCTTGTTTTTTCCTTTTTAGCCGAAGTACCTGCTATGACCTGGTTAACCTTAATGAACAGCCCATCATCTATAATGAACTCGATACCTCTTTCTCTTGCAACCCATGAGGCTCTGTGACTTTTACCGCTGCCGCTCGGACCCACAAATCCGACTACTCTCAAGTAGCCACCTCCTGACAATTTTAAAAGAACTCTCTCCTTACTTATCAAAAAGAACATTCCAAAACATCAGACAACAGAAAACAGATGCAAGAAACCTGATGCCCCTTACATTGTATCAAAAAAGAAACGGACCCCGCAACCGCAGCTTATTTAAAATCTCCCCATATATAGGAAAAAGAGAGTCATTGACTCTCTTTTCTTTCCCCGGATTCTCGTCTTTTGTACACTTTTACATTTTGTCGTTCGTTTCTTTAATACTTTTGTCTTTAGTATAAAAACGTTATTTAAACTTTTTGGATATGACTACCTTTATCTATATTATGTACCACCAAAAATATTTTTATACATTATATTGTGTACACGTATATTTTATCATCCTAAATAAACTTGTCAATATATATGGAAAAAAATTTTGTAGAAATTTTCAATTGTTAATAAATTAATGTAGAATTACATAAAAAAAAGGCTGGCATGCATCAGCTCAACCAGCCCGCTCTGCTTACTTCTTATTTTCACTCTTCACCATACTCAGCATGCATACATCACAGCCCTGACAAATGACGACCCTGCCGGAAAAGACATTCTTTATTGTCTCCATGAGCTCCTTGTTCCGGAACTGCCCCTGACAGTGGATCACGATCTTCCTTGGCGCAAATGTAATAAGAGAGCTTACAAGCAGATCATCATAATTGATCTCACCCTCTGCAATCTCATTTACATATTCCTGTATACACTCATTGGTAATTTCCTTTTTCGATTCGTCTAAAAGCGTATACCTGTTGTCATAACCAACGATAACGTGGACCGTGTCAATTTTCGGTTCCTGAATATCGACAAAATACCTCAACAACCTGATAAATTCCCTGTATTCCCTATCCATCAGAAAATCGTCTACAGCTTTCTCCACTACTTCTTCCAGATCCTTCATATATTCCTTTAGCCTGAAGTTTACGAAGCCATCAAGAATAATGTTATTCGAGTTGTCGAAATAATCCATTAAACGCCTTACGATGACATTCCTTCTTCTGATCTGGAACAGGCTGTTGAAAAAGGTTTTGTCTTCATTTTTTATTATATTAAGAGCCTTGCTCAATATTTCTCTTCTTTCTGCTGAGTTGAAGTAGCAGTAATTGCTGTTAATGATTCTTGTAAGGAGCCTTTCTTCATACTGCCTGATGATATAGTCGGCAAGTGCATTTGAAATATACGTTTTCAGTACTTTATACGACTCTATCGATTTCTCCCTGTAAAATCTGCCATCATTAACTGCGCATATAATGGAAGTCGATCCCTCGGAATTGATCTCATCAATTGAATAATTTATCTTTTTGTTTTTCAGTTGCTGGAGTTCATTCGTTATGTGCTGCATCACCGCATCAGCACTTCCGTTCACTCCAATGCAAAGAAACTGCATCAACTTCACATCCCTTCAAGTGTTAGTATATGTCTAAGCAAAATGTTGTATGCAGCATAGGACATATGCAAATTCTCCCACACTTATTACATTTCCACCTTATATTTCTATCTTTGTGTGCTTTCACCTGCCCCAACAATTATGAAAATGCACGCTCTGCACTTTATTTCTTATATATTATATGTAGATTCGGAAAGTAAGTTACTTAAGTAGACCGTCAACACTCAATGAATATTCTGGATTTTTCCCATTATATTATTAAAATCAGGATATTAATGGAAGAATGGAACCGATATCAGTCACCAGTTCTTCAGATAGTTCCAGGAAATGTATCTTTTTCCTTGCAAGAAATGTCGAAACAATTTCAAAGCAGTTTAAATCATTTATTTTACCGTTTATTGCACAAATTTTTTCCGAAATCATACCGCCAGCCCCCCCGATAAAACCGTAGTTTAACCCGGGCAGCTTTATGGAGCCTCCGAAGTCTGCAAGCAGAACATCAAGGCCCTCCTTTTGAGCAGCCTTTGCAATACCTGCATCTGAAGTAATGATAGAGTTTTCATCTACAGGCAATATGGAGCATTTGGCATACCCCTGCTCTACATGCACAGCCTTTATTCCCATTCGGTCAAGCTGTCCGGCTATGACCGGATCCGTATATTTCAGATTATGAAAATATCTTTTTCCCACCCTGGCTACATTATATGCTATATCCAATGGATAGGAGGGGGAAAGCTCTCGTTCTCCCTTCAAAAGGCTGAAGCCGTAAGCCTTGAGTTCATTTATCAGTGCAGGATCAACCCCTGGCGCAAACACAAGAGTCCTTGCGCCAATATGGTGCAGCAGCATGTCCGGATGACTGCATACAGCATCATACAGGCCTTGGTGACGCTTCATTTTTAGCAGCTCCATCCCCAGACTTTTCAGCTTCTTCTCTGCGGCAATGCCAATGCGCCCGTCAACGATCGCCAGTTTCACCGGCTCCTCGGGAAGGTTTGGATTAATAATGTGTTTCGTAAGCTTGCCTCCTCGATCATTCATCATCCATAACTTTACACCGCCCTTTTTCCGGTGTCAATCGGCATACAAATTTTCCATAAATATCAGACACATATATGGCAAGTTCTACATAATATACAAGGTATCCATGACTGAAGTAAATCCGTTTCACTACTAACTGGCGTCTGCCGCGGCTGACACCGGTTATTTAAATAAAAGGCACGGGAGTATCATGCTCCCGGCCTTTTTGTCGGATTACACATGGTTTGTTTTCCATTATTTGTATTAAAGTATTTTTTTATTCACTTTAAGGATCGTTAAAATATAACTTCCGCTAAACTTTTTCGAGGAACTGCACTAACCGCTCCATTCCTCAAAAAAGAATCGGAAGTAATATTTTAGCCGACCTTTAGGTATAATAAAAAATAAGGAGGATACTTTATGACAACGATTAATTGTTCCTCAGACTGCAAACATCAGCATGATGGCAAATGCACTTACGAAAATGCTTGTTTTAAAGTATTGTCTGTTGAAACGGATTGCATTTTTTATGAAAAAAAATTGCAAAAATCAAGCCCTGGTTTTATTTGTAAGCCGTCAAATGAATTATTATAAAACGAAAGGAAATAATAGAATTTATCTTCATATGGAAAGGAGTTGTTGCAAATGAATAGGACACCGCTGGACAGGCTTGCATTGGTACTGGTGATCATTGGAGCGCTTAACTGGCTGCTTGTAGGAATATTTGGATACGATCTGGTAACCTCTATTTTTGGCGGCAATTTATTTAATGGAACCATGTCGGTATTCAGCAGAATTATCTTCGCCCTGGTTGGAATTTCAGGTTTATACGCGATCACTCTATTATTCAGGGAAAGCCCGGCAAATGCAAGAGAGTAACTTATGTAACATTAATTACCGTAATAAAATAATAGACTTTAGCAAATCATAAGAATACGCTGAAAAGAAATAATTACAGCGAATACAAACGAGGAGGGAACTATATATGTCAAATAACAGAAGCAAAACATCATTTGACAACATGAAGTATGAAATAGCCAACCAGGTAGGTGTTAACCTCAAGCAGGGCTATAATGGCGACCTCGCATCGAGAGACGCCGGTAAAATCGGTGGAAATATAGTGAAACGGGTTTTTGAATCCTTTACCGGGAACACTTATCCGATTGAAAAGAAGTAATATCGGTTTTAAAGCAGCATATAGCATAACGAAGTAAACACAAGGGCTGTCGATTGATCGGCAGCCCTTGTGTTTTATATGAACTTTACCTTCACACCGCTGGATTTCCACGTCGTCAGCGCTCCTCGGAATGACATCCTTTTATATAATGTTTGTATATCATTAGTATAAAACTTTCTGTAGTCAAATATCATTAAGTAAAGGAGGCTTGTTATGCATATAGGACTTTATGGAATGATTCTTGTATTCATTGTTCTATTCATGCTGTATATACCCGACATTTTTCCGAAATGCTCTTGCTGCCGCAAAAAGAAGTTAAGGCCGTTTTTCCGTATACATCGGGCTGTCAGCATCAATCCGGGTTACGGCGGCAGCCGTTCCGTCTGCACAAAATGCTGCAGAAAATATAATATAGAAGATTTAAAAGATTTGGACCATCTGATCCTTGTTCAGAAGAAACTCAAGCTGGATTCCCTGGTAAAAAATCCGCTTTTATAAAACCTATCCAAGCATTCTGAATATCATTCGAGGAATGTTTTCCAATGAGGCCTGTTTTTCTACCGCTCCAATGTTATACGCAACTTTTGGCATCCCATATACTACCGAGGATTGTTCATCCTGTCCGATTGTCCTTGCTCCCGCCTTTTTCATGGCAAGCAGCCCTTTCGCCCCATCATAGCCCATACCTGTAAGAATTACTCCGACCGCTTCGCCGCCTGCTTCTCTGGCCACCGAATCAAAAAGGACATCCACAGACGGACAATGCCCATTTACCCTGTCGCCTTTGAAACAGTGCACCTTATATTGGTCTCCGATCCGCACGATCTTCATATGACTATCACCTGGAGCGATCAGCACGCGCCCTCTTGCAACAAAATCTCCTGTTTTTGCTTCTTTTACATCCAGATTGGTTGAACTATTCAGCCTTTCGGCGAACATCCGCGAAAAAACAGGGGGTATATGCTGTACAATAACGATCCCGGGCGTATTGACAGGCAGACTCTTTACGACGCTGTAAATAGCCTCCGTTCCGCCTGTCGAAGCGCCGATGGCTATAATTCTAGACGGATTCTGCTTCTCATCAAACGCGACCTTGCCCTGGAGATTATTGTCTCGTTCAGGTATTATCCTGGCTGATGAGGCAATCTTCACTTTTTCGATCATTTCATTTACAAAATTTTCAACGCTTGCTGCGGACTTTACATCAGGCTTAGCCACAAAATCGACCGCTCCTGCATCAAGCGCGTCAAACACCGCTCCGTTGACCGAGCTGACGATAATTACAGGCAGAGGGTATTGCGGTATAAGCCTCCGGATAAACTCGATACCGTTCATCTTTGGCATCTCTACGTCACAGGTCATTACATCGGGCTTGTATTCAATGATCTTGTCCCTTGCATCATAAGGGTCAATCGCGGTTGCAACAACCTCAATATGTTCATCGGAGGAAATCCCTCTTGACAGTACTTCCCTGAACACAATACTGTCGTCCACCACCAGTACTCTTATCTTTCTTCCCTGCTGCATCGTATCACCTCATTCTTTTCTGTAAACTGCTGGCATAAGGTACTTGTACTTCGTCTCATCGCGGTTCAGCGACTCTGAATGGCCTATAAACAAATAACCTCCCGGTTCCGTAAAATCATAAAACTTATTCACCAGCTTATTCTTTGTCGGCGAATCAAAATAGATCATTACATTTCTGCAGAAGATCACATTAAACTTTCTCTTGAAAGGGAAGACCTCATCCATCAGGTTGAACTTTCTGTAAATCACTTCATTTTTTAATTTATCCACGATAACGTAGTGTTCGCTGTCACACTTTTTAAAATAACTGTTTTTCCAGTGAACAGGAATATTTGCCAGCGCCTCATTTTCGTATTTCCCCTGCTTTGCCGTGTCCAGGACTTTACTCGAAATGTCCGTAGCCAGTATTTTTGTATCCCACCACTTTTTTTCGAGCCCGAAATAATCCTCGATGATCATTGCCAGAGTATAGGGCTCTTCCCCGGATGAACAGCCGGCGCTCCATATCCTGAGGTCCTTTTCCTTTGCCTTGCCTGCAAGGTATGGCAGTACGGTATCTCTGAAAAAGTGGAAATGATCTGCCTCCCTCATAAAAAAGGTATGGTTGGTCGTTATTTTATTGATCAGGGTGGCTGCCGCATTACCGGTTTTATCGGATATGACGTAATCGAAATATTCCGAGAAGCTTTTAAAATTATTCTGCATAAGCACATTATGCAGCCGGCCGATTACCAAAGCCCGTTTTTCTTCCTTCAGGTTGATGCCGTAATTTGCCTTGATATACTTCGACAGCTGCCAGAATTCCTTATCGGTAATAGTAAAATCCTGAACAGATTGTCTATTATAATTCTCTGTCTGCATGTCGTCCCCCGGTAAGCTTTGATTTACTTCATCAATTAATCATAGCACAAAATAAGTATATCATTGTTTATAAAGGGAAATCAAGGCTTGAGTTATGTCATACATTATGACTGTTTTGCGTCCGGTTATCAGATGGTTCTATCCACTAATCATGCGTATTAGCCACATTGTTTGGGTTTGATAAGCATACGCAAACATTATTGCTTTTCATTATAATTTTTATTTAAATAATCTACCGCCTTTCCTATATCCACAACTCTAGTGCACACAAGCTTTTTATTAAAATTTGGATCAAAGTAATCCATTTTATAACTTGTTTTAATGAGGATATCTTTATATTCTTTTGGTGTGAGTTCATTATTTATTGACTTAAGTATAGCGATGAATCCTGCTGTTACTGGGGATGTAGATGAGTAAGAAAAAAATGGTACATCATTTCCGCTTTTAGCAGCCTCTTTTTGTAAAGTAAAGTTTATATAAAGGTCAGTAAAAAGAATATTATAGTCGTAACTAAATATATTAAGATCCGGTGATCTGGATTTACCTCTTTGTGCTAGTGGAAACATTGCACTGGGATAGATATTATCGGGATTATCATAATTGATAAAAGTTGTCACAATACCCTGTTTTATTGCATTATTAACAGCAATATCAAGCTGTTTACGATTATTTTCAGATATCTCCGTACCGGAATAAGTTAAAATATCGATTTTATTTTCTATAGCCCAATCAATAGCTTTTATCATATTATTAATTTTTTCGTCTTCATTATATGATTGTATATTCAAAGCATACACTGTGCAATCCGGTGCAATTTCTTTGAGTACATTTGTCATCCAATATCCATGTTCTTCTCTGTCATCTGTCTTACCACAGAAATTTACTCCTCCTGCATAAATATCACGGTGTTTTTCATATGCATATGATGTATCCATGATTCCAACCTTAATACCTTTTCCTTTACTTACATCGTGAGCGGAGGATACATTATGTATGGAGAAATAAGTGTCTCTTGAATTTGCGTTATTAAACATAATTGTGCGCGGGTTATACTGTGAGATCGGAATAAATGATGTATTATCAACTGCTTTAAGTTGAGTAAATAAATAAATACTTATAACAGCTAACATCAAAGTTAAGCAAGATAAAATAATTAATAATTTCTTATTAATACTTTTTGACATTTATTAAGACTCCTCCATTTTGCAAAGTTTCAATCATATTATTAAACTTATTGTTTTAGTATTTCATTCATTAATATAGCGCCGTCCATCATTCTGTACATTACATCTGCAGCTTTGGCTACGTCCAAATCGTGTGTTACTACTATAACGCAATACCCATCCTCATGCGCGAGCTTGCCGAGTATCGCCATGACGTTTTCAGTATTAGCGACATCAAGGTTTCCGGTAGGCTCGTCGGCAAGCAGGATTTTTGCCCCCGACGCAAGGCTTCTCGCGATCGCAACGCGCTGCTGCTCACCACCCGACAGGTTCGAAGGGAACCGTTTCATCTGCTCCGGAGTGATGCCCACGTTAAGGAGGAGCTTTTCCGCTCTCGGCTTTGCCTCCCTGGGATGTATGCCGTTGAGTTCCATGGGATAGCAAACATTCTCAACAACAGTGAGCAGCGGGAAGAGTTGGAACGCCTGGAATATCATCGAGACCTTCTCTCTGCGGTAACTGTCAAGATCAAGTTTTTTGAGGCTGGTTTCTCCTAACAGTATTTCACCCTCGGACGGAGAGTCAAGCCCAGCCAGCATGGAAAGAAGCGTCGATTTTCCCGAACCGCTCGGTCCCATGATCGCATAGAGCTTTCCCGGTTCAAAACCGCAACTCACCTGATTTACCGCCGGTGCGGCAGAATTTTTATACCTGTATGTGACTTTCTCCAGAATCAGGTTTGACATAAATTATACCCCCAAGCATATGATTTTTTACTATTCTTTTACCTGCAAAAGTTCCAGCACGTTACGGCGTGTCGCAATTGCGGAACAGGTCAAAGCGCCGGCAAGGCAGCCTGCAAAGTATATCACAGCAAACAGATGCATCTTCGGCGCAATTTCTGCGAAAACAGGTCCATTGTAAAGCAACAGCCCGCATGCTCCTGCCGCCAGTCCGATTATGCAGAGGGTTGTCTGTTCGATCGCCAAAATAACGAGAGTAAGCCGTCTTGTCGTTCCAAGCACTCTCATTATGGCAGCCTCCTTTGCTGCTTGGATTATGATCAAGCCGCCGAGAAGGCCTCCTATCAGCACCGCTGCCGCTGCAACTACCGGAAACAGTTTTTCTAAAAGTCTTAATGTATTTAGCAGATTGTCAATTTTACTTGTGTCCATAATGAAAGTAATGCGATTTGATAAATGTTTTCCAGCGCTTTCTCCGGTTACCATTCCGGCATAGCTGCGGAATTCATCCGCACGCAAGTTATCGGCCAGCGTAAACTCCGCAAGGTCAAGCGGAGCTTCAAATCCGAATATCATAGATGTCCTAAGAGTTCCGGGAGTAAAAACTATCCTGTCATATTTACCCGAAGGGGTTGTGACAGATCCCGCTATCGTATAATATAATCCTTCATCCATATACTTTTTCTCTATTTCATCTTGATATAACTCCAGTATTTTTTCATCCAATATTGCTTCTTCAGGATGTTCTGACCTATATTTATTGATATATGAGGATTGTAGATTATTTAGGATCCATGTTCCGGTAACATGAACCTTGTCACCCGGCTTGAGACCATTCTCTTCCAAAAATTTGCCGCCTGCAATACAGACCTTGCCCAATTCCTTCATACAGGACGCATCGTATCCTTCGGCATAGGCTATTTCTGCTTCTTCGCCAGTGTAACGTTCTATATCGCTTGTTATAATCAGGTCTGTCCTGGAAGTATTAAAATTAGCAGAATTTCTATATTCGTAATAAGGATCAATTACATAACCGGTATTCGTAATCTGTGTAATAGCAGTAAGGGATAACCCGTTTATAAACTTTGCTGTTATAACTGTGCTGTTGCATAAATGAATATAGGACTGCCGCATGACCGCAAACTGCCCGACAGCTCCGAATAAAAGAGCTGGCAGTATAATCGACAGCATCGATTTTACTGCAGCCCGCCGAATATGTCTTGTGATATAACGCAGGACATGCCCGCAGACTCTATTAAAATTGGTCTTTCCTGTCATTTCTCCGGGAGCAGCAGAAATAGAAGCATTCACCATTGAAACATCAGGAGCAGGGGAAACAGGAGGATGTAACTCCATACTGACATTCGGGACATTTGAATCGAATGTTCCGGAAAGAGCCGCAGATTCTACATAAGCTTTTGTTTCAGCGTATACCGGCTTTCTATCATCTTGCATACTCTTATTGCTTTGCGCCTGTTTACCGCCACGCGCCTTTCTATTTTGGCTGTTCTGCAAAAGCATAAGCGGAGGGATGGCGCTTATACGCCTCAGCTCGAATAATGAGAATAATAGCACAAGTAATATTTCGCCTATTATACATCCGGCAGCTGCTGTCAGCGGTATGGCCGTGTTAACTGCATACCCTTCTATTATTGAAAGGGTATCATTCCCGGCAACGGTATTTGTTGTATAAATCCATGCCGCACAGCTTCCCACGAGTACAGCAAGTACCGATACGATCATCAGCGGAAGTATGAGAGCCCTTGCCGACACATTTTTCGTTGTACCGAGCGCACGCATTATCGCATACTCTTTTTTCTTTCTTCCGATAAATAAGAAAACAATAAACCCTGTTGCTACGATAACTGCTCCGGAAAAAACAAGAATTGCAATGTTGGAAAGCTTCATTGACATATTAAATTGTTCAATAATGCCAGTCCAGCCATCATCATAAAAGATCAGCTTGAGTCCCATTTTTTCGAATGTGTGAGCTTCCTTTCCGATATTTTCGATAAAAGAAGGTATATCCCAGGCATTTCCCACTGTAAAACTGAATTCACCCGGTGAAAACACATGACCGTCCTGATTGCTTTCATCCAGCGGAAGCAATGATTTTGGAACAAAAACAGTGTTTACGGAGTAGCTCCAGTGAGGCTTCTGTAATTGACTCCCCTTACCGTCGGCGTCCATATATATACCAACAATTTCAAGCTCCGCCGTCTCATCCGGAGGCGAATACCTTTCATAAGTTGCAGCAACAGCTCCGAGTCCTTTATACTGTTCGAACAGCTCCGTACCAAGCTTCAAAGTAATCTTATCACCTAATTCAAGGCTATTTTGGGCGGCAAATTGATTGCTTACTACGCAGACATTTGATTTATTCAAGCTGTCCTCCATTGTCAGTTCACGCCCATTTATCACTGCCATGTTACCTTCAGCGAACCGCATGATAGAGGACATATCATCTGTATAAACAACATCAAATGTATGCAGATCGGAGTCTGTCAGCTCAATGAGTTCACGAAGCGGCGCAAACTGTTCGGCTTCAATATAGTTTCCATGCTGCCCTTCAATCGGCTGAACCGCTTCACACCATGGATTTACCAGGTGATCACTTAGGAAAAACCGTATTGGATCAACCAGCAGTTCAAATCGCCCGACAAATACATACCTGTTGCCTACAGTAAGGTTCTTTACGTATTCAGTATCACATAAATAGCTATCATCATACATTATTAATGTTCTGGATCCGCCAAATCCGCCGCCTGTATATTGTTTAAATTTTTTAGTGTAGGCATGTATTGTAATTTTTTTATTTTCGGGAAAGCAGGAAGGATCCCCTGCCAGAAGAGTACAATCATTTAGTGCTAATTCATTATAATTATCTCCAAAATATAGTACATTGTATTTTACTTCTGACAATGTACCCTCAATAACGAAGCGTGCCGTGTAGTTATAATAGTCCTCTCCCTCGTCCAAACGGTAATATTTATCGGAAACACCGGCTGTCATATAGCGGGTACTTGAGGCTGTTATATACGGAAGCTCCAATATGAAATCAATTTGTTCCTGTGATAATGGCTGATACCGAAATTTATTAAGATAATTTTCCCGTGCCTCTTCGGAATAATACTTTGACAGGCGCGGGTCTGCCTTTATATAGAAAGGTTGCCCAGGATATGACTCCAAAGCTGGTACGAGCTCCGCAGAGCCTATGCCGCGGTACTCCTGAGCTGCATTTTTGATCTCACGGTTCGTTATTGAATATTCCGCAACACGCGAAAAAAGCGCGAATGTCACCGCGGCAAGCAAAAAAAAGGTAAGCAGCGTCTTGAACGGGGTACGAAATAGTGTTTTAATTGACAGCGAAGGTCTCATTTTTTCACATCCTATAACCTGTTACAAAATAAGCAACTCATAAAATATGGTAAATGATTATATGTTATTTGTCAAATAATCTATTTTTTATAACATGTTGGAATTTGTCGTTTTTTTGTAGTTTTATTGCTATCCCTGTTTTCACAATAAGCATAAATTCATTCGGGGAAATACCTTTTACAGGCATAAAAAAGCTCTTATGCATTATGATTCTGATAAACATATACATAAGAGCTGCAGTGTATACAAAAATTTAAATGCTGTCAATTCTTAATCAGGCTTTTACTCCTCCTGATCCCAGTTATGCCAGACGTTCTGGACGTCGTCCATATCCTCGAGGTTCTCGATCAGTCTATCCATCATCTCGATCTGCTTCGGGTCGGTTAGTCTCGTAGTTGTAACCGGCAGCATCGATACCTCGGCTTCCATGAATTCATAGCCTTTTGCTTCCAATGCTTCTCTGACCTTCGAGAAATCATTCGGGTCAGTTGTAATCTCAAAGTAGTCCTCTTCGGTTGTAAAGTCCTCCGCACCGGCATCGAGCGCTTCCATCATAAGGTTGTCTTCAACGATTTTACCGTCTTGTTCTATCAGTATAACGCCTTTCTTATTGAACATGAATGATACGCTGCCGGTCTGCCCGAGATTGCCTCCGAACTTGTCAAAGTAATGCCTGATATCGCCGGCTGTCCTGTTACGGTTGTCCGTCGCCGCTTCGACGATGACTGCCACACCGCCCGGGCCATAGCCTTCGTAGCCGATTTCCTCATAATTGTTGCCCTCGCCCTCACCGGCAGCCTTCTTTATACTTCTCATTATATTATCATTCGGCATATTGGATGCCTTGGCTTTGGCAATGACATCCTTCAGTCTGGAATTGGCTTCTGGATTGGCTCCGCCTGATTTGACGGCGATGGCCAGTTCCCTTCCAAGCTTTGTGAACACCTTACCGCGCTGTGCGTCCGACTTGCCCTTTTTGATTTTAATATTTGCCCATTTTGAATGGCCCGACATAAATATCCCTCCAGTATATGCAGCTTCATTTCCGTATTGCGGAAATATGTTTACATTTCTGCTATATAAATATAAAATAATATTTGGTATTTTATGGCATTGCTTATTTTTTCAGGAAACCATAAAACCTGCAAATACATAATACCATATACTGTTTAAAATATAAAGGGTGGGCTTTACATGGAAATAAATTTTTTATTGATAGTAAATGCGGTCATCATCTTTCTGCTATTATCCATATGCATTTTTTTGTTACGTACATACAGTAAGACGAAACGAGAATACATAAAAAACGAAAAACGCCTTACGGATCAATTGAATTCCGAAATGGAATATGGCAGAAGAAAATCCGAATTCTTTTCCAATATGGTCCATGAACTGAAAACTCCGCTTAGCGTCCTGCTGGGAGCCGTACAGCTAATGGAGCTGAAAAAGATCGATTCGGCGGATTTTGAAAACAATTTCCTTAAAAATATGAAGATTATAAAATGCAACTGTTACAGAATGCTGCGCCTTATAAATAATCTGCTGGATCTGACAAGGTTCGAGGAAGGCTACCTGGAGTTGAGGCCTGTCAATTGCGATCTGAACCTTTTGCTTGATGAAATCATACAATCTGTTATGCCTTATGCGGTCCAGCGAAAACTCGATCTGCGTTTCGACAGGCCAACTGAAGCCGTTGTCTCAGCGATCGATTTAGAAAAGATGGAGCGGATAATGCTGAATTTATTATCGAATGCCATCAAATTCACCAATCCAGGTGGAGTCATTACCGTATCCTCTTATACATCCGGAGACCGGATCTTTATTTCGGTGAAGGATTCCGGCTCCGGTATCCCTATAAAAAATCAAGAGGAAATATTCGACCGGTTCAGGCAATTGGAGAATAGCGGCTCCGTCAATAATAAGGGCAGCGGCATCGGGCTTTCGCTGGTCAAATCCTTTGTTAACCTTCACCATGGCAATATACGCGTAATCAGTGAGGAAACGCGGGGAAGTGAATTTATCATAGACCTTCCCGCGCAAAATAGCGATGAAACCGTAAAACATATGCCGGCAGAGCATTGCAGCCAATTCACTGAGGAGGTAAAAATCGAGCTTTCCGACCTTCATACCGCAGCATTATGATACCGTTGGATTTATATGATTTTTAAGCTCGTCATAATGGCAGCATCCGGTACATTCTGCCATTCTGAGCACAGCAAAGGATCACGCAAGAGCCACAAGCACGCAGGACTGAACTATATTAAGGCCCTTTGAAGCGGCGAATTCCAGCAGCTCGTCGTCATATGTCCCTGGCTGGAACCATATGTTTTCAATGCCCAGCCTTGCGGCCTCCTCCAATATAGGCCTGCCTCTCTTCGGTGAGACCACCATATCGACCACCTCGGGTTTTTCAGGCAGCGAACCAAGATCCTTATAGCATAAGCGGCCTTCAATACTTTCATACATCGGATTCACCGGGTAAACCGTATAACCGGCCGACAGCAGCTTCCGGAATATTTTATTGCCATACTTTTCAGGATCTTCATTGGCTCCTGCAACAGCCCAGATCTTTTTCTCAAGCATCTTTTCAATCTCCCGCTTCTCACCTGTCATATATTACCTATCACCTTTCCCTGTTTATATCAACCTGCCGCTTTCCAATTTCCGCCTGCAGCATCCCATCACTCACCTCTCACCTCCCGCGTCCCACATCCCACCTCTCACCTCTCACTTCCCGCTCCGTATGTACTCCTTTTCTCCGGCAAACAGGATGACTCTGGCGTTTGTGGCCTCGGTCAGCAACGCGGAAAAGGCTTCAAAGTCATCCACCGGCACATATACGCACATTTCAACATCCTGCGCATAAACCGTGTCCTTCACCCTATAACCCTTCGAAGCAACAATGGCCTGCACTTTTCCAAGCAGCGGGTAATCAAGAGCAATTTCAGCCTTCACACAAAGCTGCATCCTGATAATACCGGCTGCATCGATCCCCATGGCCGCGCACCTGCCATATACCCTGACAAGGCCTGACGCGCCAAGCAGCGTTCCGCCGAAATACCGCGTCACGACGACCGCCGCATCCTGCACCCCTGACTTTTTTATTGCCTCCAGCGCCGGCAGTCCGGCAGTGCCCGAGGGCTCGCCGTCATCGCTGAACTTCTGCATCAAATTATTACCGCATATATAGTATGCATAAACATTATGCGTTGCATTCCAGTATTTCGCCTTTAAACCGTTAATGAAGCCATAAGCCTCTTCCTCAGAAGCCACAGGCTTTGCCGTTGCAATGAACCTTGACCTCTTTTCCTCCAGCTCGGCTGTTGCTTCATTTAAAATGGTCAGATACTCACTGCGCATCTTCTGCTCCTCTCAAATAAATTTCGAGGGCGTCGAGCCCCGCTCATAGTACATTTCGCTATACGAAATTTCCTGTCGTGATTGTCGCTCAGCGAAATCACTTATTTGGCCGAATTTGTTTCGCAAATGGCCTGGAAAACAAATGATAGCAGATTTCCTGCTATCATTTGTTTATCATTATAAAATAAAATAATTCCGCCATCCAAATAATATTGCGTAATGCCAACCCTATATCCTAAACGGCTACAGAGGTAATCTCCTTGTACATCCTGTAGGACAGGTTTAAAAGAGCCTTATCCTGGCTGTAGGTTACCAGCTTCATGGCCTCCTCAATTTCAAAATACCCCGCATCCATTATTTTTCCTTGATCATTGATTTTAAAGTAATTGTTATTAGATTTCATGATGTACCAGATAATTTTGTTGCAGACCGGTTTCTGACGTGTTACGGAAAAGAACTCATAATTTGTGTGCCCAGCTGTAGAAATGATTTCCGAAGCAATGTCCGCTTCCTCTTTGACTCTCCTTAATGCTACTTCATTTGGTAATTCACCGTTGCGTATTACTCCCTTCGGAAAGCCCCACTCGTCTTTCTCATTTCTGATGAGAAAAGCTTTGCTCCCGCAGAAGACAATGCCTCCTGCACAGTTTCTGACTAACATATTAAGATCCCTTCCTTTCAGACGGATTGCCACCTCAATACTTATATGGGCATATCCGTTATTTACTATTATGATATCCTATTTTCAGAATTTATTCAACTTTCACAAAGTATCATAAAATATTTTCCTGTCAGTTTAGGAACAGTACTCATCAGGAAATAACAAATTCTCGTACTTTATCTGCCTTCGACCTTTTAAGCTTAACTCTGGCAGAAATGCCCTCCTGTAGATATTCCTGGTTCAATATGCTACCGTTTTCATGAATATACGGGATGACCCACCCGGCATCATAAGGTATCTGCAAAAGCAATTCCTCCTCATCAGGCAGCAAAGCTGCAGTAATGGCAGACAGCAGCGATTCCATCCCGAAGCCGGTCAATGCCGACACTTCCACGCAATTTGAATGATGCTGCATTGCAGATAAACGGCCGCTGTCCGATATCTTATCCTGCTTGTTGAGCACCATCAAAACCGGTTTTCCTGCTGCGCCCAGGCTCTGAAGCAAATTTTCCGTCACCCTGATATGTTCGTCGGCTTCGCTATCCGATACATCCACTACATGCAGCAGCAAATCTGCGCATACAGCCTCCTCAAGCGTGGATTTGAAGGCTTCCACCAGTTCATGCGGCAATTTCCTTATAAAGCCGACCGTATCTACCAGCAATATCTCCTTGCCATTGGGCAATACCAGCTTTCTTGTGGTTGGATCCAGTGTGGCAAAGAGTTTGTCTTCCACCAGCACGTCAGCATTGCAAAGGTTGTTTAGAAGCGTTGACTTGCCCGAATTTGTATAGCCTACCAGCGCAGCCACCGGCACGTCATTGCGCCGCCTGCTCTCCCTGGAAAGTCCCCTGCGCTTTGCAATATTGTCCAGTTCCGCTTCAAGTGCGCCGACCCTTCTTCTGATGTGCCTTCTGTCCACTTCAAGCTTTTTTTCACCGGGACCTCTGGTGCCAATGCCTCCTCCAAGCCTTGAAAGCTGTCCCCCCAGGCCTGTCAGGCGCGGCAGACGGTATTTCAGCTGTGCGAGCTCCACCTGCAGCTTACCTTCGCTGGATCGTGCCCTCTGCGCAAATATGTCCAGGATCAGCATTGTTCTGTCCAGCACCTTTACACCGGTCTGACCTTCGATATTCCTGATCTGAGCCCCCGACAGCTCGTCGTCGAATACCAGCGTATCCGCGCTGAGTGCCTGCAGCATCAAAGACAGTTGCTCAATTTTTCCTCGTCCTATATAAAATGCAGCGTCCCTTGAAGGCCTTTTCTGCAAAACCTTTTCCAGCACCGCAAGACCCGCTGTCCCGGCTAACTCGCCAAGCTCATCGAGCGACCTTTGCGCTTCGCCCGGGGCTCCGCTATTTTGGGTCTGAGCCGTATCAAGGCCCACCAGTATGGCTTTCTCCCGCTCCTCCTGCAAATATCCCTGATCACTGGAATAAAACCTGTCAAGCTCGTAAAGGTGTTCAAAAAGGCTGTCCAGCTCGGCACAACTCACGAATGGTCTAAACAGATCGGCGCCATCAAAGCCGGCATCAAAACAATTACCTTCCAAACGGTCATTTAATTTAACTTTCTGATTATCCGGCACTTTTTGGCACTTCGGCAAAGCTGCGGATATTCCTGTGACCTTGCCATTACTGACACCGACCGCCACCATTGCATCCAGATTCATCACAAGCAGCGAGTTGATATCGACTGCCGAAAGCATCGAATCACCGTTGGGATGGGTATGTATGCAGCGGACGCCGGAAAGCCGCGCCTTATTTCTGCGGCCCTCCACCTGCGAAAGCGAGACGGTGCCGCTGTCGCCGATGCTGATATCGAGGATGCTCCCCTTCCGGTTGATATAAACGGCTATCTCGCGGTTTATATTGCACGATATCGCAGCTATGCTTACAACAAGCTGTTCCGGTAAAAAGCTGCCGCTGTCCGGCTCCAGGCCGTACAAATTCCGAAGCTCCTCCAGAAGCGTTGCTTTGAGCGATTGTGTATTTCCGCTTATTTCTCTATCCATTATGACTCCATTTTTCTTAACTTCATTTTATGTGCTAGTTGATTTTATGCTTTATGTGCCGGTTGACGCTACGCCCCCGATTAATAATTCTGCGGGACATATCCGGGCAGCTTCTTCTCAATAAATTTAATATCCAATCTTGCAAATCTCTGCAGTCCGCCTACCAACTCTATTTCCGGCCATCCTCCCTGTATCAGCGGGCGGGCATAATCCACAAAGGCATCCGTTACGTCGATACGGCTTGCGGTAAGCCATTCCTTAGGTAAAAAGCGCTCCGAATTCGCCACCACCTCAAGCTTCACTTTGTCAAACAGAGCTTTGTAGCTTCCACCGGGAGCGCGAAGTATGGTCGCCATCCAGCCCGTGCCATCCTCAAGGGCTATCCGGACTGCCTTCTTACCTACCTCATATGCTTCCTCGATATCGACCGGCGAAGCCTGGATCGATGCCGACCTTTGAAGTACGCCGGGAAGCTGTCCCGTAACCTGTCCCCTTGCCTTTATTCCCTTTTCATTCAGATAATTGACGACGACCTGCACCGCGGTCGTCCTGCTGGCGCCGTATTCCACATGGCCGAATGCATCCCGCGCTTCGCCCAGATTGCCGACGTCAAACCCTTCATTTACCACAACAATACAGCGGCCGGACCTTTGCAGCTCACAGTTCACATTTTCAGCCAACGCTTCCAGGTTGAGGCCGGATTCTGCCATGTACAGCTGCAGAGGTATTTCCCTGTGCGGATCAGCCAGCCTTGCTGCAGCCGTGATGTAGCCCGATTTCCTTCCCATGGCCTGAAGTACGGCAACCGCTTCCGAGCCGCACATTCCCCTGTTTTCCTCATTCACATTCTGTATGAGGTGCGCCCAGTACCTTGCGGCACTGCCATATCCCGGGGTATGGTCTATAATGGTAAATTTGTCGTCTCCGATATCATTGTCGATCGTCTTTGGCACACCTGCTACCACAAGGTCAAGCCCTTTTTCACGTGCAAGCTTCGAAACCTTGCCGGCGGTATCCATGGAATCATTTCCGCCGATATAGAAAAAGTAGCCGATATCATGGGCCTTCATCACTTCGATAATGCGGTCGAAATCCTTTTGCTGCCCTGATTTCAGCTTGTATCTGCAAGTGCCGACAGCTCCGGCAGCCGGCGTCCTTTTCAGCCTCTTCAGCTCCTCCGTCGGCTGCTTGCCCATATCGATGAGCTCTTCCAACATGACTCCCTCTATCCCATGCCAGCCCGCATAGACATTTGCGATATGGTCAGGGTAGGAGAAGCAGGCTTCTATGACACCCTGCAGTGATGAATTGATGACCGGCGACGGTCCCCCTGATTGTGCTACCAATGCGTTTTTCCTCATTTGCTGCCTCCGATATAACAAACTATGCCGTATCCATGCCTTCCATATGAGGTATTATATCATTATGAGAAGATAAGCCGCAATTCAAAAGAATAGTATAAATGTAAAATGCCAAAATGACGATAAATTAATGTATGGATAATGATTGCAAATACTGAAATGAACCATATTAATTGAATGAAATTTTCTAACCGCCTGCCTATGCAAACATCACAGGATCGCTGCTGTTTGCATAGCCATTCGACAAGAAAATCAGTTCATTCAATGTAGTGATAAAATGTGAAGGAGATTGCCATGGATGGTACGATATTAATCATGGCCTATTCCGCATATGAACGGCAAAAGGTACGGCATATAATAGAGAAAACCGGCAATTTCAATATCATAGAAGTCGGAAGCATAAGCCAATTCTACCTGCTTGACCTCGAAATAAACGAACTGAAGCTTGTTCTTCTGGATTTGGCCTTTCCAACTGAAAATGACGGTTTTGACGCGCTTAAAACAATTAGGGCATCTGAAAACAGGGATGTTCCTGTTATTGTTATTACACATTCCGATAATCACGAACTGAAGGTGGAGGCACTGAAATATTTCACCAATGATTATATTATCAAGCCATACCAGGTGAAAAGGCTTGAAAGCTCTATAAGGAGCCTTGTCCGTGTCGTCAGGGATTTCCATTACGATACGCAGCAAATCGAAGAGATCCGGATGAGCTTCGATAATTTGATAGAACGTGAAATCAAGTTTTCAAAACGCACACAAAGCCCTCTGTCATTAATACTGATTACAACCCTGCAGATACAAAATCGTATCGGCATAGGGAACCAGGCTGTGCCCGATAATAAAGCCGCCATTTTTTCCATAGCGGCACAAAAAGCAAAGGAAGTATTGCGCGCAACCGATACAATCGTCATCAATCATAACAGGGATATCATTATAGTGCTTCCTTGTACGGATGAGCCCGGCGTGAGGCTGGTATGCGCCAAGATCACCTCTGAGATGGAGCCGGAATTTGAAAAAATAAAGGCCGACCAGAATGAGTACATCTATCCGGTATATGTTACGTTCCCGATGGATGGGGACAGCTTTCAGATGTTGATGCAAACTGCCTTCAAAAAGGTTTCCAACAAGGAAAGACTGGAGAAGATCGTTTCCATACCCACTGATACAAGAAAATATGCCGACATGACCTATAACCGGTACCAGAAATGGTTTTGAGAGTGCTGCCGCTTCAGTAGCGGTCATGTATCCGTCTTGAAAATCCGGCCTTATACCTCTACCAGCCGGACAGCTTTTTCATAACAGGCCATGCCAGCTCAGGGTAAAACTGATGCCCCAGATCGCCTGTCAAAAGCCTGCATTTATCCGGTACACCCGCTGCCATATATATTTGCTTTATGGTTTCGAAAGCCTTCTCTACTCCATGAATCGGAAAAATCGGATCCTGCCGCCCTGCAACCACTATTAAGGGACGGGGCGCAATCATGCATGCCAGATCGGCCATTTCAAAATACTTAAGAATGCCCGGGATATACTGATCCATGCAATGGTAAATCGTTCCTATGGAATCAACATATGTGCAGACCGAGCATGAAGGCATGGACACGCCGATTCTTTCGTCAAGGCATGAGGCATAATATGTTGTCGTACCTCCGCCGGAATTCCCCATACAACAAATTCTCGACGTATCCAATTCATCAAATTCGCCTAGCACATCTATAGCTCTTGATACATCCCACGTGCGTTCACCCACCATTGTCCTTCCAAGCAGTAATGCTCCCACTGTTCCCTGATGGCACATATGCGCAGGCGGTTTATTGCTGTCTTTGCGCTCGCCGAAGCAGCGCTGCTCAATAACCAATGCGGCATATCCCTCATTTACCGCCTGTATTGCGAAATCACGGCCGCCGTTAATAAGCTCGGCATCACCCTCATATTTAGGCCTTCCGAGAGATATATGCATTCCCGTGCTGTGGCCCTGGATGCATATTACTACCGGATAAGGCTTCCGCCCGGCTTTAGGTATTAAAAGGTGACACGGTACCTCGCAGTATTCCTCCGATGTAAAAACAAAACGTTTTTCCAGAAAAAGTTCGGTCTGCCGCTCATACTCAATTCTTACATTGTGGCTTACTTTTTCAGGTAAATTTCCTATTAATTCTCTGAATCTTTCAGCCACAGATTGCTTCCATTCGTCAAAGTTCTTCTGCGGATCAAATTTCAAGCTTCCGGCTGAGTTATACATCAATTGTTGATGACATGTTTCCGGATTATACAAATTCATTAACAGACCTCCAATTAGTGAACTCGTTCGGCTATCGCTCACTTAACAAGACTTGTTTGAGCAGACTTCCAAAGTGGGCTGCCGCCCACAACCCAACGAATGTACTTATTGCCGCGAATATGAAACTATTTTCTTGTTTTTTATTATAATTTCGCGGCAATAAGTTACTAAAATTTTATCAAATTGTCAATTTGCACAGGCATCCCTGTTGCCATAGACTTATTGGCAGCAACGCCTGTCAGGATCGACATGGCGCCATCCAGATAGGATGCGGCCCTCTTGAAACGGTCTTCCGCAGGTGTGCCGAATATGTCATTGAGCAGAACTCCGTCGCCTCCGCCATGGCCGCCTTCCAGCCCTTCAACCGGGACCTCGTACGGTTCGCCGAACATGGGGAACACTGCAATACTGATCTTCTTGACCGAGCCTTCCACACCTTTCGCCCCGCCCGCATTCACATAGGAGTTTTCTGTCACCAATACCTGGATCCTGCCTTTGCTTCCGTTAAAGGCAACTCTGTATCCTTCCCATGGCTGATATGCGTTTAGTGAGTACGACATAATAGCTTTATTCCTATACCTTACCAAAACACCCATCGTGTCCTCAATGCTGATTCCGTCCCCAAAGACACTCTGATCCCTGATATAGCCGTCATCCTTTTCTGCATTGAGGTATAGCTCCTTCAGCTGCTCATTATCTTCCATATGCAATGCAAAATAATCTTCTTTCGCATACTCACTTCCAAAGGCTCTTGAATAAAATTTGGTAATCCCGCGCTTTTCAGCATTTTCCCGGCCATAAAACCTCAAATCGCCCATGGCAAATACTGTTTTAGGCTGTGTCCCCAGCCAGAAATTAACCAGGTCGAAATGATGGGTTGCTTTATGGACCATAAGGCCGCCGCTGTTGCGTTTATCGCGATGCCACCGTCTGAAGTAGTCCGCCCCGTGCTGCGTATTAAGCAACCACTCGAAGTGGACGGAAAACACCTCTCCGATTGCTCCGTCCATGATTAATTCCCTGATCTTGGTGTTATGGGGAGCATATCTATAGTTAAAGGTCACTCGTAGATTGTGTCCGGTTCTATGGATGGCGTCCACGATTTCCTGTGCTTTTTCTTCATCAATAGTCATCGGCTTTTCAGTAATTACGTCACACCCCAGTTCCATAGCTCTTATGATGTATTTATGGTGCGTTCTGTCAATGGAAGTTACAATGACATAATCCGGTTTCTCCTTCCGGATCATCAAATCAAATTCTTCTGCCTTATATGTAGGTATAGGGCTTGTTTGGTACTTCTCTGTCAAAACCTTGTTTGCGTAGTCCATTCTGGTCTGGTTTATGTCACAAAATGCAACCAATTCAGAAGTTTCCTTGAACTCATTGATGATCGCTTCATAATATAAACGGGCTCTTCCCCCGATCCCTACCTGTGCATACCTCTTTTTGGCATTCATTGTTCCTTACCCCTTTCATGTAATATATCATTATTTTACGTCAACATACTGCAACATTCAGCACATATTTTGTTTAAATGCTTCATTTTCCGCATATTTTGTTATTGATAATAATGTTATATAATTAGGATAATACAAGTCATTATATATAACCGCCAAATTTAACATAAGGTTGGGGATTGCTATGCAGAAAATTAATTATGCAAACCGGAACGGTTCCATCATGATATCCTATGAAAAACAAACGCCGCCGCTTAATATGCCTAGAGACCACTTTCATGATTCGTATGAAATGTATTATCTCTTATCGGGAGAAAGGTATTATTTTATCAAGGATAGGACGTATCATATTGTGAAAGGCAATCTGGTCCTAATCAACAGGTATGAGCTGCATAGAACCCTTGATGCCAATGTTCCAAGCTGGGAAAGGATTTTGATCAATTTCAGGCCCGAATTCCTTGCGCCAGATAACACGGACAGGATTAAAAGACTGGTTTCAATGTTCGATGCCGGTAGCAGTGTACTGTCATTTACGGTAAAGGGACAGACAATAATAGAAGACATTCTGTTCAAACTGCTCGGCGAAGCAGACAGCGCAAATTCAAATTTTGAAGAAATGCTTGCAGCCTACCTGGTCCAATTACTTGTGTTCACCAGCCGATTTGCCGGGCAAAACACTCTTACTGCTGATTCCTTCATTCATTATATCCATAAAAAAGCAATTCCTATCGTTCAATTCATCAATTCACATTATATGGAACCGCTTTCCCTTAATACATTGGCAAAGCTTTTCTACATGAGTCCGTATTATCTCTGCAAAGTTTTCAAGGAATCAACCGGGTTTACATGTATCGAGTATCTGAATCAGGTAAGAGTAAAGGAAGCACAAACTCTCCTGCGCAGATCTGATTCCAACGTAACAGAGGTATCTGAAAAGGTTGGTTTCGGTAGTGTATCCCAGTTCGGCAGGGTATTCAAAGAAATATCCGGAGTTTCTCCTCTTAAATATAGAAAGAAAACCAAAAAAATAATTTAGCCAGGATGCAATTTCCCTACCCCTTCCCTGTATGACCGAAGCCTCCGCCCCTGTCTTCACCTATTTCCTTCGGGTCCGGATGGAGTATGAAGTTCGCCCTTTCATACCTGCAAAAAATCATCTGGGCAATTCTTTCCCCTTTTTTTATGTAAATGGTGCCATAGGGATTATTCCTGTCATCGATATAAATCTTCTGTCCTGCTATATGAAGGCCTGCAGCCGGTGTCAGCTCAATGCCGCGGTGCAGGGTAAGGTAATCCCGAAGCTCCACTTCCTTGTAATTCCGGTACAATTCTTCAAGGATATCGGGTGACTGTGCGATCTGATAAGGCAGATTTGCAATATTATAGATATTCTGTAAAATCACTCCAACCGTATCTCTATAATCGCTGTCGACCGTTCCCGGACCGTTGGGGATACGGAGCTCCGTCTTTAACGACAGGCCGCTCCTTGGCCTGATCTGCGCTTCCATATCCGCATCCAGCGCCATGATGAAATTCAGAGGCATGATTTTGGTTTCTCCTGGCCTGATCACCATATCCTCCGTTGCATACAAATCGCAGCCTGCCGCATGTTTCGAGGCATACTGCGGTATTTTCCCGCCGACGTCGACCTTGATATATACATCGATGCTGTTTTTCATTCCATCATTCCTTTCCCCATACTGAATCCTGATTCTTCATCTTCCCTTAAGCAATGCATGCCAGGAGTCTTCTTCCGGTCTCTGTCGAGTGTGTTCCTCTATTTCAAATATCCTCTTGTAAATCCGGCTGCCTTTATTTTCTCCCTGAACCCTCCGTAATCCTGCAATGCCTTGCTGTCACCTTCAGCAGCCGCCCTATACAGCTGTATCAGCTCCTTTGCAGCTTCAGTTGGCTCATCCCAGATATAGAGCCTGAATATGCTTACACCCGCCGCTTTGAGCGTTCTTATGCTGTCAGGTGCAAAAAGTACATTCGAATTTAAAATGGTGCTTCTGCAGTCCAGTTTATCACATATGACCGGGAATTCAACTCCCATCCGGTCCTTCAACCTGTACTCCACCCTGCTGCAGCTGCCGCTGCATGCGGAAGCAGCGCTGAAGCCTCCTTCCATGCAGCCCACCGGGCAGTGTTCGCTGATCATCAGCGGCAATCGCCCATAAACTGCAGCTTCAATGGCCGGAGAAGCTGCAGGTGCGATTATTGTCGCATTTGAGCCATTCAGGTGAGCGTCGGCCGATAGGTCGGCATCCTTCAACCCCCGGATCTGCTGCAAAGTCATCTCAATGGAAAGCGCGACACTGTCCAGTCCCATTTTCGCCGCTTCCTGCACCGACAATGAATTATAAAGGTTCAGTGAAATATCGCCTGCAAGTCTCATTTCCCTTACGCCGCCTTTTTGGCATCTATCCTTTAATCTGCGGACAGTACCGATATTTCCGGCAAGGATGCCGTCCAGGGAATTGCAGCTTTTCTGACGTGCTGCATTTGCATTATGCGCTGCATTTACGCCGCAGGAGCCCGTTGCACACAATGAATGCCCATTAAGCGACTCTTTTGCGCCAAGAAATTTGTTCATGAGTCTTTCATAATTGCCCCTCGTTACCGAAGGCAGCCACGCAAATACCTCCACTCCTTTTTCCCTCAAGCCTGATGATATCTCCCTGAAGCTCTCTGTGCCGATTGCCGTGAACGGCAGG
Source organism: Clostridiaceae bacterium (assembly GCA_039679375.1). Classification (GTDB taxonomy): domain Bacteria; phylum Bacillota; class Clostridia; order Acetivibrionales; family DTU013; genus JBDKVA01. The sequence continues at coordinate 31,612 of JBDKVA010000039.1, forward strand.
TACAGTCTGTCCGCGCCGAGATCGGCGTAGCAGATCGATGGATCCCATTTGTAGAAGTAAAGGGAAATGGCAGGTTTTCTCCCGGCAGGCATTGCTTTCATCATATCCAGCACCTGTACGATCCGTTCATGGATACCATCCCCGCTGCGAAGGCCTGCATACCTGTCAGCCCTTTTTTCCAGCAGATTCCCCAGCGCATGCCTCCTTACTTCATTGATTTCACTGACCGGCATGGCGAGCCCATCATCAAGCACGATTTGCAGTTCTGTGAAGTCAAACGGTGTTGATCCGGTCTTTTTCAGCTGATCCTGCAGCCGTTCCTTCGTCAACGGCCGGTTCAGCGCCTTTTCCGGCAGTATCGAGCCGGACGCCGACGCAGCTTGCCCCTCGGGATCTTCCACCCTCAGCGTCAGCGGCTGCCCGGCCTTTAATTCTGCATAGCCGCTCACACCGACGCGTCTTGTATTTTTCCCGGTAAAGGATTCACGGGCTGCCCTATTCAATTCAATATCCGTTGTTTTGTATATTTTATGTCCGGGCAGGATATTCCCCTTAAAATTTCCTATTGCTGCAATGTCGCCCCTGCCTGCATTTTTCAAGCTTTCTTTTCCCATACGGAAGGATTGCGGACGGGTTTTGGTATTTTCAGCCTTTTTTATAGAAGTAACGACTCCTCCAGGGCTGTTGGATCCGCCTGTCCATATTTCGATCCCATCACCGGTTGAAAGGTTATCCTCCAGCCTGACAATGATATTTTGAGTCCGTTCATCGTAGGAAAGCACGCTTCCAAGGTAAATACCGCTATTATTGGGCTTATCGAAGCACATCATGCCGCTTCCCGCTTTCCCCTTCATATAGCCTGATGAAAATCCGCCCCTGTTGAATATTTGCATAAGGTCATGCATATCCTCTTTGGCAATATTCCCCATTCCTGCATGCTCCATCGCACGATCAAGGTATTTTCTGTAAATGCGCACCACTGTCGCAACATACTCCGGACTTTTCATCCTGCCCTCGATCTTGAGAGACCGGATGCCGGATGCAACAATTTCGTCCATATATTCAAGCGAGCACATGTCTTTTGGGCTTAACAGGTATCGGGCATTGTACTGCGGTCTCTTATCGGAATCTTTGCCGCAGGTCAGCCTGTAGGGCAGCCTGCATGGCTGGGCGCACCTTCCCCGATTGCCGCTCCTGCCGCCAATGATGCTGCTCATCAGGCATTGCCCTGAATAGCATACACATAGTGCGCCATGCACAAAGACCTCAATGTCAAGAGCCGTATTACGTGCTATTTCAGAGGCTTCCTGCAAGGAAAGCTCCCTGGCAAGCACCGCTCTTTTAAAGCCCATATCCTCAAGCGCATGTACTCCTTCCATATCATAAATAGTCATCTGCGTACTGCCATGAAGAGGAACATCCGGCATTACACGGTGAAGCGCGCCGGCCAGGCCCATATCCTGTACGATGATTCCGTCGATGCCTGCCTTCCGCACATCGGCTGCAAAATACAAGGCCTGTTTCAGCTCATCATCCGATACAAGCGTATTCATCGTCAGATAAATATGGACTCCTCTGGCATGCGCATAGCTGAGTTCATCCTTCAGTACATCCATATCAAAGTTATCCGCGAGTTGCCTTGCGCTAAAAAGCTTACCGCCGAGATAAACCGCATCAGCCCCGTTTTCTACCGCAGCATGCAGCGCTTCGCTGCTTCCGGCCGGCGCAAGCAATTCGATTTTGTTTCCCATCCGATTTCCCCATTCCGTCTGATCTCTATTATTTTCTCAGTATTGAATGAACTGAACTCCATAAATTAAAATCCCGGGGGCATCGAGCCCCATCGATTTTGAGCAAGATTCCACTATGCTCCATTAATTAAAAAATCGCTCCGCAATATTATACTCTGCGCAGCGAAAGCATCCTTTATTCCATGTAACGTGCATTGCCGGTATCCGGAATCATCCTCCGCTTCCGGCTTCATTCCCTTGCTCTTGATACTTTTTCCAGTGAATTGCGCACTTCGCCGAGCTCCGCTTCCCTTTTTGCCAGCTCGAGCTTAAGATTTGTATTTTGTCCCGCCAGCGTTGCATTTTCCTGAACAAGGCGCTGCTTCTCAGATTTCAGCTCCTCTAGTTCTTCCTGGGCCTTCTTTAGTTCTTTTCTCAGGTTCGTTTCGCTCTCATGGGTCTTTAAAAAATCGTCGCCAATATTTATGGCTGTAAGTACTGCAGCCATAGAAGTGCTTAGATTGCTGCTGGATTTCATGACCTCGCTCATTTTCCGGTCAATATAATGGCCAACCCGCTGGATATATTCCTCAGGCTCTGTGCCAACAATGATATAATCTTTACCGGCTATTCTCAATTCCACCTTGTTTCTGGCAGTCAAAGCAATCAGCATCCTTTCGGCAGGCAACAGATCCAGTTATTCCTGTTTACCCATGTTGATCCGTATTGACATCTAAACCAAGCTAAAATGGGGCGTCCCCAAGCCCAGAAGTTAGATGAGCATCTCCTTACCTATTATACTATATTTCGCCAAAAAAACATATATTACAAATAATTATGATAAAAATGCCGGGATTAGACAAGAATTTTGTAATATTTCGGAGGTTCACTTAAATATCAAAAAATTCTCCATTTAAAAATACGCCTTCCGGAATAATTCTTTTGTCAAAGCTCATGGTCTGCTTATGGCAATCCTCATATGTTAATGTTTCATTCCTGATACTAAAAAGGGTGGCATTCCGAATCTCCGACAAATCGCACCAGTCCTTTAACTGCAATATCTCCGCCGGCAGTTTCGTTACACCGTAAATAATATCTTCAAGCGCCATTGATAGTCCCAGCATTTTAGTTAGCGTTGTTGCCATGTTGAAAACATATTTATACCGGGAATGCGAATGAAGGTCGGTGCCGATACAAATCTTCGGGAGTCCCTGTTTTATGGCCTTTTGGCATATGTCAAAGGAAAAGCTGCCGCTTCCGTGACCCACGTCAAGGATAATGCCCCTGGCCAATAATTTTTCCAATGATACGGATGGCGTGCCATCCTCATTCCAGACATCTCCGCCTCTCCCGTTAAAGCAATGGGTGAGGATATCTCCCTTTTTCAGGAAAGGCTCGACTTCAGTAATATACGGTGGAATCCCTCCGATATGCACCATCAGCGGCAAGTTTGCAATTCCCGCCGCCTCACTGGCCATCCGCAACGGTTCAATACCTTCGTGGCGGATCACCTCACTGCCTATACGTACCTTTACGCCGCTGATAATATCACGGTTTTCTTCAATTGTCCGAACTGTATTTTTAACGTTCAGGTATTCCATGACATTGTATTCATGATGAAAAATGACGCCAATAGGACTGATACAAATAAACAATTTTTTATTTGTCTTAATGGTTGGTTCAACATATTTCCTGAACCCATGAATTGTAAAATCACCCACGGTACCTGCATCAACAAGCATGCATACGCCGGTTTTATACCCGATATCATCGCCGTTTGTTCCGAATATACCGAATCCGTCATTAATATGCGTGTGAATGTCGATCCAGCCGGGTGTAAGATAAATATCTGCTGTCTTATCATTTGCGCCAGTTTGATCCAAACAATATTTGCCATTTACTTTTCTGATAACGCCAGTCTTAAAACAATTATTTTCAGCATCATACATTTTTACCGGCAGATTATTAAGCATATTTCAAGTACCTCTTGACCGCATCCGAAATATAGGCTAATTCATCCTCCCTGAGGTTAATGGAATTGATGAATATCTGATTGGATTTGCCTGTAGGATCATCCGGTTTATAGTAACCGATGTCAATTGCCGGATTACATTGTTCATACATGAACCGAGCGCAATCGCTGCCCGTCTTTCCTTCCGGCAAATCTATGATCAGCATGGGCTCATCCTGCTCAAGCCTGCCCTGATGCACCCTTTTAACGGTTAATTCTTTGCAGTCTCTTATCGCTTCCTCTATTTGATCAAGGTGCATATTTTGTACCGATTTCACTTCATTTTCATCCTTCTCTACGAACTGCTTTACGGCTGCGTATATACCGGCATACTCTTCCTTGCCTACTTTAAAAGGGCGTCCGATACTTACATTCGGGTTTGATAATTCATAACAATGACTCGCAATTTCATCACTCCCAAGGAACAGCCCTGTACTTTGCGGCCCTTTCAAAAACTTGCCTCCGCTGAAGATAATTCCATCCGCGCCCAAATCTCTTGTATAATGCCAGAGGTTTGATTTGGGCGGAAGCTGAGCGGCTGCGTCAATCACAATCTTTACATTTTTTTCGTGAGATAATTGAATTACATCTTTTAGCGACGGTAATCCTTTTTCATACAGATTAGCTAAAAAGTAATATACGCCGGCTGTCCGGTCCGTAATTGCATGATTCAGACCCTCAATTGTTGAAGGAATCCGTACAAGCCTTGCCCCTGATAATTCGATGAGATGCCAGTACGGCAGCATCGGGATTTGCGTTTGCGCTTCAAACACTATAATTTCATTCCGCTTGCATTTTGATGTGTCCGGGAGCATCCTGACCAGTTCAGGGTCTCCCTTTGTCATGAGGGATGATATGGTAAGCACAATACATGCTGCTGCGCCGCTGGAGATAAAAGCAGCCTCGTTATGGGTCATCCTGGCAACTTCAGCACATACTTTTTTGCCCATATCCACAATATTGACAAACGATCCGGCAGCTTCATTCATCGCTTTCAGAACCTCTTCGCTCATTCTGGACCCGCCGATTCTGGTATATGTATCACTGGCATTAATAATGGTCTTTAATCCAAGTTCCTTATAAATATTCAAATAAATCGCCGCCTTCATAAAAATAATCTTAACGTTTTATATCTGCCTAACCTTTGTCATTCCTAACCGCTTCGAGATAATTATAAAATGTGAATTTCGGCGTTGATCGAGCTTGTATAGCAAAAGCAATATATTGCTCCATTAAAACAGGTGGTGAGATCACATCTTCCCACCACCTGTTACAGGCTGCTACACAGGGCTTATTCCCTATTCCCTGTGTTTTATTCCTTTTTGTTTTCTTCCTTCACGGATTCCTTGCCGGCGGCATAATTTTTCAGTATTCCGGTGATATCAACTCCCGTAAGGCCTTTCACCGTCTCAGGGAGCTGCGCGAGGATATTCGTGATATCCTTTGTGATCTTCGAAGCGCCCGAATCACCGATCATAATGATCTTCTCCGTCTTGGACAGAGGCTGTGCAATGGCTTGTGCGACCTCAGGCAGTTTTTCTATGACCATCTGAGCGACAGCCGCATCATTAAATTGCTTATACGCTTCCGCTTTCTTAGTCAGAGCGATGGCCTCCGCTTCACCCTTTGCCTGAATGATTTCAGCTTCTGCAAGACCGGCCGCCTTAATAGCTTCCGCTTTTGCAAGACCTTCTGCCTTAATTGAATACGACAGACCTTCCGCTTCCTTCGATCTCTTCACCCTTTCGGCTTCTGCGGCAATTTCAGTCTTAAACCTGTCTGCTTCCGCAGGCTTTCTGATCATAGCATCAAGTTCCTGTTCCTTCCTTAATGCTTCCTGCCCCTGCAGCTCGATTTCCTTCTGCTTCTTTACGATCTCAACCTGCATGGCTTCCTTTTGTACTTCCTGCTGTATGACATATTTCTTTTTATCATACGAGAGGTCTGCTTCAGCCTTTTTCTCATTAACGGAAGCCTGGTAGTCGGCCATTTTCATTTCCTTATCCCTGTTGGACTCGGCAACCTTGGTTTCTGCCAGGAATTTCGCCGTCTGCCCTGCCTGCATGGCTTCCGCGCTCTTGATATCCGCGTCCCTCTTTGCCTCAGCCTGGCCGATGATGGCATCTCTTTGTACCCTTGCGATCTGCGCCTTTCCAAGGCTTTCAAGGTAGCCGTTCTTATCGGCAATTTCCCTTATTGTAAACGAAATGATTTTTAGACCCATATTGGCCAGGTCGCCAGCCGCAAGCTCCTGCACCTTCTGAGCAAAAGCATCCCTGTTCTGGTTGATCTCTTCTACCGTAAGGTTGCCAACGATCGAGCGAAGGTGTCCTTCAAGCGTCTGTGTGGCTATCCGCCTGATTTCATCCTCTTTGAGGCTCAGGAATTGCTCTGCGGCAGTAGCAATCGCTTCATGATGCGAATCGATTTTCACCTGCGCTATGCCATCAACCGTGACCTGTACACCCTGGGACGTATAAGCGCTCGAATTGACATCGAGAGGCATGATCCTGAGCGATATGGTTTTAGAGATTTCTAAAACAGGCCATACAAAGGTTGCTCCGCCTCTTACTATTCTAAATCCTACTACCTGCCCGTTCGGCAGCTTCTTCTTCCGTCCTGAGACGATAAGCGCCTCATCCGGTCCTACCTTCACATACCTGCCTACAAATACCGAGATCAGTATGAAGATGACCGCTACAAGAATAATGGCGATTAAAATTGGTAAACCGTATCCCACTGTAAAACCTCCTCATTTAATTATTTCCCGCATCACTGCGTGGTTTTTCAACACCCTCATTTTCGTGCCCGCTGTTGTATAGATCAATATCATCAAGGGTCAACTTCCGCTGTACAATTGCCTCGCTCCCTGCAATTTTCCGTATGATGACCGCAGCACCCCTTTTGATGCTTTCACCTTCCGTTGCCCTGGCCGGCATTGTATACCTTATTCCGTTTGCAACATATGCAATTTCGCCAAGCCCCATCACCGGTATCGGGGTAATCACTTCTGCTTCCGTATCAACCAGGTCTTCCAGCGAAAAAACGGAGTTGGACTGCGAGCCGTACATAAACTTAACGATGCCAAAGAATATCGCAGCTCCTATCACACCTGCAAAAGCCAGCGCAACAACCGTACTTATCAGGCTGCTCATGCCGAAGCCCTTCATCGAAATCAGCCCGACTGCACCGAACGCCGTGATCGCACTTGCAATGACAATGGGACTGAAGGGGGAGGGGCTGTCAGCCGAATCGCCTCCATGGTCTGTATGGGCAACTGCGTCATGATGAAGGGCAATTCCGTCATGATGCAGATCCAAACCGCCGTGCTGAAGGTCAAAGCCGTCATGCTGAATATCCAGACCGCCGCCGTGATCTACGCTGTGATCTGCGCCATGGCCGCCCAGCATGAGTGAAACGACCGAGTAAAATACACCGAATGCAAAACATCCTATAAATACATAAAGCAGAATATCACCTCCATCATAGAAACCAGAGACCAGAGACCAGAGACTAGAAACCAGAAACCGGATGAGTATACTGTTATGCATAAATTCAGATTTCCGGTTTTTACTTGCTATTCCCTGTATCTGTTCTTTCCGGCTGCCACCCATACCATGCTGATTGAATGAAATTTTCTGAACGGCTGTCTTCGCAAACATCATGGAATCACTGCTGTTTGCAAAGCCATTCGTCAAGAAAATCAGTTCTTTCAATCTATGTTATCATATTTGCCCCGCTATTAAAACACCTATCCAAATAACGGTATTCGGCGGATATGGGCAGCCTGGCGCATATTATGCGTTCATTATAACGCATAGGTTCAGATAAAATTTTTCGGCTGTAGAAAAATTTTATTACCTCTGCTGCGTTTCAGCGAGGCTATGCGTTGGCTTTGCCAACTGCTCGCCTATGCATCCCAGACGGGAAATATGCACTCACCGCCTGAAAACCAAATTGGTACCCGCCACCTATAAAGGTGGGGGACATTTTGTTGCCTCGTTATATATACGGCCGTGATTTTGATTTGGTCTGAAAAAATAAAAAAACAAACGCCGGATAACAAGTATCCCGGCGCATTCGCTCCATTCTCCGATAAAAATGATCACATGAAATTTCAGCCCAAATTCAGTATTTTACCGTCATCCGGGTCAATATAAACAAGCCAGTATCCAAAAGCGCCATATCTGGATCTGTTCCCTTCTGCCTGTACCCACCTGCTCATCTCTCCGAATGGCTTCCTGTCGACCATGTGCATACCGGGAACGCCGCATACCACATACTGCTTTTGACTCTCCTTATGTTGGAAAATACCAATGATCAGGTGTCTGTATTTATAATGAGCCATCATCACGGCCGGATTGAAAAGCAAAGGTGACCGGATATTGCACTGATATAGTATATTGTTCAAATTGACCGGATTCGTGACCTTCCACCATATGTAATCGCTTCTTCTGCTGTGGAACGGATCATTTTCCTCAAAATATCTTCCGATTTCTTCCTTTAACAGGGCTATATCTCCCGAAACAGGCACGGACGCCATTGCAGCAGCATGTCTCATTCTGCAGGCGTCACAAGGATTTGCGGCACGGGCGTCATCATTTACAAAAGCTCCGCACATATTTCCATTTAAGTAAACACATCCGGTATTGACCTGTCCCGGCTCCGTCTGGTATGGTGCAGCCGGTTGATTTTGCTGCATTATAGGAGTCTGCTGATAACTCATGGGCTGCTGTCCGTACTCCGGCGGAATTCCGTACGTCTGGTCGTAATCGGGCTGCATTCCATGAACACGATCATACTGGAATGGCACATCCTGCGCCGTATCCGGCTGTGAAGGAGCACTCTGCGTCTGGTTTACCTGAGACTGCTCCGGATATGATTTTTCCTCTTGATGAAGCTGTTCTTCAACCGGCTGCGCCGGTGATGAAAGCTCTTGATTCAATGATTTCTGCTGCGGCTGGTCTTCATATAGTTGCTTCTGATGCTCCTGCTCCTGTTGTGGCTGGTCCTGGTAAGATTGCTGGTCCTGGGGCTGTTCCTTTTGCTGCAGTTCTTCACAAGGCAGTTTCTGCTGTATTTGCTCCTGGCTCTGCTGTATTTGCTCCTGGTTCTGCTGTACCTGCTCCTGATTCTGCTGCGGGTGGATATGGTACAAATTTCCCTGAAGTGCCGGATTTATTTCATAGAACTGTTCTTCAGCCTGCTGTGCCGGCGATGGCAGCTTCCGCTGCGGCTTGCTTTGCTGCAGCGTCCCCTGTTTCACCTGCTCCATTTGATGTTGCCGCTGATATGGAATGGTTTGCTTCACTTGTCTCTCCTGTTGCAGGAAATGCTGCTTTAGCAGAAAATGCCGCTTTAATCCGTTCCTCCACTCCATCTTTCCGTTTTTATAGGCTGCCAAAGGGCAAATAATATTGTCAATCGGCCGGTCTGCATATTCGACCAGCACAGCCGCACTGCAATACTCTTCGATCCCGCATCCGGATGCCCCCACATTTGAGGGATCAAAGCTCCATTCCAGTTCCGATTTATTCTGCCCGGCAACAAGTTCACCGGCAGCCACCGCAGCCACACCATCCCTCGCACCTCTCAGCAGGTACAGCATATACATGAACCTGCCGTTCCCCGGTCTTAAGTTTTGGACAGATGCATGCAGCTTTCCCCTGCCGTCGCGAACCTCCAGTCTGACATACCCCGAAGGCTTTTGGCCGGCTTCAAATCCCGGGTCCTCATTGTCAAATATCATAAAATATCTCTGAAATCCTTTTTTGACATCCAAGCGCAATCCCCCCTGATCTCGCATGATACAATATGTATATGCAGGGAAATAGAATAAATATCAAAAATATTATGTAGCATAAAAATGCAGGATTAGATTTTAAAAATTGCAAAATTTATAAATATCGTGAATAACATCAAAAAGTGTGTGTGATAAGCCGTGATATCTTGGGATACCTGCTTTCATATGTTTTTCTCCATCGCAAGAATTCATTAGAACATGCATAATTTTATTTGTTTAATATATTAGTATTCTCCCGGAAGACATGGGAAATGCATTAAATAAATAATATTTTTGAATAATCTGATATTGAAACCTTCAAAATAATGTGATATGATATGCTAGTGAAAAAATTAGCTAATTTCAAAACTGTTTGCCAATATTTAATAAATATCGGAATATCAATAAAACAGCCGGGTTTAAAGAAACTACATAATTTTTTTGCACGAACAATTACAATAAAAAACATATGACTTGAAAGGAGTAGTTAAATGATCGAAAATAAAAAGTTGCAGAACTGGGTAAAAGAAATGGCTGATATGTGCCAGCCTGATAAGATTTACTGGTGTGATGGTTCCAGGGAAGAAAACGACCGTCTGCTGCAGGAAATGGTCGACAGCGGAATGGCTATACGCCTGAACCAGAAAAAACGTCCGGGTTGCTATCTTTTCAGAAGCGATCCGTCGGATGTGGCACGTGTAGAGGACAGAACATTTATTGCCTCGAAAAAGAAGGAAGACGCCGGCCCAACGAATAACTGGGTCGACCCCGATGAACTCAAAGCTACCATGAAAGCCTTATATAAAGGCAGCATGAAGGGCAGAACGATGTATGTCATCCCCTTCTCCATGGGACCGATCGGCTCTCCCATATCAAAGATCGGTGTTGAGCTGACAGACAGCCCTTATGTTGTCGTCAACATGCGCATCATGACCCGTATGGGCAAAGCAGTTCTTGAAGCTCTGGGCGATGGTGATTTTGTACCATGCCTGCACTCTGTAGGCGCTCCGCTTGAAAAAGGCCAAAAGGATTCCTCATGGCCCTGCGCGCCAATCGAAAAGAAATATATCAGTCATTTCCCTGAAGAAAGAACTATCTGGTCCTATGGTTCCGGATACGGCGGAAACGCCCTTCTGGGAAAGAAATGCTTCGCGCTTCGTATCGCTTCCGTCCAGGCCCGCGATGAAGGCTGGATGGCTGAGCACATGCTTATTCTCGGCATTACGGATCCAAAGGGAAATAAAAAGTACGTCACAGGTGCTTTCCCGAGTGCCTGCGGCAAGACAAACCTTGCAATGCTCATACCGACCATTCCCGGCTGGAAGGTTGAAACAGTCGGTGATGATATTGCCTGGATGAAGTTCGGAAAAGACGGACGCCTTTATGCCATCAATCCGGAAGCAGGATTCTTCGGTGTTGCTCCTGGTACCTCATATGAATCAAACCCCAACGCCATGCACAGCTGTGAAAAAAATACCATATTCACAAATGTAGCTTTGACAGATGACGGTGACGTCTGGTGGGAAGGCATCGGTTCAAAAGCTCCGGATCATCTTATTGACTGGAAAGGAAACGACTGGACCCCGGATTCAAAGACACCGGCAGCACATCCAAACGCACGTTTCACAGCTCCTGCAAGCCAGTGCCCTGTAATTTCAAAAGAGTGGGAAGATCCTACAGGTGTGCCGATCTCCGCATTCCTTGTCGGAGGGCGCCGCCCAAGCACGATCCCTCTGGTTCATGAAAGCTTTGACTGGAACCACGGCGTATTCATGGGCTCGATCATGGGCTCCGAGATTACAGCCGCTACAATTTCAAATAATATAGGGAAGGTACGCCGCGATCCATTTGCAATGCTTCCTTTCATGGGCTATCATGTTGGCGATTATCTGCAGCATTGGCTCGATATCGGCAAGAAAAGCTCCGCCGACAAGCTTCCAAGAATCTTCTATGTAAACTGGTTCCGCAAGGATGCCAGCGGAAAATGGTTATGGCCCGGATTTGGTGAAAACAGCCGCGTGCTCAAGTGGATCTGCGAGAGAGTATCGGGCGTGGGCAAGGCTGAAAAGACGCCGATCGGCTACATGCCAACAGTTGACGCAATCGATACGAAAGGGCTCAACGTAAGCAAGGAAGATATGGCTGAATTGCTCAAAGTCAACAATGATGAATGGCTGAACGAAGTCGAATCCATCAAGGAGCATTACAAGAATTACGGTGAGAAGATGCCGAAGGAACTGTGGAAACAGCTCGAAGCTCTTGAAAAGAGACTAAAGGGTTAAGTACGGATAAATATCGATTTGTTTTTCCGGCGGGTGATCGTATAGATTGCCCGCCTGTTTTATTTCTGTCCTATATCATAAATATCATTCGATAATTGGGCAAACTGTGCGATGGAAAGGGTCTCGCCCCTCTGGTTTTCCCCGATGCCGCCCTTTGCAAGCAATTCTTTGATCTGCTCTTTGCCAAGATTAAAGCAGCCGGCATTATTCAATGCATTCACCAGCGTTTTAATTCTCTGTCCGAAGGCGGCCTTTACAACACTGAAGAACAGTATCGTGTCACACAGCTCAACTGGAGGCTTCTCATATACATCCAGCCTGATAACGGCAGAATCCACGCCCGGCTGCGGTCTAAAACTGTGCGGCGGCACTGCCAGAACAACAGAAGGCTTTGAATAATACTGGACTGCAACCGATAAAGCGCCATAATCCTTGCCGCCCGGATCCGCACGCATTCTGTCCGCCACTTCCTTCTGCACCATGAAAACCATCGTTTTTACCCTTAAACCGCTTTCCAGAAGCGCCATTACTACAGGTGTTGTAATATAGTACGGAAGATTGGCCACGATCTTCAGCGCA
>JBDKVA010000040.1:0-4943 GCA_039679375.1 Clostridiaceae bacterium
ATCATTTAATCACTACCTTGCTTTCTTAGTTGGTAATTCACTTCATTATATCACGTAAAATTTACCATTCCAATATAACCTGCCAGCATTTTCGACACATCATGCATCTATACATTTCATCTTTTTCCCATTTTATATTGAGAGTATCTGTGACGAGAACAAGCCAAAAAAACTGTGATTTTTAAGCTCTGCGAATTTTTCCGACACTTAAAAAATTGTCGAAAAATTCCGGTTTATCGACTGGGGGCAGAGGATGACGTTTTTTACGTTGAAATTTTAGCCGAAGCCCATATATATTTTTAATATAAATCGCCCCATAAAAAAAGGAGTAATATGCTTTCCCTGATAATTTTTATATAGATAATGAGCAGGAAAATTTGATGATGCAGATGTGGATACACATAAGGTGAATTGATGAGAGAGTTAAAAAAAGCTATTGGTATGGGCAAGAAAAGAAGGAAAAACAGAACTCGAAGGCTCTGTGTCGGAGGTTAAGTAGTGCGTTCCCTATCTGGAAATCCCTCTGATTGTCATATGATAACCCGCAACCATGATCCCCGGGTATTTCTCCCCAAGAAGATGAGCAAGGACAGGATCACATTTAACAATTACCTGCGGCATCCTAAAAGTAAAACCAATATACAGAATATTCATATCTCTTTTTAAAGCCAACTTTACGGGCTAGCGAGTATGAGGCAATATTCTCCTCCATGCAATCCCAATAAGGCCTTACCCCCATTGCAGAATACTCCTTGAGAATCGCTCGTACAGCCGCTTCCGCCAGTCCTATTCTCCGAAATTGTTCATTAGTTATAATTCCAATAGTATAGACGTCCCCGGCTATGTATCCCGTATATCCCAGCCCTGCAATAACATCACCCGAAACCGTACAGTATCCGACTCCTTTATGAAAGAATCTGTCAAGGCTGCCCCAGAATCCGGAAATCTCATTTGTCAGAAAGTCCTTATTAGTATACAGGTTCAAATCCAAATTTCTATCTATTCTTTTCAATTCAAACCCAGAAGGAATACTTATGTTGTCTGCAATACCTTTTTCTATATTCTCCATGGTACTTACATATTGGGTACCGACATCCAATTCCTATGAGTAAATACCTTTTCTATGGTTTTATTCCAGCTCTTATTATCACCGCTTACTTCAAAGAAATTGAATCCGAACCCTTTCAGCCTTGATTGCAGAACTTCATCCACATATTCATTAATATTCTCAAGAAAGTGCTTATCATTTTCATCCCCTGCAAAATGAAAGCCTTCCATCCCTTGAGGCCATATAATTGCAGTAGTTGGCGAGGATAAATCATTCACAAAAATCCATCCGGGATTGTTACCTTCGATAACTGAAGTAACTTCAGGTTTTGGAAACAACTCGCCCCTGACAAGATGCGCAACCTTGCATAATTGATCCTTTTTTAACTCATACATCCTATATTGTTCCCGCTTCCTTTAAAGCTTCGTGTATTTCTCTATGCAGTTTCCATACATTACAATCCTGATTAGAAAGGATTGCAATTGTAATATCGTGTGAAGGGTAATAGGCAAACTGGCAATCCACTCCGGGATTGCCGCCCTCTTTCTTTATATAAATAATCCGGCCCTTCAAATCCGTTACGAACTCAAAACCGTATCCTATCTTCTCCATGCACCCATCCCATTTATTTGCGGTAACCCTGGGAACTAACATTTCATCAGCAACCTTTACACCTATCAGTTTTCCCGAGATAAATGCATGTATGAAAATATCAAGGTCGCCAACTGTAGTGAACGCGCCTCCGTCAGGTGAACCTACAGGAGGGAACGAATATATGTTTTTACGCCAGCCGGTAAAATTTCTCTCCATGTCAAATGTCTTTACATATCCTTCAGCTACATTATTGAAGATACCATCCATTCTGCAGAAATCACTTTCCATCATACCGGATTTTTCGAAAATAAGCTTCTTCACGTACTCTCTGTATCGCATCCCGCTTGCTTTTTCTATCACTAAGCCAAGGAGCACAAATCCGCAGTTGTTGTAACGTACCCCCTCACCAGGCTCAAAATTTCCTGTTTTGTAGGCAAATTGCGGTAGGAAATCTACCGTTTCTCTGATAGAATAATTCGGCTTGTTTATGAAAAGCTCTTCATAGCTTTCACCTGCCACCTCATCGGCATCATCTGCTATACCTGACGTGTGAGTTAGCAAGTGGTACACAGTTACCTTATCTGAGATAGCTGTTCCCTCAAGGCCAAGATATTTTGTGACACTATCATTTAGTAAAATGCGCCCATTTTCTACCAACTGCAAAACAGCGCAAGCAGTGAACAGTTTTGTAACAGAAGCGGTATCAAAACGCGTATTCATAGTATTTTTTATACCGAATCCTTTATGAGCAAATCCGTGTGCGCCTTGATAAATAATGCGTTCTCCGGCTTTAACCAATCCCGCTCCTGAGAAATCCTTTTCACAGGCATATTTATTGAATAAGTCCGATATTCTTTCAGTAATATCAGATATTCCAGTATTAACTGACAAAAAATCATCCCCTGCCAAACAAAATGAAATCAAAACCTGCTCTACTGGAGAATGTCATGTTCATCTCATTTGTATTTAGTACTTTATTACATTTTATACTATAAATTATTTTAAATGTAGTATTGACTTTCCTGTTATGGTAAGGTTTATAGTTAAAATAGTAAAGCGGAATGCATATGCGAGCAGCAGGTAAAGCCTGCGACCAACCCCGGCCGGAATTCTACTGTTGAAAGGAGATTTATCATTTGAAGATCGGCGAATTCGCGGAAATGAATAATGTTACAACAAAAATGCTCCGGCATTATGATGAAATCGGTCTGTTAAGGCCATCGGAAATTGATCCTGCAACCGGATACCGTTCATATGAGGCGGAGCAGTCCCATTATCTAAACTGGATCATCATCCTTAAAAATCTGGATTTTTCTTTGGTACAAATAAAAGAAATGTTAAGCGGCCCCATCAGCAGCAAAAAAATTATTCACGAGCTGATACAAAAGCGTATTGAAATCTCTTCTGCCTTTAATGAGCAAATGCAGAAGAAGATCGAAATCAACAGACTCATAAAAATTATTGAGAAGGAAGGTTTTCAAATGGATAGACAGATTGATCTTTTAACAATTGATAAAGATAGTGTACATGAAATAAAAAAGAACATTCCTAATATGGAAATGTTTCTTGAAACAGCGGTCAATATCGCTAATCTTTGCCAGAAGAGCGATAGTAAAGCGGTTCTCCGGTTTGATATCCGGCAATTCAAACAGATAAACGACGATTTCGGATTCGATGTTGGAGACAGCATAATTGTTGCTTGCTACAATATAATAAATGCAAACATCAAAAAATACCTGAGCCAGGTCACCCTTGGCCGTGCACATGGCGATGAATTCATTATTTTCGCAAAAGCAGGAATGGATGAGGCTGAAACAGTAGCCCGGTCGATCATGGATGGGATGAATCATTTTGATTATTCGACTATCGGCTGTGACAGGCAGGTAGGATGTTCTATCGGCGGACTGATTGGACATCCTGAAACTGTTTCCGATATCAGGAAAATGATTGATATCTCTAACGAAACCATTATCCAGGCTAAACAGAAAGGCAGTTATCCTGTAATAATCCAACCGTACTTGAAGTAAAATAAACTGATGTTTTGTTTATATAAAGGCTGTGCAGATTTTAAAAAGCACAGCCTTAATTATCTATTTATGCTTGCATTTCTGCATTTTTTTCATTCTTATTTCATAAGCAGTCACGGAAGCCGCTTGACATAAAAAGGATTATGAACTATTTTTTTGCGACTACCTTATGTGAAGCAAAAAGAATGTCAGCGCTTCGTGAATCATATGAAAAGCAGCTTACGAGCCTGCCTAAGGGGTTCGCTCCGGCTGAAAGAACGAAACGGTCATAAATATTTTTATCTTGCCTACCGCCGCGACGGCAAGGTCGTAAGCGAATATGTCGGAAACGATGAATCCGTAGTCGCGGATTTGAAAGAGCGGCTTGAGCACTTTTATTTTGCAGTTTGTTATCATCCCAGAACGCTAAATTAAGAGAATTTGTTGACTCATGATGGCTATTTGTATCGGAATAGATTCCATCTGTTATGTTGTTATTTTTTTCGTAGGATATGGTTGTCTCAAAATTGTTGATTGCTTCAAGCAGGTAAGGCGAAACATATGGTTTATCAGGTTTTTTAAGATACTGGCTGTCCGGTAAAGAAGGTTTGTCAGCGAGCTGTATATAATCCCCCTGAGAGACGCCTGTCATGAACCATTTGTATACTTTCCCGTTGGTGGTGCACTCCTTACCTCAACGACGCAATAGGCTCGGCCCCGGTTATATCTGTTATAAGAATAGCACACGAAATCGGCCCATATGACTGAGCTGCCTACTTGTATTGGAACTCTCCCATAACCTTTGATATTCTCTTCTGGAAATCCCAACACCTTGTTCAAGTATGGCCGGACATCATTGACAGCAATATCATACTCGCTCATACCGTTCCCTCCCGAAGTTTCATTGAGTTGGGTTATTATTGATTAAAATCGACGTTAACATAACCGTCATCAATATATTCTGCATTTACTTTCTTTAAATATTTCTTAAGCTTCTCATCATCGTCAAAATAGAATACTCCACCGTGTCCATTTATACGAGAAGATGCATATTCAGTTACCTCTACACGATATTTTGCGCCAAAACCAATGTACACAGAAATATCTCCAGCATCAGATTTATAATAAATCACTTTAACTTTAGTTTTTTTCTTCCCTTTTCCCATTTAATAAACGCTCCTTTACAAAAACAAATGATTGTTATAAACACGAAGTGTATTTAGTTTCGCCATTTTTCGGGCAAAATGGCTATATTATCGTCTCCAAGCTCAATTCCGCCATGCGACATAAGTAAA
>JBDKVA010000041.1:0-3872 GCA_039679375.1 Clostridiaceae bacterium
CCAACTCAGCTGTCAATGCGGTTAACCGCTCGCTGGTGGCTATAACCTTATCGCGGCACTCATTTACAACCTCGGTCAGAACATCTTTGGGCATATTGCTTTTTCCAAGAACAACTTTCACCATTTCGGCTTTTATAGATTCATACTCCGTGGTTGCTTTGCTGCTCTCGGCTTTGGCCCTTTTAACTTCTGTCCGCAGTTCAGCCATGCGGCGATCTTCTGTGCTCCCGAGAATCACGTTGTCAGAAGCGGAAGACATGCGGTCGAAAATCTGATGCAGTACCTGAGTTACTGCATCATCAAGAATATGCATAGTATAACCGGTTTGACCATCGCAGTCAAGGCGGCGCCGCGTTTTGTTATAGCAGATGTAGCGAATGCGCTTGACGCCCTTTCTTTCACCGTTCGCAAGCTTGACCACTTTCCCATTGGTGGTTAGGACCAGGCGCCCTCCGCAATGCCCACAGAATACGTTTCCGGAAAGAAGCGATTGACCTGCGGTATTCAGCGGAGCTGTTCTTTCTTCATTCTTTTCATATGCGCGTTCAGTCATAAGCTTTTGCACAAGATCAAAGGTGCTTGGTTCAATGATTTGAAGTTCCTGAAAAGGTTCTGAGTAAGTTGTTCCGCTACGAAGAATGCCTTCATACATTACGTTGTGAAGGATCGCGCCTACTGAAGCGTCATGCCAATTAGTTCCGTTGCGGGTTTTGATGCCCTTATCGTTAAGGAACATGGCAAGCCGCCAGCGTCCGTAACCCGCTGATACGCATAGATTAAACATCATGCGTACAACTTCGGCTTCTTCCTCATCAATGACCAATTTGTTCACTTCGTGCTTGCGCTTGTTGATGATGCCGCTTTTTTCAAGGTGGTAGCCATACGGAGGCGTGCCACCGCGGAAGCGTCCCTCCTGAACCATCTGCCCGAGAGCTGTTTTGGTTCTTATGGAGGTTTTCTGGCTTTCTCCGTCGGCCTGCCAGAAGCGGATGTAGTTTGTCAGGCGATCCGTATGTGATTCAAACCGCTGTTCTCCCTCGTTGACGCTCCATACCTTGATTCCTTTTTTTGCAAACCATTCAACTACAAATGGCGTTTCGTCAGATTTTCTGCCGAGTCGGTCAAACATAAATACTAATAAAATATCGAATTTTCCTTTTTCGGCATGTTCTTTAATAAGTTGAAGTTTATCGCGGTCTGCTGCGCTGACCTTATATCCGGAAACGCCGGTTTCCTGTTCCTCACGAACGATGGTCCAACCCATACGCTCTGCAAATTCACGGCATGCTTTCCTCTGCATAGGGATATCTGCCTGATTCTGCTCATCGTGGTCTACCTGTTTAGCAGTAGAAACTCTGTATAAACAATAAACTCTTTCAGCCATTTTGTATCCGTCCTCTCATATAATTGGTGTTTTGTGTGAGAGACCGGACACTTGATATGTTTAATTGTCAAGGAGCAATTGGCTTTTCGCCAACGACATTATCTCACACAAAGCAGGAGAAAGCTATATAAATAGCTGGGTTTTTCGCATATTAGCATTAGAAAAAACCGCCTTTAAGTTATGTTTTGAAATTACGCAGTCCTAATTACATAAGCATTTATCAATGCCTTTTTTATAAAGTCAGCCGCTTCTCTGTTCGGCTCCGGAGCAAAAAACAAGGTAACAGGTATCCCGTTTATTTGGACTTTTATGGATTCTGTTCTTTTATCCTGCCGAGTTGTTTTCATAGCGAAGCCTCCTATTCCACGTCCATGGTAAACCCATGGGCCGCATCGATATCTTTGGACATTCTGATTTCACCTTCTAATGGCGAATAGAGCTTTATATCCAACTGCCTCAGCTTATGGAGAAAATCCAGCGTTTGAGCCGAGTCTCTCCCGAGACGAGTCAGTTGTTTTACCAGCAAGGTGTCCATTTTCCCTTGCTCGGCGGCATGTTGAACTTCAATAAGGCCGGGACGATCAGATTTCAGGCCGTTTCCCAAATCTTCGGAACAGCCAACAACTGTGAGACCCAACTGTTCCGCATAATCATAAAGTTCCTTCTGCTGACCTTTCAGCATACCATGGGCATCCTCCGGTGCGTCAATTCTGCTGTACAGCCATGCTCTTTTTTTCTGTTCCATTTATATTTTACCTCTGTTCTTTGTTAATGTGGTTTGATCTCACAAGGACGCGGCAGGGCGCATTTGTCCTGCCGCGCAGTTTCTAAGATCAAAAAATCTGCTTATTCTTCATTTCAATGCTTCTATTCGGCACTGCTTCCCGAAGCTAGGGCGGCAACATAAATGGTTTGCTGGTTAAGCAAACGCCATAGGAATTTCACCTCTCCGTGGTTCTCACCGAGCCGTCCCCATTGCTTGAGTCTGTGGCTGGACGGAAGTAGCGTTAGCACTGTCCGTTTCATTGCGAAACAGCCCACCACGGGCTGTTTTATGACCGGGCCTTGCCGCTCGTCGCCTTCGATGCCATCGGTTCGACGGATGTCTGTCACCCATCCGCAGGTAGTCTTGGCGCGCCCGTCATTGTCGCTGCCGCTCATCACGGCCGGACAGATCATGTATTTATGCTGCCGGATATGAAATTTTCAAGGAACGACGAGGGAATAGAAAAACCCCCTCACTTACTTACCCGTTGAGTGAGGAGGTTGAGCGGAAAAATTTGTACAATGAGGAACAATTGGAAGGAACTCGGCAACGTGACATAATTATATGCAACAAAAAAGAGCATACCAATGATACCCATGGATATACTCCTGTGAATTATTTTATAAAATTGATGAGATTGCTTGTATTACCCTCCCGGCATTTTTCAGTTTCCCGCTTCGGCCCGGGCCACCCGCACAAGTCTGTCATAGGCATAATCAAAAAAGCCGCGATAGGCGGAACAGAAACGGTTCAGCCCTGGCCTGCAGCTGTCACCGCCGTCCCGTTCCCGGCGGCATCCGCCTCTGCACAAATTGCGCCAGCGGCATTCCTGACACTCCGGCGCCATTGCCGCCGACTCCTTGATAAAACGCTCCGCCGTCTTGCTTTGCAGCATCTCTTCAATTTTCATATCATGGATATTGCCGAGGCACCACGAATCAGTCATATAGAAATCACAGGGATACATGCTGCTGTCTGCTTCTATTGCGCAGTTACAGGAACAAATTCCGCTCATGCCGCATGCTTCCGGTTCCCGCCCATTGATTATTCCGACCAGATTGTCGAAATACCGGATGCTGACGTATTCGCCGTTCATCAGGTCTTCATACCATCGGTCAAATAGCCGCTTCAAAAACTTTTCAAGATCGGCGGGCTTCAGAGAATACGCAGACCGCCCATGTCCTTCTTCCAGCGGGTCCAGGCAATTGATGAACTGCAAATAATGGAATTTATTTTTTTTGTAAAAATAATAAATTCTGTCGGCATGGCGTGCGGAATTGGAGGTAACAACCGATAGAATGTTGTATTCTACCTGATAACGGTTGAACAGTTCCGCCGCTTTCATCACCCTGCCGAACGTGTCTTCCTTATGAGCGTCCACCCGGTGAAGGTCATGAACATCTTTTGGGCCGTCCAGGGAAAGCCCTACAAGGAAACGATGATCATGTAAAAACCGGCTCCAATTTTCATCAATCAGCATCCCGTTTGTCTGAATTGAATTCATGATCCTGACGTTAGCTTTGCCGTATTTCCGTTCGAGGGCGATCAGCCTTTCAAAAAACGAAAGGCCGGCGAGCGTGGGTTCTCCGCCCTGAAAAGCAAATCCGCAGGTACGGTCGGCATATTCCAGGCCTTTCCTTACTATGGTTTCCAGTGTTTCTTCCGTCATAAGCCCATAGGAAGCGACCTTCCTGCCTAGCGCTTCGGATTGGTAAAAACAAT
>JBDKVA010000042.1:0-4236 GCA_039679375.1 Clostridiaceae bacterium
GAATATAACCAATCTGTATTTACATTTTACCATCAAGTATAAAGATATAATACCGTTTTTATATCGAATTCGGTATTATATTTCTTGCTGCAGAGTTAGGCAGAAATATGAAAGAATCCTCCAAACAATAGTATCCCTATCAACTGCATGAATAGACAACTTCTTAATAACTTATTATTCATGTTTAACTGCAATTCTCCTAAACGCGGCGTTATGTAAAGCTTTACATAACGACGCTTATGCAAAGCTAAACAAAATGCCAAGTTAATGAGCCAAATAGCCATGATTCACGGTTTTTTGGCCTGAATAACTTCGCATAAATGTTTCAACTTAATGCCTTGAGCCAATCTATCAGAGCGTTGTCCGAACGCCAATCTGGAATATCGGGCGTTGCTTGGGTGGCGAGTTTCTCAATAGCTTTACGCTTCATCTCCGCATCAGCGCGGGCGTAAATATCCGTGGTGTCTATACTTGAATGCCCGAGGATGTCACGGATATAGACGATGTTTACGCCTGATTGCAACAAATGCATTGCTTTTGTATGGCGGAGTATATGCGGAGAAACATCGCATCTGTCAGCGTATTTCTTCAGAATATAGGCGATTCCTGCACGAGTGAGCTTTTGTTTCTGTCGGTTCACAAACAGTGGATTATCCAACCGTTCCGGCTTGTTGAGATAATTTTCGGCGATATATTTTCTGAGTAGTTCCGCAGTTTTGCTCATAATGGGAACGTAGCGTATTTTTTGCCCCTTCCCGTTCAGCGTAACCGTAGGAAACTCATCAAGTCGGACATCCCGGACACGCAGATTTACCAACTCGCTCACCCTTGCACCGCTGTCATATAGTAAGGAAAGAATGGCGAGATCTCTCCGTCCGGTAGCGTTTTTCAAGTCGGGCTTGGCAAGTATTCCTGTCATCTCAGCCGCAGACAGATATTCTATCTGGGGTTTTACGTACTTTTTGAAAGGGATACTCAGATTCTTCTGCAAGAGAGACATATGATTGGGTGCTTCGGTCAATATATAGCGACAAAATGCGTGTATTGCGGCAAGCCGCTGATTTCTTGTGGAAACCGAGTTACCGCGATCTGTTTCAAGCCAGTTGAGAAAACCGATTATCAGCGAATCGTTAAAATACTCAAGCGTCATTTTTTCAGGCATGATGTTAGCTTGATCACGGCAGTATATCAATAACAAGCGAAACGTATCGCCGTAAGATTTTATCGTGTTGGCACTGATGCCGCGTTGACCGGGCAGGAATGCTGAAAGATAGGTGGTGAGATGTATAGCGAAATCAGTAGGTTTCATTCAGCACCTCCAAATCCGGCAGAACATCAAAATCCTTTTCCATCCTGCAGACGATATCCGGGTACATGTCCGCCGTAAGGCGCAGGTACGCTTGGGTCGACAGCGTGTTGGAATGCCCCAGATAAACGGACAGATATTTCAGCATTATGCTTAAATCGTCACCGTTCAATACGGCGCGTCGCAAACAGTGTACGGCAAACGTGTGCCGCAAATCGTGAACTCTGGGGCCGTTTCCCTTGCCGCCGTGGGAGATTCCTGCCGCCCATAGACGTTCGCGGAACATATGGTATATGCCGCCCGGACTGTAATGACCTTTTTGGGCGTTGGGAAAAAACGGGCTGTCATTTCCAACAAACGTAAGGACCTTCTTGGAGTATTGCTTTATCCGCATAAGCAACTCATCATGGATGGGCAGCAACCGCTCCTTATCGAACTTTGCGTCATTTATGCGGATTACACCCTGCTCAAGGTCAACATCGCGGACTTTGAGATTTATCGCTTCCGATACTCTCATTCCGCAAGCGTAAAGCATACGGAAAATCAGTGCCGCCACATCACTCCGTGTGAGGTTTGGTGTTAGGGTGTTGTCGCAAGCGTTAAAAAATCGGGCCAATTCCCCGTTATTAAATATGTACGGTACAAATTTTGTCGGCTCATACCTGTATTTCGGGTATACGAAAGCCTCTATACCGTGAGATAAGAGATAATTGGCAAAACGCTGCACCATGCCTTTCCGTTGCATCTGATTTGCCGGAGTTTCCTCGGGCGACATGGTTGCCCAACGCTCGGCAGTTTCTTTGGATATCGTGGTCACACCCGGTTCCCAGTGTTCGGCAAACAAAACAAATCTGCGGAGCACTTGGGCTTCCTTGTATGCTTTTATGCCTGAAGCTCTTTTGAAGGCAATATAATCCTCGCACTGCTCATGTAATGATTTAATTTTTATGGTTGTATCAGTCATAATTGAATACCTCGTCCGGGTTTAATGCGCAACAGCGCAGAGCTTCCGTTTCTACATTAAGATAAATGTCCACGCTCCTCATTCCAACGTGTCCGAGCAATTCGGCTATGGTTTCAAGCGGTACTTTTTCTCTGAGCAAGCGAGTGGCGAATGTATGGCGCAAAGAATGCATACCTTTTCGGACGTTATCTCCGATATCTATTCCTGCGATGGTTCTGTACCGTGAGATAATACATCCCAAAGCTGATGAATCGGAAAATGGAGCTATCGGGGTGACATGGCGCAAAAATATCTGTGGAAATTCCGACTTGGGGCGGCCGTATTTCAAGTAGTCGATAATAGCCCACCCGACATCGTCCGGCAAAGGCAAGGAGAGAGGTTTCTGAGTTTTTCTCTGAACTATGTCAATCCGCTTGTCTTCCCAGTTGATGTCCTTGAACTCCAGACCCTTAATGTCGCTCCTGCGCAGTCCGAGTTTTGCTGCAAGCAAGAGAATAGCATAATCTCGCTTCCCTAATGGGCTGCCACGGTCTACGCTTGAAAGCAGCTTGTCGATATCGCAATCTTCCCAAACGGACGGTATCCGCTGGCTCGCCACCCTAGCCAAAGGAGGTATATATTTTGAAATATCGGTGCTTGTAAGCCCTGTATCGCTTGCATAGGCGGCAAACCTTTTTAACGCGATAATCTGTGTTTCGATATACGACTTACTTTTGTCAATGTAAGCGGACAAAAAGCCAATAATATTGGGTTCGCTGATATCGGAAACCTCAACCTTGTTACTGCTGAGATACAACAGGAATGTCCTCATTGAGTATCTGCATCGTTTCGCGCTTTGGTCAGCATAGCCGTGTTCCAACTGGTATTTGTGATACTCGAAAAGGATTCTCTCGTGTTCATCGGATAGAGGGGTCACTCTGGTTTTCCTCATCGTTGTGAACACGCCGTGAAGAAGGTAATCGTTTAGCAGCCCAACAGTCCAGTATGCGTTTTTGGTGTGCATATCGACATCGGCATATGTTTTGAACTTACCGGCAACAGGATACCAAGTGCTCAAAAACTTCTGCCCTAATTCAACACAGTACTCCATGATTCCCTGCGATAAGGCGTAGGTTTCAAGTTCGTGGCATTTGCTCGTCAGGACGCTGATGTTTGTTACAGGATACTGCATTCGCCGTAGTTCATCGGCAAAGGCTGCAACAAACTCTTGAAGACTTTGTTTTCTGTCAATCATAGGCAACAACCCTCCTATTTATGTGAAGATTGTAGCCGGAAATTCACGTAATTATACAGTTTTCAAGAGTTTGTTTTCATAACAACTTGCTTTGCATAAGCTCCGTTGCCTTCAAGATTTGCAAGAAGGGTTTTCCTGGTGTTTTTGTATTCAGAGCCAATCATCCCCAGCCTTAAAAGCCAGGTCCTGAAGGCGTATTTTTCATTATCCGTAACGTTTGGCTTGCTTGAAGCATGTTTTAGGGTCTTGGCATTTTCGTTAATAAGTCCAATTAGCTCACTGCAGGCTTTAATCCGGTCAACGGAGACCCGGTTGAATTTAAATGTTATGAGTTCCTGCTGTAGATCAAACCTTATCCCTGGATATTTATCGCTTCCCATTTGAATAAGCAGAGCTAAAAATTCCTCTTGTGTTTCGATTCTATTATCGTTTAGCTCTTTAACCAGGTCTTCATCAATAAACTTGTCTTCAATGTTCAGAGCTTTTTGTATCAAGGTTTGTTTGCTGTAAACCATGTTGACCAGGTTCTTAAGGCTTATTCCGGTATGACCGGTAAGCGGCAACGATATTTCTACCGCATCAAAATTCTGGTCAGTATCACCAGCAGAAACTGCCAGTTCATTTGCCGGGCTGCTTATTATTGAATCCAGGGTTATTTGCCTGCCAGCGGCATCTTCAATTTTTCCCTCTCTGGTAATGATGTAGTGTCCCTCTGGCGTTTCAATCCGGTGG
>JBDKVA010000043.1:0-42215 GCA_039679375.1 Clostridiaceae bacterium
CTATTTGGCAAATCTGCTTCTTCCTTGCTAATAATACATTTATTTATTATACTTTCTTGATAATAATCCAACTCAAAACATCTTGCTTTATCAAATAGTTTATATGCAATAATTGCAGCTTCTTCAGTACCAATTCCTTCTAATATACGGAGTGCTATATTTTTCTCAAGTTGAGTTGATGCATTAATACAAAAGTCAAGTATTTGTTTCCAAAAATCATCAGATTCTTCTACAGTTTTGGTAATAAATTCGATCAAAGGACTCTTATACTCCATGAACTCTTTAATAAAAATTTCATTCAGTGATGAACAATTATTTATTGAAGATAGAAAGTTAATAATTATTTCTTTGGTTTTTTCCTTTGAAGCTGTTGAAATAGCTAATATCCATTCTTTAAAATGCTTTTTAATGAAATCAATATTATTACCTAATTCTAGTAAGCAAGATATTGCATCATCAGATTTGCATAATCCCATCAATTTAATCAAATTCATATACTCATAACGATGGTTTCTTTCATCCTCAAATAACCTTTTAATAATAGTTACACCGTAATTGGGTGTATCAGAAAACAAAAGAGCTTTAATACATAGTTGGAAAAGGTTGGTTCTATTATTTTCGGACGAGTATGGGTTGCTTAAGAATTCATTTGTAATAGGGGTGAATATATCATTAACCTTTTTTCCGGGTAATAAAAATCCCCTTACTACTAAAATATTAAGTGCCCTTACTATATCCCATTTATAATATTTATTAGAAGCTAACTCATATATAAGTGGTAAAATTTCTTCATTACCAATTAATGAAAGGTTTACTAACGAATCAAAGACATTATAAGAATATGTATCTTCATGTCCTGAGGTTTTAGATTTATCAATAATTTTTAAAATTGCTGTACGAATAGCTTTTGAGTACATACATTCTAGAGAATTAGAATAATTAGGCTTTAACTTTTCAAGTTCTTCTCTCCTTATAAAAACATTTGAGTAATCACTTTCAAACGTATATATATCAAGCGATTCACCTTTAGATTTATAGATAGTTTTAACCAAATATGCACTTGCATAACTGGTATATTCAGGGTCATCTAAAAAACACAAGAATTTCATTGTTACAGTATCGCTGTCAACATTACCCAATGCAGCAGCATATATGTTAGAATAGCAGGTAGCATCACGAATTGGATACTCTCCACCTTTTTCTCTCCAATTGTTTATTTGCCTTTCCCAGCTCTGTCTTGAGATAGAAACTCTATTTTTCTCGTTAAGTATCCATTCTTCCAACATAGAAATGTCTTTGGTATTTCCGATAAACCCCAATAAATAAGCGATGTCAGCTCTGCAATAGGGAAATTCTTCTAATACATTGTACCAATTAACGATAAGCTTTCTTAATTTTGATATAAGGTTTTTACTCAGTATATTCCTGTAATCTAAGTCACTAGATGGGAATGTTATAACTATATTAATTAATTTCATTATTTCCTTTGTTTCAATGTCAGAATAGTAATTATTAAGAATAAAATGTATACGATCCACTAAAGGTAAATCCCGTAGATAATGCAATAAAAATTGTTGTTGTTCCTCAGTTATTGATACTATGCTAGAATCACCCATGTATATTTTAATCAAGGTATTAACTACTGTGCTATTACTGATTTTGGTAATAACCTCTAGTCTGTATCTAGAAATATTTATATTAGAGTCAAATACCAATGGCATTAGCTCTTTTATTTCTTTTAGTGTTATTCCGGATAAATATGGAACCCACTTTGTATCCCACATCTTCCCAAGTAGTAGCATTTTAATTATGAATTGTTTTACCCATAAAGATGATGTTTTATATATTTGGAGAATAAAGCTTTCATATGTTTTTATTGAATCCATTAATTTGACTTCTTCTGGATCAATTAATTGGAACTCAGATTTTAATAGCTTAGTAATATCAGAATCATTTATTTCGTTAAGTGCATTAAGTATTTTCAATCTTGCGCAAATGGATATATTATTTTTTAAAGCTTTTTTAATATTAGAAGATATTTCAATGATTATACTTTTAGGGAGATATCTTAAAAGACCAATATAGGCTTCATCCGCCCAATTAATTATTGTACCATTCATTAAAACATTACGAAGCATATCCGATGCACCATTTTGAGCAAGAACTTCAATAGCAGTAACACATATTGAATTACATGGATCGGATTTAGCAGTCTGTTCTATAAAAGGCAAATAAGATGGATAAATACCCCACATCATTTCGCTGATGAAATCCTCTCGTACCTCATCTGGCCAGCCTTTAAATTGATATATCCAATCAGTACCTAACGATTCAACAGGGAATGGGCTAATTTTTCTAAATATATCTAGTCGAATCTGCTGATTAGAATTATTAACAAGACGCTTAATTATATCTGAAAAGTCAGGCTTGCCAGTTATAAGCATTGCACTTAAAGCACATTCCTTAGCATATTTTAAAGGTTTATTATACCAGTTGCATAATGAGCTACTTAGTTCTTTCTTTATTTTGTTCCAAATGATGTCGTTAATACAATGACTTAATTGTGAAGCAAAAATCAAATCAATTTTCATGACTATGCGTAATAGATTCGCACATATATCAAAATAATTATCTCTTTCCAAATGCTCAATAAGAAAGCTTAAAGCCTCTTCCCATATTGGCTGATTTATTATTTCTTTACAAAAATTGAATATCTTTTCACTATTTTTTGATGTAAAAGCATCAATAACTTCATAAAAAAGGTATTCTGAGGCAAACCATTCTTGGAATTGTTGATGTATAAACCTTATACTATTTGGTTGTATTGAAGGTTTTATTATAAGATGATGATTATAGAGAATAGATAAAATATTATTTGCTTCTGGTATAGTTCCAATAATGCCTTCATTAAATAACTTTTTACTGCAAAGAGCGACACTTTTCAATATCGCGGTCTCGTTTGTATTTATAACTCCTTTATATGTCATGTCTGATGCAATCTGCATAAGGTAATAGCTATAGTTATATCCAGTAGGAATGGATAATGAGGCCGAATGTTCTTTTTCTGCATCTATTACTAATCCGTTTAAAATCTCATATCGTGTCACTGGTATACTTATATCATTTTTCAAAATTTTAATAAGTCCTATAAGAAACAAAGGAGTTTTTGTTATCTCACTTAAAGATAAGTTATTTTCGATTACCTTAACAACCTTTTCATAATTTGATGAACATAACTTTTGAATAATCTCTTGGCGTTCGTCATTATTAAGTGGTTCTAAAAAAAATGTATATGCATTAGTTAAAGGAGGTTCTGATCTACTTTCACGTGTTGTAACTATAACCGGAGTTTTACAGTAACACCTGATAAAGTTTTTCAATAAATGGCTTAACTTATCTATACAATTTATTGGTATCTCATTCCACCCATCCATTAAGAACGCCAACCGACCAGCCTTACATAACTTTTCAAGATGTTCCAAAGATATTTTATAATTTTCTTGCAAGAAAACAAGAATATCATTTGTTGATATAGCCCATAATGGTAATGAAACTAACACAGGTATTGGATTGTTTCTATTATGAAGTAAGCAGTCAGCTATTTGTAATAGGGTAATGGATTTTCCTGCTCCTGGTATGCCCTTCAAAATTACTTGATGTTGTCCTATTAGTTTGTTACATAACTTTGAAATGGAAGTTGTACTTATTTCCCCTGTATCAGCTTGCTTTGATTTTAGCGTTAGTTCAATAAAATCACTGCTGCTATATCTATATTCACTTTTACATCCATCAAGATAATTTAATAATGCACATTTAACAGTGTCTTCTATTTTCTCAATATCGTCATTATCTATTTTGTCGTTACTATTCGCAAATTCGGAAGTTAAAAACTCAGCTATTTTTTTTAATGTGCTTGTTTCTTGGCTTCTAATAGTAGTAAGTAAAGATTGCACACTGAGTATGTCTTTTTTATTATTAAAAATAAATTTACCATTTGTTTGAAATGGTTTCCTATATCTCTTCTTTGGTGCAATTGTCAAAATAATTAACCTATCATAGGAAATATACAATCCTTTTCTAATAAAACTCTCTATTGTATTTCTTATCTTAGAAGCTGAATTATCAGAAGTTACTTGAATAGCAATTCTTTTATCTATATCCACTAAGTCTATACTACTAGCATTTTTTTCTTCTATATTTAAATTTATTAGTTTATAGTCAAAAATAATATTTAATAAGTCTTTAAAAAAGTCTTCTGAAATAATATTTATATCAAAAAGACTTATACTGTTTTGTAAACTTACTTCATAAATTAGAGTTGCAAGCCTATTACTTATTTGTTTTAAATAATTTTCTCTAATCATATATACTCCATCAATTATGTTATTATCTGTGAGTTCATTGTATAAAATAATCCTTTTTATATAAAGAGTTCCGACTTCTCATTATAGACATAATATCTATATAAAAGTTGCAAATTATTTTTAATCCATTAAATTTATTAAGTAAACTAAATATAGACATATTATATCAAAAACTTTAAGTAATTTCAAAAAGTTGTATGATTTTTCATTAATAATTCATGCCACATCTTTACATACAGAGAAGGATGCAATGAATTCTTTTTGATGATGTTTTAGCGGTTATGATCTCAGTCAGAAAGCGCAGAAATCATTTTATGTATTTTCTATGTTTTTCAATTTAAAGGAGCAATTTTTTTAGGATTTCCGGCTCAAGCATGCGAAGCGCTTGCTGGTAAAGCAGCACTTGCAAACCCGGTTTGTAAATACATTTGAAAATAATTATATTGTTATATATCTCACTGTACCTTGGATAAGGTGGAATATATAAAATCCGAAATAATCAACAATGCTTTTTCGGACTGGACCGAACCGTTCAGGATAAAGTCCGCCCGCCATTTTGACGGCTCAACATATTCATCATGCCTGTATCGTACCAAATCGAGATAAACATTGGAAATCTCGTCAAAAGTCAAACCCCATGTCATGTTACGCTTCAGCCGCCGCACAATTCTCTCATCCGGTTTGCAATCAACAAACAATTTCAGATCCAGCTTGTTGTAAATATCTTTGTCCCATAATGTAAGCAGTCCTTCGACGATGATAACGTCATGCAAATTGCTCTCTATTGCTTCAGTCAAGTCTATGAACAGCCTTGGTAAATCCATTGTCAGGGGATGGTTATCGTCAATATATTTAACGCCTGTTATCGGCGCTTCGGAAAACGGTCGCTCCTGCTCCGGCTTAAAATATGAATCCATGTGTATTGCCTTTACTTTTAGGCCTGTAAGCATCTTTTCGAGGGCATCGGAAAAAGTTGATTTTCCGCTTGCACTGCCTCCGGCTATACCTACCACAAATGTTTTTTTCATATTGGCCTCCTGTAATATCAGTAATAACATTAATTGTAACGCATTTCATGCCAAAAAGCGATTTAATGCACGAATTGCATAATAAAAAGAGCAGAGTTGCAAAAGGAATTTCCCATCAGCATTTTAATCAGCATAGGCATCGATATACATTAAAGTAAAGACAGTTTCATTTTGGTAAAATGAGCGGATGGCTGAGGTTCTTTAAAACCGAGCTTTTCATATAACGGTTTTCCCAGCTCTGACGCCGAGAGTTCGATATACGACAAATTTTGCCGTTTTGCCTCACCAATCAACAAATTCCTAGCATTTGTGGCATAACCCATTCTGCGATACTCGGGATAAGTAAGGACATTGAGGATCATTCCCGTTTTGCCGGTCGGAAACGATAAATTCGCAGGCACCTCAGAAATGGCCAAAAAAGCTGTTGAAATAACGTTCCCGCTGTCATCTTCCACAAGAGCTGCAAAAAAGTCCAGGTTTAAATGCTTCGAGTAATACTGTTTCAGTTGGGAGCTGATCGAAACTCTCTGATCATCAGTCAATTCCCATTTTTCAGTAGTGAAATAATCAAATCTGACCTTTATAAGCGTAACAACATCGTTAATCGTTGCCATCCTGATATTCATCGTTGCAGCCTCCTTTTAATACGCGCATTGGAAGTATCACTAAAGCCATTATACAAATAATTCAAAATGCTTGCATGATATATTTGATTTTTATATATGCATTTTCGCTTTCCAATTTTCGAAAGCGGGATTTTGTGCATTAACAGCCAATCGCATTGACATTGTTGCATGGTCATTGTAAAGTGTAATTAGAGATTAATTGATGCACATAATTGCATAAAAAGAGGGTGATCAATCTGAACGGTCTTAATAGAAATGTAGCAAGGTTGTTTGGGGCAAGAAATAAATTATTCATTCTGGCAATGGATCATGCTCAGGGGGGAGTCATGCAGGGGCTGGAAAAGCCTTGCGAATTATTGGATTCGCTGGCGTCTTCCCCGGTTGACGGCTTTATACTGAATGTTGGCCTTGCGGATAAAATGGGCTGCGGTAAACTACTGAACAAAAAACTCATATTAAGGACGTCCTTTGGCGGCAGTATGATGTCTTCAGAATACACAAATGTGCATGCAAACCATGTTTCTCCTGAAACAGCCCTTCGGCTTGGCGCCGACGCTGTGGTAATGATGTTCGTCATGGGCGGCGCGGATTACCGGAGCATTCAGCAGGCGGCAAAAGACATTGATGCATATCATTTGCTAGGCATTCCGGTCATAGCGGAAATTTTGTGCGTCGACTTTTCAAATACCGCTACATTCGACATTCAGATGAATGGCGCAAGGGCTGCTGCCGAGCTGGGCGCCGATGTCGTCAAGGCTTTTTATACTGAAGATTTTGATAAGGTTATAGAAAACTGCCCTGTACCGGTGATCCTCGCCGGCGGACCAAAAGGCAGTGACATAGCAACTGTTGCAAAAAATGCTTTGAATGCCGGTGCAAAAGGTCTGGCGTTTGGGCGCAATATCTTCCAGAGCCCCAACCCGGCTGAGATCATTCGTGTTCTCGACAGCCTGTTCGCATAAACGCGGGAAAAGGAGCTGTTTGAATAAATGCCGATTAAAGGAGCTGTTTTCAACAATAGCCGCTCATCGGCATCCGGATATACAGCTATCCAATAAGACGTAAAAATCATTCTGGTACGGGAGTTGTCAAAATGCCTAGACAATCTGATTTGTTAACATTGTATCGCGTTTCACGCTATTGGTACAAGGACGGTATGACTCAAAAGCAGATCGCGTCCATAGAAAATCTATCAAGGTCGCAAATCTCCCGCCTGCTTGAAAGAGCCAGAGAGTTGGGAATTGTCCGGGTCAGCCTGAATCTTCCGTCAGAATTTGATATGAATGAGTTGGCACAGACATTAAAAAGCAGACTGAATCTGGAAAGTGTGATCGTCGCTCCCGTCGGTTCCGGCAACATGAATGATGATCTGAGGATCTCGCAGGCAATAGCGATTGCAGCGGCAGAATACCTGTCCCATACCGATCTGGGAAACAAGGTGGTTGGTATCGGCTGGGGAAGAACAATCTATGAAACTTCCCTGCAGCTTTCCTATTCAAACAGCAATGTTTTACCCTATTTTGTTCCTCTTATAGGTATGTCCGGGGACGATAACCCCTATCTGCAAATCAATGTCATCATTGACCGCTTTTGTGAGAAATTCAGATGTCATGGACTGTTTGCAAACATACCTACCATCCGCGATAAAAACATCTCTCTTACCAAACTTGAAAACGAAAGGCTTGCAAACCTGAGAGAACACTGGAAAGACCTGGATATGGCAATCATAGGGCTTGGAAATCCGCCGGACAAGACAATCAATGTTATTACAGAATTTTCTGACGAGTATATCCGTAAGGTATCACAGAAGGGAATTTGTGCAGACATCCTGGCCCAGTTCTTTTACCAAAGCGGTGAGATATTCGACCTTGACGACAGCTATGACCATGTAGCGTATGACATCAAAAGCCTGAAAACTCTTAAATCCGTTATATGCCTCGCCGGAGGCGCCGACAAGGTAACGGGGATCATCACGGCCGCAAAGTGCGGTTTCATTAAAACGCTGATTACGGACAGCATGACAGCAAGACTGATTTTTGAAAATATATAGGAGCCCTGGAGCAAACTCCCGGTATAACAGCAAATTAACAATCCGATAAAACGATTTTAATATGACAGATTTATCATATAGCATATATAAGATATTAAATACAAATGGCGAAGCTAATAACAATAGAGGTGGGTCAACATGAAAGCATTAGTATATACAGGAGTCGGAATGCTTGAAATACAGGATGTCCCCATGCCGGCGGATGATTTTGTCATCATGGTTTCAGGCTGCGGAATATGCGGAACGGATCTTAAAACGTATATCCAGGGGCATCATTACTTTAAACCGCCTACGATCCTGGGACACGAATTTTTTGGCACGGTTTTCAAAGCGCCCGCGGACTGTGGGTTCCATACTGGTGATATCGTTGTTGCGGCGCCGTATTGCGAATGCGGCAAATGCCTGACATGCCTGAGAGCTTGCGGCGAGCTATGCAAGGAGAAATCGTTCGTGCCGCAGGGAGCTTTCTGCGAATATGCAGGCATACCGGCTGACTATATCAACAAGGGCATTTTCAAAGTTGACCGGGACGATGATGTTTACACGCTGGTTGAACCGCTGGCCTGTGTGATAAATGGTACGGAACATCTAAGGCTGAACCGGTACAGTAAAGCCCTCATTGTGGGAAGCGGTCCTATGGGCGCCTTATTTGCACTGCTCCTTAGAAGCAGAGGCATACCGGTTGCCGTTATCGAGCCGTCAGCCGGACGCAGGGAGATGATATCCTCCTGGGGCGTCGAATGCCATGAGCCCGGACAGGCCGATATCGGTTCATTTGACAATATCGTCATTGCTGTTAACAAAGCCGAGCTTGTAAGCGAATACACCACGAAAGCAGCAGACGGCGGAACGGTACTTGTTTTCGGCGGACTGCCGAAGGGTGTGGCGCTTGATATCGACTCCTATGCCGTACATTACCGGGAGGTAGCAATTACAGGCTGTTCCGGCTTTTCCATAAGGCAATTTACAGACGCGCTTGAGATGATCAAAAAGCATCCAGATGTGTTTTCAAAGGTCATTACGCACAGGTTGCCGCTTGATCAGGGTAGGGAGGGTTTTGAAATGCTCAGAAGGGCGGAACCGCTCAAACTTGTTTTAAAACCATAATGAGAGGGCGATAAAATGAGAGTTGCTGTTTTGTTTAATCCTGATGCCGGCAGTAATATGAAATTCCGTGGAATCGGCGCCGTTCTTTCCAAAAGGCTCAAAGGCCATGAAGTTTTAACGTGCCGAGGTTCCTTCGGAAAGCTCTATTTGCCCGATGCAGCTGAAACGTACGGTGATGTCCGCAGCGGATACCGGGACAGCATAACGGATATGACATCGTCACTTGTCCGGCATGCGCCTGAGCTATTCATCTGCGTCGGAGGAGACGGTCTCGCCTCCTATGCTGCCGACACTCTGATAACAAACGGCTGTGTGGTTCCCATAATGGGAGTCGCAGGCGGTACCGCAAACGTCGGCCCTATCATAGCAGTAAGTCCCGAAATGTTGGAGCATTTCGATCCCAAGAAGCTTGCCGTCTCAAGTATCGGCGCCATACATGTAAACAACGGATGCAATCACCTTGGATATGCCTTTAACGACGTAATCATTGGAAATACTTTTTTAGGCACGGTAAACGGGAAAACTGCAAATCTTTCTGTTGAAACACTTCTTAAGAAAAATGAAAAGAAAGTTGTTGAAGCGCCATCGGATGAGATTACTGCAGACACATTCAAAATAACAAAAAACGGTTCTCAGGTAAAATACAGTATTGAACGTCCAGCCCAAATTATCGCTTCCCCACTGGAGGTGGACAATTTCTACGGCCGTGCGATAACCGGAATACTTTGCTACTCGGCACATATGCCGCTTAAGGCCGCGATAGGCCTGTATGATGAGGTTATAGTCAAAATGCACAGCCATGAAACCGCAATGGAGCACTTTACAAAAGTCGAGCACCTGCTGTTTGGGCAAGGGGACCATGTGAGCATTTCCGGATTATCCGGAAACGGTCACATCATAATTGACGGAAATCCATATCTGAGAGAAGATGAGGTCATCTCATTGGAGTACATGCCGAATTTGTTAAACATTGCAAAACCGGTTATCCAATGTGGGCTACCGCCCACAACCCAACGAATGTACCTATTGCCGCGAATGTGAAAATATTTTCTTGTTTTTTTGCAATTTCGCGGCAATAAGTTACTGAACAGTGTGAGGAGTGTGGTTCTTTTGACAGGGAAATATGTCCTTCATGGAAAAAGGTATGAAACGGTGCAGACTATAGCCGCCATCTTATTTCTTTTGCCTACGGTCATAGCGCTGATTTTCCTTTTTGTACTTCCGGTAGTGCAGGTTGTCCTGATCAGCTTCACCAACTGGAATCTTGCTACAGGGGTAAGGAATTTTATTGGGCTGAAAAACTTTAGCTACATTTTTACGGATGATGCATTCGGTAAAGCAATCGTAAATACTTTCCTTTACTCCCTTTTCAAACTGAGCCTTGATCTGGTGTTATCGCTTTTTATTGCGGTTCTGCTGGATTCCTGCATTCCCTTCAAGCGATCGCTCAGAACCATCTATTTTGCGCCCGTGGTCGTTCCAATTGTTGCCTCAAGCCTTATCTGGATATGGTTTTACGACCCCGGCATCGGCCCGTTCAACCAGATCCTCACCTTTTTCGGCTTGCCGAAACTCCAGTGGCTCTATCATGAAAGTACGGCACTGCTGTCCATTGGCCTCTTTTCCGTATGGAAAGGGCTTGGCTACAATATTGTGCTATTTCTGGCAGGGCTGCAAAACATACCGGACTCCTACATGGAAGCCGCATACATTGATGGCGCCAGCAGTACGCAGGCGTTTTTCAGGATAAAGCTGCCGCTCCTTTCCCCTATTGCATCCTTTGTCATCATGATGGGCATCATCAACTCGTTCAAGGTATTTACTGAAATCAACGTCATGACTCCGGGAGGCGGTCCGCTTAATTCAACAATGCTTCTTGTGGTGTACATTTATGAGCAGGCCTTCACAAACGGGAAAATGGGAAGAGGCTCCGCTGCGGCCCTTGTCCTCTTTGTGATCGTATTCGCGCTCACACTTGTGCAGAAAGCCGTCAGCCGCAAGACAGTTTACTATGATTGAGAGGTGATAAGGATGAGAAGATCGCTCAAGCACTATAATACGTTTGCATTTATATTTCTTGCAGCAGGTTCGGTATTTATGATTTTTCCATTTGTCTGGATGGTGCTGTCGGCATTTAAGACATCCGTCGACGTATACAGCTATCCACCGAAATGGATCCCTAGTACATTCCATTATCAGAATTTTACCGATGTTTTTAATAAAATACCGTTCTGGAGGTATTACCTGAACAGTATTTTTGTAACGGTGTGCCAGACCGCACTGCAGATATTTCTCTCTGTGACGGCGGCATATGCCCTGTCCAAGCTGGAATTCCCCGGCAGCAAAAAGGTATTTGCCTTTATACAGAGCAGTATGTTCATACCCGTCGTAGTAACGATGATACCTCTTTTCATCATAGTAAGCAAACTGAAGCTGGTTGACACGTATGCAGGGATCATATTCCCGCAGATAGGCAGCGCATTTACGACCATATTGATCTATTCCTTCTTTGTCAGCATTCCCAATGAGCTTCTGGATGCGGCCAAAATTGACGGATGCGGTTATTATGCAACGTTTGCCAGAATCATGCTTCCGAATGCCAATACAGCTATCAGCACCGCAACGCTTTTTGCGTTCCTAGGCCATTGGAGGAGCTATACCTGGCCTTTGATCGTCACAAACAGGACAGAGCTTCGTACTCTACCGATCGGCCTGAAATATCTGGTTCAGGAGTCCTCCTCCGAATACCAGCTGATGATGGCTGCTTCGCTGATGGCCATTGTGCCCATACTGATCGTTTACATTTTCACTGAGAAACAGTTTGTCCGCTCACTTACACTGACAGGGCTTAAGTCGTAGCGCCTTATTGTAAAGGCCGGGAGTCTGCTCAGGAATTCCTGGAAGCGCCTGTAAATCGAATCGGCACAAGAACCGCCATGACAGCTTTCAAAAGCTTGACGCGTATAAATGCCTGGTTCGGTTTATATAAAGTAAAAAACATTATTATTTAAAGGGGGATTAATAAAATGAAAAAGCAATTCTTACGGATCATTTGTGTTTGCATCACAGTTATCATGATGGCCGGCGTATTTGCCGGATGCGGCTCCGAAAAAGGCGGAGATACAACAGCCAGCCCTACGCCGACTGTCGCGCCGACAGCAAAACCAACTGAAGCAGCTGCAACTCCAAAGCCGGCAGAAAAGGTGAAGATCAGTTTATGGTATGCAGTTTCGGGTGCAAGCGGTGACGCCTTCAAGGCACTTGTTGAGAAGTACGCAGCCTCGCAGCCCCAGGTTGAAATTGAGCTTTCATATTCAGGCAGCTACGCAGATACCGCAACAAAAGTAAGCGCGGCTCTTACTTCAAAAACGGAGCCCAATGTCGCTCTGATGTCCGCCGGTCCTCTTTTCACCGGTGCAAGAGGCAATTATTACATCGAAGAAAAAATCAATGAGCCCGGATTTAACAAAGATGACTTTTTCCAGAGCGGCTGGGACTACAGCAAATATAACGGCAAAATTTGCGCAGTGCCGTATGGTATTTCCACGCCTATACTGTACTACAACAAGAACATCCTGGATAAGGCAGGTATTGATGTAAGCAAGCCTCCGAAGACATGGGAAGAACTCTATGAAATGGCCAAAAAAGCACAGAAGGATGGAAATATCAATAATTCCGCTGATTTCTGGGGATTCGAAGTAAAGGACGTGCCATGGCTGTTCAAAACCATGCTGAACCAGAATGAAAATACTGTCATCAACGTAGACGCGAATAATAAAATAACACCGGCATTTGGCGATGATAAAGCTGTTGAAGTGGCAACATGGTGGAAGAAGATGATCGACGACAAGGTCATGCCGGCTGCACAGCATGCCAATGCTGAAAAAACATTCCTTGCAGGGAATGCGGCATTTATCGTTTCATCCTCCAACCGTATCAGCAAGTGGATCACTGAAAAAACCGTAAGCGCGGGCGCATTCCCAATGCCATATTTCAAAAAGCAGTCTGTGGCATTGGGCGGCAATGTCCTTGTGCTTTTCAACAAGGATGAAAAAGCCGATAACGCATCCTGGGAACTGATCAAGTTCCTTGTTGACGCTCAGAATCAGACTGAATTTGCTCTTCAGACCGGTTATCTTCCGATCCGCAAATCAGGCCTTGAACTGGATGTTGCCAAGAAGGCGCTGGCCGAAAACCCCATGTTCAAAATTGCATTTGATCAAATGAGTTACAGCTGGTCATACTGGCACTTTGAGCAGATGGGCACAATGGATATGATCCTTGGCGACACGATAGAGAAAATCGAAAAGAATACAATGAGCCCGAAGGACGCGCTTACGGATGCGGTGAAGCAGCTGAACAAGGAAATGGAAAACTAAAATTAACAACGGGCTTATGCTTTGTCTCATGGTGTATGAGCCTTGAGTCAGTCCGGTCGCGCGGGTTTACATCCGCGCGGCCTGCTGCTTTATGTGCGGCACTAATA
The DNA here is from genome assembly GCA_039679375.1 of Clostridiaceae bacterium. Lineage (GTDB taxonomy): Bacteria > Bacillota > Clostridia > Acetivibrionales > DTU013 > JBDKVA01. The sequence goes on from JBDKVA010000043.1 coordinate 13,662, forward strand.
TATAAAATAGGATAGGTTAAGAGTGAGTAAAATGAACAGGTATGCTTTTTCGACTGCAGCGCTTTATCCGCTGGCTTCGGAGATTGCGCTCGAGCTGATCGGCAGAGCCGGATTCAGGTACGCCGAGCTTATGCCCCAGGCTTTTTCAGACGTCAGTGACGATTTTGCAGAACGTGCGCTTAAAACAGGAGTGCAGGTCAGTTCTGTCCACTACCCGCTTGCCATGTTTGCAATGCTCTATACATCCCATCCTGCCATGACAGAGGATGGGCGCATATTCAGCCGGAAAGTTGTCAGGCTGTGCCAAAGACTTGGGGCCGGAATACTTGTGGTGCATCCCCATGTCCCGTCTTCACCTCAGTATAGGGAATTACTGGAGGAGCCTGTTTTAAAAAACCTGCTTTATGTAGCCGATTTATGCCGGGAAAACAATATAACAATGGCTATGGAAAACTCTCCGAAGGGCTCAGGCAATACAGGAGAAGGACTCCTTGGATATATCGCTTCATTCGGCTCTCATCCGGCCATCCGGCCGATGGTGGATACGACAGAGGCATGTGAAGCCTTCCAGGATCCCGTTGAGTTTATTAAAACAGTCAGACCGGTGCATATGCACTTCAGCGACCATAAGGGTGAACTGAAGCATCTTCCGGCAGGTCAGGGCAGCATTGACTGGAATGCAGTAAGGGACGCCCTTGCATTTACCGGTTACAGCGGCTATTACACACTTGAGCCCTCATACCGTTATTATCTGGAGGATATTGAAAACCGCCTGAAGGACGCTTACCGGTTTGTCGGCAGCCTGATCGGCGGCAGTCCGATATGGAAAGGTGTTGAATGAATGGATCAAAAGATAGTAAATGCTGTGCTTGAAGCCATAGCTGTCGGAGATGCGGTCGGTATGCCGACGGAATTTATGACAAGGCGGCAAATCAGGGACATATACGGGCAGATCGATGGATTACCGGCACCGGAATCATCACTGACCCATAACAATCTGAAATATGCCCAGGTAACAGACGATACCGAACAGAATATCTACCTGATAAGAGAATTCTGTAAAAGAGGACGGATTGATGTAAATGAAACTGCTCTTTGCCTGCTCCGCTGGGTCAGAGAAACGGATGCGGTAGGAAAAAAATACATCGGCCCAAGCTCCCTGAAAGCCCTGAAATTGGTCGCTGAAGGTGAGGATCCATATAAAACGGGGCTGAACGGGACAACGTGCGGCGGGATCATGAGGGTTCCTTCTGCGGTACTTTGTACCGGTGATAAAAGCAAGGAAACGCTCATGAATAACGTACTCAACTGCTGCATACCGACCCATAACACCTCTACTGCTCTGGAGGCTGCAATGGCTTATGCTTTTGCTTTAAGGACCGCTTTTGAAGCTGTGAGCACGGATATGGTAATTCATTCCGCCCTTGAAGGAGCAGCGGCCGGGATGGAGCATGCTCCCTACAAGATGTGCGCCGCATCCTCGGCGGAGCGTATCAAATATCTGAAACAAGTCATTTCAGGCTTCAAAACCGGTGACGAACTGCTTGACTTTCTTTTTGACATATTCGGAACAGGCCTTGAGTCAGAGGACGTCTGCCCTGCTGTTATGGGTATCTTCCTTTATGCAAAGGATGATGTATGGCTTGCAATAAGGCTTGCCGCTTCCATGGGCGGTGATACCGATACGGTTGCGGCACTTTCCGGAGCACTTTGCTGCGCGTTTGCCAAACGGCATAATATCCCCTACTCCGTGCTAACTGCCGTAACAGATGCAAATCAACTGGACCTTTCATCTTTGAGTGCAGATATTGTTTCGAATTGGCAATAATAAAAGTGACTTTTATAAGACTTGCGTAAAGGATAGGTTATGTTAACTACGACTATTCTAAAACCATACACTACTGCCAAAAAATATATATTGAAGCTGGACGGGAATGCTCTGGTCTGCATTGCATTCCACCCTTTATGGGGAATACCGTATTCGATTTACTTCTTTTACCTCAGTATTTATATGAAGGCATTCGGTGTCACGGATACACAGCTGGGTCTTCTTATGCTCGCAGGCTCTGCAGCTTCAATTGTTTTTTCACTTGCCGCAGCACCTGTAGTCGACAGTTTGGGAAGGAAGCGGTCCACCTTCCTGTTCGATCTTATAAGCTCGGCCGCACCGCCGTTTATTTATGCAATCAGCGGCAGCTTTTGGGTCTCATTTATCGCTATCATTCTAAGTAACGCAAATAAAATCATGAGTGTGGCATATTATCTGGTCATGGCCGAAGATGCGAATAATGACCAGCGTCTTATTGCATTCAATCTTTTTAATATCATAACCATTGCAGCCGGGATATTTATCCCTGTGGCAGGCCTATTCGTAGGGCATTTCGGTTTGGTCGGAACAGAAAGGTTCTTCCTGGTCATTGCCGGGATCAGTATGACTGTATTGATATTTGTACGAAACCGCTTTTTGAAGGAAACCGCAACAGGTTCAGAAATACTTGCAAACCGTAAAAATAAGCATTTTTCATTTAAAAATGTGACCGAACCATACGCAGCTTCATACCATTATCTTGCTAAACATCCGGCTGCCCTGGTAACTGTAATTGCGAATGTTATTTTTTATGTATACTATATCATTGGCACCAATAACAGCCTGTATTTTGCAACCTACTTTATCGACGGGCTGAACCTGAAGCAGTCCTCCATATCTGTTCTTGGTGCGGTATATGCCATTGGAATGCTCTTTGCCATGATTGTAATAAACCCATTCATGCAGAAATTCAATATTTTTGTAAGCCTTGCGGCAGGCTCGGCATTAAATATTGCCGGTCTTGTACTGCTTGTAGTTATCCCGTCCGGAAGCCTTTTAGCAGCGATCCTCTCGATCATTGTGACCTCTGTCGGATTTGGCGTTTTCAAGTCGTACATAGACGCCGCCCTGGCGATCACAACAGAGGGTAAGGCCAGAGCCGGGATCTATTCTGTAGTGAATCTGCTTTCATCCGTGCTTGGCATGCTGGCCGCGGGATTGGCAGGGATTCTTTATCCTCTTGATCCAAGATCGATTTATATCATGTCCATCATCATGCTTTTAATATCCATCCTATGCTTCACGGCAGTTTTATTCAGGAGGTCAACTTATGGAAAACAATGAATCTTTACAGCCCGTCGTATTGCTAAATCAGAAAAGACTCATAGATAATTTTTTAAAGCTTGCAGCTATCAAAAGCTACTCTAAAGAAGAAAAGGCAGTTTCACATGCAATAATGGCTGAACTTAGCTCGTCTGGCATGGATTCGGACATAGAAGCAAGCATTGACACAATAGGCAATCTTCATGCATTTCTGCCCGGCAATACCGAAGCTTTTGAACCGATCCTTTTCTGCTGCCATATGGATACGGTAAAACCGGGAGAAAGGATCGTGCCCGTGATGCACGACGGCATGATCATGTCTGATGGCACGAGTATACTTGGAGCTGATGACAAGGCAGGTATCGCTGCCGTATTGGAGCTTTTGCATGTACTGAATGAAAACCATATCGCTCACGGTGATATCGAGATCGTCTTTACCGTGATGGAGGAAGCTGGAATGTTAGGCGCTAAAAGCCTGGATTTTAATACAATACGCCCGCGCGTCGGATATGTCGTGGACGGCAGTATGAAGCCTGGATTTCTAGCAACGGCCGCTCCGTATAAAAACAGTATGCGTATTGTGATCAGAGGCGCGGCCGCACACGCAGGAGTGAGCCCTGAGAAAGGAGTCTCCTCCATCCAGGTAGCCGCAAAAGCTATAGCCGATATGAAGCTGCTCAGGATCGATGAATGCACTACGGCCAATATCGGAACGATATCAGGCGGCGTAAGCGATAATATCGTCTGCCCTGAGGTAACCATAAGCGCCGAGGTCAGAAGCCTTTACCCTGAAAGGCTGGAAAAGCAAATCAGCCATATGCGTGAATGTATCCTGAATGCTGCCGCGGCATACGGAGCAGAAGCCGATATCCGGGTCTCAAAGCAGTACCCCGGCTACAGTATCCCTATGGAGGATTTTATTGTACAATGTTTTAAGTATGCATGTGCAAGGGCCGGACTGGAATTCGGAACCTGCATCTCAGGCGGCGGCACGGACGCCAATATATTCAACATGTCCGGAATAAAGTCTGCAGTCGTGGGCACGGGCGTTAAAAATGCGCATACGCCAAAAGAAAGCATATCTGTAAATGACCTCGTCAGCACGGCCGCATTATTGATTGAACTGGCGGGAGCGGTAAAGCGAAGGCCGGCAGAGGCGTAATACTTATTCCGGAGAAAGCATATGCATTAATCATATTTAGGGAGTGATCAATCATGTCCTATACAAATTTCGTTTATCAGCAACCGACTGAAATCGTATTCGGAAAAAACAGCATTGAAGCCCTGGGAGAATTCGCTGTAAAATATGGAGCCAAAAAAGTTTTACTTGTGACCGGCGGCGAATCGGTCAGAAAGAGCGGCCTGCTCGATCAGGTCATCGACCGTCTTGAGGAAGCCGGGATCGGATACAGTCTGCTTTTGGGCTGTACTCCGAATCCGCGCAGCACTTTTGTCGACACTGGAGCGGCAAAGTATAACAAAGAATGCTGCAATTTCATTCTCGCCGTCGGCGGCGGAAGTGTGATCGATGCTTCAAAAGCCATGGCAATGCTGGTGTCAAACCCGAATGAGGGCGGCATATGGCATTATATGAGCGGTAAAGGCCATTTTAAAAAGAATGCCATACCTGTAGCGGCGGTGCTGACACTCGCAGCTACAGGCTCTGAGTGTAATGATGGTTTTGTTATTTCAAATGATAAGACCCAGGAAAAAATGATTGGCTCACATAAGTCGGCAAAACCTGTTTTTTCAATATGTGACCCTGAATATACCTATACGGTGGGCAAATGGCAAACGGCATGCGGCGTCTCGGATATTATCAGCCACGTGCTTGAACAATACGTGTACAACGATGACACGGCCGACGTCAGCGACGGTATGTGTATCGGAATATTAAAATCCGTTATGAAATGGGGTCCCATAGCGCTGAAACATCCTGATAATTATGACGCCAGGGCTAACCTTATGTGGGCCAGCACAATAGGCCTGAACGGTATACTCGGCTCAGGGCATGGAGAAAATTGGGTCACGCACATGCTGGAGCACGCTCTGTCGGCTTTGTTTGACGTCTCGCACGGCGCCGGTCTCGCATGTCTTACGCCACGTTATCTGGCGTTCATCAGTGAGCAGGATGGTGCAGGAAAGCTTGACCGCCTGGGGATCGAGCTGTTTGGCATGGAAAGTACAGATAAAAACATAAAAGCAGACACAGTAAAGAGATTCTTTCGCTTCTTCCAGTCGCTTGGAATGCCTTTGACTCTTGGCGAATTAGTGAAAGCTGCAATAACATATGAGACGATAAATATGTTAGCGGAAAAAGCCTTGCCATGGGGGGCAATGGAAGTCGGCGGTTACAATCCATTTACTCTGGAGGATGCGAAGGAAGTCTTCAGGATGTGTATCTGACGCATGTCCATTTCGTGATTACAATAATAATTTCAGATATTTGATAGAACACCCTGCTTAAAACGAGCAGGGTGTTCTTCTTATTCATTGAATATTTGTAATATTAATGTAATTATTTTTTTTATGATTTTGTAGTAGAATAGGAGACTGTATTATAACTTTATTTCCATTATATTGTTTGGAATAACATTATATGGTCGTAAAATGTGAGCTATTTTGTAAAAGAGGAATAGAAATGCTGAAATCATATTATTCAAATAATAAGGAAAGCCTGGTATACGATCGCTTTAAAAGTGATACATCTCTAGATTTGGACTTCCATCTTCATGATACCTTTGAAATTTACTTTTTCATCTCAGGGAATGTAAACTATATTATTGAAAAAAGAGTTTATTCATTGAAATACGGCGATTTATTAATTATCAACAGTGATGAGGTGCACAAACCAACATTTCAATCCAATGAGGCATATGAAAGGATCACAATTCATTTTGATTCTGCTATCCCAAATATGTTTAATATCAGCGGACAGAACCTTCTGAACTGCTTTGTCAACAGGCCCAAGGGTGAGAAAAATAAGACAAGCCTTAATAATAGGCAATTGGAACAAATAAGCAAGTTTTTTATTAAAATCGAGCAGGCCGAAAAAAATACAAATACCTGGTCAAGTCTTGTTAAACTCACCAGTTTCATAGAACTGCTTATTTTCATAAATAGTATATATGATGAATCACAAATTAGAGATGAGCCGGAGTATATTCCCGAAAAGCTTGCGCCGGTTTTGAACTATATAAGAATGAATCTGACCAATGATCTATCATTAAAAACACTTGAGCAGACATTCTATATAAACAGGTATCATTTGTGCAAACTCGTTAAAAAATTTACTGGCTGCAGCTTGCATGAATACATTATCAATGAAAGGATATCAAAAGCTAAGCTGCTGCTTTCAAGCGGTTCCAGCGTCACAGAGGCCTGTATAAGCTCCGGGTTCAATGATTATTCAAATTTCATTCATATGTTTAAGAAATCCGTAGGCGTCACTCCGGACAGCTTCAGAAAATCAATTACTAATAATATGATTTAAATAAAAATGCCAATTTAACCCATAATGCTGCCAAAAAACACCATGATTATGTCTCAATCCCGTTATAAAATTAACATTATAAAATAGCTATTTTACATTTTTCCATTATGGATCAATTTACAAAATATTTAATTTTAGGAGAGTAAATCTATGAAAAAATTTGTCAGTGTTCTTATGGCATTAGTAATGGTTTTTTTGTTTGCCATGTCTAACCTGCCGGTTTCTTATGCTTCGGAGCTGTCCACTATTTATGTTACAATGGATGCCAGTACTGCAACTCCTGGTTATCAATGCGATGGGGTTAAGGATCAGGAAGAGATTAATAAAGCAATCAATTATGTTCTTGCAAATAATACTCATGATACAATACACCTTGGGCCAGGCACCTATGATATAACCGATACCATCTACATGGGAGGCGTTGGAAACAGAAAAATCTATCTTGAAGGCGAAGGCGAAAGTACAGTACTCCTGCTGAACGAAGATGTAGCGTGGCCATATAACAAAGGTATGATCATGCAGAGAAGCGAATCACTATTTAAAAATAATTTCTCCATCAGTAACTTTAAAATGGATGGCAACGCTTTGGATGCAAATAACAATCAAATCTTAATGTATGCCAGAGAGACTGAAGATGAAGAATCAGATATTTTTACAATTAATTATTACGAGATAAATGGTAATCGATCCGAAGCCGGCAGGTATTGGTACGATCTGATGTTTTTTACAGGATGCAATGATTTTGAAGTTTATAATATGTATCTGATTAATAATTATAACGACGGGTTAAAGTTAAAAACCTGCAACAATGTTAAATACTTCGGGAATACCATTTACAAGCTTGGTCACGATGGCCTTTATGCAAGTTATAGCGAAAACATTGAAGCATATGATAATACAATAACATGCAACATTAACAGCGGCCTCAGGATATACAATTCAAGGATATGCAAGTTCCATGACAATACAATTTGGGCAGAAACTTCAGGAGGCAGCGGGATTGAAATCCAGCAGTATGGCAGCCATACCGTGAATGGTGTCGAGGTTTACAATAACACTATACACGATACCATGCTTTCCGGCATATGGATATTCGGTACAAACGGCTTTACTGCAGCTCAAACAGGTAACGTGAATGTACACAATAATGTGATTTATAATACAGGCCGGAAATCATTACCTCCCCAAGGTGGACCCGGAGGCATTTTAGTATGCGGTTTTAATGCAACCATTGAAAACAACACAATCGATGACTGTTTCGGGTGGGGTATCGGCACTAAGGATGTTTATAGTGATACAGAGGTGCCGCCAGCGCTAACCTATGATATAAAGGTTAAAAATAATATTATAACGAATACAAAAACGCATTCACTGTCAGGCAATACAGATTGCGGAATATATAATCCTCCAATAAGCGGTGTTACACATAACTATACATTGGAATATAACTGTTTTTATGATGCTAATGATACTACTGATAAATACGATCGAAATGTGTTCTCCGAAACAGGATCAATGGTCAATGATCCCCTGTACATCAATTCAGCAAACCGTGACTACCATCTGACGTCCCATTGCGGATGTTATGTGTCAGGCTCCTGGTCACTGGTCTCTAATCAGGTATCACCGTGCATTGATGCAGGACATCCGCAATCAGATTATAATAATGAACCTGTGTATAACGGTAAAAGAATCAACATGGGCAGGTATGGCAATACGCCGGAAGCCTCCAAAAGCCCTTTTTGGCTGAAAAACTCTGTTACCGGCGAATATTTGCATAATACGAATACTCCCAACATTCTAGATCAGAGTCAGAAATATGTTGAGAGTGCCGGTTTAGTCCCTGAATATCACAGTTATAGATGGATACTGGTACAAGTTGGTGTAAACGAGTATAAAATAAGGAATTTCTGGCAGACCGAATATTTGAACAATCAGAGAAATCCGGGCCTCGTATACTGCAATAGTGATGACTACGGAGACGCTGCAAAATGGTATACGGAAAATCTGGGCAATGACAGGGTCAAATTTAAAAATCACTGGTATCAGAATAGTAACTATTTTTTGTATGCAGCAGGTTCCAACAATATACAATGCGGTATTCCCGGTAACTCAGAAAGTGCTGTATGGATCATGGAGCCTGTGACAGAATAAGTGCGGACCCATATATTCGACCATAGGCAGGAGGGGTTGTTGCACTAGCCGTGCGACGGCCCCTTTTATACTCTCGATAAAACTTGCATTACTTATTTTTTAACAAAGATTCTATATATTCCTCGGATCAAGATATGTTTTTATTCTTAAGAGCTTTTCCTATTTTATCTTCAGGATCGTTAAAGATAACAGCATTGCTCATATAGATTTAACTTGTTCATTTAGCAGGCTTTTTCAGGTTCTCTTCCACCCTGTATTTCACTATTCTGCTTATCAGCTCAACAGGCAATGGTTTATCCAGCGGGAACTGAACGGAGCCTTTTGCATTTTTATATGCTTTTAGTTCATCCTTGAAAGCCTCGATGCCGCTTGGCGTAGGATAAAATCCGATATGGTTCTTGAATGCAGCAAAATATACCAGGTTCCCATTCAAAGTGAATGCAGGCATCTGATAACTTATTTTTTCCTTTGCATCAGGAGCAGCTTCCTTGATGATCGTACGAATTTGTTCCAGCTTCTTTTGAGTCTCAGGAGGGAAATCCTTTATATACTCGTCAATAGAAGTAAATCCTTTTTTAACGCTTTCCATTACCGCACCCGCTCTCTTTTTTAAGTAATCCCATATATATTATATCCGGCACCAATAAGTTCACAAGCACTTTACATGAATAAGCACAACTTCACTTTCAGTGCAATAGGGTTGCTGTACATGCATCGTTTCCGTACCAGAGCTGGCGCATTTCCTCACAGGTTTCCAGCAGCTCGTTCAGGCTGCCCTGGGCTTCCACACGGCCGTCTTTCAGTACAATGATTTGGTCTGCCCTTCTCAGTGCAGCTTTACGGTGCGACACAACAAGACATGTTGCATCACTCCGTTCGAAGACACGCTCCCACAAGGTTTGCTCAGTCTCAACATCCAAAGCGCTGGAAAGATCGTCAAACACCAGCAGGTCGGACTGTCTTACAAACATCCGTGCGGCGGCAGCCCTCTGCATCTGTCCACCCGACAGTTTAACGCCCTTCGGTCCGACTTTCGTAGACAAACCATCCTCCAACTGTTCCAGATCACGCTCCATCACGGCAAGCCTTATTGCCTGCCGGATATCTTCATCTTCCGCCTCCAGTCCCATCAATATATTATCACGCAAAGAATCGCTGAATAAACGTGGAATTTGCGCCGTGTACGCACTTTGCGGCGGAATAAAGAAATCCCCCGGATTCTCAATAAGCCGGCCATTCCAATAAATCTCCCCGGTATCTTTAGGCAAAAGTCCCAGCATCGTCCTCAGTAAAGTGGTCTTGCCCGAACCGTTCCGCCCTGTGATCACATTAAAGGAACCCTTGCGCAACGTAATATTTACCCCTTTTATTCCATTATCGGTTTTTGGATATATATAGCTGAGGTCTTTTACAACAAGCTCCTGCAGTTCTGCTTCGGCCGTTCTTTTTTTATACTGCACTTTCGGAAGCGTTCCATCCAGATAGACCGGTTCCCGCTCCACCAATGCCCTGGGGTTTGCCCCTTCCATAAGCCGGTTCATCCGCTCCACGGATACGCCGATCTGTTTATAGCGGGCTACCAGCATACCTATGAAAGCGGTAAATTCGCTTATAAACTGAAGATAAAAAATAAATAAAGCAAAATCTCCCACTGTAAATGTCCGGTCACGTATGGCCTGTCCCGCCAGGATGAGGATGGCGCTTGTTCCGATATTGGCGGCATTTCGAAACACCGAACCAAGTATTTCATTGAATAGCCGGTCCTTGAGTGAAACCTTCCTGCGCTCCTCATTCAACTCATGGAAGTGATGTATCACATCCTTTTCAGCTGCTGCAACTTTCACTGCCTGAACCGAGCCGAACAGCTCGCCTATAAATCCCGAAACAATACCTGTAGCCTTACGGCTTGCCCGCCTGTACATCTCCACTTTTTTACTAGCCGCGTTGGATACCGCGCCTACCACAATAAACGGCGCTATGGCCAGAACTGTTATTACCGCGTCGACCCGGCACATCATAACGATTGCAATCACAGTAAACAGCAGCATTCCTTGCAGGTTATTCAACCATAAGGCAAACAACGGCAATTCAAATACATCCCCGCGAAAACGGCTGAGGGCTTCACCCGGGGAATCCGGCAATGCTTTTGCACCGGGCCGTTTAAGAATATGTTTAAGCATGTTGCGTCTCAGCAAGGTCATATTATGAACAAAGAATGGCACATTTGACCGCACTAGACCGAAGATTCCCAGGAAACGTCCCAATTCGCATATAAACAGGAAGACTACCAGTGTCAGCACATTAAAGCGGGCGGCAGCTTCTCCTGACACTGTATTGAAAAACTCCCGCAAGACCAGTCCGGGCGCCTGGTTAGCCAGCATAAGAACAAACATGGAAACAAGATTGAGCACCCATAAGCCAGGGCGAAAACGAATCATATCAAGGACAACCCGCCATGGAGAAAGTTTCTTAGTCATGCCAGCATATCCTCCAATCCTATCCGGTGAAGTGAGTAGAAGCGGGATGAAGGATCCCTGAGAAGTCCGAGACGGTTTCCGAATTCACAGGAACACCCTTCCTCCAGTATAAGAATATGGTCCGAACGGTTCACTGTAGCCAGCCTGTGGGCAATAATGATGGCAGTACGGCCTTTCAGCAGGCGGTCGATAGCCCTTTCAAGCAGCTGCTCCGTTGCAGGATCCAGGCGTGAGGACGCCTCGTCCAGAATAACCATACCTGGATTTTGTAAAAAGACCCTGGTCAAAGCCAGCAGCTGGGCCTCACCGGCAGAAAGGCTGCGTCCGCCGGTCTCCAGGCGGGTATCCAGCCCTTCCGGCAATCCGTTATACCAGCTGGACAGTCCTAGCGTATCGATGACTTCTATAATCTTGTTATCCGGAATAGTGCGATCAAAAAAGGTCACATTGTCACGCACAGTAGCCTGGAAAAGCTGTACTTCCTGCGTAACATAGGCCACCCGGCTGCGCAGGTCGCTAAGCTTCATATTGCTGATATCTTTTCCACCAAGTTTTATGCAACCCCCCACAGGGTCATACAGCCGGAATATCAAACGCGCAAGCGTAGTTTTCCCGACCCCCGTACGTCCGAGTAAACCAAGAATCTGGCCTGGCTCCAGCGAAAAGGATAACTCATTCAGTACCGGTTTGTTTTCGGCATATTCAAAGGAAACAGCATCAAAGGTTAATGCCAATGGCTCATCCTTCAGGTTATAAATGCCATTGCCGTCGTTAATCCGGCTTTGCTGACCCAAAAGCTCGCTCATGCGTTCCACTGTCGCCCCTATATTCTGCATGTTCTCGATTTGTTGTGATAAGTCACGAATCGGCCTTGAGATTAAATTGTTATACTGCACAATCAAAAATACCGTTCCAAGAGTGATTACTCCCTCCCGGTAAAGTGTATAGCCAAGTATGAAGGTCAGCGCCAATCCTGCGGTCAGCAGGATGCCGGTGGTAGTTTGTATAAAAAAGAGAGATACTGTTGACGCTTTCCTCCACCGCTGCAGAATAACGGTTTGCAGTTGATAAAGCTTGCAAAGTACGTAGTTTACCGCCCCGGAAGAACGAATATCTTCAGTTCCGGATAACCTTTCCTCCAGGAAGCCGAACAGTTCAGTCTCCGCATCGCGTTGTGCCTTCTGGTAAGGTACTGCAATTCCACGCACCCGGTAGAACACAAATATTGTTACTGCTGTAAAAGCTGTGAAAATCAAACCGACCCGCCAGTTTTCCCTTGCCATAGCAATGAGGATTCCTATGAGCAGCAGAAAATTGCCAACCACACCCAATACGAGCTGCGAGAAAAATTTCGAAAGCTCGGAAACATCCCCTTCGATTCGTTCTACGAACTCGCCCGGACTCCGGTCATTATGAAATTGCATATCCAGTTGGAGGCAATGTGCCGCAAGATCTTCCCGTAAGGCATTCGTTGCCTTCCAGGCAACGGACTCGCCGACATAAGTGGCACTGACCGAGATTACTTGCTGAAGCAGTGCGACTCCCAGGAACAACAGAGCCGACACGGTCAGGACACTTAAGGGTTTGCCCTCATTGGCCGAATCAATGAAATGCCGCATTATCTGCGGATTAACAATCTGCATTCCAATACTGCCCAACACAAGGCAAGACAGCAAAATAAAACGAAGTTTCTGATGAATCAGGTATTTTGCCAGAATATCATAATACCTGCGTAATGGAATTTTCATATGGGCTCTCTTTCTGTCTTTTCATATGAATCTGGTGAAAAATCGGCTTTGATTATATTTTGGCTTTTAGGAGTCCGCCCGGAAACTCCTGGGATCGATCAATTGGTGCATATTGATTTCAGCATTTCACATGATAATTTTAAATTGTCGGATAAAAAATATTATATCACAGATATTAACAAAGAACAAGCGTTCTGTTAATTTTTTTCAATTCATAGACACAATACCATAAACCGGTATATTTTACCGGTTCGTATCCGCTATTTGTCTGCTGCCTTATCCCTACAGACAGCATCTTACTCAGGCTGTCGCCTTCTCGGCTTGTATCCTGTATAGCCTGCTGTATATGCCGTTCAGCTTCATAAGCTCGTCATGCTTGCCGCTCTCCCTTAATCTGCCCTTGTGGATAACCATGATCTTATCCGCGTTCCTTATAGTGGACAGCCTGTGAGCAATAATAATCGACGTCCTGCCCCTTGAAATTTTAGTCATAGCCTCCTGAATGGCCATTTCGGTTTCTGTGTCAATATTGGCCGTTGCCTCGTCAAGCACCAGAATGGAGGGCTTGAAGGCAACAGCCCTTGCAAAGGATATCAACTGCTTCTGCCCTGCGGAGAAGGTGCAGCCACGTTCCTTCACCTCTTCATCATACCTGTTTGGGAGAGATTCGATAAAGCTGTCTGCTTTTACATATTTCACTGCATACTCGATATCCTCGTCAGAAATATTAGCATTGTTCAGCCTGATATTGAATTTGATGTTGCCTGCAAACAGAAAAACATCCTGCAGCACCACAGATATCTGCTGCCTGAGATCTTTCAGCCTGTATTCTCTGATATCCGCCCCATCGATCAGTATCTGCCCTTTCTGGATATCGTAAAACCGGGCCATCAGGTTGATAATGGTGGATTTTCCGGAACCGGTAGCACCTACGAAAGCAGCCACTTCTCCGGATTCGATCTTAAAGCTGACATCCTTCAGTACCCAGTCTTCCCCATTGTATGCAAACCAGACATTTTTAAATTCTATTTCGCCCCTCAGTTTTTGGGCTGGGACGCCGCTTTCCATATCCTCCTGGGCATCGACCGTATCCAGTACCTCAAATACTCTTTCCGAGGATATGATCGTAGACTGTATCGTTGTATATTTTTCCGATAATTCACTGATGGGCTCGAAAAACTGCTTAATATAGCTGATAAACGCAAACAGCACACCGATTTCAATACTCCCGTTCCTGATTCCGCCCATGCAGAACAGAATGACGGCTGCGATCGTCAGATTGTTGATGATATCGACCACCGGCCTGCTGAAGCTGTTCAGTATCACTTCCCTGAGGCTGCACTTGAAGTATTCCCCATCCAGGTTCTTTAGCTCCTCATGCTTCTCCTTTTCACGGTGGAACACCTGCACCAGCTTCATTCCGGATATGTTTTCCGCCAGAAAACCGTTGATCCGTGCAATCATACCCTTCATTTTAATAAAGTTTTTTCGCGCGGTGATCCTGTATATGATCATGACTCCTGCGATGACCGGTACGCAGCTGATGCTTACAAGCGCCATTGTCATATCAAGCGAAAACATAACATAGACAATTCCCACAATCATGATCAGATTTTTGAATATATCCACGATAACTCCTGAAAACAGTTCATCCAGCGCCTCAACATCATTGGTGATCCTGGTCAGTATACGACCTGATGAATTTTTATCAAAAAAGGTCATCGACATATTCTGGACATGCTCAAATATGCTGTTCCTTATTTTGTACATGATTTTCTGGCCTACATAGGTAAGAATATACGTCTCAAGATAACCGGCGCCGGAGCCGATCAGCACCGCCATGAGATAAAATATGCCCATGAGCAGGATACTGCTGCCGTTGTAGTCACCCTTTACAATATAGTCGTCAATAACCGTTTTTATAATGTAAGGCTTTGTCAGAACCGCTCCGTTAATGAGGATCGCCAGAAAAATGCTGACTGCAAGCTGCGGCATAAACGGCTTGAAATATCTCAGAAGCCTGATCAGCTGAAATTTCTTTTTTGGTATCGCAAATTCATCGCGCGTCACTTTTCCGCTCAGATTCCTGTTTGTATTCCCGCTCACATTACTAACCGTATTTCCGCCTGTATTACTGCTTGCGTTACCGTTGATATTTCCGTTCATATTGCTTCCTCCTCAGGTTCCGGTTCGTTCTGTGCTTTGTACAATTCGAAGTACTGTCCTTTTAAAGCCATCAGCTGTTCATGATTCCCGCGCTCCACGATCCTGCCGCTGTTCATGTACAATATTTCATCAGCATGCATGATCGTCGATATACGGTGTGAAATGATGATGCCTGTACGGTTCTCAAGCACATGCTTTAAATTGCCGAGTATCTCCACTTCAGTTTTCGTATCCACCGCAGACAGGCTGTCATCCAGTATGAGTATGGAAGGATTTTTTACAATCGCCCTCGCAATGGATATCCTTTGTTTTTGCCCGCCTGATAATGTTGTACCGCGCTCGCCAACCATCGTATCAAATCCATCCGGGAATGAAACGATATTTTCGTACACCCCTGAGGCTTTTGCAGCTTCTTCTATTTCATCATCGGAGTAAATGCTTCTGAAAAATTCAATGTTTTTTTTGATCGTCGTGGAAAACAGGAAATTGTCCTGGGGAACATAGCCAATGCATTCCCGCAGGATGTCGACCGGAATATCATTAATATCGATACCGTCGATCAGGATGTGTCCGTCTTCGACATTGTACAGCCTCAGCAATAAATTGATAAGCGTTGTTTTGCCGCATCCCGTTTTCCCTATTATACCGAGTGTTCTACCCTGTTCCAGCGTAAAATTTACATTTTTCAGCGCTCTTCTTTTTGCCCCCGGATAGGTAAAGCTCAGATTGATTATTTCCAGGTTGCCTTTTATACCGGATACACTGCTTTCTTCCGATGTCAGCCCTGTTGCCGGAGGTGCGTCAAAGATGGTACCGAGCCTTTTGTAAGAGGCAATTCCCCGCTGCCATGTATCAATGATGCGGCTAATGCTCATGACAGGCCTCAGTATCGTCAGCATATAGGTGCTGAATGCGACATAATCGCCGAGGGAAATATTCCCGTTGATGACCAGCCTGCTGCCATAGACAATAAACAAAAGGAAGCTGATGCCCAGACATAGCTGTCCGCAGGGGACAAGCAACGCAGAAACCCTGGTTAGGTTCATCTGTGTGTCTATCCTTCGCTGGCTGTATTTTAGAAAATTATCGACTTCCTCCTTCTCCTGTGCAAAGGCTTTTATTACCCGGATACCCGATATGTTTTCCTGGACCTTTTCGGAGATAGCGGCAAAGGCCTCCTGTACTTTCCTGAACCTGCCTCTTATCTGCGAGCCGACCTTTATCATAAGAAAAACCGCAAGCGGCACAGGTGCAAGCGCCATTAGTGTAAGCACGGGATCAATGGTCTGCGCCATGAATATTATGGATATGATGCATGACGTCAAACCATCCAGTATATGTATCAGTCCAAATCCGAAGGTCTTTCGTACTGCTTGCACGTCATTTATGGCATAAGCCACAAGGTCGCCTGTCTTGCTGTTGCTGTAGAAATTGAGCGGAAGGGTCTGAAGGTGCTTGAAAAGGCTATCCCGGAGATCACACTCAAGAGATCTGCAGTTGCCTATCAGGAAGTACCGCCATAGGAATTTCAGCAAAAAGGCGGCAACCACCAGGGAAAGCATCAGAATTACATTCCGCATGATCATATTTTCAGGCATATCCCTGCTGTTCAAGCCGTCGGTAATGATGCCGAGCAATTTCGGAACAAGCATGTTCAGGTATGTTGTCCCAAGAAGTATGATAATGCCTGCGATATAGCTGGCGATATGTCTTTTGATAAAATCAGTCAGAATCTGTTTTGCCTTCATCGGATACCTCACTTATACGTATAAATATGTGAAAATAGAACTCGTTCCGCTTCAGCTTGAATCCCTTAAAACAAATTCAGAAGGCAGTACTACTGTTTTCTGCATTTCATTGCCCTTCATCCTTTCAGAAAGCATTTCTGCCGAACGATGCCCCATATCATAAAGAGGAAGCTCGACAGCAGATAATGGAGGGAATACCACATTAAAAAATTTGGACGAACCAAGAACAATGATCTTTATTTGTTCAGGGACTTTAAGGTTCAGGCTCAAAGCACATTTCAGAGCTATCAGCCCGAATCTCGGCGACCCTGCAAGCAGCGCCTCCGGCCGTTTATCTGATGAAAGCAGCATTTTTATGGCAGAAAACATTTCATCATCATTAAATATGCTGGTTGCGATGAGTTCGTCACATGCTTCAAAGCCGTATGCAGCCATGGCCCTTTTAAAGGCATCCAGCCTGCCATCCGGCGATTTCGTCTGACTGGGGCCGGCATACCCGATCCTTTTGATACCCTTTGATAAAAAGTATTCAATAACACCGGGAATATGACTCAGGTGATCCGTACAAACCTGATAGATATCCTTTGCAGATTGCACCGCGTCAACCTTTACAAACGGTATTCCATTTGTCGTCAGATAATCGATCATTTCATCGTTTATAGAGGCAAAAGCAAATATGATACCTCCAAGCCTGTTGGAATTGTAATACCTGATATATTCAGCCTCTGCAACATCTTCAGGCTTGTTGAAAAGAAGCGTAACGGAATAATCGTTCTTCTGAAGGCCGTCCCGGATTCCCTCCAGCGTTTTCATAAAATAAAAGTTCGTGACATTGCGATCCGTTACAACGCCGATGGACATGGGCCTGCCAAGTTTCATCCCCCTTGCCATTTCATCCGGGTGGTAATTGAGCTTTTTGACTGCTTCCAGAACCGCAGCACGGGTTTCGGGCTTGATGCTGACGTTTTTGACGTCGTTCAATATATATGATACCGTTGCCTGGGATACACCTGCTTCACGCGCTACATCCCGGCTTGAAATGTTTTTCTTTTTGTTCATACACTCTTCCCGATACGACAGTTCGCCTATTGGACTACAAATAATTGATTGCAGTCGTCCGGCATTCCCTCATCTACTTATACGTATAAACTATTTATTACGATAACACCAGCTGCATCAAATGTCAATAAATTTATTGTTCATCAGCATCTGGCAAATGCCCGGACCAAGCTTGCTTCTGCATTGATTTTCAGCGGGGCTGCATACACCTCGAAGCATTCGGCGCCTATGAGCTGATCCAGATTTGTCAGATTCTCCATGATAAAGATCCCTTCCGACAGTAGAATCTTGTGCACTGCAAACGGAGAAAAATCAGGAGAAGGCATATCGACACCGAGCATCCTGATTCCTTTTGATGCAAAAAAGCTTGCTAGTCCTTCTGTAATAACAGGATGGTCAAAGTAATATCGGTCATTGCCATAAAGCATATCCGTTCCGGTTAATATCAAAACAATATCTCCAAAACGGATTTTTTCGGCATATTCCTCTCTGTAGCCAATCTCATGTTCCGCCCTGGCGTCGATCAGGCAGCCTGGCCCCGAAAAACTTTCCAGAGGATATTCCGAGATGGTCCTGTTATTTTTAGTAAGATGCATGGGACAGTCAATATGGGTCCCTGCATGCATGCCTGTGGACAAGGAATAGGCATTATAATGATCCGTTTCAAAACACTTCTTCTGAACCAGAGATACCTTTGCATCCCCTGGATAGACAGGCATGTCCTGCTTGATCGTTTGAGATAAATCGATATATTTCATAATTATTTACATCCATTTTGCCAAAAGCAGCAGTGGCACTGTAAAGGCCACTGCTGCAAATGAAATAGCTTGATTGTTTTTTAATATCAATATAGGCCGATATTTCCAGCAAGCCTAAAATTCTGGCTCGATCAGGCCATAATTTCCGTCTTTGCGCCTGTATACCACATTTACCTCATTTGTATCCGCATTCGAGAACATATAGAATTCATGCCCAAGAAGGTTCATCTGTAGAATCGCTTCATCCACAGGCATGGGTTTGATGGCAAATTTCTTTGTGCGTACGATCTTGAATTCCTTTTCTTCCTCTACCGTATTATCCGCGCTGAAATATTCCGGCTTGAATGTCCCCGTATGCAGCTTCTTTTCCAGGCGGGTCCTATTCTTTCTGATCTGCCTCTCAAGTATATCCTCCGCCTTATCAATACATGTATACATATCATCGTTTGCAACTTCCGCCCTCAACGTTATTCCATCGGTAGGAATCGTAACTTCCAGTATGTGCCTGTTCCTCTGGATGCTCATCGTAACATGTGCTTCTGTCTGCGGACTAAAGAACTTTTCCAGCTTACCCAGCTTTTTCATGACTCTTTCCTTTAAAGCTTCTGTTACTTCAATGTTTTTTCCGGTGATTTTGAATTTCATAGACCATTGCCCCTTTCCTATTTTGTATTGTCATGCTACTACTCTCGTCAATTACCACCTGATGATCTTTGACAATGTACAAACCCGGAATATGGAGTACTGCTTTCCATATTATTACCCTAATAACAAGTTTATTAACAGTATAAATCAAAATGCATATATTTGTATTCTACAGTAAGTATAATAAATCCTTCCAAAATTATAGGTATTTTTTATAAAAAATATACTACATTTTAATGGTAAAAAGCAGTAATTTGAGCCGACGCAGCATTTCACACAAATATTCACAAAACAAGTGTTTTGTGAATATTTGTGTTGTGGATTATGTGGATAAACCTGTGAATAACAATGAATCAAGCAATTACAGTTGTGGAATTCCCGCTGGAATAACCCTGTTTTGAGAAGGCGCATGGTCATATACTGTGAACGGCCTACGGAAATTTGTCACCGTTCCACAGTATAGTAACTTATTGCCACGAAATTGCAATAAAAAACAAGAAAATAGTTTCACATTCGCGGCAATAAGTACATTCGTTGGGTTGTGGGCGGTAGCCCGCATTGGATATTGAAAAGCTTCAGCAATACGCGCCTATACAAGTATAGCCCTGCATAAATTATACACAGGGCTTAAAAATGATCCTATTTAAATGTATTTATCGGAATGTATTATCGATTGGAAAAGCATTCGCTGCAATATACAGGTTTGTCCAAACGTGGCTTGAAGGGAACTTTGGTTTCCTTACCGCATTGTGCGCAAACAGCGTCATACATTTCTCTTTCTTTCTTTCCGGATCCATCTCTTCCATATTGGGACTTTCTTGATGCCCTGCATTCCTTACATCTTCCGGGTTCATTCTGGAAGCCCCTGGTTGCATAGAATTCCTGTTCACCAGCAGTAAAAACAAATTCCTGACCACAATCCTTACAAACTAACGTCTTGTCTTCGAACATTTTTAATAGTCCCCTCGCTTTAGAAAGATTAGTAGTTTTCTGCCTACCGCAGCAAGTATATGAATATTTGCCGACAGGAATAGACCTGCCTCCGAGCACTTACATTATATTACACAAAATTAAACTAATCAAGCTATTTCGCTATATTTTTGTGTTTTTCACCGTAAATATTAAAAACAGTTGTATTATTTTAATTCATCCAGATCAAAAGGTGTTTCCTGATATACATAATAATTGAGCCAGTTTGCATACAACAGGTTGGAATGTGCCCTCCATTTAACAATCGGAGTCTTCCCGGGATCGTCACCTGGGAAATAGTATTTGGGCGGTTTAGGATGCATGCCCTTGGCCGTGTCCCTGTCATATTCCGATTTTAATGTTAACGGGTCATACTCGGAATGGCCTGTGACAAATATCTGCCTTCCATTCATTGCCGAAACGATATATACGCCTGCCTCGTCTGACTCGGAGAGGATTTCCAGTTCACTGACCTTCTCCAGATCCTTATGTCTTACTTCGGTATGCCTGGAATGCGGGGCGCAAAAAACCTCGTCAAATCCGCGCAGCAGCATCACATTTTTCTTTATCACCCTATGTTCAAAAACTCCTGAGATCTTTTCGGGTATGGAATATTTGGGAATACCGTAATGGTGATACAACCCGGCCTGAGCTCCCCAGCATATGTGGAACGTGGAGTATACATTGTGAAGGCTCCAATCCATTATTTCCTTCAGTTCGTCCCAATAGTTCACCTCTTCGAAGGGAAGCAATTCAACCGGAGCCCCTGTGATAATCAGTCCGTCGAATTTCCTGCCACGGATTTCACTAAAGGTATTGTAAAATTTGAGGAGATGCTCCTCAGGCGTATTTTTCGATTTATGCGATTCCGGGTGCAAAAATGTAACATCGACCTGAATGGGCGTATTGCCGATCAACCTGAGCAATTGTGTCTCCGTTGCTATTTTGGTTGGCATCAGGTTGAGCAAAACGATACTCAATGGCCTGATGTCCTGCCTTTGTGCTCTTGCCTCCGTCATGACGAAAATATTTTCTCCGGCGAGCACCTCTGCTGCCGGCAAACTATCCGGTATTTTTATAGGCATTTATTTTCCACCTTTCGAATCATTGAATCAAACTTTCAAACACCTTTTCGGACGCCTTTTATTGCACACCCGGAAGATCTTCAAGCGGTTTCCTTTTGCTGATCCTGAAAGCAATTATAGCAGCAGCTGCAGTTGCAAGCAATACAAGAGCTTCCAATACATAGATGTCCCGGATAACGTCCGTTTTAAAGAGAATCGCCAGCATATCAACTCCTGCATGGATCAAAATAGCATAAATAAAATACAACCACTTCTTTTCTGCTGCTGCCTTAAGTATAAACAGTGATAATGAGATCTGAAGCACAAGAGCAATCAGCCTCTCAATTCCGGATACCAGAAACATATCGGGAGGTGTGGTTGAAAGTGCTTTTACAGCTCCATTGAAGGATTCAAGCTCTTCACTGTTCATCGTACCCGTCATGCTGTTCAGTACTCCCGAGTTCAGCATGACAGAGGTTATGAGATTACCTACTGCAGTAAGACCGCCGATCAGGATCGCTTCGATACCGCCATGCCCGAGTCCGTACGATATGCCGGTATCAATGCTTTCATTTTTGTTGACCTTTATCAGGAATTTGAAGCCCAGCAGACGGGCGGTCTCTTCAAATATACCCGCAGCAAAGCCACCATAGATCATATATAGGATGGGGTCATTATAAATTGGTGATTTGGTGGGATCAGAACCAAGCACAGCAACATGCATCAAATTCTCCAGAATCAGTACAAAAATAAAAAACAAAAGGGCGCCGCATAACATGGCCTTCCAATTCAGTCTCTTTTTGATCCCCATGAATATTACCGTGCCAATGGGCACTAATATGGACAACGCTGCTGAAATAGACATAAATACAATCGATAACGTACTAATGCTTTGCTGACTCGCCATTTGACAAACCATCCCTTCCGCGTAAGGTATATCCATCATTATACCTGCATTTTCACAGGCTGTATAGAACCTGTTTATCATGATACGGGCTTATCATGAAAAGTGTTTATTGTCCCATTAAAAGCAAAACCTCACGCATTACCTTACATGCCGCAGCAGTCGACACACCTGAACTGTCCAGCCTTGGCGCGAGTTCTACGACGTCGGCTGCTACAATGTTCATTCCCCTGAAATGGTTCAGCGCTGCCTGAAGCTCCCTGAAGGTAACGCCTCCCGGCTCGGGAGTACCTGTTCCTGGCATAGCGGACGGATCGAGCACATCCAGATCAATCGTCAGATATACCGGTTTGCCTGCCAGCGTCTCAGCTGCTTCCTGAGCAGCCGACAAATCAAAAGGCCTCATGCAGGTATGTCCTTCCCTCGCCCATTCAAATTCCTCTTTCAGTCCGCTTCGGATGCCAAGCTGCCAAATACGGCCGTTGCCAATGATATCCCATATCCTCCTTACAACGCTTGAATGGGAAAGCTGCTCGCCCAGGTATTCATCTCTCAGGTCGGTATGGGCATCCAGCTGCACCAGGCAAATATCCGGATATTTTTGAAGCATCGCTTTAAAGGCGGGCAGTGTAACCAGGTGCTCTCCGCCAATCATAAATGGTTTTGCTGATCGTTCCGATATTTCCATAACAGTTTTATAAATCACATCCAGAGCCGCATTTGTATTGCCAAAGGGCAATTCCAGGTCGCCGCCGTCACAGATCAAATTTTCGGATAAATCACGTTCCAGTACCGGGGAGTACGTCTCAAGACCGTAAAATTCAGATCGCATAGCCTGGGGCGCAAAACGGGAGCCAGGCCGGTATGTAACCGTACCGTCAAATCCGGCGCCAAAAACAACGATTTCCGCCTCGTCCAGGCAGGCGTCACAGCCCATGAAACGCGGCAGCATCAATTCACTCATATGAATACCTCCTATGAATGTATATAGTAAAAATGATTATATCTTCTTTATCCGGATCTTACAATATAATAACTCTTTCCAAATATAATACTTACAGCTGAAGCAGCAGGTAATTCAGCAATGTGAACAGCGCAAGGCTGATTAAATTATATATGCTGAATCTGGCCATATATGCACCGGCGTTATCAGGCTTGTCGGCGATATACAGCTTGTAGGAAATGACGCTGGCCAATGACGCAATGATCGTACCCATACCGCCGATATTCACGCCAAGGAGCAGTTCCCTCCAATATGCAGTAAACCCTGATAAAAGGATGGCGCAGGGGACATTGCTGATGATCTGGCTTAGCAGTATCGAGCCAAAATAGGTCTTCGTCCCCGTATCCAGAAAGCTCTTCATCAGGCCGCTGACCAATGGCATATGCGATATATTCCCGATAAAGATAAAAAAGCAGATAAAGGTTAAAAGAAGCGGATAATCCACCTTCAGCAGCAGCTTCCGGTTCAGGCAGAGAGTTAAAACCAATGTTAATATGAAAGCAACCGCATAATGTACGATTCCAAATACGGAAAGGACGATCACAACAAAGGCGGCTCCCCATACGGCTGCCAGCCTGGTATCCTTTATGTCAACCTGATCCAGTCTGAAATCAAGCCTGCTGTCCGGATTCCTTTGATTAAGCAGGAGCAGCCAAACAAATCCGAGTGATGCGAATATGCCAACCGTCGTGAAAAACTGTCCTGCATGCAGCCTGAAGTATGAAAAGAGATACAGGTTTTGCGGGTTGCCCATCGGCGTCAGGCTGCTGCCGATATTGGCGGCGAGAGTCTGCAGGATGATAACCGGCATCATATCCATACCTGATTTTTTGCCGATTATCAGAGCTAATGGGACCAGCGTCAGCAATGCCACATCATTTGTCAGAAGCATGGAACAAAAAAAGCTAAGCATGATTAATACCAGCGATGCTCTGCGGCTGGTGCTGCATTTATTTAAGATGCTTACGGACATTCTCTCAAGCAGGTGCAGTTCATCAAATGCTTTTACGATAACCATGATATTAAAAAGGCAGGCCAGCACCTTGAAATCAATATAGCTCGCCATGGGCTCTGCAATAATGCAGCTTGCCGCAGCCAGTATAAATGAAGCCGAAAATACAGGATCCTTTTTGAATACTATAAATGCAGCCTTTAGCCTGTTTACTGTGTTAGAAGAAATCTGTACATTCATGATATTTCCTCATATTTTAAAATTTGTCGCTTTAGTGCCGGTTCTGCTCGTAAATGACTTCAGTACCGTTCTTATTCTGCGGATTCCAATAGCGTCAGCGGGACATAATACTTCGAATACCGCTTGCCCTGCCGGTCTGCCAGCATCCCGTTCCTGTCGGGCACCAGTACGACGGCTCGTTTATTTACATTATAGAGCCGTCCTGTCAGCCGCCGCTCTTTGTATCTGAAGGATACGGCATCCCCGATCCTGAATCCGAATACTTTGCTGGCGATTTGCTTGTTTGTGGGCATTTTATGATAGCTTTCGGAATGTCCGAACATGTTGGCGGCTATTGTTTTGAACCGGACTCCCTTGCAGCTTGATTTGCCGAATAGAAGAAATTCGATCACATGGCATAGCTCGTGCTCGAAAACCAGCAAGAGCGCTCCCAGGCTATTGGTCGTCCTAATGCCGCAAACCGTATTACTTTTCCCCAGCTGCCCATAGCAGAGGAAGAAATCAACTCCGATCCTGATTTCAACCACCAGATTCTCAGGCTTTATTTTACTGATGTTTTTCGGACACAGAGTTTTTCCGGCACTGTTTGTCATCTTTCTTGAGAGTGAGAATTTCATTTTCCCTATATAATGATCCCGGAACCAGTTCCGGAAAAAGCTTTCATCATACAGCTCAAACAGAAGCCGCAGATCTTCCGTAGAAATGGAGGACAGCTGCGGGCTATTTATATCTGAGGATTTCAGAAACAGTTGCTCCGTTATTTTTGCACGCCTGCTTTCTATCTCTGCTGACGTTCTTTTTATCTTTAGCATTTCAAGCATCAGGATGACCTCGCCGTGTATACTGATTTTCTGAAAGTTATTTTTAGCTCTGAACAGCTTTTATTGTGGTTTTATATTTCTTCTGCATTAAAATCATTCTAATACTTTTTCAGTATGCCGTAAATGCATTAATTATAAAATTCGCTTTGATCATGACAAAAAGCTTTCCCGCCAATTCCATGAATTACATTGGCGTTGGCATTTATGTATATGTTACAATAGCATGGCCGTTCCGGGGGAAGAACCTCTGGGAACGGGCCAGACGATAAAAGTAAGCTTCGTGAGGGGAGAGGGGGTACTATTATGTCAGTCAAATTTAAGGAAAGAATAATCAGATTAGTCGTATTGGTGATGATAGTTGCATTTTCTGCCGCAGGCCTTGGCGGTATGGGAAAAAATCCGGCATATGCCGCAAGTACCGCACAGCCTTATGTAAAGTATGTCATACAGCCCGGAGACTCACTGTACAAGATATCCAGGGCTTACGGCATGACGATCGCCGCTCTGAAAGCTGCAAATGGCTTGAGCACGGATATGATCATAGCCGGTAAAACCTTGAATATACCGATAACTCAAGCTTCAAGCCAGTATATGTCTCTAAGGGATATCATCAGCAGCAGAGGTTTAGCTGCAAGCCAATTGCAGCTACGTTTGTTCGTTGACAAGTCGGACAAGCTTTTGACCGTATATAACGGCAATACTCCATTGAAAGCGTACCATGTTGAACTTGGAGACAACGGTCCGGGTGACAAGCGGGTATCCGGGGATCATAAAACGCCGGAGGGAAGCTTCTATATCACTCAGAAGCTTGTGCTGGACCCGGCGGATCAGTATCTTGGCAACAGGTGGATGAGATTAAGCTATCCAAATATAGAAGACGCTCAGCGCGGCCTTAGCAGTGGGCTTATCAGCAAAGCCGCATACAACGAAATAGTCAATGCAATCAATAATGGGCAAACGCCTCCACAAAATACTGCTCTCGGCGGTGGAGTGGGAATCCATGGCGGAAGCACTCCCGCACTTGGAACAAATTGGACATTCGGGTGCGTAGGACTGAGCAACAAGAATGTTCAGGATTTCTATAACTATGTCAAGGTCGGCACCAGAGTCACAATACAACCCTGACATACTGGCTTAATTAATTGACAAGTGGCTGCTCTTGAGAGGCCTCACTTAAAAGCAGCCCTTGTCATTACCTTTTTTTCTGTTTTTTCGTTTACAGTAAGGTTCATTATGCTTTTTCGTTTTGTGGTGTTCCATACACTCGGCACATTTTCCATATCTCTCACATTTAACCCTCTTGCAGGTACAAATCTCAAGCCCGTTTTCCATCATATAGTCTGCTCCTTTTAAAATACTGCTTCCTGTATCTTCAAATCACCATTCTCCTTGAATTTCTGCATCTTTGTGGTCGACAGAGAAATTGTGCTTGTCAAAATAGTTAAGCCCTGTGCCGCCAAAAGTTGTGTCAACATCGATCCACCTGTCTTCAGAACTGATCCGGACCTGGTTCCAGGCATGATCTCCCCAGGCAATGCCACTATAACCCTGGCCTGTTATGAACCTGACTTTAAGATCTATTGCACGGCACATCGAAACATATAAGCTCGAATAATCAAAGCATATGCCTTTGCGAGTATCGAACGCTGCAATAGAGCCTGAATCCTCACCCGCCGTGGCGCTCGTAATTCTTTCTGCTTTTGCATAATCATAGTCAATGTTCTTTGATATCCATTTGTATAAAAGATATGCCTTCTCCTTTTCATCCTTGCCCTTGGCAGCTATTTCACGAGCTTTTTTATCGATCTCCTCATTTGACTTCACCGCCTCATCCAGAGTCACCCCGTTAAAGTACCGGATTATCTTGATATTTCCGCCGGACAGCTCCTCAATCGTTTTGGCGACTTCATTCGTATCACCTGATGAAAGGAATCCTCCTGTTGCTTTTCTAAAATAGTCACCTGCAATAACAGGAATTTTTTTAGCAATATTTGAGTTAAGTACGGGATAGAGTATATTATTGTAGATGAGCTGATATTCTTTGGAATTGCTTGTCCATTCGGAAAGCGACGGCGAATATACAAAGTATGTTGAAAAGTATAATACTGTCGCAAAGACAATGGTCATAACAGCTGCTTTCGGCAACTGCCACAAGGCTCCTATTATTCTCTTCATGGCAGGACCTGACAGGC
This sequence comes from Clostridiaceae bacterium, assembly GCA_039679375.1. Lineage (GTDB taxonomy): Bacteria > Bacillota > Clostridia > Acetivibrionales > DTU013 > JBDKVA01. Next base: position 41,185 of record JBDKVA010000043.1, read on the forward strand.
TGACACCCGAATAGATAAAATCAGCAAGCGGAATCAGAATGTATTTGTATAAGGGTCTTGTTATGAGCCTTGTAACAAGCAGCATAATGAACAGCAATATAGAAATAGAAATGGCATAGACAAGCATATCCCGTCCAAGCATCGCTGTTTTGATCTGTCCGGGAATTATGCCGTATATTTTTGAATAAATGCTTCCGTCATGATCGATGAATATTTTTTTTGTAAGGTAAATTGAAAGTATAAGCCCAAGTATAAATTCAATGCTTTCAAGAAGCGCTGAAACAGACTTTCTGACCCTATCCCTTGAAAACACACTTATTGCACCGGCGGCAACAGGCAGTATGAATACTGTGATCAGAACCAGTGAAACTACATTTATATTTGTCAGAAATACAGACATCCTGTACCACCTCCTCTAAAACTACGTATAACAAATATACAATAAAAACCGCGATAAATCCATGGGTGGCAGACATTTCCATATCTTTATTTAATAAGCCAAGTATGCGTTTGTTCCCGGAAAAACCGGTCACAGGTACATGGTAATATGCGGGATAGGCACAGGAATTATGTCGATGCATATTGGCAGGATATTGCGCTGCAAAGAAAGATGCGCTGCATCAAAATCATACAATCAAAAGATATTGCCACTTTTGACCGCCCAAAAGTAGCAAAAAGGCGCACTCAAGCTACGTGGTGTCTCTTAGGAGTCCGCTCGGAAGCTCCTGCACGCATCTTTTCGTCCATTGTTTCCGCCCAAAACTTTTAAAAAAGCGTTAAATATCTGGATATTTGCCGTTTTTTTAAAAGTTTTGGACGGAAAAATGACCTGAAAATCTGCATACATTAGCTTCCGAGCAGACTCCTGAGCACTAAGGAAAAGCTTCTATATGCCAGCGAAGGAAAACCCTTGGGGCGGTCGGCACATATATCGCCATCCCTGGCGTAGATGTGCCTGAATGGACATCGTGTCCATTTCACCGCCTGTTTTTGTTTTCATTCGGGCATATCACGAAGCTTTTCCTAACACT
>JBDKVA010000044.1:0-35686 GCA_039679375.1 Clostridiaceae bacterium
CCATAAAAAATCTTGAAAAGAGTTCGACGTTAGCATAAAATCAAATCATCGATAAGGTGTCCGGATGTTTCCGGTTTACTGTCCGGATGCCTCCGGAATCGCCGTCCGGATACGCCGGAATACGCAGTTTGAGCTTATCATTGAGATTTACATAACCTGACGCTGTTATATTAATTGCATACTGTGATGGTTTAGGTGGTGGGATGAATAAACTAAATTGGGAGAAATCAATCGACATTACAGATACTCCTCCTTATAAAAATTGTTATTTAATAAATGAATGTTTATAGTAAAAAATTACTATTCTACATTAAAGCATTATAACAATTCGCATAATATGTTTCCATTTATTTCCCAAATATTGTTTCTTGGAAATAACATTAAATCCTATTCTGTAAAATAATCATGAAAGTTGTATACTGTAAACAGACAGTATTAGTCATGCTTTTTAGGAGAATATGTATTAGGCTTTGTTTTAGTAAAAGTGTAGCCTCCATTTTAATTTATGGAGGCTTTCCCATCCTTCCAATGAAGCATGTCAATAATAGCGGCAGCTAATATATTAGGATTCTGTGCTTCTGTTATTACTTTAACTGAATCAAAATATAAAGCTCTTGGGTATTTACTGGCATTATACTTACCATGCCATGCATCAAAAAACTTTTTTATATTTTCTTTATCACTTACCATTAAGTCCCAATAATCCTTCCTTGTCAGGAATCTCTATCTTCCATCTTTCTTCCATGAATTCAAGAAGCTTATTACTTCTTTCTTTAATCTTTTTGTCATTCCATTCTGTGTTCTGGGCAACCTCTATTTCCGAATATGAACCATTAAAATATCCTGTGTTTTTTTTATTCTTATCAAGGTGTTTTTTCTTATAATCAAAGCTTTCATTTTGCAGTTCCGAATTCTTTGACCTTGTTAAAACAAGCAGGTTTCCTAAAGAATTAAGAAGCCGTTCCTTTTTCTTCTGTGTAAATTTTCCGAACCGTTTTTTCCAATATTCATTGGTATCGGTCTGAGGGTATATATGTTCAATTGTATAAGGTTTCATTAAGGTTTCCCAGCTTACCTTGTTTTCACCTTTGGCACATTTCTGAAGGTATAGTTCATATTCGTACAGAAAATATTTCATTGCTCCCCATGAGTAAAAACCTTCATACTTTTTATATAGTTCCTCAACTTGATCATAAAACTTGTCCAAATCGAACCAGCCTAACGGGTTTTCGTCTTCATCAAATCCGTCAGTTAAAGTATTTATTTCCTCTACAATATCATAAATATCAATCTCAGCTTCAAAGTATCTATGTGCCATTCTGTAGAAATTACTGTTTTGTGTATTAGTTGGTCTTTTAGTTAAATCAAACACAAGGAAATTAAATCTTTCGCAGGCTTTTAATAACTCTATCAAGACATCTTCATTTTCACCTTTAACAATAGCAGTCATTATTAATGGCTTAAAAGCTCCATAACCAAGCCTATCCAATTTCATGAGCCATTCTTTTGTTTCTTCACCGAATGTTATTTCACTATCTGCATCCTGGTGGTATGGATTGAACATGTGAAACCAGACCTTAACACTCTTTGCTAAACTATCAATATAATTTTTTATCTCTTCAAAGCCAACTTTTAGCTTCTGGGGATTGGCTACATTCTTGGGGATAAAGTATTCATTCAAAAGAAAGATAGCATATGATTCAGAAGTTTTCCGCTCATACTTGAAGTACATAATCCAATGGTTCTGCAGGAATGAATCATCTTCTAACGGGTTCTTTTCATTCTTCCCCAAATACTCATAGACCGTTTTCCAAGTCTCGTTAATATCCTTTCTCAATCTGTTGCAAACGTCCTTACTATCATTCAATAAAGTTGTAAGGTATATCAGTCTATTTTTCAGAAGTTCTAGCTTTGATAATGGCTTGCCCCTGTTATTCATGGTTTCAAAGGTCACGAACACGTCCAGCTCTTCTTCAATCTCATAAAGGTTGAATTTAAGCCCACTAACCAACTTTTTTAGAAGTAGTTCATGATCTTCTTTTTCCCATTTATCAATTCTTTTATTAAAGAAGTCTTTGGCATTCTTTAAATTGGCAGTATATAAGGTTTTCTTCGGCACTTTATCTGATGAAGATGATTTTTGCCCTAGAATTTCTGTCTTAAAAAATTCATCTGATGGGTTATCTTTTTCATAACCGAAGATAAAGGACTTATAAAGCTTTTCATACTGCTGAAATAGGTATTTATCTTTAAATTTTCTCACTGAATCAAACAATAAAGAATCTTCATCCTTATATTTAGACAATATGACATTTATCAGTATTATTACGGTTGTAAGGCGTTGCTGCCCGTCAATGACATGATAAGCTTTGAAAGCTTTATCGAAGAGCCAAAGGTCATCTTTCCATATCTCTTGATTGCGAATATCACTTTTTTTGATATTCTCTATTGTGAGCATGCCAGTATAATGATTCCTGCCATCTTTAAGGTTATCAAGATCCTCCCAGAACGCTTCTAATTGGTCATCCTGCCACGCATAACCACGTTGATAATCTGGTATCCGAAAAAACCTGCTGTTGAATATCTCAGTTAGTGTAAGTAGTTCATTAGTAGCCATTATGTACCCCCTATAAATCGATGTATCTGTAAATTTTTTTACCAATTAGCTCCATAAAGCTATTATACCATTCTAAATTCCAATAGTCCTTACCGGGAAGAGAATAATATCCTTCATAATCTCCTTTGAATCTAATAAAAGAAGCTCTATCAAAGCATAAACAATACTTGCAAAAAAGCAAAATGTTCAACTTGCCAAGACAATAAACATAAAACACAACGCTTTTTAATACATAAAACCCACAAAGTAATGTAGCAAATAGTGGGAAAGATGTTTGCCTGGCAGCAGTAACATAAATATCTGTAAACCTTTCAAAAGTTGTGTTGACATTCTGTAGTGATTCTCTGTTCAACATGAATTTCCTGTTTCAATAAGAAAACCAAAAGCCCCGGGTATTGGTTACCGGAGCTGTTATAAAAGGAGGGTGTAATAAAAAAGTTTTCTATGTTTATATAATAACCGTTAAATGTTATGAAACTTCAGATGAGTAGTGAACTTTTTATTAAGAATCACAGAGTGACTAAAGGAAGTGGCCACATGTCTACATCGTCCAAACAATATTTTCGATGGGATAAGATATTTAGCATATAACATTGTTATATGATCAAATACAGGCAGGTGACAAAAGTTGCCTGCCTTGCAAAGCAACTCAAATATTCCATCCAAGATAATGAAATGTTAAAAATTGTGTGTTAAGAGCTATGGACATTCATTATGGAAATCAAGACAGAACGATCCGAAAATCAGCATATGCTTTTAAAGAAATACTTCAACTCAGTCATTAAGGACCTGGCGTCAGATAATTTTAAAATACATTATACTATAGCAATTCGTGATACTCCCTTAGACGGAGTATCAATAAAAGTACTTGAAAAGACAATTTATTTCAATCTTGATTCATAGTATCATCGAACACAACCATGTATGCCCTGTATCGAAATTTCTAGTCTTCGACAACTGGTGAACCTACAACCCTTAATTTTCATTGGATTAATAAGGGCAATAAACTACGCGGAGAAATTGAAAAGTGGTCAAAGCCTTACGGCCAAGCCACTTTCCGCTAATTTTTGGTGGAGGCGAGGGGTGTCGAACCCCTGTCCGAAACCATATCCTCCAGCGCTTCTACGGGTGTAGACTGTGATTTATGCCTGACCGGGTATTCGTTACCGAACGGCGGCCTTGCGTTTCCCTACGGCAGACCTTCACAATCAAAGTTCCGCTTTCGGTATCCTTTTAGTTCGGGCTCAGCTCAAGGCTACGGCTGGGCCAGTTCCGGAATTTAACCTTCCTATTCCTAAGGCCTGACTTAATGACGCCAGCTACCCGAGGTGCAGAAACCCCGGACTGACGGGCCGCCTATATTAGGCAGCAGCTAAAGCGAAATTATCGTTTTTAGCGTTTATTTTTAGTTTCTCGTTTTTTAAAGAGGCCGACGAGAATCCTCTACCCGCTACACTGGTCTCAACAATCCCGTCGAAACCAATACGCCCCCAAATAATGCAGATACCAGAGACTAGATATCAGAAACCGGATTTGTAAGTCATCGATTCCATGAAATCATATCTTTTAATCTGCTGTTAATTGAAGCTATTCACTTGTCAAGCTTCATTTAAACTGCTCTTTCATCTTCCGGTCGATTTCACGCTTGGCATCCCTTTCGGCGATGTCGTCACGCTTGTCGTACAGCTTCTTGCCTTTGGCAATCCCAAGCTCCAGCTTCACCCTGCCTCTTTTAAAATACAACTGCAGCGGAACAAGGGCAAGCCCTTTTTGCTGGGTGTAGCCGATGAGTCTGTTGATCTCGCTCCGGTGCAGTAAAAGCTTACGGTCACGCAAGGGTTCCTTGTTGAATATGTTCCCCTGCTCATATGGGCTGATATGCATGCCGTTGATCATGACCTCGCCGCCCTCAATCATAGCATAGCTATCCTTCAGGTTCACTTTGCCCTGCCTGATTGATTTCACTTCCGTGCCCGACAGTACAATACCGGCTTCCAGCGTCTGCTCGATAAAGTAATCATGTCTGGCTTTTTTGTTTTGGGCGACTACCTTTACTCCATCGTTTGCCATAACTCAAGCCTTCCGGTCAAAAACTCCCGTGCGATAAAAATAACCCTTCGTAGAAAGGGTTCAGCAAGTTTACCTTTATCGCTTCCGGTTTGATATCATTATACTAACGCATCACTCCGGTGTCAAGTCATTTGGAAGCTATTTGGATGCCGGCTCGGATTGACCGGATTGTCCATTGCTGTTCGGTAAGTCAGAATATTGAATATTATTTTTTGGTTAATCAATACTAAAATAGAAGCCATAAAATATTAAAAAAGCAGGTGATGAAATGATAACAGCCGAAGTAGCAGTGTACCCGCTGAAAACCAACGATGCTTCAAACGTAATAAACAGATCCATAGATGCGTTGAAGGGCAGGAATATTACTATTACCGTCAATTCCATGAATACAAAGATTACAGGCAATAATAACGATGTATTCCAATCCCTTGCAACAATGTTCACTGAAGCTGAAAAGACAGGCGGAGAAGTTAATATGGTGGTAACAGTTGCCAACAATGCAGGCTGATCGTTTTATTAGCGCAAAAATACCGCAATTGGCACGACACCAGGCTGGTGTTTGCGGGACAGCCTGACCGCCGTCCCGTAAACATTTTTAATTATGGAATTTATGTACTTCATACTGATCAGGAAGCTACCGAAGCTTGCCTCTCAGCTCGCACAGCCTCGGCTTGCTCTCATAAGCCTTCACATATTTTTCATAGTCCTCAGTACATATGCTGTCAGTTTTGCTTAAATATTCCTCAATAAAATTAACCCGCGTCTTAAGGTCTGCACAAATATATCCCTCGCATCGGGCACAGTTATCATACCCTTTTACCATAGTACAAGACCTTACAGGGCAGTTCGGATCAATGTGTCTGCCTTCATTGTTGCAGCCGGCACACTCTACATCATCCGGCGCAATATCAAACCCAAATATCCTTTTCCATCCTTCACTGACCCTTCTCTTATCATCATCGTTCTTGATATTCTCCCTGTACGCAGGGCATAGATCACATCTGTAGCCGCATCGCGTAAGCATTTCTTCCATATTGTATCACTCCCTTTTTAATTATATATTAATGATACAAATATTAATGTGACAGCAGCATGTCATATTAAAAACAACGTATTAATTAATTTTTAAAATAATCTAAACCCGTTTTAGCTGGAAAAGCAAATGATAAGGCACCTTTAATGAGCCCCTTCCGCTTCCTATCTCGATATCAGGCTTGAAGCTGCCGTGGAAATCGCTGCCGCCTGTTGCAAGCAGCTTGTGTTTTTCAGAAAGGTATAGAAGCTCTGCTGTCTGTTTCGGCGTATTATCGGTATAGTACGCCTCAATTCCTTTCAAGCCGGCTGCAGCAAGCTGTTCCAGTAAAATATCCAGCTGTTCTCTGTTCATGAATAGATAGATCGGATGTGCCAATACCGGCACGCCCCCAGCATTAATGATTTCCGAGATCCCTTCTGCCGGCGTCAGCTTATCCTTTTTAAAATAGGCCGGCTTGCCGGCAGCCAGATATTTGTCAAAAGCCTCCTTCATGCTTGCTACATATCCCTTTTCAATCATGATCCTTGCTATATGAGGCCTTCCGGCATTACCACCGGCTGCAAGACGGTTTACTTCGCTCAAAGTTATATCAAACCCGAGTTCATTTAGTTTTTTAACAATTTTGGGATTGCGCTGTTCTCTTTTCTCTCGAAGCTCTTCAAGCGTTTTTGCTATGGAAGGATATTTTGCATTAAAGAAATATCCAAGGAGATGCATTTCAAAGCTTGAAGGCGCAGGACATTTTATTGTCAATGAGTCAGGTGATGAAGCACCGCAGGATCCGCCCCATTTTGAAAAATCGACACTGATCTCAACTCCGCGGATTACCTCAATACCTAGTCTTCTGCCCTCTTCTACAGCAGGTTCCACTCCGTTCATCGTGTCGTGGTCTGTTATTGCGACTGCGGAAAGGCATTTTTCATATGCGTGCCTGACCAGCTCCGTCGGTGTCATGCTGCCATCCGAAGCGGTAGTATGCGTATGTAAATCGATAGTTCGTTCCTGCTGCCGATTCTGCTCCATGAAATATGTCTCCTGTCCAATCTCATCTTTATCCCTATTATGTACAATTTACTCAGTATTCATATCCTGCACATTCCGGCGGAGGAAAACTTTCTGCATAAATCAGCTTTAATAGACCATCCATTGTTTTTAGCGCCGTACAGGCCTGCTCACTGCTGATTAAACCTTCCTCCATGGCTTGGGCAAGCTCATCTGCATCCAGCAGCCTTACCTCGCCGTCCGGCAATATTTTGATGTCTACCAGCAGGTCATTGAGTGTATAGGTATCGGACGCCTGATTGTACCGGACCTCAACAATATCACAATACCAATACAGAAACCGGCCGTTTTGGTCGTAGAACCGGCCTAACTTATAACCGCGGTCCAGGAAAGTAAACGAAATGCCGCCGTAAAAGTCCGGCCTCGGTTTGATTGACGTCCATTTTGTAACCAGCAGGCTTTCGTTTCGGTAAAGGAGTTCATCACTTGAAATATCGACTACCTCGAACGGTATATATCTTCTGCGTAAAACTACCGGTTTCTTCATATCAAATATTATCTCCCACGTTGATTTTGTTCTATTATACCCCAGCAACCGATAATATGAAACATAACTTTTCATAAATTGTGTTTATCCTGTGATAATGCCGCTGTTACGATAAATACTTTACCTGGTTTTGTATGAGTTAGCGCAGTTTTTATCGAAGGACAACGGATGACGCCTTATATTATTACATCGTGAGAATTGCAGACATGGGCAGACATCTTTTGTTACACGATGCTTGCAGTACAACTCAATAATTTGTATAATAGTGTATTAAGTAACATAATAAATTAGGATGAAATGAAATATGCAGGATAAAAATGATTCGCTTAAAAGAAAAATTTATAGCGAGATCCTTGATGGGATTATAAAAGGACACTTCTCTTTAGATCAGTTTATAAACGAAGGGGAGCTTGCAGAAAAATATAATGTAAGCAAAGGTCCCATCCGTGAGGCTCTGATTGAATTGTGCAGTGAAAAAATCCTAAGGAGCATACCCAGGGTAGGATACCAAATTATTCAGCTTACCGAAAAGAATGTGAAGGAAGCAACTGAATTGCGCCTTATGCTGGAATTATCAGGGCTTAAAAAGGCACTGCCCATTATTAACGAAAGTGCTTTAAACAGCCTTTCAAGACTTAATAAGGAATATGAAATACATGCAGGCAAAAATCCATTAACTATAGAGCAGCACTGGGAATATAATATTCATTTTCACCTTTTGCTTAATTCATACGCCGGAAATTCCTATATGAATGATGTATTGAGCAACACTCTCAAGTTGATCCGAAGGGCGTATGTACAATTATATTCGGAGACAGACCATGATGAATATATTTCAACGGACTTAAGCAGGCATATTGAGATGGAGAAAGCGCTGCGCAAAAAGGAATTCGAAAAAGCATTTGATCTATTAAAAAGTGATATTCTTTTTATTAAAGGAAAATTATTTGTTCCATCTGATGATATAATTACATTTCAGTCAAATTAACTTCTAAATGCAGTAGCCATTATAACAGTATCAGGGAATTTTATACAGTCAATAAAACCTTATTTTTTTGTATTGATTCGAATAATAACATACCGAAAATTTCATAGTAAATTTTACATGTCCGCATATTGACATTTTACTCTTTCCGCAATAAACTATTAATATAGTTACTAATTATATCAGTGATATATCCATTAATATAATTTAGTACGAGGCAATTATTACATACAAGGCCATTAATATAATATCGGACTTAAGATTTGACATGTGGGGGTATTTGAATGTTTGAAGACAAGTTTTTAAAGCTTCTATCGGATGAATTGATTACAGCACTCGGCTGCACAGAACCTATAGCTATTGCTTTGGCAGCTGCGGTAGCGCGCAAGCATGCAAGGGGTAATAATATCAATGAAATCAAAGTGTTTGCCAGTACAAATATAATAAAGAACGCGATGGCCGTAAACATTCCCGGAACGGAAAGAAGCGGTATAAACCTGGCTGCCGCACTTGGAGCGCTGTCGGGACAGCCTGAGAGGTATTTGGAAGTATTGGCAAACGTCAATCAGGAAATCCTTGAGAAAGCTAACCGTATGATAAATCAAGGCAAGGTTACTGTTGAATTATCCGATTCCGATGAAAAGCTGTATATTGAAGTAATAGTTAATACTGAAGTGAGCAGTGCGAAAGCAGTAATTGAAAAGACTCACACAAATATCACCATGGTTGAAGTGGATGGCAAGGTCGTAAGTGCAAACTCCGGGAACATGATTAAAAAAGAAAAAAATGATATTTCCTACTTAAGCCTCGAATCCATATGGGATTTTATCAACAACGTATCTGTAGATAAATTAAGTCTGGTGAAGCAAAGTGTGGAATTGAACAGATCGATCGGGGAAGAAGGACTGAAGAACTCCTATGGTTTACAAGTCGGGAAAACAATCCTGGATAATGTAAGCAAGGGAATACTTGCAAACGATATAACAAATTATGCAATGGCTTTGACTTCTGCAGGTTCTGACGCCAGAATGGCAGGATGCCAATTAAAAGTCATGAGTAATTCCGGAAGTGGTAATCAGGGGATTACTGCAACATTACCGGTTGTCGCATTTTGGGAACGGCTCGGGCTTGATGAAGAGCGGTTATATAGGGCTTGTGCACTCAGCCATCTTATTACCATATACATAAAATTGAAATTCGGGCGGCTTTCTTCTCTTTGCGGTGCTGCAATAGCCGCAACAGGGGCAAGCTGCGGTATCGTTCTTCTCCTTGGCGGTGGATTTTCCGAAATAGAGTCTGCCATTCAGAACATGTCGGGAAGTGTGACCGGCATGCTATGTGACGGAGCTAAAGCAGGGTGTGCATTAAAGGTTTCGGCATGTACAAGCGCCGCGGCAATTTCCGCCCTGATGGCTGTAGATGGGAGAACTATCCAGCCTACGGACGGAATCATTGAGAAGAATCCGGAAAAAACAATTGAGAATATTTGCGTTCTTAGCAGCAAAGGGACAATACAGGCAGATAAAATAATATTATCGATCATGCTGAATAAAGACCTGAAGAATGTATCATAATATATTTCCCATAATTTGCCACGTCGCAGATGTTTATGTTAAAATATGCTCAAGACTGGGAGTTTACGAAATATAACACTCCCGGTTATGAGCCGTTAACATTTACCTTTGAAAACTCTTGCAGGGTTTTCAAGCCATGTTTTACACCGGTTCAATTAAAGCTGGTTTGCAGGGAGATACAAATGCGACAGGCAAAAAGCTGTAATAATTGTGCCAGAGGATTGAAAATGAGTATCAACAAGGACATACTTTGCAGGGTCAAAGGCGTTGTCTCAAGGGACTTTACCTGTTCAAAACACCTGAGGATGCCCGATGCATGGATTCATTCCGAAAGGAAGCCAAAATGCATCGAATGCGAATTCTTTATGCCCCCCGAGGATGAATTGGAGCGCAATCCTTCCGTCGGCTACTGCCAGCTGTTCACGGTCCGATACTTCAATGGCGAAATCAAAAGCGCCTGTTCCAAATTTTGCAGGAAACCCGAGCGCATCATATCATAGCGTATTAATTATACGCCTGCTTTCTCCGATATATAATATGTGGGCCTGGTTTTGGTCTTTCACAACTATTTGGTTTTATGGTAATATAGAATTGATATTACGGAGGAAGACATGATACCGAACATTTCCGATCTGTTTCAGCAGAAACTTGACGAGATTCAAAGCAGGGTGCCTGTGAAAATAAAAGGTTCTTCGAACGATGTCCCGTTTGAGCAGTACCTGAATAACGTCGTCTCCGCTTCCGGCGCTTCCGCAGCTTCCGGCACCTCCGCCTCTTCGGGATCTTATTCCTCCATCAATGCAGCCGCCGCAACTACTGGCACTACAAATATCTCGGATGCACTGCAAAGAGCTTTGATTTCCCTTTCGACCAATAAATACAATACGATAACCGATAAAGTGAAGATAAACGAATTGATTGAGGAAAGTATTTCAGAGAGCTCACAAAAATATCATGTGGATGCCGACCTGATCAGGGCAGTCATAAAGCAGGAATCCAATTACAATCCGTATGCCGTCTCCAGTGCAGGTGCACAAGGCTTGATGCAGCTTATGCCCGGTACCGCCGACTCGCTGGGTGTCGAAAATCCCTGGGATATCAGTGAAAATATTGACGGTGGCACAAGGTATCTGCGTGATCAGCTTGTAGCATTCGACGGCAATCTCGAACTGGCTCTGGCAGCCTACAATGCAGGTCCGGGAAGCATTGCGAAGTATAATGGCATTCCTCCTTACACCGAAACACAGCTTTATGTAAAAAAAGTGCTTGATAATTATAATAAATATTCAAATAATAAGTAGTTTTTATGCCGGCCTGTCCGTTAGAAATATCAATTTACGACACCTGTAATCCACACTTTCCACATTCTTATCCACACAAGAAATTCCTACATTTTGCGCGTTTTGTGCCCAATTTCCACAATATTCACAGTTTTTATTTCAACATTTTCCGCAGTCTCCAAAAGGCACTATTTTCCGTTCTATTCCTTGAAACACCGGATGCCTATGTACTTTTGCCAGTACATAGGCATCCTTTTTCTTTTCTTTGACAATCCGACAAGATTTGTCAATTGTTGTAATTTTCCATCATTTACTATTTGCTAATGATTCTAATATATTTGTTTGCTGATGTGGAAAATAAAAAGTTATCCACAGGTTATACTTCCCAGTTTTAGGTTAGGCACAGCATTCAAATCCAGTCCGGAAACTCGTCCCCTTTTCAGTTCATAGTAGGCGGCGGATCCGATCATCGCAGCATTGTCGGTGCAAAATACAGGCCTCGGATAAAACATCTTCATTCCTTCCTTTTCGACAGCAGATTTCAAGCTGCTGCGAAGCTGGGAATTTGCCGCGACGCCTCCCGCTAACGCTACACAGCCTGCGGCCTTCCGCTTGGCAGCCTGAACCGTATTATTGGCAAGGACATCAACCACAGCCTGCTGGAAGCTGGCGCAAATGTCCGGCAGATTTACTTCAAGCCCTTTCTGCGCTGCTGCATTCAGATAATTCAGAACCGCTGTCTTAAGCCCGCTGAAGCTGAAGTCCAAACTCCCGTCGCTAAAATAAACTCTCGGGAAATCCACGGCCCTGCTGTTGCCATTCCTGGCCTGCACATCGATGAGCGGGCCTCCAGGATAACCCAGCCCCAATGCCCGGGCGATTTTGTCAAAGGCTTCTCCTGCAGCATCATCGCGCGTCCGGCCCATGATTTCAAATTGATTATAATCTTCAACATATACGACATGGCTATGCCCGCCGGAAGCGACCAGGCAGACAAAAGGAGGCTCAAGGTCTTCATTTTCAAGATAATTGGCTGCGATGTGGCCTTCTATATGGTGCACTCCGACCAACGGTTTACCGGCAGCGAAAGCTAGCGCTTTTGCGGCCGATAAGCCTACAAGCAGCGCCCCTACCAATCCGGGTCCATAAGTTACGCCGACCGCGTCTACCTGTTCCATTTCAATGGAGGCTTCCCTGAGCGCCTGATCGATTACCGGCATCACGAGTTCAACATGCTTGCGTGACGCTATTTCAGGTACGACTCCTCCGAATTTTTTATGCACGTCTATTTGCGAGGATATTACATTTGAAAGGATCTTCCGGCCATTTTCAACAACAGCTGCGGAAGTTTCATCGCAACTTGTCTCAATAGCCAGTATGACTTTTTGTGTTCCACTCAATAAAAACACCTGCTCCTATCCGGTTTTCCTCAATCTTCTGCCTTGCCCCTCAACCGCTTATCTTGCCGGTTAACATAAGTTTTTCAGGTTGACCGTGTACTAGTTTTTATTACTATTATAGCCATTATATAGCCATTTTACAAGGCAGTCCGCTGTCAAAAGAAATATGGAAACAAATATAATACACGAAATGCAAAAAAAAACATGGAGCTCTCGCCCCATGCTCCTAATAGGAGAAACGCTAATGTTCATTTAAAGTGTAACAGAAATTTATGGTAAATAATATAGTTCCTTACTCCCTATATTAAATGGTCTAATAGTCCTACGGCTAGTTCCATAGTCCTATGACGATCTGTAGCATCAGCCGAAATCCTATGATAACAGTATGATAACAGAATGGGACTCTTTTCAATGCCTATATGTACATTTTTAGGATAATTTCCCCCAAAAACAAGTTTACCGGACAAGTGCAACAATGATCACAATCGCTCCGATAATAAAGCGATAAACGGCGAATATTCCAAAACCTTTCTTCTTAAGATAATTCAGTATGAATTTTATGCTAAACGCCCCGACAATTGCCGCTGTAACTATAGCGATAATGAACGGCACAATTTCGACCGATACGCTGGCCAGGTCCCTGGCCTTATATACTCCACTCAAAAATATGAACGGCGTTGAAAGCAAAAATGTAAATCTTGCGGCGTCTTCCCTTTTTATACTGAAAGCTCTTCCGGCTGCCATGGTGATACCTGAACGGGAAACTCCCGGTATCATTGCAATTGCCTGAGAAACTCCTATCAAAAAGCTTCTCTTAAAACCGATATCCAAAAGTGCGATCTCGGATTTGGAAAATTTGTCGGCAACATAGATGACAATACCCATGATAATCAGCATAACACCAATCAGCAGGGGATTCCTGAACGTGGTTTCAACCTGGTCCTCAAAAAGCACTCCGAATATGCCCCCGGGGATACACGCCAGCATGATGTACCAAAAGAGTCTGCCATCCCTGGACTTGATATCCGTGAAGCCAGCCTTGATCAGATTGATCCAATCCTTCCAGAAGAAAATGACCACAGCCAGCAGCGTACCCATATGTAGCGCAATATCAAACGCAAGTCCCGGATCATTCCATCCAAAAAGCCACGGCATCAGCGTAATATGGGCAGTGCTTGATATGGGCAGGAATTCGCCCATTCCCTGAATGATACCATAAATAATAGCCTGCAGAATATTCATTTGATTACCCCCAAAAAATTATTTTAGTCTACATGGATCTGACAACTTTTTCATTTACCTATATATATAAGACTGTATGGTGCTCTATGTCTGATCTATACTAAGCACGGGCACAAATTTCCGCACAGGTCGCAAATTTGTGCCCGTTCCCAGTATATATCTGTTTAACCGGCTATGCCGCATCTTCTTCAATGTACTGCGGAACATAATATCCCTTATCGTTTCTGACGAATGGCCTTTTATCTTCCGGAAGCGACCATAAGCCCCTATTCTCTTTTATAGCATTGTCCTGAAGCTGATAAAAGTAATCCTTGTTCACAGAGTTAGGCCTTACTATGTCCACCCTTGCAAATCCGTTTTCAACCAAATAAGCATTGACGCACATTCCGTTATCAAGTATAACATAGGCAAGAAGCCTGTCATATCTGTCATCAATATCCTTTTCGAATACCAGCGCTACTTCCTTGTCCAGCACCATCTCCGTCAGTTTATCCGAAGCCTGTTTCCCATAAGGCTGTTCGTCAACTCCTACCTTTACTGTTTCCGGCGTATCAATACAAAGCAGTCTTACCTTATAATCTTCTCCCTTATATTCCACACTTAGCGTATCACCATCCACGATCCTCTTCACTTTGGCGCGTATGGAGCCGCCGGGCTGGATTCCTTCCGTGCTTGTGACCTTTATGGGTGAATCTGTTGTTATCGGGGCTTCAGTTGTACCTGAAACACCGGACAAATCAGCTGTTGCTGAATGCTCGCTTATCACAGGCGTATTCTGACCCGTCCCGGATACCGCCTGTTCGTCCGAAGCCGTAAAATGAGCGGACATCAGAAACAGGACCCCTGTAATGATTACACCCGCAACCATAGGTACAAGCTTCTTCATGGGCTCTCCTTCATTGTGATATTCAGTAATTCTTCACGTAGACTATAATAGCACAACAAACCATGCAGCGTCTATTACAATAAGCTTAAGAAAAATCAAATACTGCAGTAAAACTCTTTCAAGCTTAAAAACTCTTGTCGATAGCGGGAGACGCTGCCAATACGGGTATGGCAGGTTTTTGAAGCGGCAATTCCTCCTGCCTGCCTGTGCCGGAATGGAAAGTATGATCGATCACCTGCCCGATATCGTCAACAGGTATGACTTCAATCCCAATATCATTGAACATTTCCTGCCAGTTTTCCTTTGGCACCAGCACCTTGTTGATCCCCGCGATTTTAGCGGCCTCCACCTTTGCAGCCACTCCTCCGACAGGCTTTACCTTTCCCCTGATGGAAAGCTCACCTGTCATTGCAATATCATTGCTCACCGGTATGTTCCGGATGGCGGAATAGACCGCCGCAGCTATGGCAATGCCTGCCGATGGACCGTCGATCGGGATCCCTCCCGGGAAATTCAGGTGTATGTCATATTCCCTGGCATCCACATCGAGGAATTTTTTCAATACAGTGAGCACATTTTCCACAGAAGCTTTTGCAGAGCTCATTTTCCTCAGCTTCTGTCCTTTTCCGTCCATCTCCTCTTCCTCAACGATCCCAGTCACCTTTATTGTCCCTTTTCCTGCCTTCACCCTTATTGCGGATACTTCAATATCGATGACGATCCCCGTAGAATTACCAAATACAGCCAGACCATTCATGCAGCCGACCTGCTTTTCCTCAATGCTTATCTTCTTGTCGATCCTGGGGCTGTAGTGGCTGAATTCCAGCACCCATTCGATATCCTTCCTGCTGATGATGTTCCTTCCCTCGACCTGTACAATGCCGCCTGCGATCTGAATAATATTGACCGCATCCCTGCCATTTTGTGCATACCTGGCGATCAGCTCCTCGATCCCCTCTTCAACGCGGAATCCTCCCCTTATCGCTGCATTTCGTGCAATAATGGCGATCTCGTCCGCCATGAGAGGCCTGAAGTATATTTCGACGCACCTGGAACGAAGCGCCGGAGGCAGTTCATCCGCAGACCTTGTCGTAGCGCCCACCAGCCTGAAATCGGCAGGCAGCCCTTTTTGGAATATTTCATGTATGTGCGTAGGAATGTTCGAGTCCTCAGAGCTGTAATATGCACTTTCCAGGAATACCTTACGGTCTTCCAGCACCTTCAGCAGCTTATTCATCTGGATCGGGTGCAGCTCGCCGATTTCGTCGATGAAAAGTATACCGCCATGAGCTTTTGTCACAGCGCCCAGCTTAGGCTGTGGAATTCCCGCCACGCCATATGCTCCGGCTCCCTGGTAAATAGGATCGTGAACGGAACCAATCAGCGGATCGGCTATGCCGCGCTCATCAAACCGCAGTATGGTCGCATCTACCTCGACGAACTTGGCCTCTCTCCGAAACGGTGATATAGGCGTGAGTTTAGCTTCATCCAGTATGACTCTTGCCGCTGCGGTCTTGCCTACGCCGGGAGGTCCATAAATGATGACATGCTGTGGATTAGGCCCGCACAGTGCAGCTCTCAGGGCTTTCAAACCCTGTTCCTGTCCGATGATGTCCTTGATCGTTGCCGGCCTGGTCTTTTCCGACAATGGTTCCGTAAGCTTTATTTCCTTAAGCCTGCGAAGCTTTTCCAGTTCCTTTCGCGATTCTTTCTCATTTGCGCTTTTATTGCCCTGCTGCGATTTCAAAAGATTAAGAAAATACAGCCCGATTATGATTGAAAAGAAAAATTGTATGATCAGAAAGGTACTGTTAAGCATTCCGTCTCCTCCGCCTCTCACTTTTCATGCGTATAAAATAACGAAATTCGCTTTCGTTTTGTTATTATATAGTATTCACAATATAGATAAATTTATCCGATGCGAGGCGGCAGAAATCAAATCCCGGGGACATCAATCCCCGCTCCTGGCACATTTTGATTCACGAAATTACCTGCTTGGGTCGGATTTTCCATTCCAGCACTGCGGAAACATTTCTTCCCCCATTGAAAGATTCCGGTAGCATAGGGAGTTCCATTTCAGACATCTCTATGCATTTACTACCGAATAGCATCATATCCAGCTTTTTCCTATCCCAGATTATCCTATCAACCACACTTTTCCAGACTTATTACAAACCGTTCATTCACCGGACTCCCGTCAAATGTGAAACTATTTCCTTGTTTTTTATTGCAATTTCGCGGCAATAAGTTACTATACTACTCAATAAATATGTTCAAACACTGCAACATTTTTTGTACTTTTTACCGTTGCTGCTCCTCATAAAGCTTTTTTAAATCCACAAGTCTCACATTACCCATTGTTGCAGCGGTTTCTTCCAGTTCCTCAACGAAACCCGATTTGGAAAACAGTATATAGTGTTTACTTTTATATTGTTTAAAAAGCCCGCTCTTTTCCAGCAATTTATTTAAAACTCCAATGCTGGTTGGTTCATTTCTCCATTTGCATTCTCCGAAAATTGCATTATCATTGTCAACTGCAAGAATATCAATCTCCTCCTGCCGCTTCTTATCAGGATTGTTGCCCCACCACCTGCCTATTCTTCCAAACACAAAGGGCAGGGCCAGTTTTGCATTTTCCCTTAAAAGATATTGGGTACAAATCTGTTCAAATATCTGCCCCATATAGTTGGATAGGTATGGTGCAATCGCTTTGTCATATACGTAATCGGATAATCCCGTTGCTATGCTGCTCATATTGTTCGGAATAAATCTATACCAAAAGCGGAACATCTGGTCATCCAGCAAATAAATACTTTTCCGGCTTTCATCCTCTGTCAGGGGTTTGTCTTTTTTTATAATTCCTAAAGACATGAGAGCTGAAATATATTTCGAGCATTTATTGCTTTCCAGTCCGTTTTTCGTGGCAATCTCATTAAGCTTGGAGGCTCCGCCTGCGATAGCCGCTATAATTCCGTTATAGGTGGCAGGTTCCCTCAATTCCTGCTTTAACAGGTTGACAGGCTCTTCAAACAAGTGCCCGGATTCGCTTAAAAATAAATCCTCAATATTCTCTTTAACACTCAAATTTACTCTGATTCTTGCTAGATACTCAGGTACTCCCCCTGTTATTCCGTAAAGCACAGCCTTATCCTCAATGCTAAATTCATTTAGCAACAGTGCAGATTCATAATATGTAAAGGGTTTGATTTTAAACTGTGCAGTGCGTCTTCCATATAAAGGGCTTTTATACCCTAATACCTGATATTCCATGAAGCTCATGGAGGAACCGCAAAGAATCAGAAAGAGTTTACTGTCCTTCAGCTTCATATCAATATGGGCTTGTATAATAGATGAGATCGCCCTGTTGCTCTGGGCCAAATAGGGGTATTCGTCAATAACCAGTATAATTCTCTCATCACATGATATTTTGTAAATATAGTCAAATGCTTTTTCCCAATCAGGAAAATATACATTCCCTGCTGATTCCTTTGAAGTGACGGCAAAAACATCCCTGCTGAAATTTTCTATGTTAATTAAATCATTTGCTTCACGGGCAACAAAGTAAGCGGCTTTCTTACCCTTGCAGAATTCCTTTATAAGTGTAGTCTTGCCGACTCTTCGTCTGCCATATATCACAGCAAATTCAAATTGTCCGCTTTCATACATCATATTTAGCTTTCTTAATTCCTGTTGTCTGCCTACAAACATTTATATCACCTCTTAGCTTGCAAACTCATGAGTTTGCAACTTATGAGTAGATATTATCACACTATTTATGACTATTCAAGTTAATGCCGAATATTTCCCTTTGATCAAGTCCACTGTCAGCTTTATAACCATATCTGATAAACAATTCCTTAATTTTTTTATAGGATGTCCTTCCGCAGTGAAGGGATGGCATTTGCTTAACAAATGGCCATTAATAATGCAAAAGCAGCTAAATAAGGCATGAAAAAGGGCATTCCCTCCCGCTGTATATGCGTGTCGGAAATACCCATATCATTCATTTAACATATTCATTTTATGTCGCAGCCCATTATCTATTTTACCCGGCTTCCTATATGCACCGGTTTTATTGGCTGCCTTACGATGCCGATTCCTTTTTCACTCTGGACTTCTTTCCGGCCGTCTTCTTCAGTGGTTTCCGGTTTTCATTGATCACTAGCTGGGGAATTGCCTGCTTATCGATCGTATCCTTCGTAACGATGCATTTCTCTACGTTATTTGTCGAAGGTATGTCGTACATCACATCCAGCATAATTTCTTCAATAATGGCTCTGAGGCCTCTTGCACCCGTATTTCTTGCCAAAGCTTTCTCCGCGATTGCTTCCAGCGCATCCGGTTCAAATTCGAGCAGCGAGTCATCCATCTCAAACAGCTTTTGATACTGTTTTACGAGAGCGTTTTTCGGCTCGGTCAGTATCTGTACGAGCGCCTGCTTGTCAAGCGAACCCAGAGTCACAATGACCGGCAGCCTGCCTACGAATTCCGGTATCAGGCCGAACTTGAGCAGATCCTGCGGAAGCGTATGAGATAATATTTCACCGATGTCCTTTTCCTTCCTGCTCTCCACTTTTGCACCAAAGCCGATCGCCCGCGTACCGATCCTGTTCTGTATGATCTTATCGATCCCGTCAAATGCGCCGCCGCAAATGAACAGAATATTGGTCGTGTCAATCTGTATAAATTCCTGATGGGGATGCTTCCTTCCACCCTGCGGCGGTACGGAGGCAGTAGTGCCTTCAAGTATTTTCAAAAGCGCCTGCTGTACGCCCTCACCGCTTACATCTCTTGTAATGGACGGGTTCTCGGACTTTCTGGCAATCTTGTCGATTTCATCGATGTAGATGATGCCCTTTTCCGCTTTTTCAATATCATAATCGGCCGCCTGAATAAGCTTGAGCAGGATGTTTTCCACATCCTCGCCCACATAACCTGCTTCTGTCAATGAAGTAGCATCCGCAATGGCAAATGGAACATTGAGCAATCGTGCAAGAGTCTGGGCAAGCAGCGTCTTGCCTGAGCCGGTAGGGCCGAGCATGACAATGTTGCTTTTCTGTATTTCCACATCGCTTGTTTTGATATCGGTATTGATCCTCTTATAATGGTTGTAAACCGCTACGGAAAGCGACTTCTTGGCCTTTTCCTGCCCAATGACATACTGATCCAGAATAGCCTTAATATCCTTAGGTTTGGGTATATCGTTGATCTCGGCGTCGGCTTTGGTCTCTTCAAACTCTTCCTCTATGATCTCAGAGCAAAGCTCGATACACTCATCACAAATATATACACCGGGGCCTGCGACAAGCCTTTTAACCTGTTCTTGTGTTTTGCCGCAGAAGGAGCACTTCAACTGCTTCTTCTCATCATATCTGGACATCATTCCACCCCATCTATTTCTTTCTGATCATAATTTCGTCAACGAGGCCGTATGCCTTGGCTTCCTCAGCTGACATGAAAAAGTCCCTTTCAACATCCCGTTCGATTTTCTCAAGAGGTTGCCCGGTTTTTTCACTCAATATATTATTCAGCTTATTTTTAATTTTTAATAACCATTCCGTGCGAATTTTTATATCCGTAGCCTGGCCCTGGGCACCGCCCAATGGCTGGTGGATCATGATTTCGCTGTTTGGCAGGGCATATCTCTTACCTTTGGCGCCTGCTGCCAGTAAAAATGCCCCCATGCTTGCCGCCATACCCACACAAATCGTCTGGACATCAGCCTTTACGTGCTGCATTGTATCATATATGGCAAACCCGGATGTGATAGAACCTCCGGGGCTGTTAATGTACAATTGTATATCCTTGTCCGGGTCGACTGAATCAAGGTAAAGCATCTGTGCAACTACCAGACTTGCGGTCACGTCGTTGACCTCATCGCTGAGCATGATGATTCTTTCCTTGAGCAGCATGGAGAAAATATCATAAGAACGTTCTCCTCTGTTCGTTTGTTCTATTACTATCGGTACAAGACTCATAATATTCCTCCCCATCTTTCCATACTATATTACGGCATTACCACAAAATAGTTTAGGCTTCCTTATTGTTTCCCACAAAAACGGTAAAATAAACTGAATATTAGTTCAACTTTGCATTTTCAAGCAGGAAATCCACTGTCTTTCTCGCAATCAAATTACTTCTGATATATTCTATATCATCCGGTTTCAAATGTTGCCTGAAATCTTCCTCACTTTGCCTGTAACTTTCCGCAAGCTTTTTAATTTCCTCATTGGTATCCTCATCCGTTGGAACGATGGCTTCTTCTACTCCGATCTTTTCAATAACGAGCTGAGTCTTCACTTCCTGCTCCGCCCTCTTTGAGAATTGCTCCCTGAAAGCCTTCATGTCCATACCCATGATCTCGAGATATTTTTGAAGCTCCAGGCCCTGATAGCGAAGCCTCATCTCAAAATCATATATAAGGTCGTCCACACGCTTTTCCACCATAACGGGAGGAATATCAACCACCGCATTTTCTACGATCTTTTCTACGACATTGTCTTCATTTTCATGGTGAGCCTTGTGCTCGGCATTCTCGACGAGCTTCTTCCTGAGGTCTTCCTTATACTGCTCCAGAGTGTCAAATTCGCTGACATCCTTTGCAAATTCATCATCCAGGGCAGGCAGCTCCTTTAACTTGATCTCCTTAATCTTTACCTTGAATGTAACGGCCTTTCCGGCAAGATCGGATTTTCCGTAATCCTCTGGAAATGTAACATTTATATCCTTTTCTTCACCTGCTGCAGCGCCGATAAGCTGCTCTTCAAAACCTGGTATAAATGAACCGGAGCCTATTACCAGATTATGATCGACTCCTTTTCCGCCATCAAACGGCACGCCGTCCAGGAAGCCTTCAAAATCTATAATAGCCGTATCGCCTGAAGCTACCGGCCTATCTTCAACACTAACGAGCCTTGCATTTTTATCAAGGACCTTGGCGATCTCCTTTTCTACGTCATCATCGGTCACGATCGCCTCGGCTTTTTTGACTTCTACTCCTTTGTACTGTCCAAGCTCTACCTCCGGTTTGACGGTAACTTTTGCGGTAAATATAAAGGTTTGACCCTTGCCGATTTGCTTAATGTCGATTTCCGGCCTGTCCACCGGATGGAGATTATTTTCCTCAACAGCCTGATCGTACGCGTCAGGGCAAACGATATTGATTGCATCCTCGTACAACACCTGTTCGCCATAAAATTTCTCAACAATATACCTCGGAGCCTTACCTCTCCTGAAGCCTGGTATATTGAACTTGTTCGAATTCTTCAAAAAAGCTTTTTGAAGCCCCTGCTCAAACTTCTCTGCATCAACTTCTATCTCGAGTTGAACTACATTTTTATCCACATTCTCTACTTTTGCCTGCATGTGATTTCAAATCCTCCCATATATTCTTTCCTTATTGCAAGCCGTTTTTATGGCAAATCCGGCTAAAAACCCAATTTTTATTCATACATTATAACATTATATTTTTGTAAAGCCAATACAAAACGCTATTTTGTGAAAAAAATCGCAAGTTATCACCTGATACTGCAGCGAAGGGTTTGCTGTAGTAACAATGTTGACTACCGCCCACAACCCAACGAATGTACTTATTGCCACGAATGTGAAATCATTTTATTGTAGTTTCGCGACAATAAGTTACTAATATAATCTCAATGGCCTGAAGCCGAGGCGGTCTGCCGCCACCAGCCTGAATTCCACGCCCCTGACCGTCCCCTCTACAGCATATTTATGCGCTTCTCCGTGAAGATGCCCATATATGCAAAGCTGGACACGATACTTTTCCATTATTCCCAGAAATTCTGAAAAAACGCCATTTGAATTAAAAACCGGGAAATGCATCGCGGCGATAAGTCTGCCGTTATCAGGCACAACGGCGCTTTTCAGCGAAAGCTCGAGACGCTGCAGTTCCCTTGAATAGATTTTTGCATCTTCCGCATTAAAACCATCTTCTCCCGGCATTTCCCAGCCTCTGGTACCGCACACTGCGGTATCCTCAATGGTAAAACTGTTATTGTGCATAAAATGTATGGATGAAAAACCATTTTCAGAAAGGAATTTATCAAGCTTGTTTTTAGTGGTCCACCAGTAATCGTGATTTCCTTTGGATATGATTTTAATTCCGGGCAATTGTTCAATAAAGCTGAAATCCTTATAAGCCTGGCTCAGATAGGTAGCCCAGGAAATATCCCCGGGGATAAGCACATAATCGTTCGTATCCACCGTAGAGCGCCAGTTTTCTTCAAGCCTGTCCATATAATTGGACCATCTGGCTCCGAACACATCCATAGGCTTATCGACGCTTAAAGCCAGATGCAGGTCCGAGATTGCATATATTGCCATATGCATTAAATTCCTTTCATCCTGTTTCCAAATTTATTCCGCTGAAAATATGTTTCCCATTAGTGGGGACAAGACATGGGAAGACAAGGGGACGGTTCTCTTGTCTGTCATTTCCAACTGAGACAAGAGAACCGTCCCCTTGTCTCTGCAATTGCCCTAATACAGGCCGCTTGATTCGCCCGACCTGAAAAAGTCATACAATTTCTCCGCCGCAGCCCTGCTGATCCCTTCTACAGCCTGCAGATCATCGACGCCGGCCTGGCGTATCCTGCTGATCGAGCCAAAATGCCTGAGAAGCGCCTTTTTACGTTTCGGGCCGATACCCTCGACCTCATCGAGGATCGATCCGGAATATCTCTTTGATCTCAGTTTTCTGTTGTATTCCAGGGCAAAACGGTGCGCTTCATCCTGTACGGACGTCACAAATCTCAGCACTGTGAGATTATTCGCTAAATCGATTTCCCTGTCCGGTAATACAAGTCCCCTGGTGCGGTGCCTGTCATCTTTGACCATGCCGCATACCGGGACTGTGACACGAAGCTCGTCAAGCACCTGTTTTACGGCATTTACATGTCCCAGACCGCCGTCGAGCATGATCAGATCGGGCAGGCTTGCGAAGCGGGCCGTACTCACTCCCGGCTTATGCATCTCTCCACCTGGAACAGAAAAACCTTTCAGCCGTGTCTCATCCGGTGCCTCTCCCCCTTGGGCATCCCGCTGCTGATCCCGATACGCTTTTCCGCTGCCGACTCCGCCTTTGCCGCCGCTATCCCTCTCCTGCTCTGCATGCCGGAACCTTCTGCTCAAAGTTTCCTGCATGCTGGCGTAATCATTCTGAATGTCGGTAGAGCGTATCTTGAACCTCCTGTATTCCTTTTTAGCAGGAAGTCCCTGCTCGAAAACCACCATGGATGCTACGATCTCAGTCGCACCGGTATTGGAAATATCATATGCCTCCAGCCTTTTTGGCGCCACGGGCAGCCCGAGTACATCCGCCATGCCCTGCAAGCCTTCCTTTACCGGCCCTCCCCCAGCCATTTTCTCATGACAACGGTTCAGCTCGATTTGGGCATTCTGTGACACCATTTCCACCATATGCAGTTTTTCGCCCCTTTTTGGAACTCTGATATGAACTCTCCCGCCTCTTCTGGAGCTTAGCCACTCCTCGATAACATCCTTTTCATCAAAATCAGTTTCCAATACAACGACAGGCGGCACCATTGCGGCCGTACTGTAAAACTGCTTAAGGAAGGAGGAAGCCAGTTCCTTCGTTTCCCCTTCTCCCGTACCTTCAATAATGTAGAACTCCCTTCCAAGCAGTTTTCCGCCCCTTATAAAAAATACCTGGACGCAGGTATCTGTTTTGCTTGATGCAAATCCCACAATGTCCTGATCTGAGCCTTCGACGGTCAATACCTTCTGCTCCTCCGAAATATGCCTCAGGCTGTTCAGCTTGTCCCGGATGGATGCGGCTTTCTCAAAATCCAGCCTGTCCGCTGCTTCCTGCATATTTTTTTCAAGCTTTGAAACGATGATATCCTGTCTGCCGTCCAGGAATGAGCAGATATCCTTCATGACGTTCCGGTATTCTTCCCTGTCTACATTGCCAAGGCAGGGACCAAGGCACTGCCTGATGTGATAATTCAGACAAGGCCTTCCTTTTCCTATATCCCTCGGCAGCACCTTCTTGCAGGACTTTACGGGAAATATTTTTTTGATCAGGTTCATGGTCTCACGGACTGAAAACACATTGGAATAAGGGCCAAAATATCTGGCGCCATCCTTATAAGCCTGCCGGGTCATTAGAATGCGGGGGTAATCCTCATTCATCGTTACCTTGATATAGGGATAGTTTTTATCATCCTTCAAAAGGATGTTGAATTTGGGTTTATGCTTTTTTATGAGATTACACTCAAGTATAAGCGCCTCAAGCTCCGTATCGGTGACGATGTATTCAAATTCGCTGATCTTTGCCACCATGGCGGTAACCTTCGGCGTATGTGCCGCTGATGATTGAAAATACTGTCTTACCCTGTTTTTCAGGACCACGGCTTTGCCAACATAGATAATGGCGCCGTTTTCATCTTTCATAATATAAACGCCCGGTTTATCGGGCAGTTCTTTAAGCTCTTCCTGTATGTCGAACATGCTCTAATTAATCTCACCCATATCTGAAACAAGATATTTCTGCAATTCCGCGGCCGCTTCCGCCTCATCCTCGCCTTCTATCGTAACAGAAAGCTTCGTACCCGATCCAATGCCCAGCGAGAGTACTCCCAGAAGACTCTTCGCATTCGCTTTTCTCTCATCCTTTGAAATCCATATGCTGGATTTATAATTTGAAGCCTTCTGAATAAATATGGCTGCTGATTTAGACTGAAGGCCCGACGAACTTTTGATCACGATTTCCTTTACTATCATTTTCAACCTCCACACTATTATGTTACTCCCTTTAAATACACGGCTCTTTCTCTCTTGCTTCATTATAACAGAAAGAATACCAATTGAACAGAATGAACTTGTTATTGCCTGAATTTATATACAGCATTGCTATTCCCTCTCCAGGATGTGTATGCTGACTGTTTTCTTTCCCACATAAGCTCTGATCATAATGGGTTTTTGCCTGTTGTTGATAAATTTAAAATCCGCCCCTTTATATGTCACTGTAGCATCCTTTCCTTTTGGGACGTAGTGTACGTCATCCGAATGCTCATGCCGTTCGGATACCTTAAGTCCGCATCTCAGCACTGCATTGTAAACGGTTGTCGACAGCTGGCAAACGCCCCCGCCGGGTGCTTTTTTGTGTTCAGGTCCCTTTAGCGTCTTGACGATGACCGTTGCATCCTTGTAACCCATTTTTTTGGATTTGCTTCCGGTCCTATTATTAAACGAAAACTCTTCGCCCGGCAGTACGATCGCATAATCCAGTTTTTTTGCCGCCAGACGTATGTTATACACGCGCGGCTTGCTCCTATCCAGCATCGTTGTAGAGCATTTCGCCAATGTTTTTATTTCGCCTTTTAATTGAGCCTCTGTCACCTTCGGCTTTAAAACGGTATATGAAATTTTAACCTGTTCTCCTGTTTTTGCGGAAAGTACAGCTTTTTTTATAATATCAATATTGAGTGCCCTTCCGTCTTTTCCCTTCATGACCGTCCAGGTCTTATCATTCAGATATGCATCCTGTGCGTCAATATCTGTTTTTGAAGCAATGTCCTCCAGTTTGGAGTCGAGCTGTGTTTCGGACAACCCTCCGATATTTTCCTTGCCAAGATGCACATTACTTGCTACAGTCCTTATCGGCTCCGAATAACTGTTGCGCTGAGGCGTACCGGCTTCTGAAGGCACATTCTCAGACTTTGGAACTTGCTCTTCATACTCCTGCTGCTTAAGTACCGTGGATTGATCCGCCGTAGTTCGAATTGTATTTTCCATCATCTGAGCAGAGTAGTTTTGACTGCTGTTTCCAGCTTCAGAACCGCAGCCTGAAAATGCAACAGCCACTATAAGAAAATAAACGGCACAAAAAAATAGCTTCACATAACCACCTCAATATAATTTTAATCTTTATTATTATGAGGTGTTATGTGAATCGCTATCCCTTGTTTTTTTTTCATTAATATGAATTTATTTTTTAATTATTTTTTAATTATTTTTTACTGCTTATATAACGCTCTTCTATATGGATACCAAGGCCCATCGAAAGGACAAGGAATCCAAACGCTCCCGTAAGCCCGAATCCGAGCAAAGGATCCTGCTGTGCTACAAGAAAGATAATCAGCAGCTTGACAAGCGTTATGGAAATGAGCCCTGTTATAAACTCCATATAAATGCTGTTTGAAGTACTGAACTTTTTTAAGATCAGTCTTCCCAGGTACATACTTGCCGTAATGGTTGAAAGCAGCAGAACCACGATATACATAACCGGCGCAATAAGCGTCACAAGCAAGAGAAGGAACAGTATTGTAGCAGCCAGTAATGAGAGAATGCCCAATATCAGCTTTCTTCCTGTATTCCTTTCAATACTTTTTGACATACTCGTGTACTGTTCTCTTGCAATCGTCAGAATCAGCAATCCTACGATCAAAACAGCCAGTGTAAACAATATCATGATTGCCAGCCTGAAATAAAGCAGAGCGCCTATGTCCAGGTTCATCGACTCCCCAAGGATCCTGACCTCATGGCCAAGCACCCTGGCGCCGCCCGTTTTGCTTAACGAGCCTATTGTGATGACGTCGCCATTGACAATTGCATTCTTATTCAGGATCGTATTCCCGAATAAGGTCACCACCTGTCCGGATATTTGCGAATCGACCGTAACATCGCCAAAAACAGCAATAACCTGTCCGCTGACTCTGCTATCCACCGAAATATCTCCCAGTACGGTAACTACATTTCCGTTGACCGGATCTTTAACATCAACATCGTCAAAAATACTTATCTTATCTCCGTTTTCCGACGAGATAAATACGCCCTGGCCTGCGGCCGGCAGTGTATTCAACATTAAGACGGCAATTATGGCAAGCAGTGAGACCAGTTTTTTCATTTTGCTTCCCCTCCGCTTTGCGTACCGATATAGTTCAATAGTCTTTGTATTGCAAAAAGCAGGACGACCAGAGCCAGAAAGACGTAATAATATGTCTTGAATATGGAAACAGCGACATCAACGACTACCCAAAGCGCTCCGCCGATCACCCTGAAAATATCATGTACAACCCCTAATACTGCCGATGTGGCGCTCGAGAAGGATCTGAAATATTCTCCTATTTGTTTAAAGGCGCTTAACACACTGACCTGTTTCAGGTCGGCAACAAATATGAGTAACAGTACTATGGAAAGAAGTGTAGCCGCATTGTAAATCAGTACGAGCCATCTTGTATTCTTCTCACTCCGCTTCTCTTCTATGATAGCTACCTTTTCCATGACCATGGCTTCAAAGTTGGACGGAGGTTCTATATCCGGCTGTTCTTCAAGTGATGCGAATATGTTTTCCATGCAGCTGAATTCAACACTGCAGCTTTTACAGGTTTTTAAATGCTGGCGGAACTGAACTTCTTCCATATCATTCAGTTCCCCGTCAAAATATTTCATCATATGGTCTTTTGATAAATTACAGTTCATAATACCTCCTCCTTTCTATCCGGCATCAGCGCTTCCCTCAACATAAGCCTTGCTCTGTAAAGCCTGTTTTTTATAATTGTCATCGATTCACCCGTCACTTTCATCATCTCTTCGTAGGATAAACCATTTTGATGGAAGAGAATGATCGGTATTCTGTATTTTTCGGGTAATGCCTGTATTGCCTTTCTGATCCTCTCGGACCGCTCTTTTTGAAGGTAGCTGGCTTCCGGTGTATCAATGCCGTTTGAAAGATCCTCGATCTCTTCGATCGGCATTGAATCCACCTTTTTCTTTCGATGAATGTCAAGACAGAGGTTTGTCGCTATCCTTACAGCCCAGGTAGAGAACTTGTATTCAGGATTGTACCGGTCCAGAGCTTTGTAAATCCTGATGAATACCTCCTGGGAGATATCGCTGACCTCCTCTTTGTCATTTATCATATTATAAACAACACTAAATATCAACTTTTTGTAACGGGTCACAAGCTCTTCAAAATACTCCTGCCGCCCTGATAAACACTTTTGTATAAGTTCGTAGTCGGTCAGCTCCAATCGGTTCTCACCACCTTGCCTATTAGATTATACGATAAACTGCATTTCATGTCTTATGTAATTTCAAAAATTATGCTAAACTTGTGATGGATGCTAGAAGTGAGATGTGAGAGGCGAGAGGCTTTGGTTGTTACTGATATTACACGAAATACCGTCCTGTCGGATCAATGCAGTGTTGCCGGCACATTTTTCGCAAGGTTCAGGGGCTTGCAGATGAAGAAGGATCTGCCCAAAGGCTGCGGGCTCTTAATCACACCGTGCAATTCCATCCATATGTTTTTTATGCGGTTTCCAATCGATGCGGTTTTTATTGACAGAGACAATACTATTTTATATATCGAAGAATGCATCAAGCCGTGGAGAATTTCCAAAATGGTAAACGGTTCAAAAAGCGTTCTGGAGCTGCCCGCCGGAACAGCTTCAGCCGCAGCCGCAAAGCCGGGCGACCTGCTGGAGTTCAGGTAAAGTACCTCCACATGATGATTGCATCCTCGTTGTTATCGGCATAATAGCCTTTGCGGAAGCCTTCTTCCGCAAAGCCGTACTTCTTATATAGCTGCTGCGCATTACAATTGCTTCTTTTGACCTCCAGCGTAAGCGCTCTGATGCTCCGCTCCCTGGCGGTGTTCAGAAGCGCTTCCATCAGCGTGCTGCCTACTCTGTTTCTGCGATATTCCGGATGTACGGCAATATTCGTGATATGACCCTCGTCGCAGATATGCCACATGCCTGCATAACCGACCACCCTGCCGGCCACCGTTGCACAGAGGTAAATGGCGCTCTTGTTCTCACAGATTTCCTGGGTTATAGACTCTCTGGACCAGGGTATTTTAAAGCTGAGGTTTTCAATGACGATGATGTCGTCAATATGTTTCTCACATGCTTTTACTATCTCTATATCTTTCATATGTTTCAGCTGTTCCCCGTCTGCCTTCCGGCCAATTCCCTTTCTGCCTGCGACGGCCTCAAATAGAAGGGTTCCAGCTCATAACAGCTGAGTGTCTCCCCCCTGAGCGCCAGGGATAAAGCCGTCCTTGCCGCAGGCGCCGCCATTTGCTGAAGAAAATAATCCGGCATGAACAGGCAGCGATCCCCCAGTTCTATTTTAAGAAAATCCCTGTGGATTACTGCACCATCACCTGTAAATATAACACCGGCATCCTTTTCTTCAATCTGCCTGACAAGTTCGGAAACATGCACGCCCATGTAGCCTGACAGATTTACAGCGATTCCGTTTTTAGACTTATACAGCGCAGTATATATCTGGTTATTCCTTGCATCCAGCATCGGGCATATGATGGTGTCCTCATCCGCAGTGACGGCAGATGCCAACGCATCCAGCGAAGTGATGCCTGCCGTCGGTTTTTGCGCTGCATACGCGAGCGCTTTTATAGTCGTAACACCGATCCTAATGCCCGTGAAGGATCCCGGCCCGGTCACCGCCGCAAAAATATCCACATCGGCGGGAGTCATATTCATGCTGTCAAGAAGCTCCTTAAGCATCGGTACAAGCTTCTGGGAATGTGTTTTTCTGTCATTTATCGCATATTCGGCAAGCAAACCCTTTTCATCTACCAGTGCAATACCTGCCACAGATGTCGACGTATCAATTGCCAATGCTTTCATGAGCCAGCCTCCCTTCATATTCTGCCGCCCTCTGACCGTAGAACTGCATTGTAATCAGCCTGCTGTCCGTTTTTTCAGCATCATCCTTTTCGATATGCACATCGATCCGGTCAGGCGGAAGTATTCCTTCTATCAGCTCAGCCCATTCAATGACGGTAACCCCGTTGCCCGAAATATATTCATCGTAGCCGGTCTCAAACATCTCATCGGCGCTGCTGATCCTGTAAACGTCAAAATGGTAAAGAGGCAGTCGCCCTTCATATTCATTGATGATCGTAAAAGTAGGGCTTGTAATATAGCCGTCAATTCCAAGAGCTTTGGCAATGCCGCCCGTAAAGGCTGTCTTGCCGGTTCCAAGCTCCCCTGTCAGGCATACATTATCGCCTTTTTGCAACATCTTTCCCAGTACCTGCCCCAGTTCCACTGTCCTTTCTGCTGAACCGGCATGGAATTTCAACATACTCGTTTAACCACCTGACCGTTGATTATTGTGTACAGCACTCTGGATTTCAATTCCAGCGGAGCCCCATCCATAATGATGATGTCCGCATCCTTCCCGACCTCAAGGCTCCCGACCCTGTCGGATATCCCCGCTATTTCCGCTGCATTGATTGTGATCGCCTTCAGCGCCTCATATTCATCCATGCCCTCCTTGACGGCAACCGCGGCGCAGAGCGGCAGATATTGCACGGGTGTGCACGGATGATCCGTCATGATGGCTGTCTTTACTCCGGCTTTTGATATGATGCCCGGCGCCTTGGCGCTCTGGTTCCTCAGTTCGATCTTCGACCTGTCCGTCAGGAATGGGCCTGTAATGACCGAAACCTTTTCTTTCAGCAGGATATCCGTGATTAGATGGCCTTCCGTGCAGTGCTCGATAGTCATTTTAAGACCGAATTCCTTTGCTATCCTCAAGGCGGTCAATATATCATCCGCCCTGTGAGCGTGCGCCTTGACCATTAATTCGCCGTTGAGCACCTTTTGCAGAGATTCGAGCTTCATATCGTAATCAGGTTTGTCATGATTTTCACTGTCAAGCTTGTATCCATCCAGCATCTGCTTGTATTCCCTGGCCTTCAGCAGGCTTTCCCTCAGGATTGCCGCCGTTGCCATCCTAGTTGTCGGCGCCTGCCTTTTTTCATGGTATACGGTTTTGGGATTTTCACCAAAGGCCACCTTCATAGCTACCGGCTCCTTGAGCAGCATGTCATCGACGCTGCGGCCGTAAGTCTTGAGCGCCGCGAATTGCCCGCCGATGACATTGGCGCTTCCCGGCCCTGTTACAACAGTGGTCACGCCGCCTTCCCTCGCCTCGACAAATGCACGGTCGCCATGGTATATAGCATCAATTGCCCTTAATTGCGGAGTGACCGGGTCTGTCATCTCATTCCCGTCGTCGCCCTCAAAACCGACTGCGTCCTCCCACATTCCAACATGGCAGTGTGCATCGATAAATCCTGGAAGCACATAGTGCCCTTTTGCGTCTATTATTTCCGGATCGCCTGCGGTTTCAAGCTTCACAGCCTCTGCAGGATCACCTCCAAGCGCAATTATTTTTCCCCCTTCAGCTGCTATATATCCGTTATCATACTCATTTCCAGCCATCGTCAAAAGCTTTGCATTTTTTATCAGTAACATTTCAACACCCCTCCTATCAAAACCGAATGGACATCGAATCCCGTCGATTTTGGAGCAAGATTTCACTATGCTCCATGAATTAAAATCTCAGGGGTTTATCGAGCCCCGTCGATTTTGGCCAGATTTGCCAGGCAAATAGCCTGTAATAAATACAACCCCCAAAGCAAACCTGCCGGGGGTTGTGTAATATACCAAACTATCTCTTTGAAAACTGCGGCGCCCTTCTTGCCTTTTTGAGACCGTATTTCTTTCTTTCCTTCATTCTTGGGTCTCTTGTAAGCAGACCAGCTTTCTTAAGTACGGGTTTGAATTCTTCGTCAGCCTTGACAAGCGCCCTTGCAACACCATGCCTGATTGCGCCCGCCTGACCTGTAAAGCCTCCGCCAACCACCTTGCAGATCGCATCGAACTTTCCTGCCGTATCCGTAAGGGCAAGCGGCTGTTTTATGATAACCTTGAGGGTCTCAAGGCCGAAATAGTCATCCATGGTCCTGTCATTTATCATGATCTTCCCATCGCCGGGAACCAGCCTTACTCTTGCAACTGACTTTTTTCTTCTTCCTGTTCCGTAATACTGAATTTTCGTAGCCATCGTTATGCTCCTCCCTCCTCATTAAACATTGATTTCCAAAACTTCGGGTTTCTGCGCCTGGTGCTCATGTTCAGCACCCTTGTATACTTTGAGCTTTCTGAACATTGCACGTCCCAGACTGTTATGGGGGAGCATGCCTTTAACGGCGAGTTCAACAACCTTTTCAGGTTGCTTTTCCAGAAGCTGGCTGTACTTGATTTCCCTCATGCCGCCGATCCAGCCGGAATAATGCCTGTAAATCTTTTGGTCCGGTTTCTTTCCGGTCAGAACTACTTTAGCAGCATTGATAACTATTACATGGTCGCCTGTATCTACATAAGGCGTATAAGTAGGTTTGTTCTTGCCCTTTAATATCTTGGCAACCTCGCTTGCAAGCCTTCCCAGAGGCTTACCGTCGGCATCGATCACATACCATTTCCTGTTCACTTCTTCGGCTTTTGCCATGAACGTTTTCATGTCTTACCTTTCCTCCTCAACCACATATCATGCAAAAAGAGTATCCTCACCGTTTTTGCACCTGTATACTATGAAATAAATAATTATCGGTCATAAACACAGCGTAAACATACGCCGGTCTTTTTGGCACTTATTTATAATAATACAGGTTCATAACGCCTGTCAAGTATAAAATACGATAATTTTAATTTATCTCTCATTATCTCTATATTATTGCCTTAATATACCCATATCTCTTTTATAATCGTCCGCCATCCCACTTTTATAAATTAATAATAGACCTCTACTAGATAAAGCCCGTGTGCCGGGGCTGTCCTGCCCGCTCTCTTCCTGTCACACGAATCGATGATCTCCGGAATGTCATCCGCTTTGATCCTGCCGAACCCCACCTCGACGAGCGTTCCTGCAATGATGCGTACCATATTGTAAAGGAACCCGTCACCGGCAACGGTAAACCCGACAAGTTCATCATCTCTTACGACCGCAGCCTCCGTAATCGTCCGGACAGTAGTCTTCACACTGCCTCCTGCAGCACTGAAGGCGGCAAAATCATGAGTGCCCGTAAAGCATCCGGCAGCCTTATGCATCGCGGCGATATCCAAAGGATAGTAAACATGGAAGGCTCTGTTGCGTAAAAGCGCGGACGGGAAAACCGAATTGTAAAAAAGGTAACGGTACTTCTTCCCCCTTGCGCTGAAACGTGCGTGGAAACCGTCAGGGACATCCTCGGATTTCCTTATTACAATATCTTCGGGCAGCAGCGTATTAAGGGCATAGGCGAATTTATCGGCAGGGATCGGGGAATTGGTGTGAAAATTGCATACCTGTCCCAATGCATGCACCCCCGTATCGGTCCTGCTCGAACCGGTAACGCTGCAATTTTCACCTGTAAGGCTGCTGACCGCTGACGCTACAACATCCTGTACGGCTGTGGCATTGATCTGGCTTTGCCAGCCATGATAGGCCGTCCCGTCGTATTCGATTGTAAGCTTGATATTTCTCATATTCCAACGTGGGCTACCGCCCACAACCCAACGAATATACATATTGCCGCGAATGTGAGACTATTTTCCCGTTTTTTATTGCAATTTCGCGGCAATATGTTATTAATTCAATAGTCCTGCAATGGCAGTGCCGATCAGCGTCCCATCGTCTACCTTTACAAACTCACAATAAATTCCCTTCGATTCATTTGTAAAGGTTTTAATATAATGCTCGATTTTTCCGCGTAAAAGCTTCGATTTATAGAAGGTCGAGCCGTCCACGGTAATACATGCCGGCGCGCATGGATTTGCGCCGCTGCCTGTTTTCACAAGCACTGCCGTAAGGCTGAATGTTACAAACCTGGCTGCTCTCTCAAGTATATTATCGATAATGTAATACAGTGCAATGCGGTCATCTTCGCCATCCGGACCGGTACAGCACTTTGCCAGCGTATTTTCACCATAAGGATAATAGAGGAAGTCGTCAATTTCCCTGGAAGTCAGCTCCTTTACATTATTCAGCTCCGTGCCCATTGTCTCTGACAGTATGCCTTCCCGGGCAGCCTTTTTCAGAACCGTAAGGATAAGGCCTCCCTGATATGCTCCGGAAATCATTTTTTCAAATGTGAAACTTCCCGGATTATTCGTTGTGCTGTCAAATTCAACATCAATCATGCCTCTGGGCGTTTTGCCGTAATTGCCTGATTCCGTATTGATCAGCATGATTCCGTTTTTCTGCTTTAATTCAGGCACCTTGATGATGTTTTCACACTTTTCTGCATAACAGGTATTGGTGCCGGTTCCCAGAATGAACCCGACATAGCCGCCAAATATGCGGTCCGGAGATGCCGCTCTGCCTGCAAGAAGCGTAGCTACGGCATCATTTAAAATAATGATACTTTTTTCTTCTTTGCAACCACGTTTCTTCAAAGCATCCAGCAGATTTTTGCCAATCAGCTCGCCCTCCACATTTTTTGCTTTTACTTCCTTGCTGAATTTAATCAGCCTGCCATCCCTGTTCGGCAGTATTTTTACCGGATAGGAGAAGCAAAAGCTTATTTTGCTGCTCCGGTGCAGCACTGGCTCGATATAGCTTGCCATCGTATCAAAAAACTCTTCTCTGGAGATCTCGCCCTTTATACCCGGCATGGGGTAAAGCTTGAAATCCTCCATGACCAATTTCCTGTTCTCGTCGAAATGGACAACGGCAACCCTGAAATTCGTTCCTCCGGCATCAATGGCAATAACAGGTTCATTAAGCGGTAGATCTTTTTCCATTGCGATATAGGTCGGTATCATCAACAGAGATCCCGTACCCTCCAGCCCGCTTTTCATCTCATTTACAAATGTGCCGCAATTCTTCTCCAGATCAACGCCGGCTGCATCCATATCATATTTTTTTAAAAACCCGATGACTTTTGACTTTTGCTTTTCCATATCATTGCCTCCATACATCTTTTATATATACTGCACCAACAGCAACCCCGCAAAAAACACGGCTGACGTCAGTATGATACGAAAATCCGCGCCGGTCAGCTTCAGCTGCCGCATCCTTGTCCTGCCCGTGCCTCCCCTGTAGCACCTGGCCTCCATTGCGGTAGCCAGCTCGTCCGCCCTTCTGAAGGCGCTGACAAATAACGGCACCAGCACCGGCACAAAGCTTTTTGCCCGCTGTACCAGGTTACCCGTATCAAAATCAGCTCCTCTTGCCGCCTGAGCCTTCATGATCTTATCGGT
>JBDKVA010000045.1:0-10257 GCA_039679375.1 Clostridiaceae bacterium
AAAATGATGTCATTTCATGATGTTATGCGGTATTAGCACAAGTTTCCCTGTGTTATCCCCCAGTTAGAGGTAGGTTGCCCACGCGTTACTCACCCGTCCGCCGCTAAGATTACATTGCTATAATCTCCGCTCGACTTGCATGTGTTAGGCACGCCGCCAGCGTTCGTCCTGAGCCAGGATCAAACTCTCTAAAAAAGTTATTCAGAGAGCTTACCGCAATTGTTTTTCAATAATTGCAGTATTTGGCTCTTTGTTTACGTTATCACTGACTTTAAAAGTACTCTTAGAATTTTCGAGTTCCTTATACACCGACATCCGATTTTATTCGTCTGCCGTTGCATCAAATAATTTCTCATTTGATGCTTATTGTCTTCACTGTTTACTTTTCAAGGTCCATTTAACTGCAATTGATAAAATCAATTGCCGGTACTTCCGTTCAGCCGTTTTATCAGCTTCACCTGGCGCCGTCTCTCGCGGGACAGCTTTTATATACTATCACGCTGCCTGACTTTTGTCAACCACCTTTTTTATTTTCTTTTCGGCGGCTGCCTATGATCGACAGGCACTTCCGTACTGGCGATCGATGATCGCCCCTACTGCTCTTCGCGGCGGGACAGCTTCTATACTATATCACCGCGTACGCTCTCCTTCAACATGCACTTATTAGCATTTACCTCTGTGTGTGTGATTTATTCCTATTTCTCTTTTTCATACGCCGCTTTATCAGTTTATTATCCTCCTTGCGCAGGTGTGACAGTGAAATCAATAATCAGGTAGGAGGGAATCAAATATTTTAATTCCCGACATCTTGCAGCACCGTACAAGCCATTCGGCATACGGCGGTTCAATAGAAATTAATGTACTTTGAGATACAATTCTTTATTGCAGAAAAACCCTATTTTCTGAATCTTTCATTGGTTATGGCTCTCGCGGTGATATGACTATTGGAAATTCTCCAGTAGCCTTTCCTTGTGTTTGCACATTCCCAAGTTTTGCTATTATCAATACCGAGTCTGACAAGGTTGTCATGTCTCGTCTTGATTTTCTTCCAACGCTTCCAGTAGCACATTCTTATCCTTCTTCTGAGCCAATCGTCCAAGAACTTTGTAAGTCCTGCCATGTCCGCAATTTTGAATTAGTTTACCCATCCTGTTATAGTCTGAAAATTTCAATCCCCTCTTTTCTAGTTCATTGCCCAGTTCATGAAGAAGATCAAAAATACCGTGTGCGTGGATGTTCTTGGTTCACGTATTCCGAAGGTGGTTGTTTATGGGCTTAAGATGATTTGTGAAGCAAGTGTGCAGATGAATTGTCATTAGATTAACAAAACAATAAACAAAAGGATGAAGCATAAGAATTCTATTATGGCATAATTCCCGCATCACTATACTATGAGATTCCTAAAGCTTCGTCTTAGTATCAGAATGAAATAATGAATGAAAAACTTCTGTAAAAGAAATACTAAAAAATAACATGGGAACCAACATTAGCATTACTATCATAGAAGAATCATTGTGAAAAAATAATCTAACCTGTTCATAAAAAAGTTTTCCTGGTGAATATGTTAGTATTTTATATATGAGATATACTAAACTTAATATAAACATAATAATGGGCGAAAGCCATAATTTATCCTTTTTTAAGACATACAAAAGGACAGTAATACTCATCGGAACAAGTATATCAACTATTAATAGAATAATAACGCTTTGAGAGATAATTACCACTCCTTCACTATATATAATTTTACAATTCTATATTAATATAACTCATACTACAAGAAAGAAACATGGGATATAACTTCATATATCCCATGCTTCTAATGTTATTTTTAGATCTCTCCAACTTCATTCAAAAACTTGTATAATACACCAGCAGTAAATTCTTGGGCAAGACGTACTGTATTACTAGCAGCATCTCTCATATCAGATGTTAAAGTGCTTTCCGCACCGCTTACATAAGATTTAGCATTAAGTGCTGCTGCAAATGCAATTGTGCCAATATCGCTGTTTAAGCAATAGTCGTATCTATTACTTGTAGTGACACCAAAGTCAGTCCTATTAGTATCCACCCATGATTCAAATTCCCCATGTCTTGATAAACCAACAATTAAATTTGATGCATGGTGAGGTTCGCTAAGATCCCCATAGTAATGTAAAGCTCTTCCAAGAGACTTCCATGCTTCTGTTTTGTTATTATTGTTGTAATAATTGACTGCCGTATAGAAATGTGTTGAAAACCTCGCTCTTGCAGTGGGATCAGTTCCTCCTAAATAGTTAGTTCCAGTATCAGGATCGTAGAAGTGGCCTAAAAATGGAGTGATTCCATCGGTTTCATCAACATCGGGCTTATCCGAATATTCCATTATCAAGGCTGTTCCATTTTCTGCATAAAAATATTGAGCAATACTCCATCCTTTATCATTTTCCAAAATAGTGAGTCCGCGAGCTACTATGAACTGATGTGTGTGGTTCCAACCACCACTTTGCCACTGTATTGATATATCGCTTTCTGAACTAGCCTCCTGTAAACCATGCTGTATTACACCGTCGCCCACTAAAGCTTCGCTTCCATTGGCAATTTCTTGCACAAGTAGCTTTGATCTTCAACGTCCTTTTTCTTTATCATACTCTCATTATCATCCATAGCAAACACTGTAGATGAAAACGTTACGAGAATAGATATAGTTAAAATGATTGTTAAAAGCTTTTTCATTATATACAACCTCCTAAAATTTTTGTTATTGACTTTCATAGAGTCCGAATATAGTATTTAATATATAGGACTCTTAAATATCCCTGTTAGTCTACGGATAGAGTGTTCGGAACTAACATGGATGTGCGAGAGTTCTTATATTTATTCGGCGACCTTATATGTATCGTAACTTATCCACCTCCTTTTTTCATATCTCTTACATTAATACAGAAGGAGTTTGATTGTTACCTTTATGAAAAATAAGATTATAATTACAACGTGGAGTAGTGCAAAAGTTTTGTTTGTCACTAACAATAATGGAACTGTTTGTATATTTATAGTATAGCATCTATTTGTTACGATCATGTTACATTTAAATAACAAAAATATAAATATTCCTATATAAGTTAAATGATGTTGTAATATAACGAAAAAGGCAAAATCCTAGTATCTAAAATCAATATACGTCTTTAAACTGTCTTTAAAATCATATTGGGAGGAAAAATGGCTATTCAAAAATTATATCATTTCTTTAATATGCTTGTATCATCGGACAGTTGACTTTTGCTGTATTTATTAGCATTCTTGGCGATGACTTTACAGAAGTACTTACTTCACATAACTTCCGGCTTACTTCAGATTCCACCCCCACGTTGGACACCCTTGCCTTCGACTAACGGTTGTGCTATCAACCGCCGTAATTGACTTTCAACGTCAAGGTCGCGCGCACTGAAAAATGGCAAGGTTTGTTTCCTTGCCCCCGGTCTACGCTATCTAAAATTGATCATCCCATCCGCGTGATGCTTTTCGTGATAACAATTTTATTTCCTTTTGAATTGACCTTCACCATGTCGCACAGACCCCTGATGATCATGATACCGCGGCCGTTTTCTGTTATATTAAGAGGATCGGTCATTTCACAGCACGGTTTCCGGCAGCTGCAGGTATTGATATAATCATAGCCGCAGCCTTCATCTTCAACAATTATGAACATCAGGCCCTGTTCGGAAACACCGGCATTTACCTTCACGCTTTTCCCTTCGTCATCCTTGTTCCCGTGTCTGACTGCATTGATGAGGATCTCATTCAATATTACCTTAAGCTCGAATAGCGTGCAATCATTCAAGCCGCCATAACCGCTTTGAAGACTGTTAATCAATTCACCTACAACGATTTTGATACTATTTACGCTGCTTGGTATGCAGGTATTGTAAATTCTCAGGCTTTTCACTTGCTCCACGTCCTTGGCGATTAATATAGAAGCTTTTAATTATAACCGACTACTATATATTACCCTGTAATATCCCTGATAAACACGTTCGGAACGTATCATCTCGCAAGCATGCTTCTAAATCTTTCGAGTATTCTGCGCTCAAGCCTTGAAATGTACATTTGTGAAACGCCCAGCCTGTCTGCGATCTCTTTCTGGGTTTTCCTGCTGAAATAGCGCAAGCGGATGAATTCCTTTTCCGCATCATTAAACTTATCAAGGCTTTTTTCAATAAAATCCCTGTTTTCTATCCTCTCAAATGTAGCGTCATCGCTTCCAATCGTTTCATGGAGTTCGAGGTCATCATCATTGAATGCAGTCTGGTCAAAAGATTGCATGTTGTAAGCATTCCATGATTCAATAATCTCAAGAACAGCTTCCTCTCCGATACTCAGAAAGGCTGCTATCTCGTCCACTCTGGGTGTTCTGTTAAGCTCCTGGGTAAGCTGTTCTCTGGCCATATTGACCTTCTGATAGGCTTCATAAATCCGTCTTGGGATCCTTATCGCAGAGCTTTTGTCACGGAAATACCTTTTGATTTCACCAATGATGGTCGGCGTAGCAAAGCTGACAAATTTAAATCCCTTTTCAGGGTCGAAACGTTCAACCGCTTTTATAAGCGCAATGCATGCTACCTGATAAATATCTTCATAATCTGCGCCCCTGTTAAGGAACTTCTTTGATATGATTTCTGCAAGATACATATATCTTCCGACAAGCTCATTCCTGCTGGCAATGTCCTTATCCCTGCCGTATTTTGCAAAAAGAGCATCGGTATCTTTTCCCTCTTTCAAGGCATCTGAATCATGATTATAACCCATTGCCGGAAATCACCCCTAAAGTTTTTGTCATTGACAATACATAGTCTTTGTTCTCAGGGCAGAATTCTACTTTATCCATAAATGCGTTGATGATTGATATTCCCAAGCCGTCTTCGTCATCATCAAAAATACATTTGACTCTATCCATATCAGAAGTAAAGGTTATGACAAGCTCATTATGAAATATTTCAAAAAATATGCTGTATTGCCCCTCCTGTCCTGCAGCCGTACGGATGATCCGGCTGCATACCTCGGATACCGCTACTTTTATATCCTCAACGGTCTCAATATCAAAGCCGACCCTGCTTGCTATACCAGATGCAGCCAGTCTGGCAACACTGACATAATCAGCTTTGTTCGGCAGCGTAATACCTATCCTGTCCGGTGAAACCATTTCATATCGCTCCCTATCTCATAAAATAGTCATTTCAGTAACTTATTGCCGCATTCGTTGGGTTGTGGGCGGTAGCCCACATTAGTCTATGATGAACAATTTGTCCAATCCGGTAATGACGAATAGTTTCTTTATATTATCCTTTATGTTTTCAATATGAATGCTCCTGCCTGCAAGCTTTGTCTTTTTCAATGCCCCCACAAATATGCCAAGGCCTGTACTGTCGATATAATTCAGTTTGCCGCAGTCTACCGCAATATCTCCTCTGCTGCTGTCCACTACGTTATACAGCTTTTCCTTGAATTGCTGTGCGGTATAAATATCGATCTCACCAGAAACATAGACCCTGGCCCCGCTAGACAAATATTCTTCCTTCAAAATCAATTTGCTTGGCATTTATGCTTCCTCCTTACTGTTCCATTAACAATTGCAGCACCTTCACTGCCTTGTCCTGTTGTTC
This sequence comes from Clostridiaceae bacterium, assembly GCA_039679375.1. Classification (GTDB taxonomy): domain Bacteria; phylum Bacillota; class Clostridia; order Acetivibrionales; family DTU013; genus JBDKVA01. Next base: position 5,640 of record JBDKVA010000045.1, read on the forward strand.
ACTGCGGCAGCCTATCGTCGCTATCATTTCGCCGGCAATAATGCCGGATTCCTTCAAAACCTTGCTCTGAGAGATGTCAAACCCGTAAAGATGCTCCTCGGCAGGCACAGCCGCTGTATTTTTCTTTGAATTTTTGTCTGAATTACCTTCCGGCTCTTCTGTTGTATCTTCAATCTTCACAATATAATCCTTATTCTTTTCCATATCAACGCCCAGCTTTAGAGCAATTTCATCCAGGCTTATGAAGGCTCCCTGCTTTGCATAGGTATTATAGCACGCCTTATCCAATATGAAGATGTCTACATCCCCGGCGGCAAAAAGGACCATCGCTTTGGACATCATAGCATATTGCTGATCTCCGGCAGCTTTATCGGAAAGGAAAGCTCCGTCAAAACCAGGCTCAAGTATTTCAGGGATTCCCGCCTTTATTGCATCTTTTAGTTTTGTTGTATCAGAATAGCTGATCTCACCGATGAACGCGATATTAAAGTCAGGATCAACACGGGTCACACAGCCCCTTACCGTAAACACGATCCCTACGAGGAGAATTATTGCGACAATGATATGATACTTATAATAATAGAAGAAATTCCTTGCCTTTTTTTCGTCTATGCCTGCTTTCTTCAGGATTGGGGCCGCCTTACTGGGAGGTTCTTCCTTTATTGTAACCTCGTATCCCATCAGGATATTGTATGCCTGTGTGATCTCCTCAAAGCTGTATTCATCCTGCTTCACAGCACTCCCATTCGGTGTCGCTTCCTCATGCGAAGTTCCGGTTCGCTGAGCGGTTTCCGCCACCTGTGCGGTCCCGTTTCCGGTCACCGCTGATGCATCGTCCTTCCGTTCATTTCCATCCTCTGCTTCAGCCTCGTTAGCTGCCTGCTCCTTAAGCATCCTGTTTTTTTTCAGAAAGATGGCATATTTCCTTTCAATATCGTTTCTGCTTGTTTCCTTACCGACACCAAGGACTTTTCTGGCTTCCTTTTTGTCCATGTACATTCAACTCCCTGCAATACAAATAATCAATGGCAGCCTATGCCTGTTCACCTAATCTCTTGGCTTCATCGTGGGGAAAAGTAAAATATCCCTTATGGAATACGAATCCGTAAGCAGCATGATCAGCCTGTCTATGCCTATCCCCAATCCGCCTGTAGGAGGCATGCCATACTCCAGCGCATTGATGAAGTCGTCATCCATCATGTTCGCTTCATCGTCGCCCGCTTCTCTCTTTTTCACCTGCTGTAAAAACCTATCCTTCTGATCGATCGGGTCGTTCAGCTCCGAATAGGCATTTGCCATTTCCCTGCCGGTAATGAACAACTCAAACCTCTCGGTAAGTTCCGGCTTGTCAGGCTTTCTTTTTGTCAGAGGCGATATTTCAACCGGGTAATCTATTATGAATGTCGGCTGAATCAGATGCTCTTCCGCTAATTCCTCAAACATAAGACTCATAACCTCGCCCTTTGACATTTTTTCATCCACATGCAGCTTCTTCTCCCGCGCCAGGCTGCGTGCCTGCTCATCGCTTCCGACGGTATCGAAATCGATACCCGAATACTGAAGCACAGCCTCCCTCATGGTCACTCTATTCCACGGAGGAGTAAGATTGATTTCCTGCCCCTGATAGGATACCTTCATCGTACCGAGCACCTCTTTCGCGACGGTTGAAATAAGATTCTCGGTAAGCTCCATCATACCTTTGTAATCGTTATATGCTTCGTAGACCTCCATCATTGTAAACTCCGGATTGTGCTTGATCGACATTCCTTCATTCCTGAACATCCTTCCCATCTCATATACCTTTTCCAGCCCGCCTACAATCAAGCGCTTCAGGTACAATTCCGGGGCAATCCTGAGGTAAAGGTCCATATCAAGCGTATTGTGATGGGTAATAAACGGCTTGGCCGTTGCGCCGCCCTGTATGATGTTAAGCATGGGCGTGTCCACTTCAAGAAAACCGCGGTCGTCAAGGAACCTTCTGATCTCCTTGATGATCCCGCTTCTCGTAATAAAGGTCTTCTTTACTTCCGGATTTATAATCAGATCTACATACCTCTGCCTGTAGCGAAGGTCAACATCCTTCAGACCGTGCCACTTCTCCGGCAGCGGCTGCAGCGATTTGGCCAGCAGCGCCACATGCCTGGTCTTGATCGATATTTCACCCCTGTGCGTCTTGAAAACAGTGCCTTCCACACCAACCAGATCACCTATGTCAAACTTTTTGAAATCCTCATAAGCATCGGCGCCAACGTCATCTATTTTGACATAAATCTGAATTTTGCCTTCACGGTCCTGTAAATCACAAAAGCTGGCCTTGCCCATACCCCTCTTTGACATGAGTCTTCCTGCAACAGAAACTTCCGTACCATCAAGCTTTTCAAAATCATCAATTATCGTTTTTGTGCTATGTGAAACGTTATATTTTATTATCTTAAATGGATCTTTCCCGCTCTGTTGAAGCTCCTGCAGCTTTAATCTCCTTACCTTGAGTACCTCATTGAGCTCTTCGGCACTTCTTTCCAATTCCTGATTGTTATCAATACTATCTGCCATCTGCGAACCTCCTGCTTTTCTTTTATGCCATTTATGTAAGAATAACAGTTTACATGATGTAAACTGTTATCTATTATCTAAACATTATATATTAAATTATTCTTCAGGTATAGTCACAACTGCTTTGTTTACAGATTATTCACCAATTATTTTTCGATCTTCAATATCTTGAACTTCAAAACGCCATCCGGTACGGCTACCTCGATAATATTCCCTTTCTTTTTCTGCATCAGCGCGCTTCCTACAGGAGATTCATTCGAAATCTTAAATTTGGACGGATCCGCTTCGGTCGAACCAACGATCGTATATACGATCTCGTCATTATAATCCATGTCGAGCAGCCTTACCTTTGATCCGATCGTGACTTTTTCCGTGCTGACGTCTTCTTCATCGATTACCTTTGCATTCTTGAGCATGTTCTCAAGCTGTGCTATTCTTCCTTCTACATATGCCTGCTCATTCTTGGCCTCATCATACTCGGAGTTTTCTGAAATATCTCCAAAAGAGAGCGCTACCTTGATTCTCTCCTTTATCTCCATTCTTTTCGTACCTCGCAACAGCTCAAGCTCTTCTTCCAGTTTTTTCAGTCCCTCATATGTTAGAATGACTTCTTTGCCTGCCATTTGGAGCCTCTCCTTTACCTATAAATTTTGTGTTGATAATTATATGCAGTTAAACCGTATTTATTCTGCCATACATATTCCGAAAGCATCTCGCTACATCATTTTCCACTTACATTATGCAGATAATTGGTACCGGGAACATATAAATAGCATCTATAACCATATGATTCCTGGAAAATATAACTAGCTCTATCTCGATTTAAATAATTATAGTATACGACTTTGCTATTGTCAATAAATGCGTAGTGTTTTCAGTATATTTTCCACTTTCAGGATTCCTCTCCTGCCGCGGAATCCCGTTATTTTACAACTGTTGCTTTTAAATACGCCCAATATCGCAGCTGCCGTTGCTTCATTATAGATGCCTCCGTTTAAAAGTCCCGCTTTGCATTCGATGAGAATCTGTGTCAATTCTCTTTTGCTGTAATTTTTGATGATATCCTCGCCAAATGCTTCATAAAAACTCGCCGGGAAAGCATAATCCACACCGGAAATGAAAGTAGATTCCCCGCGAACCACCGTATTTTGAAGGCCGGTAAAATGGATCACAACGGATTCCGGCCTGATCCTGATTTCGGATATCGCGGATATTTCCCCCATGTTGATGATCAGGTCGGCATTCCTGAGCATGCTTTTCAGATTGCTGCCGACAATCACCGATACGCCGGATTCCATGCATATGTCCGCCAGTCCGGCCACAACAGCCTCTTTGTCTGCCGAGGTTATATTCAAATATCGCACATACGGCTCCAGCTGCCTGACCATCGTTTTCAATTCTGTTGTGTTTTCTCCGTTTATTAAAACCGTATCCCGGTTGTCCAGCCGTAATCCATTCTTTAAATAGATTTCTTCAAGCACAGGTACAAGAAGCGATTTGAATACGAGAGAATAATTGCTGCTGTCTCCGGCACACCAATCAAAGCAGCCCGGACTTCTGCAGGATGCCGGTATATAACGCCTGCAGCAATCCTTTTCAGTATAGATCTTCAGTATATATCGTTCGATGAACTGCCTGTTAAAGGAAGGCAGGCATGAGGCTGAAAATGGAAGCCTGATCATAATGATCCGCGTATCCGTCTGCGCATCGAGCTCAAACTCATGGATGCCGCCGCGAAATTTGTTCCTATTGAACAGATAGAACAGAAAGGACCCGGCATATGTTCTCAGCATCCCGGATCTTGCCGCCAGGCCATGAATTCCCTTTCCCTTTTTTTCTTCAAATACAACAAATGCCAAGCTGTGCATTTTACATCCTTCTCACATGATATTATACTAAACACGGGCACAAATTTCCGCACAGGTCGCAAATTTGTCCCGTGCAAGTATAATGGATTTCAATGGCCGTGCCATATTCTCGCTGGAATAACCTGATTTCGAGAAGGCACATGGCCATATACCGTGAACGGCCTATGGAAATTTGTGACCGTTCACAGTATAGTTAA
>JBDKVA010000046.1:0-2405 GCA_039679375.1 Clostridiaceae bacterium
AGCGGCACAAATGTAATCAGCGCAACATCGTTGGTAATCAGCATACTGCTGAAAAAGCAGATTCCAACCAAAACAGCAGCCAGGGTACGAGTATTATGTACCAGTTTCAGCAGGTGCTCTATTGCCAGTCCAAACACGCCGACCTTTTGTAGTCCGGCTACAATCAACATCAGAGAGAACAGCAAGCAGAGGACACGCATATCCAAGTATCCGAAGTATGCTTTTGATGGTGGTACAAATAACGTCGAAACACTTGCAGCAACTATCGCCGCAAATAGAACAGGATCAACGGTTAAATAATGTATTGCCCTTTTGATTTTTCGTTTAAAAACTTCCAATTTTCTCCTGCATTCCTTTTATGGAGTAAAAGCTTATTAATGAAGCGGAAATCCTATTCCGTTATTAATATTTTTTTAGATAGAGCATCCATTATAAACATAGCACTAAACCGCTAGCGCGGTGGTATACGCGGACGGAGACTGCGTACTTTTTGAACCTGCTGCAAATGTGGCAGGTTTTTCTTTCGCTGATTACAATGGGATCATCACGTTTAAGGAGATGGTTCCATGACCAATGACGAAGTTATCCAGCAAATTCACGAAGAGTTTGCGTTACGCGGAATGTCCTCGCAGACTGAAGAATCATATCTATGTGCTCTGCGGCTCTTTCTACGCTACCATGAGGAACGCCCCATCGAAACAATGGGGGAATCGGAAATCCGGGAATTTCTGCTTCATCAAATCAACATTGGAAAAACAAACGGTAGTGTCAATATCTACAACAGTGCTCTCCGTTTTATCTTTGGCGCCGTTTTGGCGAGAAATCTCAACTGCCGGATGATTCCCCGGCGCCGTGATCGGCGGGACTTTCCTGCGATTATGGGCAAAGATGAAATTGTCCGCTTTTTTTCGGCAATTGACAATTTAAGAGATCGGGCTATTTTTGAGACCGTTTACGGTGCAGGATTGCGCCTGTCCGAAATTGTTCATCTGCGTGTTCAGGACATTGACAGCAAGCAGATGCGCATTTTTGTCCATCATGGAAAAGGCAGCAAAGACCGCTTCACCTTGCTTTCTCAGCGAAACCTTTCTGTTCTTCGGGAATATTGGAAGCAATACCGACCAAACCATCCGGAAGGGTATCTGTTTTTCGCCAGAAGCAGGGATAAGCATATCCTTACTTCACGATCCGTTGAGAATGCTTTTCACAAATACAAGGCAATGGCTCAATTGCCAGCATCCTACACGGTTCACACCTTACGGCATTGTTTCGCGACACATCTATTGGAATCTGGAGTAGAAGTTTGCCAGATTAAAGAGCTGCTAGGACACACATTTATTCAAACCACAGCCTTTTATCTTCACCTGAGCAATTTGAATCAATCCATTACCAGTCCGCTTGATACACTGCCGAAAAAGCGTGGGCGCAAGCCAAAGGAAAAGGCCCATGCCTGAGATGCAGGATATTTTCGCGCAACATGGTGCAGCCTACTGTGAAAGCCATAAGTTGTCTCTTGCGCAGCATAAAGCCATGTATGCAATCCGGACTTGCCGAACTTCCCGGCTCGGCGGTCATATGGACAACTGCCCAAGCTGCGGATATGAAAAACCGTCCTACAACTCCTGCCGGAACCGGCATTGTCCAAAATGCCAGACGGTTTCAAAGGAGCGATGGATTGACGCTCAAAAGGCCAATCTCTTGGACATTGGATATTTCCATGTGGTGTTTACTGTTCCGCAGGAATTGAATCTGTTGATCTACCGCAATCAGAGGGACTGCTATACTCTTCTGTTCCGGTGTGTTGCAGAGACACTGCAGGAGTTGGCCAAAGACAAAAAGTATCTGGGTGCAGCGATTGGACACACCGCCGTTCTGCACACTTGGGGACAGAACCTCTGCTTTCATCCGCACATTCACTGCATCGTCCCCTCTGGCGGACTGACCGCTTTGGGCAAATGGCAGTCCTCGCAAAAAAAGTTTTTTCTCCCCGTGCGGGTGCTCTCCCGCAAATTCCGCGGAAAGTTCCTGGCCTTACTAAAACTTCAAATGCCGGATGTGGATCAGAATCTTCTGAATCAATGCTACCAAAAGGAATGGGTAGTTTACTGCAAACCGCCGTTTCGGGATGCTGCCTGCGTCGTGGAATACCTCGGACGCTATACCCATCGGGTAGCCATCTCCAATAACCGTATCCTCAAACTTGAAACCGAAACCGTCTCTTTCAAGTGGCGGGATTACCAGGACAGCAGCCGATGGAAAGTGATGACCTTGAACGCTGATGAATTTATCCGACGCTTTCTCATGCACATTCTGCCGCCTGGTTTTACTAAGATTCGACACTACGGCTTCCTCTCCAGCCGCGGGAAACAGAAAAAACTGAACCTCTGCAAGCTCCAGACTGGAAC
>JBDKVA010000047.1:0-57484 GCA_039679375.1 Clostridiaceae bacterium
TACGGCCCCGGGGATAACCTCGACTGGGTCAAAAACAACGGTATCGACGGCGTCTTCGACATACATTTTCTGAACAGCACAAGGCATGTAGACGGGCAGATAGATCCGGAACACCAGACAAACATAAAAATAGCTGCCGGAATCAAATAAAACAGGAAATTCAATGTTTATCTTAACATAGCTGCATGGATCTGAAGGCGGGTACAGTTTTTAAAGCGATTTACTCAATGATCCGCGCCAACACCATGTCCTTCATACCGTCTTTTAAAATGAACTCTTCCATAAACGCCTCCTGTGAATACTTAATAGTAAACGACCGCCATATGGCTAGATCAGGTCGCAATAGCCGAACCTCCCGTCCCTTAAGGTCTTCTCGCCTATGGTAAAATCGATTTTTTTCCTGAAAATCGGTCCATCGAATACGAAAGAATGGAATTCTCCGTTTTCACCGCAGGGGTCGACGTTTGCAGGCAAATCAGCCAACAACCGCTTATTATAAAACCTGCCCGTGAAATCCCTATTCATGACTTTTGTATCGACACAGGTAAGGATAGCCTTGAAACCGAGATCTATGAAAGCATCGGCAAGTTTCCCGGTATCCCTCCCCCATACGGGGAAAATGGCCTCCATACCGGTCTTCTTCAGATTTTTCTCCCTGTATTCCCTTATGTCTTCCAAAAAGAGATCGCCGAAAGCTACCTTCGTAACTCCCATGTCTTTATATCTGTTCATAGTATCATCCATCTTTTTTTCGTATTCTTCATTCGAGCATTCCGGGGTTATGAATACCTTTTCAAGCCGACAACCCAGGGACTCTGCCTGCTTCTCGAGCAAAGCTGTCCTTACGCCGTGCATGCTTATCCTGTCGTATTGCTCCGTAACCGTTGTAAGTAAAATGATCTCATATTTACCCAGCTTCTTTAATTCATAGAGGGTCATCGAACTATCCTTACCGCCGCTCCATCCGAGCAGTATTTTCTCAGTCATTTTTATTCTCCTGTACTTTTATTGTATTTACATGCTAAACTTTTTTAAAACGAAATACAATAAGTTATCCAGAATCTTATATATTTCAATGCAATAATATGCAAACAGCCATGGATGATTTGCACCTGCACACATTGCAGCAGCCGCTCATATTTATAATTATAACCACCCGGGGGTCACAGGGATGAGCACGCACAGATAGGCGGCTGCCGCAATATCATGATCCTCCAGACTACTCCGGCAGCTGTTATTCTTCAACCCCAATATCTATTGCCCCTCCCCCTCCTTTTGATATTGGGGATTTCGGGGATTTACAATTGAATATGTTTTCAGACAGAAGCTATGAATGGTGAGAAGTTGGGAAAAATCCGCCCACTCAAAAAATACCGTCAGGAGTTCGAAAAATATTACAGGGCTTTGGGGTTGATCAATATTCACGTATCAGAGCTTTACCAGTGAACTGGTTACACTGCCTGTTGCCACAGCGGCTGTCTTATCCTTATATACAGGCTTGATGGCATATGCCGCAACCTTATGTCTTCTTTTAATCCTGCAGCCTTATGAAATGATCGTATTTCCTTTTACGACAGAGTTGCTCGGGCTTGGGATCGGCTTTGCATTTATGATCATCAAAAAAGAGCCGCTGTTGCAGCATTTTTCAGCATTATCAATGACTACAGGCATATCGCTGCTGCTTTATGTTTTCAGATTTCCCGTTTTGGGGCCGTCCATTTCCAGAGAATTCGATATAGTAATGGTTGCGATGATTTCTCCTGCGCAATCATTATCCTTCTGTATCTTCTGCTGGCAAGGATGAAATTTTATGTTTTTTCGGTATGCTTTTTTATACTTCAACCTCTGCCGCCACTGTCACTAGACTCTAGGCAGATTTATCAAATCATCCAAGGTCAATCTGGAAATCACTTCGTAGCCGTTACCCTGTCCCATCGGTCTGAGGACTATTGTTCCCATATCCGGAATTTGGCCCAGTCCAATCCCGCCGGGAAAACTGTGAGCAACAATAACGCTATTGCTGCCCGGAGGCGGTTTCATTTCCAACTTTGATGGCAGGGAGTCCAATATCCTTTTTTGCTCTTCTGCAGAGAGATTTTTACTCAACATATATATCTCAAACCAAAATGGATCCACTTGGATACCTGCATACCCGAAAGCCAAATATGCCGTTTCTATAGCTCTGCAAAAAGGACTGGTCCGGATGGGATAATTAATAGGAATTCGTAAATTACGTAGAACCTGCCCGTAACCAATTGCCTGCCTTTTTCCCATTTCAGAAAGATTTCTTTGGGTAAAGCAGTACTGAAAGTTTAAATAAGGCAGATCTTCTCCAACTGTTGCTTCCCCATGTTTGGCATAAAGGATATATCCCCCGCCTCTCAACAAACCGAATAATGGTGCATTCACCTGACCATGTCCCTTTACTTTTCTTATTGACTGTTAATAGCATATGATGACCGCCTTGAAGTTGTTAATAGTAAGAAGGTATTGGTTGAGTAATAGTCTCTATTTGCAATATATTCCGCAATATTTCCTGCAAAAAAGAGATACGTCGCATACTATACACACCGCATCTCTTTTTTTATGTTATATCTTATTAACAATGCTTCCAATATTGCCAGTTATTCTACCAACAGCGATTCCCCGGTCATTTCCGCGGGCTTCTTGAGCCCCATGATCTCCAGCATAGTCGGCGCAAGGTCGGCAAGTCTGCCTTCCTTCAGCTTCCTGTCGCCAAGGCCTATCCCGATCAGCGGTACAACATTGGTGGTATGGGCTGTGAACGGCCCGCCAGTTTCGTAATCCAGCATCTGTTCCGCATTACCGTGATCCGCTGTTATAAGCAGCACTCCGTTCTGTGCCTGCACAGCTTTCACGATTTTACCGATGCATTTGTCTATGGCCTCCACTGCCGCCTTCGCCGCGTCAATAAAGCCTGTGTGCCCAACCATGTCACAGTTAGCGAAGTTCAGGACGATTACATCGTATTCTTTGGAATCGATCCTTTTCAGTACTTCCTCTGTCACCTCAAATGCGCTCATTTCAGGTTTAAGGTCATAGGTCGCCACTTTGGGCGAAGGGATCAGCGCCCTGTCCTCCCCCTCATACATTGCCTCTACGCCGCCATTGAAGAAAAATGTGACATGCGCGTATTTCTCCGTCTCGGCTATCCTGAGTTGCCTGCAACCCATACTGCTTATGTATTCGCCGAAAGTGCTCGAAAGGCTTTCCGGTTTAAATGCAACCACTACGTTTGGAATGGTTTTGTCATACTGCGTCATGCAGACATAATACAGAGGGAAAAAGCCCTTCGGCCGGTCAAATCCTGTTAATTCAGGATCGACAAAGGTCCTTGTGATCTCACGCGCACGATCGGGTCTGAAATTGAAGAATATGATCGAATCATTCGCTTCAATTGTAGCGGCAGGTCTTCCATTTTTCATTATGACCGTTGGCTTGACAAACTCGTCAAATTCCTGCCGTGCATAAGATTCAGCCACTGCTTGAGCTGCAGACTCTGCAACCAGCCCCTTACCAAGGACCATCGCATCATACGCCTGTTTTACCCTCTCCCAGCGGTTATCCCTGTCCATCGCATAATATCTGCCCATCACGCTTGCGATCTTTCCCACGCCTATTTCGGCAAGCTTGTTTTCCAGCTCTTCTACATAAACTTTCGCACTGTCCGGAGGCACGTCCCTGCCGTCAAAGAAGCAATGTATGTAAACTTCCTTCAAACCGTGGCTCTTTGCCAATTCAACCAACGCGTAAAGGTGCGTATTATGGCTGTGGACTCCGCCGTCCGAAAGCAGCCCGTACAGATGCAGCTTTGATTTATGTGTCTTGCAGTTCTCTATTGCCTGAAGAAATTCTTTTTTCTCAAAGAAGTCTCCGTCTTCTATGGATTTTGATATCCTTGTCAACTCCTGATACACGATCCTTCCGGCTCCGATATTCGTATGCCCGACTTCCGAGTTGCCCATCTGTCCGCGTGGCAGACCTACATCCATCCCGCTTGTATGGATCACCGTATTGGGGTAGTTCTGCATCAAGCTATCCAGATTCGGTTTATGGGCGGCCTCGATGGCGTTCCCTTCCTTACGTGGATTTATTCCATAGCCGTCAAGTATCATTAACATAACCAGTTTGTTCTTCATCGCTACTGCTCCTTTTTATTTACACTCTACGAAAAGATTATTATAAAAGGCTGCCTTTACAGACAGCCTTTTTAATTTGCATATCTTGTCTCAACCGGATTATACCAGCTTTCAACTATCCGTTATACTTAACGATCTTTTCAAAATCATCCAGTTTCAGGCTTGCACCGCCTACAAGGCCGCCGTCGATATCCGACATATTGAAGAGTTCGCCGGCGTTTGCAGCATTAACGCTTCCGCCATATTGAATACGGACGGCTTCCGAAACCGCTTCACCATAGAGCCCTTTTACCGTATCCCTGATTATCGTGCAAACTTCATTTGCCTGCTCACTGGTAGCAGTCTTGCCTGTACCGATTGCCCAGATCGGCTCATATGCGAAAATCAGATTTTTAACCTGATCCGCGCTCAGGCCGAGAAGAGCTATTTTCACCTGATATCTGACAAGCTCGGCAGTAACGCCCTGTTCTCTCTGTGTTAGGGATTCTCCTACGCAAACGATCGGTTTTAGACCATATTTGAATGCGGCCTGGACCTTCTTATTAACGGTTTCATCCGTTTCGGCAAAGTACTGCCTTCTCTCGGAGTGTCCAATAATTACATATTCAACGCCAAGGCCCCTGAGCATCAGACCTGAAACCTCGCCTGTAAACGCGCCTTTTTCTTCCCAGTGCATATTCTGTGCGGCAACCTTGATGTCTGAACCTGCCAAAGCTCTGACCACATCAGGCAGGCATATAAACGGAACACCGACGACTACCTCTGTCCCAGCACCTTCTACTCTTGGCTTTAGCGCAGTGACAAATTCAACTGCTTCGGCTGCTGTTTTATTCATTTTCCAGTTGCCTGCTGCAATTTTTTTTCTGGAGTTTTTATCAAGCAATACGGCTATGCCCGGCAGCACCTTGCCTTCAAGGAATTCCAGTGAAGCGCCGCCGCCTGTTGAAATATGCGTGATCTTATCGGCAAAGCCCAGTTGCTCGACAGCAGCAGCGGAATCACCGCCGCCGATTATGGAAACAGCGCCGGATTCTGCAACGGCTCTTGCGATTTCTCTCGTGCCGTTAGCGAAATTGTCAAACTCGAATACGCCCATTGGTCCGTTCCATACGATCGTTTTAGCCTTTTTAATCTCACCGGAAAACTTTCCGATCGTCTGAGAGCCTATATCCATGCCCATCCATCCATCCGGTATGGCATCGGAAGAAACACTCCTGTATTCCGTATCATTTTTAAATTCCTTACTCACTATATTGTCAATCGGAAGCAATAAAGCAACGCCTTTGTTCTTGGCCTTTTCCAGCAAATTCTTTGCCAGTTCCACCTTGTCGTCTTCACAGATCGAATTGCCAACGGTGTAGCCCTTTGCCTTAAGGAACGTATAAGTCATACCTCCGCCAATAATCAGCGTATCGACCTTGTCGATGAGGTTTTCGATCACCTGGATCTTATCCGAAACTTTCTTTCCACCGAGTATGGCAACAAACGGCCTTGCTGGATTTGACAAAGCCTTTCCCATGACGTCGATTTCCTTTTTGATCAGATAGCCGCAAACTGCCGGCAGATAATCGGCAAGGCCAGCCGTGGAAGCATGCGCCCTGTGCGCCGTCCCAAATGCGTCATTGACATAGATTTCTGCCAGGCTTGCAAGCTCTTTTGCGAAAGCCGGATCATTTTTTTCCTCTTCCTTATGGAACCGCACATTTTCGAGCATCAGTATCTCTCCGTCTTTCAGCGCAGCTGCTTTCGCTTTTGCGTCCGGACCGATCACATCCGCCGCCATGATGACGGGTTTGCCGATGAGCTCGCTGAGCCTCACCGCTGTGGGTTTCATGCTGAATTTAGCTTCCGGTCCGTTCTTGGGTCTTCCAAGATGTGATACCAGAATTGTTTTTGCACCGTTACTAACGAGGTACTTTATTGTCGGAAGTGCTCCAACGATCCTCTTGTCGTCCGTGATATTCCCATTTTCATCCTGTGGGACGTTGAAATCTACTCTGACAATTACTTTCTTGCCTTTTACATTTATATCTTCGATCGTCTTTTTATTGTACGACGCCATGTAATTCACCCTTTCTATTATTCAAATCCCGGGGGCATCGAGCCCCGCTCAATTTTGGGACACATGCCCTTGGGCATGTTCCCTGATAAAAATCCCGGGGGCGTCGAGCCCCACTTGATTTTGGGACACATGCCTTTGGGCATGTGCCTTGATAAAAAAGTCCACCCTTAACCACTCACTATAGGTAAGGGTAAGAGTGGACTTTCAGAATAGTCCTTAAAATCTTTGTCTTATTGAACAAAGGAATTATTTAACGTCAACCTTTGCCATGTAAGCAATAAGGTCAACCACCTTGTTTGAATAACCCCATTCATTGTCATACCAGGCAACAAGCTTGACAAAGTTGCTGTTGAGAGCTATACCGGCCTCTGCATCAAATATCGAGGTGCGTGAATCATGGATAAAGTCAGAGGAAACGACTGCTTCCTCGGTGTATCCAAGGATACCCTTGAGTTCGTTTTCAGAAGCCTTCTTGACAGCTGCCTTGATCTCGTCATAGGTGGCTGCCTTTTCAATGCGGCAGGTAAGGTCTACAACTGATACGTCGGCTGTCGGCACTCTGAGCGACATGCCGGTAAGTTTTCCGTTGAGTGCCGGAATAACCTTTCCAACAGCTTTTGCAGCTCCGGTAGAGGATGGAATGATATTCTGTGCTGCTGCACGTCCGCCTCTCCAGTCTTTCTTTGAAGGACCGTCAACTGTTTTCTGGGTAGCTGTGTAAGAATGAACTGTAGTCATGAGACCTTCAACAAGCCCGAAATTATCGTTGACGACCTTGGCAAGAGGAGCGAGGCAGTTGGTGGTGCAGGATGCATTTGATACAACTGTCATTTCCTTTTTGTAGGTATTATTATTGACGCCCATGACAAACATCGGAGCGTCCTTGGACGGTGCGCTGATTATTACTTTCTTTGCTCCGCCCTTAAAATGTGCGGATGCCTTTTCCATATCCGTGAATACACCGGTAGATTCTACTATGTATTCTGCTCCGCAATCCTTCCATGGGATCTCTTCCGGTTTCATAGCAGCATAAACCGCTATTTTCTTTCCATTTACAACCAGCATACCATTATCGGTTGAGATCGTCCCTTTATACTGCCCATGTACTGTATCGTATCTCAGCATGTAGGTCATGTAATCAAGATCAATAAACGGATCATTTATACCCTTAATTTCAATCTCAGGATTGTCGATTGCTGCCCTAAAGACTAGACGTCCAATTCTTCCAAAACCATTAATGCCAACTTTTACTGCCATGCTCTTTCTACCTCCTATTATAAATATGGTTATACATATATAATGCAAAAGACTTTATATTTGCAAGTTTTTTGCACTTATATTTCATTGATCCCAACATATTGCAGAATTTTTTATCATACTGCTTACTATGCCAATTTGCAATATATTTTCCAAAATCACAATTATTTTATACTATCCTATTTCATTTTTCAATACTTTCATATTAAAAATAATTAATTTTTTAACAAAGTCTGCAGCCATATTCATGTAAACCTGCAACGATGAATTATGGATTCATCATTCTGCCTCTGTTCATAAGTTGCACAAAGTCCGGATTAGATGTCCATATTTATCATTTCCACAGCCAGGGAAACTATACCTTTTACCTGTTTGCTGCAAAGCATTGCTGACGTCAGTCCGGATATACCGTGTACTTGTCGATCAGCCTGACAGGCTGATAGGAAAGCTTCGCCCTCCTCATCCCCTCCTGTCCGAGATCCTGTTCCCTGTTGATGAAGGTCGATGTGCTCCACTCCCTTTCCGCAAACTGCTGGTTTATGATGGGGTAGAGTCCGTCTACGGAGCTTTTTGCCTTTTCGATATGAATAACGGCAGTATCATCATTTAACATTTCGCCGGCTGTAAAAGCTTCAAACAATCCATCCACTTTTATCAACGCCCCCTTGCAGCCCAACACCTTGAAATTTTTCAAAAGCTCCAGATTGGCAAACCGTTCGCAGTAATCTCCTTCCTGACAGTCGCAATTCTTTTCTTTGCACCACTCCTCCATGATCCTGCTGCATTCGTCAAGCAGGGAGCATTCCAATGGAACATACTCAAAGGAGTGCTGTTTTTTGAATTTGTTGATATGGTTGCGCTTCCCGTCGTACTTTTTACCGCGCAGACCGGTCAGATCCGCCGTATTGTACAGATAATCACTGTTATCGCGGTCATAAACCACGGAACCCCGGGATGAAATCCTGTTTTCGAAATAATGCAGTTCCTCGCTGGAAATTTTTTTGAATGCAAATCTCCAGCCTCTGCCTTTAAAATACTCCTTCAAGGAGGAAAGTGCTTCGGAAAAGTTCTCTTCATTGACATTCCCTACCGGCATCATAGCAAACGGCTCCCCCTTCAACGGAGCCGATACGATGCACAAAAGCCCAGCCTTGACGGTGTATCTGAATTTGTAATAATGCCTCCATGCAAACAAATTGGTAAAGGTCAGTTCCGATATCTGCGGTTTGTGCTGTTTGATCAAACGGTCGAATTCATATTTGTCATGCAGCGTTATTTCTGCAAAATCCATTATGTCATCTCCTGCTATATTCTGGGAGTCCGCACGGAAACTCCTAATCTCCAAAGCTGACTCCCAGGCTCTTTGCGATCCCAACCAGCTCGCCGTCCGGCGGCACGGTCTTCAGTTTGCCCACGGCTTCCTCCAGCGATTCAGCCACTATTTCGCGTCCGCGCAGCCCGACCATGGTACCGAATTTCCCTTCGCTCACCGTCTCCACTGCCTTTACGCCGTATCTTGTCGATAATACCCTGTCAAACGGGTTCGGCCTGCCGCCCCTTTGCAAATGGCCAAGTACCGTGACCCTCGTTTCGATTCCTGTCAACTTCTCAATTTCAGCGGCTACCTTGTTTCCGACCCCGCCAAGCTTGATCGGATCCGGACAGTTTTCGTCCATCTCGCTGATGATCATCTTGCCATCAAGAGCTTTTGCGCCTTCCGCTACGACGACAATGCTAAAATGCTTGCCTTCGATCTTTCTTTCAAGTATTTTGTCGGTAACTTTTGAAATATCATACGGTATCTCAGGTATCAATATGACGTCTGCTCCGCCTGCGATCCCGGCTTCCAGCGCAATCCAGCCTGCATACCTGCCCATGACCTCGAGGATCATGACCCTGTGGTGGGATTCAGCGGTGGAATGCAGCTTGTCGATCGCTTCCGTCGCCGTATCGACTGCTGTCATAAAGCCAAAGGTCGTATCGGTGGCGGACAGATCGTTATCGATTGTTTTCGGGACGCCAACCACATTCAGGCCTTTTCTTGCAAAATCCCTGGCGCTGGTAAGCGTGCCGTCGCCGCCGATCAATACCATGCAGTCGATCCCTAGGGCATTGACATTCTCTATTGCCTTGTCGGACATGTCGACATAATTCACCTTTCCATTGTTCTCGACCCTGAATTTGAACGGATTGTCCCTGTTGGAGGTTCCCAGGATCGTGCCGCCCTTGTCCAGGATGCCTGAAACGTCGCCGGACTTGAATCTTATATAGTCATTGAGCACCAATCCTCTGTAGCCGTCCTTGAAGCCGACCACCTCATAGCCGTATTTGACCATGGCGGTCTTTACAACAGCTCTGAGTACTGCATTCAGCCCCGGGCAGTCCCCGCCTCCCGTCATTACCCCGATTTTCTTTACCATACTGCACCTCCTATTCGATATTCCTGATAATACAAATCACAAACTCTGTGGCTTTTACCAGATCGTCGATCAATATTTGTTCTTCAACTGTATGTACCTTATCCATGCCCGCACTGACGTCAATCGATTCTATTCCTTTTCCGTTGAAAATATTTGTATCGCTGCCCCCGCCGGTTTCATTCAGTTTCAGCTCTACCTTCGCCTCTCCCGCCGCCTTTTTCAAGATGCTGATTATTTTCGCGTCCTTTGCTATGCTGTAGGAAGGATAGGCTGTTTCCGTTTTGAACTCGACTTCCCCACCGAATTGCGATGCCACCTTCTCAAAGCACTCCCTCATATGTGAAATCTGGGCTTCCAGCTTCTTCGGGTCCCTGCTCCTGGCTTCAGCCTTGATGTCTACCCTTTCGCAAATAATGTTCGTTGCCAGACCGCCCTGGATAACGCCGATATTTGCCGTTGTCTCAAAATCAACACGTCCAAGCTTCATTGAAGAGATTGCCGCTGCTGCAATTTGTATTGCGCTGATTCCCTTTTCGGGCGCCATTCCGGCATGGGATGCCCTTCCCTTCAGGGTGACGAACATGTTGATCTGTGCAGGAGCTTTCACTGCTGCAGACCCTATGGGTCCGTCACTGTCGAGCACAATGCCGTATTTGGAATAGATGCGGCTGTAGTCCATATTTTTAGATCCGGAAAGCCCGGTTTCCTCATCTACCGAAAACACGACCTGAATGTCTCCATGTTCAATGTTCTTTTCTTTCAAAACCCGGAGTGCCTCAAAGATACACACAACGCCGGAAAGATCATCTCCGCCGAGTACCGTCGTGCCGTCGGATCTGATATAGCTGCCGTCAACCCTGGGTTTCTTGCCGATGCCGGGTACAACTGTGTCCATATGGGCAGACAACATAAGCGCCGGCACAGCCTTTGTACCTTTTATATTACATATCAGGTTTCCAGTATCTCCACCTGTCTTTTCCCCGGCATTGTCTTCAAACACTTCATACCCCATGGCTTTCAGCTTTTGGATAAGTGTATCCGCCATCTGGCGTTCCTTCTTCGAAAGGCTGTCAATGCTTGCTAGTTTAATAAATTCTTCTACTATTCTTTCTTTGTTTACCATAAAAATCACTCCATTCCCATTTTCCCTTTTAAATTCATATTTTTGAAGCCTTGCTGCCTTAAAACTTCGTAAAGTATTACCGCCACGGAATTAGACAGATTAAGAGAGCGGATGCCCGGCTTCATGGGTATTCGGATACAGGTTTCCCGGTTCGCTTCAAGCAATTGCTCGGGAAGGCCTGCAGTCTCCTTACCAAAGACAAGGAAGCAATCTTCGGGATATGTGACATCTGTGTAGGACTGCCCTGCTTTAGTCGAAGCATAAAAAAAAGTATACCCGCCGTACTTTTCCTTCAGCTCAGCAAAACTGCCGCAACAGCTTACAAGCACCTTGTTCCAGTAATCGAGTCCGGCTCTTTTCAGATATCTGTCCTCTATTGAAAAGCCAAGCGGCTTGACAAGGTGCAGTCCTGTACCCGTTGCAGCGCATGTCCTTGCTATGTTGCCTGTATTTTGCGGTATTTCCGGCTCTACCAAAGCGATATGTACTGACAATCCACTTTCACTCCCAAAGCATGTTAAAATTGAGCAAGCGCCATATGGCCGTATGATAAAGCTGCTTCAGGCTTTACTCCGCCCTTCCCGCCCATAAATAACGCTAAAACTCATATCGCATTGCAATATAGCTTTAGCGTAACTTAATTGATACGATTATATTTATATTACCACAAATAATCAAGATGCCAATACAATTCGAGTGATTTTTTACTTAACCACAAGCAATGTGATCCCACCGATTGCTTTACCTGTCCCGGGATCTTTCACCGTCAGCTCCAGCGGTACGGCTTCATTTCCCTGAAGCCCGAGGAATGGGACCTTTATGTCCAATTTATTCGTCCCCTCCGTCAGCTGCTGCTTCCATGAATTCCTGCCGAAGCGCTTCACATCCTTTAAATCTTCCCTTACAATAATCTTCTTCCCGGTGGTATCCGGTATTCTGGGTATATCAGGCCTTTTCACATCGTTGATCCTGCCCGGAAAAGCCGGTGTTTCAATCTTTTTCAATTGAAAATCCCCGATGCTAACGTTTTTCTTCGTAAGAATATTATACTTTTTATTTATTGCCGCGTCCTTTGTAAAACCCTTCAGATGCTTTTTCAGCGTAATTTCAAATTCCCCGTTCGCGGCTGCTTTCCCCGGTACAATGTTAAATCCGACAGTCTCCCCCTGTCTGACGATATTGATGTTCTGCTGTCCTATATGCCTGTCCCCGGAGGTGTTGAAGTATATAAAATCAGCCGGGAAATCATTTGTTATGAGGCTGTAAACTCTTGCGAACATGCATCTGTGCCCGCACATTTCTTCAGCTGCAGTAAACGGGAAGTCAACATCTGTTGATGAATGCGCAGCTACCGATGTTCCCGCAAAGCCTATGCGCAGCATCTCATCAACAGAGAATCCTACAGACGGCCGCGTGATGAATATGTCAACCATGCAGGAGCTGCAATCAAGGTCTCCGCCATTTCTCACCGTGACCCTTAATGTATAGTTTTGATTTGGTTCAAGTGGATTTGCCGTGTCGACCAGAGCTCCGTCCTTATAAATCTCAATGTCGGGGCTGAGCCAGTATGTGATGCCTGAAGGGACAGGCCTCGCTCCCGTATCGCCGTCATATGCCCTCATATAGAGGAAGGTAGCCCCGGTATATTCGGGCTTATCCTCATTTTCATGGCCATTATCACCGTTTTCATGGTAGCCGTCATCCATCCGCCTTTTGATTCCTTCTGCTTTGTAGCGCTCCAGTGCTTCTCTGGCCTTCCTTCTCTTCTCGATGATAAATTCCCTGCTTATCATATGACTACACCTCCATTCGGATCAATAATATCGGTTTGAATATTTTTAACGGTATTATCTGATTCAATTGCTGCATTCGTAGTCGGGGAGTCGTTGACAGCTGTATTGACCAGGGTTTTATCCTTCACCTTCCTCCAGCATTTGAATGCATAACCCCTGTCGGAATCCAGGTTAAAATCACCGAATTCCGTTTTCGGCCCGCCCGCAATGAAGTCCGCATACAGTACGTCGCTGAACATCACTGCATTTCCGAGTCCATTTGAGGCGGCAATATCAAACAGGGTATTGAAATTCGATTCCATTTCGGTCACGGGCGGATTGGCAGCAGAAGCTTCTGTAAAATTTCTGAAGTAATCATATCTTTTCCTGTTTAAAATGTGATCCCTGTTTGTCATATACCATTCAGGTGTTTTGTTGTAATACTGCGACGGAAAACCAGTGCATTGATCCGCTTCCAGGTTGACTGCAGACGGCCATGGGTAGATAAGATGGCTTTCCGCCTCCATGCCCGCCTTCTTGTATTTTTTTGAAGGGTATGCATGCGCCAGGGAAAGTGACCTGGCATTATGCCCGAAAATATCCGTATCTGCCGTATTGGTCATATGCTTTGTCATATAGTTGCTCAATCCGCTCTGGTAAGGGAAGGCAAACCCGTTCAGGACGACTCCGTTCCGGAAATTCATATAGGAGTTGTAAAGCGCTTCGTAAGTCAGCGACAGGAAAAAGCGCAGCGGCGCCGCTCCAATCGTTGTAACCGAACCCGCGATAAAATCGGCGATTGCCGCCGCTAAAAGGAACGGACCGGCGATAAGTGCCGCCAGCGCCTCAAAAAAGCTTAATATTCCGCCGTTTCCCGACATTGCATTGCCAACCAGATCTGCTATGTCGCCCACATTGCCGGTAAACTGCTGCCAAGCCTGCGCGATCTCTGCCGTGAGCGAGTATGGTTTTGGGGCAGGCAGCTCGGTGTCATACGTCGTAATGGTGAACCACTTGAGCCAAACCGAATAGGAAATGTCAAGGTCGCTTGCATCCATAGACCTTCCGTAAAGCGATTTTCCATTGTCATAATACGTATTCCTTACACACTTCAGTATGAATTCCTTTAACTGGTCCGGAAGCTTGTAAATGTTGCCGTCCACTATGTATTTTTCCGAGAGCTTGCTCATAACAAACTCATCTTTCATATACTCCTTATAAGCCCATACATCCTGATGGTTTTCCACGGTCTTGTGACGCTGTGAATGAGTCCTGTAAGGTCCGCCCGAGACGGCATTTACATAGGGATGTCCGACAATATCGGCGGCATAATGTGTAAGGTATCCAAGAGCATATGCTCTTTCCATTGAATATTCGCCGGAATTCATCATGAGTTCTTTCAAAAATCTGCCTGTCCGGCGGGTGTGCAGCGTATCAAACCACCACCATTCACTAAATTTCTGCCCGTGCTGCTGAGGATGCTTAATAATATTGAACAAGTCGAAGGAATCCGTGACATACTCTTCGATCTTCGTTTCAACTATTGTTTTTAAGGCATCGATATTATTCTGTACATCACCAATTATCCCGGATATTTCATTTAGAAGAACCGACCTCTCCACTGCATCCGCAGCAAGTGTCTCGAGTGTGGAAATAAGAGCCCATACTTCTTCCGGTATAAGCTCCATCAGCTTTTTCTTGAATTCCTCGATAAAGTCCATCACTTCGATGTAGGTCTTCGCAATTGGCTTAATAACACCGCCGAGAGGCCAATCATTCGTATTGAAAAAAAGGATATCGGGTCCCTGGGATCCAAGGTGGTACACAGGTGCAAAATCACCATAATCAATCTTTTTCCAAAAGTCAGCACTTGATGCGTCCGTATACTTTCTCTTCAGAACATTTTCAAGGTATTCCCTTGCAATGATGTGATGCACTGCCGGTCCGGACATACTTTTCATCCCCCTTCAAATTAAATGAGTATTATATTTTGAATGATTACAAATATGAATTATGAATGGAATTAATTAGATTTGTATTAATTTTATATTAAATTGCATCAATATTCAACATATATTTCCTGATTAATGTTTTGGTCACAGTTATTACACATATAAATGTGAACGCCTCTGTAAAAAATAAAAGATGATATAAAATATCATTATGAAAGGAGTGACAAAATATGTCTTTTAAAAAATTCATCGTGGGAATGATACTTGCAGGGACGATAGCTGTTTCAGGAGCTGCACGCGTTTCTGCCATAAATAGCGATGAAACTATACGGAATACTCCGGAACTGGCCGCTGGCTGCGCCAACTGCTCGTCCATGCATCCTGACATGAGCAGGACGGAACAAATACAGAAAGGACAAAAGCAGGCCATAGTGAAGTCCGCGCTGGATGCCCTGGTAAAGAACGGAACCATAACTAAAGCCCAGGAAGACGCTGTATTAAAAGCAATAGCGGCAAAAAGGGAGAAAATCGAACCCGAAAAGGGAAAAACTGCTCCGGATGGCCAAAAGAAGCATTGCAAGGATGAAAAGTGCAAGCATCATTCAAAGAAGCACGGTATTCTAAATGAGCTTGTGAAGGACGGGACAATAACAAAGGAACAGGCCGCCGCCATAAGGGAAGCTATAAAATCGGCGCGTGACGCCATAGAAAAGCAACAGTAACAAATAACAGCTGCAATAAAAGCTGCCTTTATGGTTCATTTTCCATATGGGCAGCTTATCATTCTTTACCTATTCTCCTTCCGTAGAGATATCCAGATCGATCCGGTCGGTTTCACCGATCAGCAGCGGGATACATATCGTTTTCATCTTGCTTGAGGTAATTTGCATATTCTCACCCATCAATAAGGACGGAGGAGTGATATCTATGTTGATGCCTCTGTTGTAAAGCAGTGTAGCGGCATTTCCCATAATCATATTGGCCAGTTCCGAAATAGCGCTTTTTGATATTTCATCAAATTCCGTTACCTGCATGCCCATCATCATACAGGATGCTATTTTCATCCCAAAATCCCTGCTCATTGAGAAAATGGCCTGTCCGCGCATTTTCCCGGTCAATCCTACTAAAATGATAATATCTTCGCTCTTATATGGAGATGTTTTCAAGTATACTTTTCCAAGTTTGGCCTCCAGGGACGCTATTTGCTTTAATACAGTCTGACTGGCTTCAATAAATGGGTTGATATATTCAATATTCATGAGATCGATACCTGCCTTATCATAAATGTAATGAAGGTTTTTAATTTTAGTTATTCTATATTATCGTAAAAAATCCTTCTTTTCATAATACTTTTCGACAAGAATAGTCAATATTCTTCATTGAAAGTGATAAGGAAGATCGATTAATACGTTGCACCAGCTACGTTATTCCACTGTGATCCATGATCATCCTGAGTGCTTTGGTCGTAACAGGCGCTCCTTTCAGCACCTCATCCATGTAATCCATTTTACCGGGATCTCCTATACCTATAATGAAAATTCCATGTCTTGATTTGAGTATGCTCAATGTATCTCCGCAAATTTTATCGGTATGTGTATTTTCACCATACTTGTCTACAGCGCTGTGTATTACCTCGCCGTCTTTTGTAATCGAACAGTTTACGTCAAGCCCGCTACAGTCTTTTCCGTTCGATGATACAGCCACAACGCCGAGTATGTCAAACTCCTTGCTGTCAAGCACGGCGGCCATGGCAGCCTCACCTGGACCCTGTCCTTTTGCACCTCTGTCATCCACCATGACCACGACCGGATCATGAGCCGCTTCCATGATTTTTGTTACCATTTCCTCCCCGTTAAGCGTTGTCGGATTACCGGCGGATGAAGAAATGCACCTGCCCCCGATATTTCTGGCGGCTGTTTCTACAGCTTCTTTTGCGACCATGTCTCCATCCGTCACTAAAATTACTTTCCGTTTTGCCATAATTCCCTTTCTCAAACTTTATCTTTTCGGCTTTGGTTTAAATGCAACGGATGCAATGTAACCGAAAAAAACAGCTGCTGCTACACCGGCGGCAGTTGCCCTGATCCCGCCGGTAAACGCACCCAGAAGTCCATATTTTTCCACATCATTAAATGCACCTTTTGCAAGGCTGTATCCAAAACCGGTAAGCGGCACAGTCGCACCGGCGCCTCCGAAATCCACAAACTTTTGATATAAGCCAAGCGATGCCAGAACAACTCCGCTTGTGACAAAAAGCACCAGAATCCTTGCGGATGACATCTTCGTCTTGTCGATCAGGACCTGGCCAATTGCGCAAATCAATCCGCCTACCAGAAATGCATTTACATAAGACATTAATGTTTGCTGCATCCAATACCTCCATTTATGAGCCATTTACGATATTACATCGCGGCTTTTATGGGCAATTTACGATGCTACATCTCGAATTGCTTTTATGAGCCGTCTGCGATGTGCTCTTTTTCCAGCTTTTATGAATTTTGCAGTCCAGTCTCAATTGCCAGAGCATGTGCGATACACGGGATGGTTTCTCCCTGTTGCACGCTTGTAGGGCTGAGCAAAGCACCGGTAGGCACAAACAGCAGTTTGCTGATCTTTCCCTTTTTCAGGCTGTCATATAAAAAGCCTGCAAACACCGTAGCCGAACAACCACATCCACTGCCTCCGGCATGTGCATCCTGGGTCTTGTCATATATCATCAGCCCGCAATCTTTCAATATCCCGCCGATACGCACACCGTTCGAGGATAACAGGTCATCGGCAATTTCGCTTCCGACCCTGCCCAGGTCTCCCGTTACTACCATATCATAGTAGTCCTTAGGCAATCCGGTATCCTCAAAATGGGCATATATCGTATCTGCCGCTGCCGGAGCCATGGCCGCTCCCATATTGTTCTGATCCTTTATCCCCATGTCTACAATTTTTCCTGTTGTAACCCTTGTTATAAATGGGCCGCTCCCTTCCGACGACAACAATGCCCCCCCCGCGCCCGTCACTGTCCACTGTGCCGTCGGCGGCCTCTGCGTACCGAGCTCGAGGGGATACCGGAACTGCTTCTCTGCCGAGCAGAAATGGCTGGAGGTCATACAAATCACATTTGCGGCAAATCCTCCATCGATCAGCATGGCGCCGAGGCTCATGGTTTCTCCCATTGTGGAGCACGCTCCGTACAACCCGAATAAGGGAATACCCGATTCACGAAGTCCAAAGCTGGCTGCTATGCATTGATTCAAAAGATCACCGGCAAAAATGTAATCCAGCCCGCTGACAGCCATGGACCCTTTGACAGCTGTCTTCCCGAGCACCTCTCTCATCAGTTTGCTCTCTGCCATTTCCCAGCTTTTTTCTCCCCAAAGCTCATCATCGATCACCTGGTCAAAGTAAGTGGCAAGCGGCCCCTTACCTTCCTTCGGACCTACAATTGAAGCGGTTGCGATAATTGAAGGCGGTTTTTGCAATTTTACGGTTTGTCTGCCGAGTTTTTTCTCCAGCATTCCTGTTTGATTCCTTTCATAATGATAAAAAATTAACGGCGGAGACCGGGTGGTTGTATCAACGGCTAGAATCGAAGAAGATAATGAATCATCCCTGCTACGATCGAAGCTGAAATGCCATATACCAATACCGGCCCTGCTATTAAAAACATGCGTGCGCCTATTCCAAGCACATAGCCTTCACTTTTATATTCCATCGCCGGGGAAACGATCGAATTTGCAAAGCCTGTGATCGGCACGATCGAACCTGCTCCTGCAAATCTTCCCAGGTCATCATAGACATTCAAGCCTGTAAATAGGACTCCAAGGAATACCATTGTCATTGATGTAAGAGATGAAGTGATTTCAGGATCAAAACCCATCTGCTTAAAGGAGTTGGCAAAAAATTGACCGACTGCACATATCAAGCCTCCGACCAGGTATGCCCTGCAAACATTTCTTATTACCTTTGAATCCGACGACTTGCTGTCAACGTATTTCTTATACTCTTCTCTTGTCATTACCTGTTGCAACGATTACAGCCTCCCTCCGGTCATGTTATAAAACGGACCTGAAATGCGACAGAACAAAAACGCCTCTTGACGGATCGCCCTTTTCTCCCTGTCCCGCGGCAATCATCCAGATCAGTACAGCTAAAAGCACAAGTGCAATAATAATCAAAAATAACTTGTACCTGTTTATTATGGCAAGCATACCTAACACCCCGATTTTTTATTTATTAAATCATATATTATTATTAGATAAGATACATTGTTATATGCAGTAAAGAAATGTTAATCAACATTTGTCAATTGAGATTGATCCTGTTTTTCATATCCTCCAGGATCTTTTTTTCGATCCTTGAAACCTGAACCTGTGAAATACCTAGTAATTTTGCAATCTGAACCTGTGTTTTTTCCTTGAAATATCTCAGAACGATAATCTGTTTTTCTCTTGGCTTGAGTGTATCGAGTACCTGTCTCAATGCTATTTTGTCGATAATGTCCGTTTCCTTATCATTGCATTCATCATCTAATTTGTCGATCAGCATAAGCGAAGAATTATCGCCTTCTCCGACCGGATTGAAAAGAGATTCCGGAGTATAACCCGCTTCAACGGCCATTACCAATTCTTCACTGGAAATATCAAGCCGCTCCGCCATTTCGCTGATGGACGGCTCACGGCCAAGCTCCTTGCTCATGATCTCCTTTGTTACCCTTACCTTGTTGGAAACCTCCTTAAGCGACCGGCTTACCTTGATCATGCCGTCATCGCGTAAAAACCGTTTGATCTCCCCGATGATCATCGGCACTGCATAAGTGGAAAACTTCACCTCAAAGGTTGTATCAAATTTATTGATTGCCTTAATGAGCCCGATACATCCTATTTGGAAAAGATCCTCTATCTCATGCCCCCTGTTCTGGAATCTTCGAACTATGCTCCAGACAAGCCCGATGTTGTTTTCGACAAGTACGCTCTGGGCGGCTTTATCACCTGCCTTGGCCATTGTAATAAGCT
Source organism: Clostridiaceae bacterium (assembly GCA_039679375.1). Classification (GTDB taxonomy): domain Bacteria; phylum Bacillota; class Clostridia; order Acetivibrionales; family DTU013; genus JBDKVA01. The sequence continues at coordinate 19,756 of JBDKVA010000047.1, forward strand.
GTATTGTATCTATATTCTTATACGGATTGTCTCTCATACGAAAACCTTTCTCTTCACATTGTATCTCTATTATTTATTGTTAATCTTTCATTATTTTTACATTCTGCGGCTAAAAAAAATTGTTGAGAAAACAATAACAGCAAATAACTGTAACAGTACAATCCGGCACAACATAAACCTGTTTTGTACATAAAACTATTTTGTATCCGGAAAACCTGCAACCGCTCCTATACGGTAATGCAACGGCAGATCAGCCGTACCGCATATTTAGCAATACGCGCTTTATGCATCAAGAGATCCAAACTTTTTGTAGAGTACAATCGTTGTACCCTCTCCCGGCTTTGACTTGACCTCGATTCTGTCCATAAAGCTTTCCATAACGGTAAAGCCCATGCCGGAGCGCTCCATTTCCGGTTTTGATGTGTACAGCGGCTGCATGGCCTGCTGTATATCTTCTATTCCCTTTCCCTCATCGGATATTTCGATCTCAATACTCCTGTCGTACTGCCTGCATATCATCTTTATGATCCCATATTTATTTTCATAGCCGTGTATGATCGCATTCGTCACAGCCTCCGAAACAGCCGTTTTGACGTCCGCCAGCTCCTCAAGAGTCGGATCCAGCTGGGATGCAAAGGCGGCTGCCACCACTCTTGCAAAAGCTTCATTACTTGACTTGCTCACAAATTCGATTTTCATTTCATTTATAGGCTGCATTCCATTCTCTCCCCTTATCCATACTTGTTCATATTATCCGGCTTCCGTGCATCATGCGCTACGAAGAGCGTTGAGCGCCATGTCCAGATTTTCATACACCGGAATCAGCTTGAGTATTCCCGACAGCTCCAATATGCGGCAAATTTTTTCGTTCCTGCAAATAATCACCACACTGCCTCCCAGCTTTCTGATATTCGAATACCTGCCGACGATCACGCCGATACCTGAGCTATCCATAAAGCTTAATGCAGAGAAGTCGAATACCACATTTCTTGTCGTAGCCTTCAATAATTCTCCTTCGATCTTATTCCTTGCATACTCTGCGAAATGATGATCCAGTTCGCCTGTAAATGCTGCAATCAGCGTAGATCCTCTGCTGGAAAATTTAATATTCAATATAAACCCTCCGTATCCTGTCAATTGAGTATCTAATGTGGGCTACCGCCCACAACCCAACGAATGTACTTATTGCCGCGAATGTGAAACTATTTTCTTGTTTTTTATTTCAATTTCGTGGCAATAAGTTACTATAACTAATTCTTCAAATTTATGGAATTTCCTTCAAAGAAATATGGAAACTTTTGTAGAATTGATTTTTTTTTATTACATAAAGCGACACAGAAATGATCCTGGCTGTCTTGTAATAGCAGCTGTATGCGTTTTTGGCGCTATGCTTTTCCATACTGTTCCTTGTGTTTTTCTGCGATCTGGTCAAGCTTTCTAAGCCGGTGGTTGACCCCGGATTTGCCGATAGGCGGTGTTAAAAGCTGCCCGAGCTCCACCAGATTGGCGTCATTGTATTCCAGCCTGAGCTCGGCAATATCCCTCAGACTTTCAGGCAGTGTGTCAAACCCGATATTTTCAGCTATATATTTAATGTTCTCTACCTGGCGTATGGATGCGTTGACAGTTTTCTCGAGATTGGCCGTTTCACAGTTGACGATCCTGTTGACCGTATTGCGCATTCCCTTGAGGATCCTGACATTTTCAAGCTCCATCAGCGCAGAGTGGGCTCCGATGATATTGAGGAAATCAACGATATTCTCGCCCTCTTTAAGGTATGTCACGAAACTTCCCTTTCGCATGATGATCCTTGCCTTCAGCTTGAAAGTGCCCAGAATCCTGCTGAGTTGCTGTGCCTGCAGCCTGGTGCGCGAGGTAAGCTCCAAGTGATAGGTCTTTTCAGGGTCGCTGATGGAACCTCCCGCCAGAAACGCACCCCTCAGGAATGCCTTTCTACAGCATTGATACTTCAGGCTGTTTCTGCCTGAAAGCACGATCTCGGGAGCTTGCCCTTCAGTATCGGCTTTCACGGTCACTCCGGCCAGTTCAAGAAACTTTTCGGAGCCAATGGTTGTGGTGATAAAGAGCATATAGGATACATGTTTTTTCAGCTTCTTACTCTTTCGGATCGTGACCTCGGGGTAAATGCCATAAAGCTTGCGGATGTTGCTGTAAATCCTCCTGGCAAAAGCGGCATTTTCCGTTGTGATCCGTATATTTGTTCCACTTCCGGGTACGATCGAAGCCGAACCGTTCAGGCAAAGCGTGGCTGCAAGCTCTGAAAAAAGGCAGCAGTCATTCAAGTTTTCCAGACGGCACAATTCATTTTTTACAGTGGATGAAAAGGACATTTCAATGCACTCCGTTCTTTGTTCTCTGCTCTTTACTCTCTAGTCTCTGTTCTTCCCCGGTCCCTGCTCTTTTCTGGTCTCTGGTTTCTAGTCTCTGGTCTCTGCTCTTCCCCGGTCTCTGCTCTTCATATGCCCTGAGCACCTCGGCCACGCTCCAGGCCTGGGCAAAGCAGCCTCTCGGCGTCAGCGGTTCATTGCCGTCAAATATCTCCGAAATATTTCCGAGGCAGGCATTATACAAATGATCCCTGAAGGGTTCGAGGAACGAGGAGGTTATATCGCTGTATTCCTGCTCTTTCCCAAAGGTTCTGGAAAACGCCGTGATAAAATGACCGGACAGCCATGCCCAGGCCGTCCCCTGATGATATGCCGAATCCCTTGCGGCCTGGTCGCCGGTACACTGCCCCCTGTAGCCCGGGGAACCCGGTGAAAGGGTCCTTAATCCATATGCCGTATACAATTCCTTCCACACCTTTTCGACCACACATCTGGCCTCGTAACCTTCCATTACGGGGAATGCGAGACTGACGGCGAGGATCTGGTTCGGCCGTACACTGGCATCTTTGAACTGTCCATTTATCACATCATACAAATATTTGCCATCTTCATTCCAGAAGGTCTTTTTAAAGCTCTTCTTCACCAACCTGGCCACGTTCTGGTATTTCCCTTTTTCCAGGCCGAACTCCGAGGCCAGCATTTCCAGTACTTTGACCGCATTATACCAAAGGGCGTTGATTTCTACAGCTTTTCCATGCCTCGGGGTGAAAACGGTGGCTCCCATCTTTGCATCCATCCAAGTAAGCTGTGTATTCTCATCGCCTGCTGTGATGAGGCCGTCTTCATCCATATGGATATTGTGAAGCGTGCCTTTTACATAGCTTTCAAATATCCGGAGCATGGAATCGTAAAGCTTCTCACGCACAACTGCAGTATCGCCCGTATATTCGATATATTTACCGACAGCCTCAAAATACCACAATGCTGCGTCTACCGAATTATAGCCCGGGTCTCCTCCTTCGTCCGGGAACATATTGGGTACGAGCCCATATTGTATATATTTTGCAAATGTGCACAGGATCTGCTTTGCATCGTCATACCGTCCGGTGGAAAGCGTCAGACCGCATAATGAGATCATCGCATCCCTGCCCCAGTCGGTAAACCATGGATAACCGGCCAGTATCGTTTTTGCGCCTGTCGACTGCCTGTAAGCAATAAAATGGTCGGCAGCCCTTACCAGCATGCAGGCAAATTCATCCGTATACCCTGCCTTTTCAACAAGAGCCGCCTGCCTGGCTTTTTCTTCATTTATGAGCATTTGCCCGTCAATATGACCGCATTCCTTCTCAACCGTACCAATAAATGTGATCTGCGTGTCACTCCCCTCTTCGACTGTGATATCGAAGCTGCCGGGAATATAGTGGTCTTCGGAGGCGTGGAGTCCTCTTTCCCGCTCCGTCTGGTAATACATATTTTCAAACCAACAGTCCCGTGCCGGGACAAACCTGCTTCCGCTGCACCTGAGGGTGATGTACAGGTCCATATCATAAGGCCTGATTCTGGTGCTGTCCATACCCGGTTCCTGTCCGAACCTCATGTGATGCCTGCTGGAATTGCTGTGGTAGTCCCTGAAATTGATCAGCGGTGTGATCCTCATTGTTGCTTTTTCAGCTCCGCTTCTGATTCGGTACACGACTGCGACGGTATTTTCACCATAAACCATCGTGATCGTCTTTTCGATCATCAGGTCGCCCATGCAATACGTAAATACAGGCAAAGGGTTTAGTTCAAAGCTCCGCTGATGAAGGTAGCCTTTCATGATATAATCGCCCGTTGAAAAGGAATGCAGATTGTATGTATTGCCGCCTGCCATAACGGTCTCATGCAGCTGCGAAAGCACCAGATGCCTCATGAGCGGGGGCTTCAGCGCTGCGATCAGGAGCCCGTGATATCTGCGGGTATTCCCGCCGGTGATCGTAGAAGACGCAAATCCGCCGATCCCATTGGTAAGCAGCCATTCCTTCTCAGCCGCCCGTTCCCAGGTGCTCCATTCCGCTTTTCCAAATCTCATTTAAGCCATTCCCCTTCCAATACTGCCTTTACGCCATATTACCTTAATTGCCTCGTTATATTGCCGTTTGCTTTATGATTCATGATATTTCAATGCTTTTGCCTTCTTCTGGTCTTTTTCCGCTTTCTTCAACCTGTCTTTGATGTAATAATAATCCAGGATTCTCTTGCGGTCTTTTGCGAGCACTTTTTCAGCAACAAGCTCCACAACGGTCGCAGCAAGTTTTTGATGATTGTGCCTGGCATAATTGTTTTTCTTCGACAGATAATTTCCTTCGATCAACCGGATACCGCCGCCTGACAGCTTTTCCATGTCGATCATGACCTGCTCCGCACCGTCGTTCTTGTATTTTTCCCTCAAATCCGGCGGAATAGACGCATTATTTACGATGCAGCAATCGACGATCCCTTTATAGGAATGCTCCTCCAATGCCGCAATGTGATCGGAGACCGTATAGCCTTCCGTCTCGGAGGGTTGTGTCATGACATTGCAGACATATACCCTAAGCGCCTTGCTCTTTTTGATTGCAGGACATATCCCCTTTACCAGCAGATTTGGAATAATGCTCGTATAAAGACTGCCAGGTCCGAGCACGATGATATCCGCCTCGTTGATCGCATCCAGTACGTCCTGCAGCGGTTTTGCTCCGGAAGGCTCCAGATACACCCTTTTTATCCTGCCCTTGTGGATGCTGTTGTGCGTCCCTATTTTAGACTCTCCGCAAATCTGGCAGCCATCCTCCAGCTCGGCGCAGAGCATGACATTGTCGAGTGTGACCGGCAGCACCCTGCCTGTCACAGCCAGAACATCGCTCATTTTCCGGACTGCCTCCTCAAAGCTTGATGAAATTCCATCCATCGCCGCAAGGAAGAGATTGCCGAAGCTTTGCCCCTTCAGGTTGCCCTCCCTGAACCTGTACTGAAGCAGCTGCTCCAGGATCGGCTCCGTATCCGCCAGAGCCAGCACACAGTTACGGATATCGCCGGGCGGCAGCATGCCAAGCTCCTGCCTCAATACGCCTGAACCGCCGCCATCATCCGCTACTGTAACAACTGCAGTCAGATTGGAAGTATAGATCTTCAATCCGCGCAGCATGGTACCAAGACCGGTGCCACCGCCTATGGCAACAATTTTTGGCCCCTTTATCAGGATCCTCTTGTCATAGAGCAATTTACCAAGCCTATCGGAGTCGATCGGCATGCCAAACGTGCTCGAATTGATGGCAGCGAGCACGATACGGCCTAATTTCCTCACGGATATCAGCACCATTATGCCGCCGGATATAACGGCGGCTATCATAAGAATGACCTTTAACAAACTATTATGTTCCATTCCGACGAAAACATAAACGGATATGCCCGCACTAGCCAAGCCGACGCCCGCAAATGCCAAAAGCAGCCATCTTTTGATATGAAGACCGGGACGGAACCACTCCATCAGTTTCATCTGCCTGCACCCCTGCCATCCTTCTCTATGTCTCTGTGTTCTATGACTGCTCTATGCTGCTTATCGATAAGATCTCTATAAAGCTCATCGGCTATCGCCACAGAACGGTGTCTTCCGCCCGTACATCCAATTCCGATGACCAATTGGGACTTGCCTTCTTTTACATAATTAGGTATGAGGAAATCCAGCATGGAATTGAGTTTGTCCAGAAACTCAATCGTTTCCGGCATTTTAAGTACATATTCCTTCACATTTTCATGCTTTCCCGTCTGCTTTTTCATCGATTCGATATAAAAAGGATTCGGAATAAAGCGGACATCAAAAATCAGGTCGCATTCGATGGGAATGCCATATTTGAAGCCAAAGGAAATGATATTTATGATCAGACCGTGAAATGTACTGTCATTCCCGATAATTCCGCTGATGGCTTCCTTAAGCTGCTTTGGTGTAAGGTTTGAGGTTTCTATGACATAATCAGCCCTGTCCTTTATTTTCTGCAGTACCCTCCGTTCCTCTGCAATACCCTTGAGAAGCCTTCCCTCCTGTGCAAGCGGATGCGACCGGCGGGATTCCTTGTAACGTTTTATAACCACCTTGTCGGATGCTTCCATGAAAAGGATCTCATAGGTGTGCCCTTCCCCGGCTAGTGCCTCCAAAGCCGGAAACAGGTCATTCAAGAGCTCCCCTCCGCGGATATCTATTACAAGAGCGATCTTGTCCATTTTCCTGTAGCTCTGCGAACAAATTTCCGATATTTTGGGTATCAGGAGCGGCGGAAGGTTGTCTATGCAAAAGAACCCCGCATCTTCAAGATATTGTGCAACAAGGCTCTTTCCCGCACCTGATATACCTGTTATAACTATAAATCTCATATCAGCCCCATTTACTCCTCTCCGACGACTTTTACTTCAGTTTGAAGCTCAACGCCAAATCTGGCCCGGACTGTATCCTGTATATGGCTGATCAGTGATGTGACATCGGAAGCTGTAGCATTTCCCGTATTTATAATAAATCCGCAATGAAGTCGCGACACCTCCGCTCCTCCGATGCGAAAGCCTTTCAGGCCGCAATCCTGCACCAGCTTCCCGGTAAAATAACCCTCCGGCCTTTTGAAAATACTGCCTGCGCTGGGCATATCCAGCGGCTGTTTTTCACGGCGCAGTGCGCCAAACCCTTCCATTCTGGCCTTTATCTGTTCCCTGTCTCCTTGCTGCAGCCTGATGCGCGACTTCAGCACCACACCCTTATCGGCCTGTATAAAGCTGGAACGCTTTCCAAAGCAGTGCTGATGATTGTCAAGTGTGATTACTTTTCCGTCCGGGCATAAATATTCCGTACTTTCTACCACCATGGACATCTCTCCGTCATAGGCGCCGGCATTCATCGCGACGGCTCCGCCCAGTGTCCCGGGTATGCCCTCGGCAAATTCCAGTCCGGAAAGTCCATTATCGAGCGCAATACGTGAAAGGCGTGAAAGCAAAATTCCCGCCTGCGCCGTGATATATTCCCCTTCAACCTCATACCAGCTCATATTTTCCCTGATTTTTATCACAACGCCCCTGATGCCTTTGTCCCGCACGATCAGGTTGGTGCCGTTGCCCATCACAAAAACCGGTATGCCCTTGCCTGCACAAGCTGCCCGGATTGCCGCGAGGCTTTCCGTATCGCCGGGTGTGACAAGTATGTCCGCCGGACCGCCTATCCTGAAGGAAGTATGCCGGGCCATCAGCTCATCTGTCAAAACGTTGCCACTTCCTGCCATTCGGGATAGAAGTCTGGCTGCCATTATTTTATCCAAATCCCTTCTCCTTTCGAATTTAAGGATAAAATCCTTATCTATATTGAATAAACTGATTTCATTCAATTAATCCATATAACATTATATTTATTTCATTATACATATAATGTTATATTTGTTATATGTAAATTATTGATTTTACTGCAACAAGCCGGTCAAGTTCCAAAATCGGCTTGTTCATGCAGCCTCATTGCACAAAAGCTGCATGAGTTGCAGCATGATTCGTTTACCAGGCATGCTGCATTTTGTAAAATCCCGATTGCACCAAAGCATTTCAGTTCAAAGTTTTAATACTGAAATGCTCCCTGCAAGTTTTGTTTCTGTGGCTTGCAGGGTCAAGTCGCCTATAAGTCTCAAAGCGACTTGTTGCAGTGCAATCAATTATTACATCAATCAAAATTCAGCCTGTTTCGTTACTCAAACCTGTGCAATGCCTTTCTTGCGGCCCTCTCCTCCAGATAAGCGTTCAGCCTGTCAAGGGATGTGCAGATTACAAGCTCCTCAGGCATTTCGGCTTCTTCAAGGATCTTCAGTACAGCGTCGAACTTGCCGATATCGTAGCATATATGGGCATCGCTTCCACAGGTAATCCTTGTTCCATACCTCCTGCACTTTTTTACAAAATCCAGGCAATTATCCTTACTGCCTTTTCTGACCATAAAGGAATTGTTATTGATTTCAATCAGCTTGTTATACTCCGCCGCCGCTTTCACCACTCTGTCAATATCCACCTGGAACGTAGGATTCCCCGGGTGTGCCACGGCGTCCACATAAGGATTCTTCAGTGCGCAGATCAGAGCGTTCGTATGCTCCTCCACCGTACCCGGGTCGATCGTTACATCATGCAGGCTTGCGTTGACAAATTCAAGCCTTGAAAGCATCTCATCCGGCATGTCCAGCCTTCCCGAATAGTCGGCGATATTAACCTCGGCGCCCTTCAAAACGCGGACGCCGTTAATGAACTCCGGAATGACCTTGAGATTCCAAAAATGAAATAACGATGGAGCCCCCGTCATCAATGGCCCATGGTCCGTCATGGCAATGGCCTCAATTCCCTTCAAAGCCGCTTCACGTGCATTCTCCTGTATTGTGCTGTAGGCATGCCCGCTTGAAACGGTATGTGTATGCGTATCTGCAACCAGCTTCAATGATATTCCCCCATCATAAAAACAATTTCTCCAGCCTATTTGATGACCTCTGTCATAAAGCGGTCACTGATAAACTTGGCGGCATTGTAGCCCATTTTCTTCTGCCTGTGGTTCATTGCCGCCACTTCGGCAATAATGGCCAGGTTTCTGCCCGGCTTGACCGGAATGATCAAAGAAGGTACCGGTATCCCCAGAATATCCGTAAATTGGTCGTCAAGTCCAAGCCTGTCGTATGTCTTGTTTACATCCCAGTGTTCCAGTTTCATCACCAGGTTTATGTTTTCCTGCATTTTTATCGAACCCATGCCGTACAGGTTCTTCACATCCAGTATGCCTATGCCTCTGATCTCGATGAAGTGCCTTATATTCTCCGGCGCCGTACCAAGAAGCGTCCTGTCGGAAACTCTTCTTATCTCCACTACATCGTCTGCGATCAGCCTGTGCCCCCTTTTGACCAGTTCCAGAGCGGTCTCGCTTTTACCAACGCCGCTTTCACCCTGGATCAGGATGCCTTCTCCGTACACTTCGACAAGAACGCCATGCTGGGATATCCTTGGCGCAAGCATGACATTCAGGTAGCGGATGAGTCCGCTCATGAACCTTGATGTGATATCATCCGTCCTGAAAATCGGGATGCCGTATTTTCTCGAAACGATCAGCATCTCCTCAAATGGCTCCATACTCCTTGCGATGACCAGGCATGGAAAACCGGTCCTGAAATATTCGTCCAGCCGTTTCAGCCGGTCTTGCGGCGATAGGCTTGCAAGATAAGCCATCTCGACCTTTCCGATGATCTGGACCCGGTCCGTACCAAAGAGTTCCATATAGCCGGACAGCTGCAAGCCCGGCCGGTTGACGTCGGAGGTGGTTATTTCAATATCATCCGTACAGCAATCCGAACAAAGCTCCTCAAGCTGAAACTCCTTTACTACCTCGCTAAGTTTTACCGTAAACATCGTATCCTCCCCCAGGAGTCAGCAAAACAAACTATTCCGGCTTCCATGCCGTTTGCATCGGTTCCCGGAATGAAAACGCCTGCTATACCCAGATAAAATTATATACCAATCGTGTCGTTTCACACAAGTTATATTGAATGAACTGATACTACAGCGAAATAAACGCGAATTTATCGGCACTTATACGTCTCACAGAATAATTGCGAATGCTTTAGCATGTTATTTCTTGAGGGCAAATAGAATATTTCGCTGCAGAACTGATTTTCCTGATGAATGGGGCGATGGGAGAGATCTTCGCCTGGCCTCAGTTTACCCCATCAGGTATAATATGACAGGAATTGTTATAGCGCTTAGAATAGTCGTGGCAAATACAATTTGCGAAGCATACTCCGGTTCGTTATTAAATTCTTTCGCGATAATGGCAGTATTGACCGCTGTGGGCGTCGCAACCCCGATGATCAGCGATTTTGCAAGAATACCCTGTATGCCGAGAAGGTTTACAAGTAAAAGCCCGCACAGAGGAGACAGCACCAAACGGATTATGCTTGTAACAAATATGTTTTTCAGGTTGAAGGCGACCTTCACCTCTGCCAGCTGGACTCCCAGCGTGATCAGGGCAAATGCGACAAAGCCGCCGGATATGTTGTGCAAAGGAAGCATGATGAATTCCGGGACCTGCAATTGAAATACTTTTATCGGAATCACAACAAGCAATACAAACATAGACGGCATGGCAAAGACATTTTTTAACGCCTTTTTATAGCCTACATTTCCGGCGCAGGCCTGAAATACTCCAAACGTATTGGATGTGATGTTTTGTATGAACATGATAAAAATCTGAGCAGTCGTTGCTACGGGACTGTTTTTGAAGGCCAGTTCTACCAGGGGGAGTCCGTAATTCCCGCTGTTGAAGAATAAAAGCGAATTGACAAAAGCCTTTTTCGTGCATTGCGGATACTTGAGGAGCCTTGAGACAATCTCTCCCAGTATAAACATAATGGCGCAAATCGACAGGATATATATAAGCACATTACCAAAAAGCTGCCACGTGATTTGTGTCTCATAGATCTTCGTAAAAAGCAATGATGGAACAAAAACATGCATATTGAGCTTTGTAAACGTCCTTACCTCCATTTTCAGTAGCTTTTGTGCGGCAAAACCGACCACGATCATAATGAAAATGGGTAAAATTATGTCTATCAGTAAAGTTAAAAAGGTCTCCAATTTTTCTCCTTACGAGCTGGATGCACAGTTCCCTGCAAAAGCTGCATTCTATCTACAAATAGATATTATAAGCCAGTATACATAAAATATCAACCAGCAGATTTCCGATTTCCTGAGTGTGTTTGTTTGTCACATATGAGTTAAAATAAATTTAACTTTATAAGTATGTAGACAGTTTACAGCCGGTATATATGGTTCGTAAATCCGGAGTTGGAATAGTTGATGAAAATTTAAAAATATAATTATCCAAATGAAGGCTATTTAGGAAATTCTTCAGTTCTTTTTGCTCCTCCTGGCTTATAGAAGACATCTCTTTTTTTACATTAAAAGCTTTAAAGGTTGAACCAATATTCTGTCCGATTTTATTATCTGCCGTCGTTACATACCCGCCATTCTGGTATAATTGGTTCAGCATATCCTCAGTTTTCTGAACAATAAACGGATTCGCCTTATTATGATTCACATACTTATCAATTAAATACAGTTCAGTAATATTGACGCTATTAAATGATTCAATATCTATTTTACTTATATAATAATTCATCTTATTTATAAGCTCCCGTGAAGGGTCTTTATTTATCAGATTTATTAGTTCCAATCCGATTCTGATGTAAGTAATGTCATCATCCAAAGTCTCCGGATTAAAAGTAAATTCAAATAAAAATTTTTCAACGCTGCTGTATATTTCATTTTTCTTCAAAATAGGAATATTAAGTTCTTTATAGCTTAATAAAAGGTAAAACATATCTGCAAGTTTTTTGCCGCTCTCTATGCTACTACCCCCGCCAACCATGGTTATAAACCAATCGGAAAGCCTCTTTTTTACTCTTTCCTTGTCGTACTGAAACCCAAATGTGTTTGATAATGCAATACCATAATAATTATCAATTATATTAAGGTTGCAGTTGCCATATTTTTTAAATTCACACTCCACCGTGTTATTTATATATTCATTTAATTGTGTAATATATGGGTAATTGTAGCCGCACTTATTGCAAATTTCCAAAAGAGTGTACAGGTAATTCGGTTCTACACTAAATGATTCATCAACTAAACCGGTTCCCTCAAAACAGCTTTGTTGTTTAAATAAAACATCAAGGTAATCATTATCTATAACGAATTCATTGCCAAAGTATCCGTTTATGTCTATTAATGCTTTTAAAACAAAACTTGAGAAAGGATCGTATGAAATTTGTTTGAATATATTATTATTGTAATACTTTACCCAATCCATCCTGTTTCTTTTTTTGCTAATATCAGTATAACTTACACCCAGCAGTTTTAAAGAAGATATGATCGGCCCGCCGCGGTTTATTAGGTTTTCCTTGATATCACCGCAGGCAAAATATTCATCATCTGCATATAAGTTTAAAAGTTTATTGGTTATTTCCTTGCATTCATTTATTTTTATTTCCATATTATCCAATATTTCTAATGCAATTTGCGTTGCAGTTAGCTTGCTGGCTATATCCTCGCTGCTTTCCTTCCAATAAAATAAATTCATTTGGCTGTCAAAATGTTTTAACAGTAAGCTTTTGATTGTCGTTTTGTCATAATCCCGTATTCCTAAATTTTTATAAACACTTGTTAATTGCCTTAGCTTTTCCAAATCATCTGCCGGTTTGTTTTTTTCTTCTATAAGGAAGAAAATCTCTTTTACACTAGCATATGCTGAATCACTAGATCCTATTTTTCTCATGATATTTAAAACCCAATCCATTTGATATAGACTAACAGTATCGCTTAATATGGCTGCAGAGCTAAAACCGGCATAATTCTTACCGGTAAAGTAGCTTTTCATCAGAACAGTCTTCATCTTTTTTCCATCTATTAAAGAGGTATCTATATCTTCTAAATTTAAAGAATTATATTTATATAAATATGATCCTGAATAATTCTTATTATAAAAATATATTGGTACTGAAATAAATATAGTTGCTAAAATAACACATATTATTTTATTTAGCCTTTTCATATATGTACCCAATAATAGGGGGATCTTTTACAGATCCCCTATTATTTTCCCTTTCTTAAATTACCACAACACAACATATTCTGAGTCCGTGCAACTATCAGTTAGCGTTGTCGATCCGAATAAATAAGTTGTTGTTGTTGACATAGCAACGGATATTGAAAAATGGGATGTACTGTTAACAGTATAGTTATGATTATAAAACCTACCAACTATATTTGGGTATGTCAAAGTGGCAGAATTTGAAGAACTGCTGAATCCCGCTCCGGCACCGCCGCTGCCAAGGGAGAAACTCGCGTCTGCCCCTTCAACTGTAAAAGTATCACTTTGAGAAATACTATTTGCAAAAAACGGACGAGCACCGGTCCAAGCGCTGTTTGAAGTACCGGTAAATGTTATTGTATCAACTGCTGTCGGGATATATTCCCGCACTACTTTAGCAGAGCAATTGAATTTGCAATAAACCTTACCATTTGAGTAAGTCTTCCCTGCGCTTTCAGCTTTCAATTCATAAGTTTCCTCTCCTGCAAATACTGAATTTGAAAAGCTCGATACAATAAGCATTGCAATTACAAATACCAAAGATACAGACCTTTTAAAACGTAATTTCATAACTATAACCTCCAAAATTTTATTTTTTATGGGATAATCGAGCGCGATACTACCCTCCTTTTGCTATAAATCTCCCTTTACAAATATCCCATTAAGGTGTATAATTATGACACCTATTTATTTGTATAGGGGATGTACCTTCCTATCATTTGTTACCTGGCTCGTACTAATGACAGGAGGGCGTCTTTATTTAAATGGTTAATCCATTTAAATACAAACAATTTTTTACAGTATACCTTTCCGAGCAACTTATACTTTTTAACATGGAGATTATTTTTGTATCAATTTTTCCAAACTGCAGAATACTTGTTTAATTACAAATATCAGATTATAACAATTATGTCTTAATATTTTTGTATTAGTAATATAATCCCAGTATAATTCCGCCAAACAATTAATCAAGTTGCAAATTTATATAAAATGTTGCATAAATATATAATATTAGGTATTACAATAAATTGTATTTATTGTAATACCAAGATATTATGCAAGAAAAGATTGATGTTTTGTATGGTAATAAAATTAAAAAATCTAAAATAATTTAAAAATTTTAAAAAATTGCTAAGTACCTTATAATAATTTTAAAAAACTGTTGACAAATTATATGTCCTCTTGTATTATTGTATTAAGAACTTAGTACAATAATACAAGAGGAGTGATAAAATGCCTTGGGATTTAAAGTCGGATCGTCCAATATATGCTCAATTGATTGAGCATATGGAATTGAAAATTTGTTCCGGCGTCTATCCGCCCGGTTCAAAACTGCCATCAGTCCGAGACCTTGCGCAGGAGGCGTCGGTAAACCCGAACACCATTCAAAGGGCCCTTGCCAAGCTGGAGGAGGACGGGATCGTGTATACAAACCGCACAAGCGGAAGATTTATAACGGAGGATGCCAATATGATTAATCAGGTTAAAAGCAAGCTGGCACAAGAGCAAGTACAGGAATTCCTGGAAAAAATGAAACGTTTGGGTTTTGAAAAGAAAGATATCTTAAGCATTATTTCAAGCATGCTGGAGGAGATGAAGAAATGACAAATATTTTAGAGTGCAAAAGCCTCAGTAAAAGCTTTGGCTTCAAAAAAGCCCTCGACAATATGGATCTTAGCATAGCACGGGGAAGGATCGTAGGTCTGCTGGGCCCTAACGGCAGCGGAAAAACCACATTCATAAAAGTCTGCAACGAGCTGCTTACGCCCACAAGCGGCGAAATACGTATTGCAGGCATGAAACCCGGTATTGAAACGAAGAAGATCATCTCCTATCTGCCGGAAAAAACTTATCTGAATGATTGGATGAGGGTCTCCGAGATCATTGGCTTTTTTAAGGATTTTTATGCCGATTTTAAACCAGAAAAGGCATATGACATGCTAAAGAGGCTGAACATCAATCCGGATGACAGATTGAAAACCATGTCAAAAGGTACAAAGGAAAAGGTCCAGCTGATCCTGGTCATGAGCCGCGAGGCCGAGCTGTATTTGCTTGATGAGCCCATTGGCGGCGTCGATCCGGCGGCCAGGGATTATATCCTTGACACGATCCTCAGCAACTATAGTGAAAATGCAACTGTTATTTTATCTACACATCTCATCTCGGACATTGAAAAGGTATTGGATGATATTATTTTCTTACGCGATGGGCGTGTTGTGCTCACAAAAACTGTTGACGAGATCCGTGATGAGACCGGGAAATCAGTAGATGCTCTATTCAGGGAGGTGTTCAAATGTTAGGAAAGCTTTTAAAATATGAAGTGAAATCGACAGCGCGTCTGTTTGTACCGTTATACCTTGCTGTATTGGTTGTTGCAGTCATTAACAGGCTTATGAAAACAATGTCCGCTTTGGAAAATGTAGTATCATTTAACATTAAGACCATCACAAGTCTTATTATCACAATAACCTTTTTTATATTGATGGCCGGTATCATGGTTGCCACATTGGTAGTGGTAATCCAAAGGTTTTATAAAAACCTGCTGGGCGACGAGGGATACCTGATGTTCACCCTGCCCGTACAACAATGGAAGGATATAGCAAGCAAATTGCTGGTTTCCCTTCTCTGGTATGTGTTCAGCATTATTGTAGCCATATCCTCCATATGTATTTACGCTAACTTCAACATACTCAAATATATGCCGGATATGTTCAAGTTCATCAATACCTACCTGGGATATGCCGCTTATCTGGAAGTTCCGGTTTTGGTCCTTCTGCTCCTTGCTTACACAGTTATTCAAATATATGCGGCAATCACCCTGGGCCACCTGTTCAGCAAGCATAAGCTCCTGGCGTCATTGGGGATGTATGTCATACTCTATACGATTGGACAGATCTTTGCAAGCACTTTAACCGTATTTTTTTTAAAAACCATTTTTCTGCCGCTGGATCAAAATACCATACCCAGCCCATATTACCTGAACCTGTTTGCAGTATACGCCATTTTACTCACAACTTTATTATCGGCAGGTTATTTTGCGATAACCAATTTTATTCTGAAGAACAGGCTGAACCTCGAATAAGCTCAGGATATGAAGCACATGCAAAAATGGCTGGCCACAGGAAAGTCCCGTCCCGGAAAGGCGGGACTTTTTTATCTGTTGAAAAATTCCATAATGTTTGTGCCTGTGCTTATTACTTTCGTCTTAACATTAACATTAACAACTACATCGGGGAAAACTTCTTCCCATTTTTGTTCATACATACTGTGCCATAGCTTGGGATATTGCCTGTAGAATGCAAAACCAAAACCGAAAATATCGGTTTTCAGCTCCTTCTGGCCTTTTTTCAGGGCCGTTTCTATTTCTGAATGTATTGTGCTTTCAAGATCCCTTTGTATCATTTTGATGACATCAGGTGTAAGAATTTGAGGCTCCATCGTCTTGGCGTATTTCTTTAAATCAGCCTCTGCATATACATTTACGTTGATTACAGGTTTTCCGTTATCCAATGTAACCTTTATTTTTCCTTT
The DNA here is from genome assembly GCA_039679375.1 of Clostridiaceae bacterium. GTDB lineage: Bacteria > Bacillota > Clostridia > Acetivibrionales > DTU013 > JBDKVA01. Next base: position 36,292 of record JBDKVA010000047.1, read on the forward strand.
GGATTTTGTCACCCGGAAAAACATAATACCTTTTGTATCGGCATCCTCGGAAGTTTTGAAAGAAATGTAAGGTGCCATGTTTTTTCCGGTAATCCACGCAAGCCCTCTGCTCTCCGTGCCATCCAGCCACCCTGCAAATTCCCCGCCTTTAAAAGCAGCCATACCGTCAATCGTATGGTGGCCTTCCTTCAAACCGCCTTTACTTCCCGTACCTTGAATTCCTTCAGAAGAGCTGCCCGATCCTCCTTCATTTTTCCCGGCAGCTGTTGTAACCAAGCGCGGAGCTATTGGTTCCAGCCCCCTAATTTGCATATGTTCTATGAAATCCTCGATAATAATGGGGAATGCATTTCCAGTACTTATTGTTTCATCAACCAGCTTTCGGATATGAGCAGCAGCAGGCACTGAAATATCAGTCTCTTCTATACTTAAGGCATCTGCTGCTTTCCCTGAAGCGATCACAAGTCTCGCAGTATTTCGTATGGAAGTTGTCCGGTCATTCATACCCATGATATCCTCTATGATGTTTTTTGCTGCAGCCTCGCCTATAACATCAATATCCATATAGCCATAAAATAACCTTTTCCCAACAGACTGCTGTATTTTTTGCACTGCATCAGCCAAAGTCAAGCCGGATGCAGTCTTTATGGCTACTTTGGATAAAGCCCCTTTTGAACCATCTCCGCCGCCTCCTCCTTTACTAGCGCCTGGTACCACATATTGCAGCGTTACGGTTACCTGACCGGTCTGTTCCTCCATATCAATCCCCATTGCAAACACGAGAGCCAAATTTTCGTATTCGATATAATCCCAGCAGCCTGACAGCATGCATAACGACAATATAGGCACGATCAGAAAAAGCATTTTCCCTTTCATTTCACTTCACTTCCCGTTTTTCTTTTTTTAATTGCGGCACTAAGGGAAGCAAGCAGCAATATAAAAACTACAAAGGGTAAAATAATATAGTACCCCAGGAAGATAGCGATAAAAAATCCAGTATTGTATGAATTCACCCAAACTGCTCCCGAAAATATAGTAATCGATATCAGAACCAGCAAAACCCATGGTTTTTTAACATGGATCAACTTCTGGGAAGATATCCAGCAACTGTAAAGTATCATTACAGTCCTTACAATTGCAATGTATTGGTAAGACATTAGCATAAACATCTCCATGCCGCGGATAAATTCCCCGACTTGAAATACTCTTCCAACAGCAATGCCTGCCTGCCCTATACGGGATAAAACTTCCGTGCTTACAGTACCAGCCATAAGCAATGTGGCAAGAGATAAAACAAAAGCCCAGTATGTGAAACCTTTTGCCACCCACATATAATGCCTGTGAGGATCCGGCACAGAGCCTGCCATTACCATCAGGAAAAGCAGCCCATCCGCAGTACTTCCTGCAGTTAATAGTACCCCTTCGGCAAAACTAGGCCATGATATGTCAAATACAGGCATAATATAATCAAGCTTGAATTCCTTTGCAAAAGATACCAGGAAACCAGTAAAGTAATTTACGACACATAGCACAATGAGAAGCTCGATCAGCTTTCCGAAGGTTTGCATTCCGCTGTTGGCAAACAGAGCGCACATGAGCAGGATAATCAGCATGATAACCCATATGGGAGTACGCTCAAGAAAGTACAGCTTGACCGTCCCTGTAAACAAATTTAGCATACAGATCTCTATGGTAATATTCAAAATAATATAAATCACGGAAATAACGCCGCATATAAATCTGCCAAGACCTTTTTCCAGGATATCGAAAACCGTGCCCCCCTGAAAGTGCCTGCCCAGGTGGAAAATCCATATGCCTAATGGAATATTTGCAAGCACCCCTATAAATATTGCAATCCAAAATGGCTTTCCGGTGATTTTCGTAACCCACGTAAAAGTAAACACGTTGTTGCTGAATCCGCTGGCACAAACCATCAATATAGCCTGTTCCCTTGTCGCCTTATATGGTTCGTTCACTGCCTCAGCCCTCCCGCTTTCTGCCATTACCCGGTTTATTGATTTTTCTTCCCGCCTTTTCACGGTTGAACGGTGCAAGAATCCTTGAACGTATTTTCAAATTCTTGTAGTGAGCGCGTATGAATGTATCGTTCCATTGCTCCGGATCAAAAGGTATGACCGGGTAAAGGTATGGCAATCCGAATGACCTGAGTGTAAGAAGATGCCAAAACATGAATACGAAGCCGTTTATCAGACCGAATATGCCAAATAACCCTGCAAGCAGTATAAAAAAATAGTTTAATAATCTCGATGAATAAAGCAGTGTGACAGCTGAAATAGCAAAGGATGATATGGTAGAAACAGCAATCACAATGATGAGCGACGCACTCACATAACCGGCTGTAACGATAGCCTGTCCGATGAGTACGGCGGCAAGCGTACCGATAAAGTAACCGACCGACCCCGGCATGCGAAGTCCCGCTTCCCGGATAATACTCATTGCAAGCGACATCAGTATAACTTCAACAACAGTCGGGAACGGCACCCCTTCCCTTCCTTGTGCTATGTTTATGGCAAGGGACGGAGGTACTACGGCATGGTTGTATGTGACAAACGCCAGATATAAAGGGGTAGCCAGTACGGAAACCAGGAATGCTGCATAGCGCACAAATCTCAGGTAGGTTGATGTGGAAGACCTTTCCTCATAATCGTCCATGGTTTTGAAATTATCCCACAGCGTATAGGGCGCTACAATTGCAAAAGGACTGTTATTTGATATAATGGCAAAGCAGCCTTTTGAAAGAGATCTTACCACTACGTCAGGACGTTCGGTTTGCTTGTACTTTGGGAAAATCGACTGGGGCTTATCCTCAATAAGCTCAGCCAGGACACCTAATCCGTCAACGATATCAATATCAATACTCTTAATACGTTTTCTGACATCTTCTATGATTTTCGGATTTGCTATACCATCGAGCCATACCAGTTTTGCCATTGTTCTTGAAAACCGTCCTAATGTGAATGATTCAAAATGAAGCTTCCTCATAGGGAGCCTCTTGATTATCAAGCCGACATTGGTATCAAGGTTGTCCGTAAAGGATTCCTGACTGCCAAGCACGGTTGCTTCATTCTCGGGTTTTTCAATCGCCCGTTTCTGCAATTTGCTGCTTCCTATGACAAGTGCCTTTTCCGAGTTTTCCAAAAAAAGGGCCGTATCGCCGTTGTAGAGCGCACTTATGACCAATTGCATATCACCGGTTATATACGTCTTGTTAGCAGGAATAATGCCTGTCTGGATAATAGAAAGAATTTCATCGGCATGTTCGCCGGTTCCGGCATTGCTATCAATAAGAGGCATAATCACATGCCAGCTGATCAATTCCTTATCAGCGATCACTTCTATGAAAGCAATACCTGCTTTAACTTTACCTCCGAAAATGTCATAACTGTTTTCAACCAGACCGACGGCATCTCCTGTTACATTCTTTATATAATCCAAATTTTTTTTAATGTCGGGAAAAATTATATTTTCTGCCTCTTCTGAATCCTGCTTAAAATCATCATCACGAGAATTATTATTCCGCCTAAAGTCGTTTTTACCTGAAGATGTTTTGTTATTATTGAATTTCATTTTTCTTCCTGTTCTTAATACAATACTTCAATCTTATTTTCTTTAAAAGATCTGAATTTATACAGTAAGAAAAGGCACTGCCATGTTTTCACAAGCAGTACCTGATTTATCTTTGAATTCTTGATCATTCTACATCCTGCAAGGCATCATAACCTTCCTCACCGGTACGTACCTTTATTACGTTCTCGACATCATATACAAAAATCTTGCCGTCGCCTATATGCCCTGTATAAAGAACTCTCTTGGCAGTATCGATTACTGTCCTGACCGGGACCTTGGCTACCACGATTTCAACCTGTACCTTCGGCAGCAGATTCATTTCAAACTCAACACCGCGGTAGTATTCTGTCTTGCCTTTCTGAACGCCGCATCCCAGTACCTGAGTTACGGTCATACCGGTAACTCCGATCTTGTTCATCGCTTCTTTTAAAGCTTCAAACCTGCTCTGCTTCATAATAATATCGATTTTAGTAATCTTCACATCAGAAGCAACAGCAGTTTTAGGTCTGGAAATAACTTCAACCGGAACAGCCTGGTCTATACTGGGAACGGCTGCAGCTTTTGTGTTCGGATATGGCTTGCGAACCGAACCATTATTTTTAAATCTGGCTAACTGTTTAATTTCTGCGTTATCATCCGAATCATAATCCAGTTCAGATCTTATTAACTGGCTATCCGGATATGCAAGGGATCCCATTTCAGGGATATCAAGGCCTTCAAGCTCATCCTCCGGCTTAACCCTCAAACCCCAAACCTTATCAAGAACCTTGTAGAATGCAAAGGATACGCCAAAACCCCATATAAACAGAACAGCTGCAGCAATCAACTGTGCGGCCAGCTGCGATGCATCACCGAAGAATAAGCCTTTAACGCCGCCTGCAACACCATTTAAACCATCACCGTAAGAACCGTCTGCAAACAATCCTACTGAAATGACGCCCCAAAGGCCGTTTACACAGTGAACAGAGATTGCGCCAACCGGGTCGTCAAGCTTCAGCTTGTTTTCAACAAATGGTACGGCAACACATACCAATATAGCGGCAATAAAACCAATGATAAATGATGAAATCGCATTAACAAATGCACACGGAGCAGTAATGGCCACCAGTCCGGCCAATGCGCCGTTAGCCGTCATGGACGGGTCGGGCTTTCCATATTTAATCCACATATAGAACATGGCTGCCAGACCGCCGACTGCACCGGCTATCATTGTATTGGTAGCAACGACTGACAGTCTGAAGTCGGATGCATTTAGTGTTGAACCTGCATTGAAGGAAAACCAGCAGAAGAACAGAATAATTGTACCGATAATAGCCATGGGTATATCGTGCCCAGGAAATGCTCTTGCTGTTCCATCCTTTTTAAATTTACCGATTCTGGGGCCAATTACTATGGCGCCCGCCAAAGCGAGCATGCCGCCCATTGAATGAACAACGGCAGAGCCTGCAAAGTCAACAACACCATGCCCCAAGCCAAAGTTTTTACCTAGAGCTGCAAGCCAGCCGCCTCCCCATACCCAGTTTCCGAAAAAAGGATACAGGATCATGGATATAAAAAACGAGGTGATGACTACAGCTGAGTATTTAACTCTTTCTGCCATAGCACCTGTAGGGATTGTCACGGTTGTATCCATAAATACCATTTGAAAGAAGAATAAAGCGTAAATCCCCGCGTCATATGTTCCGCTTAATGCAAAACCCTTATAACCCATTATTCCACCAAGTCCCGGAATGGAAAGCAAAGCGTCAAGCACCGAACCGCCGGGACCCAATCCCGCTGCTCCGCCGGAACCGCCGAATTGAATGGCAAAGCCTATGAGAAAATATCCGATTGCACCGACCAGAAAAACCATAAAGTTCATAGTCATAGTATGAGCGGCATTTTTAGCACGGCAGAAGCCTGTTTCTACCATGGCAAATCCACATTGAAAGAAGAATACAAAAAATCCGCAAATCATTACCCAAACATAGTTTGAACCAAACAGCGCCTTGTTGGCTGTTGCTGCAACATCGTTCAGCGTCTCGCTGCCGGTCGGGACAACATAGGAAGCACCTGTTGGGTCTGCACCTGATAAAGCGGCGGCCATGGATGCAGAAACCATAAAAACAGTTGCAATAACCCCCAGTAACAAAAGTAAACCTATTATTTTTTTTACTCTTTTCATCATATCACCCCATTTAAATTATTTGATTTCTGAACTGGCAAACAGTATTTTAACTATCACCTCCATTTTCCAAGTTAATCGTCAGTTATATAAATAAAAAGACGCCATACACCAATTATTATGTGTACGGCGTCTCTGCCGGCCTGATTTATTTTTATCCGAATGATAAATAGGGCATACTTAACGGATAAAGCTTTATCCGTTAAATGAAAGCGAAGCTTTCATTTATGTCATTCTACCTTTGGGTCATGTCAATCCCCGTTGGTAAAAAAGCATAAAATAAGACGTACACTGAAGATTTATACTCTTCGTTGAGTACGTCTGATATGCTTGTTCTATGCCATGTCACATTTGTTGGATCATTTATTTAATTGTGCTTATTTTAGCATACGATTTCTAAGAATGCAATAGTGATTTTAAGATTTTTGCAGGTTACATCTTAAAATCCTGCATGTTCATTTTAAGCTGCCTATAAAGTCTGACTAAAGTGTTGCCGTCACCCAATGTATTACGTAATTCAATATTCCTTCAGCTCAGTAACAACCCGCGCAATATTTGAATAATCCGAATCATCATGCAAAAGGAAGAGCTCGTTCTCAAGCGCCGTCTGGACAATAAGCATGTTGATGCTGCTTCTTACGGTAATTCCATTCCTGCGGCACAAAAAGTAATTCATTGCAGCTTTTTCATATGATTCGTTTCCATGCTTTATATCATAAAACCTTTGGGTAGCAAGATATTCCTGCAGCAGCATATATTCCTTTTCGGTTCTGGCTCCCTGGAGCAGCTCCATATAAATAAAATTGCATATTCCAAAGGGTATCTTTTCGGATATTATTTTTGTAAGCTTGTCAACCTTTTCATTCTCAGTCCCCCTAAGAAAATTAATAAGAACCGAGGTATCTACAAGTATCATTCTACTTTCCTTCTCTCATTGATTTATAATTATAAGACTCGGAAAATTGAATCTTTCCCTTTAATTCCAATAGATTTTTCATTTTATGGCTGACAACATATTCTTCAAGAGCTTCATGTATCAAATCCTTCTTTGTTTTACTGCTGCTCAATTTGAAGGCTTCGCTCATAAGCTTGTCATCAAGGTTAATGTTCGTTCTCATTATTGCACCTCCGCATACACATTATAATACACATTCCGGTGTCTGTCAATATTTGTTGATGCACCATACAGTGGTCACATAAAAAAAAGCTTCTTATCAAAGAAGCTTTAAAATTATTTCCCGCCATATTTACTACTCGTTAAGCGCTTCATTCTGCCTTGCTTTGTAATGGTGCTCCTGTTCGAGCATCATATCCTTGACCTTCATAAGCCTTGTAAGGTTTCCGCGCTCGTTCTCGTCCAGCTTCATGACAATATATTTTATCGTGTCCTCAAGGTTTGGTATCAGGAAGTACTCCAGAGCGTTAACACGGCGGCGCGTCCTTTCAATCTCGTCAGCCAGCAGCTGGGCGGACTTTTCGAGTTCCGCAAGCTTAATCAGCAGCGGCGTCATTTCAGACAATGTCGCAATAGCGCCATCCAGTTCCCCTGATGTATTGGCAAAGCCATAGGGATATATATCGCCTTCACCGCCTGCTCCCGAAGTTATCTCCAGAACGGGTACATCCACGCTCATGATATTTCGGGTCGAGGCATTCAATTCGACCTTCTGTTTTGGAAACATCAACGCCTCCTCCAGAAGCTCGGAATTCATTACAGCTCTGGCCATGATAAACCGGGAGTGGACTGTGTTCAGCTTTTCCTCTGCTTCCTCGCGCAAAAGCTTGTTTTCCCGGACAATTTCCAGGAACTTTTTCATCAGCTCGTCCCGTTTGTCTTTAAGCAGCTTATGCCCTCTGCGGGCGGTTTTTAATCTTTTTTTGAGGCCGGTCAAAACCATTCGGGTCGGACTCACATTTAATCGCGCCATTATGGTATCTCCTCAACCCTTTTGGGGCAGGTATTTGTCAATCAATTTCTGGTCAATACGCTTTAATTCACCTACAGGCAGGATCGACAAAAGCTTCCAGCCCAGATTCAGCGTTTCTATAATGGATCTATCCGCTTCAAAGCCCTGTGACACGTATTCTGCTTCAAAGTTGTCTGCAAATTTTGCGTATAGCTTGTCTACATCTGTTAACGCCGCATCTCCCAGTATGACTGCCAGTTCCTTCGCTTCCTTGCCTCTTGCATAGGCCGCAAACAGCTGGTTCATCGTATTGGAATGATCCTCACGCGTCTTATCTTTACCGATTCCCTTATCCTTAAGACGGGACAGCGATGGAAGAACGTCAATCGGAGGAACGATGGCTTTTTTATGCAGCTCACGGCTTAAAATGATTTGCCCTTCAGTTATATATCCGGTCAGGTCCGGGATCGGGTGAGTTTTATCATCCTCGGGCATGGTCAGGATCGGTATCAGCGTAATACTGCCTTCGTGACCTTTCATCCTTCCCGCGCGCTCATAAATAGTTGCCAGGTCGGTATACAGATAACCCGGGTATCCGCGGCGTCCCGGTACTTCCTTACGTGCGGCTGATACCTCACGCAGCGCTTCGGCATAATTTGTAAAGTCGGTAATGATAACGAGAACATGCATATCTTTTTCGAAAGCCAGATATTCGGCGGCAGTCATCGCCATACGGGGCGTTGCGATACGTTCAACAGCCGGATCGTTTGCAAGGTTCATAAAAAGAACGGCTCTGTCGATTGCACCGGTCCTTTTAAAATCACTGATAAAAAAGTCCGCTTCTTCAAAAGTGATACCGACTGCGCCAAACACAACGGCAAATTTGCTGTCAGTACCTAAAACCTTTGCCTGCCTGGCTATTTGAGCAGCCAATTGCGCATGCGGCAGACCCGAGCCTGAAAATATAGGCAGCTTCTGACCGCGAACCAGCGTATTGAGACCGTCGATGGCCGAGATACCTGTCTGAATAAACTCGGAAGGGTAATCGCGGGCTGCGGGATTCATAGGCAAGCCGTTTGTATCCATCCTTTTGTCCGGTATGATTTCCGGTCCGCCGTCTTTAGGCTTACCGAGTCCGTCAAATACACGTCCGAGCATATCCATCGAAACGGGAAGCTCCAGACTGCGGCCTAAAAAACGTACCTTACTGTTGGAAATATTGATGCCGACCGCACTTTCGAACAACTGGACGAGGGCATTTGAACCATCGACCTCCAGTACCTTGCAGCGGCGTATTTCACCATTGGCTAATTCTATTTCACCAAGCTCATTGAAGGAAACGCCTTCAACATCCTGCACCAGCATCAAAGGTCCGGCAACTTCGGCTATGGAACGATATTCCTTTAACATGCTTATTCACCCTCCTTTTCAAACAGTGCATCCATCTGTCCGGCCAATTCCTGTTCAATAGCATTGAATTCAACATCCATATTTTTTTCCTGAATGTATTTTGCGCGGCCGATCTTCTCTCTTACCTTCAGTCCGAATATATCCTTCATCTCTACGCCTTTTTTGACCGCATCCTGCGCCAGATGATAGTACGTAAGTATGACCTTCAGCATCCGATACTGCTTTTGGGGTGTTGTAAAAGTATCGATCTCATGGAAGGCAATTTGATGCAAATAGTCTTCACGGATGGAACGGGCCACTTCCATGGTGACCCTGTCCTTTGGCGACAGGGAATCGATACCTACAAGCCTTACAATTTCATCCAGTTCAGATTCTTCCTGCAGTATTCTCGTCACTTCAGCCCTGTAGCTGTTGAAGTCCCTGGATACGTGATCGTTGTACCAATCCTTTATGCGATCGACATAAAGCGAGTAGCTGATCAGCCAGTTTATCGCCGGGAAATGGCGCCTGTATGCAAGGTTGGAATCGAGCCCCCAGAACACTTTTACGATACGCAGAGTCGCCTGGGTGACCGGCTCGGAAATATCACCGCCGGGAGGTGAAACAGCGCCGATCGCCGTGATTGCGCCGGTCCGTTCCTTTGAGCCCAGCGTGCGGATCTTGCCTGCACGTTCGTAGAACTGGGCAAGACGGGAGGAAAGATATGCGGGATAACCTTCTTCACCCGGCATTTCCTCCAGACGGCCCGACATTTCACGCAGCGCTTCAGCCCAACGCGAGGTCGAGTCGGCAAGCAGCGCTACGGAATAGCCCATGTCGCGGAAGTATTCCGCTATTGTGATTCCTGTATAAATGGATGCTTCACGCGCTGCAACCGGCATGTCTGAGGTATTGGCTATCAAAACCGTCCTCTTCATGATGGATTCGCCTGTTTTGGGGTCCTTCAGCTCCGGGAATTCCATCAGAACATCCGTCATTTCGTTTCCACGTTCACCGCAGCCGATATAGACCACCAGATCGGCGTCGGCCCATTTGGCCAGCTGGTGCTGAACCACCGTTTTACCGCTGCCGAAGGGTCCCGGTATGGCGGCAACGCCGCCCTTTGCAATTGGGAAAAGCGTATCCATGATCCTCTGGCCTGTGATCATGGGCTCGTCCGGAGGAAGCTTTTCCTTATAAGGCCTCTCTTTTCTGACAGGCCATTTCTGCATCATCGTCATGTCCCTGACTGTGCCGTCGGCCAATTTTATGCTTGCTACTGTTTCTTCTATTGTAAAATCACCTTCAAGGATTTTTTCGATTGTTCCGCCAACACCGACGGGCACCATGATCCGGTGTTCAAAAACAGCATTTTCCTGAACCGTCCCTATGATATCTCCACCTTCCACCCTGTCTCCGACAGTGGCTGCAGGCTTGAACGTCCATTTGTGTTCACGGCTTAATGCAGGGATGTTGATTCCGCGGGTGATATTATTTCCCGCCGCCTCCCTCATGGCTTCCAGCGGACGTTGGATCCCGTCGAAAATGTTCTCCAAAAGCCCCGGCCCCAATTCCACACTAAGCGGTGCATCGGTGGACACTACCGGACTTCCCGGACCCAAACCGGAGGTTTCTTCATATACCTGTATGGATGCGCGGTCGCCGTGGATCTCCAGTATTTCACCAATCAACTGGTGCTCGCTGACACGAACCACGTCAAACATATTGGCATCCCGCATTCCTTCTGCTATTACCAACGGGCCTGATACCTTGACTATTTTTCCCTGGCTCAAACCATATCCCTCGCTTTCAGTTCAATCTAATGTGGGCTACCGCCCACAACCCAACGAATGTACATATTGCCGCGAATGTGAAACTATTTTCCTGTTTTTTATTGTAATTTCGCGGCAATATGTTACTAATGTAACGCAGGCGATGCCTGCGCACCCCGCTTTCGCGTGGCGTTTGCATAACGTTATCGGGGAACTGCATGTGACGTTGTGCAAATACATTGCTAAATGCCCAACAGGAGTTCACTCATCCCGGAAGAGAATATCTGCGCCAACTGCCTTCTCCACGCACTTTTTGATGCCCCGCATCCCGATCCCCAGGCTCCCCTGTATGCCCGGTATCGGAATGATTGCAGGGAAACGCTCTCCCCGGTATTGATTAATTTCGTTTTCAATATTGGCTGCGGTCTGTTCCGTAATGTAAATCACGGCGTACTTTTCCTGCGCTAATTCTGACAGGATCTTACCGGCTTGTTCCCTTCCCTCCACCGGGAAAACGGAGAAGCCCAAAACCTTAAAGCCCATTATCGCATCCTTTTCGCCAATGACACCGATTTTATACATAACCTAAACGCAACCTTTCCCGGATCAAATCTATGGGCAGCCTGTTGACCTTACCCGTCATGATGATACGGACGTTGCGGATCTCAGCTTCTTTTGCAAAAAGATAGGCAATCAAAGGCTCAATACCCATTAGAATCATTTTTGACCCTTGCACAAACTTCATCATATAATCATCCAGTAATTTCTCAAGTTCTGAAATATTCCTTTTTGTTTTAAACAGCTCCCAGCCCTTCCGGACGGTTTCTCCGTACCTGCTTGTACGCAGTGCCTCGATAAAAGCTTCAATAGCCTTATCGCAGTTTTCAAGGTAAGTATTTTCGGGAATTGTACCGCCTTCTAAAAGGAGTCTCTTGATGAAATCCCATGATTTGCCCAAAGACCTTGCACGGATATACATCTTAATATTCGTAATATCCACCGTGACTTCAACAAATTCATGAAGGAATGGATTGTCTACTGCCTTCAGGTCCTCAGCAAACTGGCGGTAGGATGCTTTATCCATCAATAAATCAATCGCCTGCGGATCCTGCGTCCTTGAGAAAACATCGTATATTTCCTCAACAGCTTGCTGCATAATGGGAGTAAGCTCGCCATATTCACGCTCCCTGATAATCCGCTTCATTCTATCTTTTTCAATCGTACCGGCGCCCATGAGGATGGAGGGTGCTTCTTTTTCGGAAAACTCAGCCTTAAGAAGTACTTTGATATTGAAATAATCATGACGGCGCTGAAATGCCTTGATGATCTCAGGTTGAGGCGCTATCTCCAAAAGAAGGGAATAGCATTTCATCATCTCGTCGGAAAGAAGCTCCTCAAATTCGGCAGCACTTCCCGTATTGCCGCCCCCATTGCCGTACTCGACTTCTGCCAATACCTTCAAAGCCTCCTCTGTTGTGGAAGCATCAAGCATCCTGTCAAAGCGGCCGGTATCGAGCAGCCGTATTTCTATCGCCCTTATAAGGGCAGAAGAATATGCATAATCACCTTCGTTAATTTTCAACATCATTATCCCTCAACATTAAGAAAATTTGTTCATTCAATATTGCTGAACAAAATTTTGACCACATCGTTTTCCAATTCCGTCCGAAGCATCGTAAACAGAATTTCAAATGTACTGTTCAGTTCCATTTCACCCCGTCGTAGAATAAATCCGCCAGACGCCTGGATCTTATCTTCCGACAGCGTCAAACTCCCATGGATCCCCGCACTTTTTAAACGCTTATTGATATTGGTTAAAAATTGACTGTCGATGCGTTGATGATCTTTTTCTGTCAGGAGTATTTCCCCGCCGTCTTTTTCAACAATGCGGACAACCATATCTTCAAGCAGCTTTTGATATTCCGGATCCGGCAGACCTGCAACCTTTTCCATTGCCCTCTTGAAGGCGGCATCAACCAGATCCTGTTTTGTCCTCAATATCTCCTTCCGGCCTTCAAGACCTGCTACGGACATCATGCGCTTATATGCTTCGGCGCTCTCGGATTCTGCCTTTTTCATCAGCTCTTCCTTTTGCAGTCCTACTTTTTTTAAAGCCGATTCCATAATGATATTCGATTCCGTCCTTGCCTGTTCTTCAATTTGAACTGCTCTTGCCTTTGCATCTTCCAGTATTTTATTTTTAATTTTTTCTGTTCCTGTCATTGGGAACGCTCCTATTGCTCTTCTTTCAGAAGAATTTTTTATCTGTATTACAAGTCCGAGCCGCCATAATCCAACCCTCAACCTATTACCTTTGCATCATACTGTTTTCCGAAAGGCCTGGATGCTCCCGTTATCAGCCGATCATTAAAATTGAGGTAATGAGTGACAATATGGCAAACATTTCAACCATCAACGCAAGGATAATAGCGCTTCCCAAAGCCTCAGGGCGCTTGGAAATCAATTGGATTCCCGCTGCTGCAACCTTACCCTGGTAAATGGCCGAAATCCACCCGACAATACCTACGGGAAGGCCGGCAGCCAGAAGATGCATGCCCTGCTGGATCGTCATGGCAGGATCAATTCTACCGATGATAAGGAAGGCAACAACAAAGCCGTAAATCGTCTGCGTACTTGGAAGAGCTTCCAGAATCATAACAGAACCGAATTTAGACGGATCTTCCGATAATATTCCTGCACCGGCCTGTCCGGCAAGTCCTACACCTTTTGATGATCCGAGACCGGCGACAAAAAAAGCAACAGCAGCCCCCAGTAAAGCTAGCATTTGTCCATCAATAATATTTTGCATTGTATCCAAACCTCCATTTTTTGTTTTTTTCTAACGCTGTAAATGGGCGCCTGTCCAGGCAACAAGCACTACATATCCGCATCAGGTTTAACTATTATATATTTTGTATTTGCTTTCAAAGGCTTGAAGGGCTTGCCTCCACCTGTGAAAAACTTTCCAAAGAACTCCAGATACTGGAGACGGCAGGAATGCACATACGCGCCTAATGCATTAATGGCAAAGTTAATACAATGTCCTACCAGCGAAATAATCACAACCATGATCATTTTAAAAATGAACGGCAAATCAAATATTGACGTCATCTGATTAATAATAGATGCAATAATGCCGGTTGCCAGCCCGAGCGCTAAAAGTCTTGAATACGATAATATATCACTCATGAAGCCGGTTACGCCATATAGGGCGGAAAAGCCCCCGCCGATCTTCCCGCCGATGCTTTTACTGCCGCGTCCCTGGGTAAGAAGTGTAAGCACGCCGCCAACAATAAACATATACAGACCTATTTTTGTAAGAGGCGCTACCTTGACTTTATCGATTTCCGGAACATAAGGCAGTAATATGAATATGAAGCCTGTATAAAAAATATATGTGAAGCCAGAATCAAACAATGCATCGAGGTATTTTTTCCTGCGGATAAGATTTGCCCCACGTATCGCGATACCCGCATAGATGTGGATCACGCCAAAAAGAAGAGACCAGCTTAAAAGTAATTCCGGCTGTTCTACTGGATTCAGCCATATTCCGTATTTCACCAGCGCTTCTATCCCAAACCAGCTGCCAAACATAGCTCCCCAGAAAACGGTCGATATACCGCAGAAAAGTATAAGTTTCATAAATTTGCGCATACTGTCCTCCAGCTTGAATCGCCTGAGAATAATAGCTGCCAGCAGCGCCATAATGATACCATAGCCGCCGTCCGACATCATTAAGCCGAAAAAGATGATAAAAAACGGCGCCATGATAGCATTGGGGTCTATTTCATGGCAGTTCGGAAGGCTGTACATATTCAGGACCGGCTCTCCTGCTTCAGCGATGCCTTTATTTTCAAGCAGCACTGGAAACTCTTCATCTTCGCCGGGCTCTGCCAGTTCAATATTTACAGTATACTTTAACTCAAGCTGTGCTTTTGCTTCTGAGGACAGCTTTTCCGGAATCCAGCCTTTTATGAGGAACGTCTTTTTTGTTTTCAGAACCTTTCCCATAGCCAATGTACGGCTTTGCTCCATACTGATGCTGTCATAAAGGATCTCCAGGGATTTTCTTTCATCCTTCATGCCTTTGATTTGCTCAATAATATTTGCCGACTCTTCCGAAAGGATTTTCAGGCGGGTTTTTAATTTTTCAAGGTTTTCGGATACGGTGCCGGACAATCCCTGCAAAACCATTCTGTTGAATCCGCGGGATTTTAGATATGTTAAGCATTCCTGCTCTATGTCCCTGTGGAATATAACATAAACGTAATGCTGATCCTTGTCACTGTGGATCCTGAATATCTCGGCAAAAGGCGCATTCTCAGACAGTTCAGGTTCTATACTGTCCCAACGGATCACTGCCGGAATGGTTCCTAATTGAAAATGTGTTCTTTGTGTACCGGTCGTTTCCACGGGCACCGGCAGCCCATCCCATGGAATCAGGGATGTATACGTATTATTCAGTTTGTTTTCCTCTGCTTTTATCTGAATGAGGCGTTCTTCCAGATCTCTGATTTTTCTTACAGCTTCCCAGACCTTATCCTCGTTTTCAATTACCTGTTGAAATTCAGATCTTGCTATTTCGCGACGGCTTTGAAAAAGTGCCTTCTTCTCCGGGCAGTACCTGTTCAAGCTGTCCAGAGCCACACGGACCTCGGCAATATCCGTTTCAATAGCAAGAATATCGTCCTGTATAACCGGGGTTTGCGCCAAATCCTCATACTCAGATACATCAACCGTATTGATTTCAACAGCGCCAAGCTCCATCAGGCTGTTAATCAAGGACTTCCGCTGTTCTTCCATCCCCAGCAGGTTAATCTTGTTCATTTTAACGATCACTTTAAGCCCACGATCCTTCCCATAATGAGATCAACTGCATCATTAAGCTTACCGGTCGAATTTTCTTTTATCATATTGCATTGGGCATTTATTTTTGCTTCCAGTTCGAGTATATCCCGGGTGGCCTTCTCTTCAGCCGCCTTAATAACATTTTTTGCGTCCAGTTCCGCTTGTTCGACTGCTTTTTCAGCCGTGGCTGCGGCATTCTTTCTGGCAGAAGCTATGATATCCCTGGCTTTCAGCTGAGCCTGCGCTTCAATCTGATCCGCTTGTTCCTCAGTGGATTTAATTTCATTCATAATGGCAATAGACACGTCTCCACCCCAACTTTTCAATGAATTTAATGGGATCGTACTCAAAAGGGAACTCCCGTAATCCTCCAATTATTATACCACTTTTTATTAGTTAAACAACTATAAGATTGAAAGTTAATTTCTTGTCAACTTATAAACTTACAAATAATATTTCGTCATTTTTTGTCGAACTATAAATATTTTTATTCATGTTACAAAAATAAGGGACAGTTACTCTTGCGAGGCAGTATGTCCCGACAATGAACAATCCCTTATATACCGCTTTCTCTGGTCTCTGGTTTCTGGTCTCCGGTTTCCGGAATGGAGCGGGTGATGGGAATCGGACCCACGCAATCAGCTTGGAAGGCTGATGTTCTACCATTGAACTACACCCGCAGGATAAATGCAGAGACCAGACACCAGATATCAGATACCAGAATCAGGTTTTATATAATGAAATCAAACAAAATGTACCGGGGACATATTCTCTGTTCTCTACATTTCTGTTTTCTGCCTTTCTGGTTTCTAGTCTCTGGTCTCTAGTCTCTGCCTTTGTGTTCTCTGCCTTTCTGGAGCGGGATACGAGATTCGGACTCGCGACTTTCACCTTGGCAAGGTGACACTCTACCACTGAGTTAATCCCGCAGATCCTGCAAAACTTTCATTATGCCTGTCTCCGGGAAATCATCCGAATTTGCCAGGCAAAAGTTATTATACAAGACGCCCGCACGACTTGTCAAGGGGCATCATTTGTTCAGAAAGGCAGGAAGACAGAATAGAATGACTGGCAAATATTCCGTTCTGCCTGCCTCCTAAAAGTAATTATGTTGCCATAAAGCTTATTTATCTTAGAGCGTATCATAAGACCCGCATCATTTGGCAGCTTTTCTCTGAAGATAATCGTCTATTGCTTTGGCAGCCTTTTTACCTGCGCCCATCGCAAGAATAACCGTTGCCGCACCTGTTACGGCATCGCCTCCGGCATAGACGCCTTCTCTGCTGGTAGCGCCGGTTTCTTCCTCGACAATGATGCCTCCCCATTTCTGAGTCTCAAGTCCCGGTGTTGTAGACTTGATCAGCGGGTTGGGTGACTGGCCTATCGCTATTACGACCGTTTCTACATCAAGGGTGTGCTCGGAACCCTGCTTTGCTACAGGCCTTCTCCTGCCTGACGCATCCGGCTCGCCCAGCTCCATTTCAACACATTCCATGCCCTTTACCCATCCGTCGTCCGTTCCAATGATCTTCGTCGGGTTGGTCAGCAGCCTGAACAGGATGCCCTCTTCCTTAGCATGGTGGACTTCCTCTATTCTCGCAGGCATTTCTGCCTCGGAACGCCTGTATACGATGTACACATTTTCCGCGCCAAGCCTTTTTGCGCATCTTGCCGCATCCATAGCTACGTTTCCGCCGCCCACCACCGCAACATTTTTCGTTACCCGGACGGGAGTATCGCTTTCCGGGAATTTATATGCCTTCATGAGATTGATCCTGGTCAGGAATTCATTTGCCGAGTAAACTCCATTGAGATTCTCTCCCGGGATGCCCATAAAACTGGGAAGCCCTGCGCCGCTGCCGATGAAAACAGCTTCAAAGCCCTCTTTTGCAAGCTCATCCAGCGACAGCACCTTGCCGATCACCATGTTGGTCATGATGTTGACGCCAAGCTTGCGCACTGTGTCGATTTCCTTCTGCACAAGCGCCTTGGGCAGCCTGAATTCCGGTATTCCGTACATGAGGACTCCCCCCGGCACATGGAATGCTTCAAAGATCGTTACCCCGTAGCCTTTCTTTGCAAGGTCTCCCGCACAGGTAAGGCCTGCCGGGCCTGAGCCTACAACAGCGACTTTTCTGCCGTTTTTTGCCACACAGGCAATCTGGCTCTCTTTGTTAGCCATATGCCAGTCTGCGACAAACCTCTCCAATCTTCCTATTCCAACAGGCTCGCCCTTTTTTCCCCTGACACACAGCTGTTCGCACTGTGACTCCTGTGGACAAACCCTTCCGCATATGGCAGGCAGGCTGTTTGTTTCCCTTATCTTTTCACTGGCGCCCTCAAAGTTGCCTTCGCTTACCAGCTTGATAAACTCCGGGATCTGGACATTTACAGGGCACCCGGACACGCATGGCCTGTTCTTGCATCCAAGGCACCGGTGGGATTCCTTGATTGCCATATCTTCCGAATACCCAAGAGCCACCTCGGCAAAATTACCGCTTCTTACCTTCGGATCCTGCTCCGGCATTTTTACCTTTTCCAAAGACATATCAGCCATGGATCATACCCTCCAATCTGCAGAGATGATCATCCAGCGACTTTTTTTCCTGGCTCTTGTACATCATCTGCCTCCTCATCGCTTCATCAAAATCCACCTCATGTCCGTCAAAATCAGGCCCGTCCACACAGGCAAATTTCGTTTTACCGCCTACGGTAACACGGCAGCCGCCGCACATACCCGTGCCGTCGATCATAACGGGGTTCATGCTGACAAGCGTTTTGATACCGTATTGTTTTGTAAGCAACGATACCATTTTCATCATGATCAGAGGGCCGATTGCAATGACAAGGTCATATTTATTTCCTTCTTCTATCAGCTTCTTCAGTATGTCCGTGACAAAACCCTTATTCCCGTTCGAACCGTCGTCGGTAGCAATGAACAGGTGTGTACATGCCGCCTTCAGCTCATCCTCCAGTATGATCAGGCTCTTGTTTCTGAAGCCGGTTATGACATCCACTTCCGTTCCAAGGCTGTGGAGCTTCTTAGCCTGTGGATAGGCAATAGCCGTCCCTAAGCCACCCCCGATGACCGCTGCTTTTTTGTAACCTCCCAGATGGCTCGCAACGCCAAGCGGACCTGCAAAATCAAGGATGGTATCTCCTTTATCCAGCATGCCGAGTAATTTTGTACTTTTTCCGACCTCCTGGAATATAATGGTCACAGTACCCTTCTGCCTGTCATAGTCGGCAATGGTAAGCGGAATCCTCTCTCCATCCGCGTGTACACGAAGGATGATAAACTGGCCCGGTTCTGCTTTTCTGGCAATATATGGCGCTTCCACCTCAAGCAGCTTGACTGCATGATTCAAGACCTCTTTCCTCACAATTTTGTACATATAACCTCCTACAACTTTATAAATATAAGTTGTACAAGCTCGTACAACTTATATGGTATTGATTTTAACATATCAATTTTATATTCTAAACCACTGCAAGTCAAACTGCAATATGAAAAACATTACTGATTTTGCTTTATCCTTTTAACCATTCACTACCGCGTCGCCCGGTATTTTGGCTCTTTTGGTCCTGATGCCCTTGAAACATTTTTCGAGATGGATGATTTCGATATCCGGCTTTAATACCACTGTTAAAACTACTGTCACAATAATGGATACCGGCAGTGCGATAAAAATCGGGTCGACCATGGACAAATATGCCAGAGGCGTGCCCTCCGCCAGTGAAGGCTTTCCCGTCAGCAATGCACAAAGCTGAAGGCTGGAGGATTCCTTTTTGTGAATGAAGAAAATCCAGAAAAAGCTTGAAATGAAGCCACATATCATGCCCCACTTCGCTGCAGCTCTTGGCATCCTCTTTACATAAAGCGCCCCGATATAGGCCGGCAGGAAGGATGCCGCACAAAGCCCGAAAAACAGCGAGGTTCCTGTTGCAATGATCGCCATGCTCACATCCAGGTATGTTGTCAGCCATGCAACACCCGTACTCAGGATCACCCCGACCAGCATTCCCGCTTTGCTTAGCTTCATGCTGCTGCCTTTTCCGCCCATGCTCTTCTCATAAACATCCCTTCCCAGAGCAGTCCCCATGGTGTGGAACTGGGAGCTGAGCGTAGACATCGCAGCAGCCAGCAATGTCACCAGGAATATCGGGCCGAACCACTCCGGTACAAAGGCCTTGATGAATTCCGGTATGATCCGGTCATTACCGCCGACAGCCCCAAGGGCAACTTTTCCCGTCTCCTTAAAGAAGAACAAATTGGACAGCCCTCCAACCATAAACGCAACGCCTGTCATCATCAGTATGAAAATTCCCCCTGATACAACAGCCCTGTTCAGTTCCCTGCTGCTCTTCACCATCATGAACCTCACTGCCAGCTGCGGCTGCGCCAGCACACCGATGCCGACTCCCATTACAACGGTGGATACCAGATTCCACCATATCGGTGTTCCGAAGCGGGGCATCGAAGTCCAACCGTTGAAGCCCCCTTTTACAAGTAGCGCCGTCTGTTCCTTAACTGCCGGATTATTGAAAAGGTCACTCAGCTGCTGATGCGCACTTGTAACGCCTCCGAGGCTACTGTAAGTGAATATGATCAGAAAGGTCATGCCCACAAACATGAGGAAGCCCTGGAACGCATCCGTATACATGACTCCCTTGATGCCTCCCAGGAAAACATAAACTGCAACAACAGCCACAAATGTCAGCAGTGACACCTGGTATGATATATTAAAATACGATTGCAGGAAATCAGCACCGCCTTTTATAACCGCTGCAGCATAGATGGGCATAAAAACGAAGATGATGGCACCGGCAAAGCCCTGCATGAATTTTGACCCGAACCGCAGGCCTAATAACTCTGGAAATGTATGGGCATCCAGGTTATGTCCCATTTTTCGTGTCCTCTTCCCGAAAAAGACAAATGCAATAAATATACCCATAAATATATTGAGGAATGTCAGCCCCAGGAGCCCAAGCCCAAGCTGGCCTGCAGCCCCGCCAAACCCGACGATGGCGGAAGTGCTGATAAAGGTCGCTCCATAGGATAATGCCATGACCAGCGGGTGTGTCTGCCTGCCAGCCACAAGGTAATCCGCAGAAGTTTTTGTTCTTTTGTAACCCATGTAGCCTAAAAATGCCGTAATCAACAAATAAATTGCGATGATAACCGCGATATACATAATAAACCTCCTTAAAAATCAAGTGACCAGTCGTACCTTTCTTCACTCTAATCTTAAGGAGCATGCTATTTCCAAGATAATTGACCTATTCGACTATCCCAAACCGCAAGACCCTTGATATGATTATTTGATGTGAAACAAATGATTTGTAAATCACTATTCCTGTTCTTCCTCCGCTCCCCTGTTCCAGTTGAGCAATCCGTATACCACGCACAATGCCGAACTGAGGATGCATAGCAGATAAATGCCCCATATCCACGGATCAGACAATCCCAACATACTCTCACCTCCTTCTCAACCTGTACCAGCTTACCTTACAGATTTACGCAA
>JBDKVA010000048.1:0-59271 GCA_039679375.1 Clostridiaceae bacterium
GGATTATCTTTGCCTACATAATCCTCGATGCAATCAGGCAGGAGCACAATTTGGTTTCGGCTTTCCCCTGTAATATACTTCATGGAAATCACCACCTGTCATTATTACTATTATTTTATCACAAAAATGGCTCGGAATCCAGTAATATCAAGCAATTCGGGTGAATTCACCTAATCTCTTTATTTGCTTTTTCAAGCATTTTACCTGTATGCTTAATTCCAGGTAGTAATGGTTTTCGGACAGTCTGACCAAAAGACTTTCACGAAATCGTGGAGGTCTTTTTTATTGCCTTTTCCGTATCAGTTGTCTGCCTGGCCTTTGCGGTTGGACCACTAGTACACTGGGACTATTGAACTAGTAAAATACAACTATATTCAAATTAGTTCCATAGTAGTATACTGTATATAAATGTAACATTTTCAGTTAATATGTTCCATAAGGTTTTTTTATGCTTCACCTATAAACATACATCATAGAAACACCTTTATTTCATTATTTGAGGGAGTGACGCATATTGCTTTCAATCGCGATTCTGGATGATAATATAAAGCTTCTTGAAGAATATGATCAACTCATACCGGTTTGGCTGAATAAGAACAACATAAAAGGCAGCATTGTCATTTCAACCACAGATTACAAGGAGTTCATCAGAAAAGTGCGGGATCAGACCGCCAATGTCTGCATCATCGATATAAACCTGCATTCGGACGTCAATGGGCTTTATATCGCAAAATGCCTTCGAAAGGAAGGTATCGCTGTAGAGATCATATTTTGCACAGGGCTGCTGGAGTATATGCCGCAGGCTTTTGAAGTGAGTGCATATAACTTTATAATCAAACCGGTCGGCCGTAACCTGGAAAAATGCCTTGTTAAGCTCGATAGAGAAATTGAAGGCAGAGAAAGCAATAAAAAAACACTTGAGATCAAATTTGGGACCCGAATTTATTACATCCCGCTCGATTCCATCACACATATCCGCAGAGAAGGCTCTAAAACCGTCATCAACGCGACAAACAGGATTCTCGAGGTCTACGATAGCCTGGAATCCATAGCTGCCAGGCTGAACGACAACCGGTTTGTCAAGTGCCATAGAGCTTCCATTGTTAACAAAGACTATATCGACTATATCGATAAAAAGAGCAAACGGCTGGTATTGACGAATGGATATGAGTGCGAGCTCGGATCCACATTTTCTTCAGGCAATAACTTAAAGAACGGGAGTGAATTGAATGAGGTGTGATATCGTTGGAATCAATATTTTATCCGCAGCAATTGGAGGCTTTATCGTTTATTATTTTTGCTATTCAAACTATGAGATAAAGCTACGTACCTTAAAAATGATCTTTTTTATTTTAGTATTTAGTATTCTCAATGGCCTTATATCCTCCTTTATGATTCAAAGCGGGGATTTGGCAAATACTATAAAACCAATTGTATTAACATTTGTTAGCATACCTATTATCCAAATATTTCTAGGCGTTAAAATCTATCAATCGCTTATTGCATTTTTTATTTACATACTTTGCCTGGGAATCGGCAATTCGTCTATGCCATTGATAATTAACGTATCCTCACGTGAATTTACCACAGAAAATATGTTGGCGAATCCTAGCTATTTATTACTTGTTAATGTTTTATGCAACCTTATTGCTTACGTTATAATATTTACGATAAAGCCTTTAAGAAGCTTTTTCGCAAAAATATCAATCAAGAAATCCGTATTGCCTGTACTATTAATAAATTTTCTTGTCCTCATAGCAAATTCAGGTATGTACTTTTATATTAAGATTTTCAACTTAACCGCATATATTATTATATCGGCCTTATCAGTTTTATATTGCATATACGTTATAATAGTCAGTGCAAAGCTATTGGAGCAAGAAACTTCTAAATTGGAAATCGAGCAGCAAAAATTCTATAACGAGTCTCTGAACAGCACCATTTTCAACCTGAGAAGGTTTAAGCACGATTGGAATAATAATCTGACCGTCATCAATTCAATGCTGAACATGAATAAAATCTCAGAACTAAAGCAGTATTTATCGGAATTAATTCATCAAAATTCGGACAGTCTGGATACTGCCATCTACAACATCAAAAACGCGGGATTGTTCGGGATCATTTCCTCAAAGCTCAATCAGGCCAGGGATATGGGTATTTCCGTGGATTTCACGGTAAACGGGGAGATAGAGAATATACCGGAAATCAAGATTTCAGAGCTCTGTGAAGTGATTGGCATTTTTATCGACAACGCGCTGGAAGAAGCCACCAAAGCGGACAAATCAATAAATCTGAGTATTTACAGCGATGACCGTTTCCTGGAGATTACCATTTCGAACAACTGTGCAAGTAAACCTGATATAAAAATGATTTATGAAGAAGGATATTCGTCAAAAGGCGAGGGACGGGGCCTGGGACTTGCGATAGCCAGAAAGATCCTAAGCAAATATAAAAACATTCAGCATATTACCGACTTTGAAGATAATGCTTTTACTCAAACCATCACAATTGAAAAGGGGCTCTAAGCCCCTTTCAATTAATCTTCCCGTATAAGAGCCTTTGGACATTCCCTCTGATAAAATGCTAAGAACCAGCACCCGTAGGACGATACCGTAGTTGCCAGAAACACGCCAACCATGGCTGCGGAACAGACGAACAGCTTCAAATAATTCCTTTTCATGCAATTACCTCCTCCCTGCTATACTTATTTTTGGAAACCCTGTATGCTAAAGGTGTCATAAACAAAGCCTGAATAAAACATGAGAACAGAATGATATTCGACCATGTCTGTGACACATAAAGCACTGCTGTAAATAAGCCGGTCAGTAAAATAGCACCGCCGATTCTGAGATATCTGCGCTGCTTTTTGGACTTAACCGGCTTTTGAGGAAGATCAGCCGGTGCATATCTATAAGCTGTTATGTATGAGAAAAGAGCTACAAACGGCAATATGTACAGTCTATCCACCTTTGAAATAAATGACAGCGCCACCACGCCAAAAACAATAATGGAATGTGTCAGTATGCAGCCCCAGTGTGTTTTTGCATGTATGCCTCCAAGGAAAACCCTCAGTATACCAAAAACTGCAATAACGCCAAGCACATACGGAACTATATGCAAAATCGCGGCAATGATAATAATTAGACCGATTTTGACAAATTCCGATACCGTCATATATACGCCGTATTCGATGATCTCGCGTCTTTCAGGCTTTATATCCGGCATGGTTTCATAAATCAAATCTGTCACATAATTGCTTATTTTGCTAAACATTGTCATCACCTGTCATAATTATACTTATTTTGGTAATCATTTGCTCATTACTTTACCGAAAAAGCCAATTTCTTTATCGAAATGCTCATTTCTTTAGTTCAATAAAATTTCATACACATTTAAATATATATAAATCCAATAAAATCCTTTCAACTATAGTGCTATGGAAAAATTTTTCAGGCAATATATACTGGGAAATTATTGTTAACGTTGACATATAGATCATAAAATGATATTTTATTAATATAAATTGTAATAAAGAGGTAGGATTATGTTATCCTTATTAACTGAATGCACCATACTAATGCTAATAGTCATCCATGATATGTTTAAGGAGAAAAGGATAACTTATGAAGAATTTCTAAATTGTACAGAGGTCAAAATGAGATTTTTAGCGGACAACCTGGACAATATTTCAGCAGAAGACGACAAGAAAAAAGCATCTGACATACTGGAAAAATGTAAAATGCTTATTGCAGACAGTAATGATATAAGCACATTTTTTAGTACGGACATCCTCCATTGACATTTTCTTTACTGACATTTATATTATCAGTCCAAATCTGAGCTTCAATATACCGGTCGGGACCTTTGCTTCCATCATGGTTCCATTCTTGAGGAAACCCGTACTGCTTTACTACATCATCAATTTCATCAAGAGTATAGACAATGCCCCTGTAAGGTTTACCATCATTTACTCTCATAGCCGGGAAAGTATCTCCATATGTAAAGCTGATCACTTCCCTTGAAAATTCTGATAACGGTATGCTTAGTTCTCTTCCATCCACATACCAGTCCAGCATCCAGGGACATGGACCAAGAGTCATATATTGGGGCCGTTCCCTTAAAGGTTTTCCGCCTTTAATGATAAACAGATTTCGGACCCTTTCCTCCAATCTCCTTCGGACAACCAGGTAATCCTCATCACGTTTGCTGGCAAATACTGCGCCCTGCCGTTTTATATCTGCTTGCACCTTTTTGGCTTCCTCTATCGGCAAATCCGAAAGATTCACAAAAGGGCCTATCTTTAATTCATAATAATGATAAAGCCTGTTAACCATGTCAATCCTTAATTATTTCTCCTATTACTTTCATGACAGCCGTTACACCGCTTTCCACAGCGTATTTCCCCATAGTGCTGCGGTATGTTCCGGAAGCAGCATACAGATCCTGCACAGCTCGAACCAAGGACTTTTCCTCAAGCTCCTCCTCAGATAAAAGCATGCTGAATCCTTGTTTTTCGAAAGACTGTGCATTCAGTATCTGGTCCCCCCTGCTTGCCGATTTTGACAGTGGTATAAGCAAATTGAGTTTTTTCAGAGCCAAAAGCTCAAACAAAACGGTTGCTCCAGCTCTGGATATGACCAAATCGGCCATTTCATAAATATGAGGCTGCTCCTCATTTGTGTACTCAAACTGCCTGTAGCCATTTTTGCCACTCAATTCCGGCTTCATATTTCCTTTTCCACATATATGGCAAACGTTGAAATCCTTTAATAGAATATCCAGTACATTTCTTACTATACCATTTATTTTTTCCGAACCCAGGCTTCCCCCAATTACCATAATGCATGGTTTATCATTGTGAAAACCGCATATGCCTTTCCCTTTTGACCGGCTGCCGGCAAAAAGGCTCTCCCTGATCGGCATTCCCGTCCTAACCCCTTTACTTGCCGGTATATAAGGCTCGGATTCAGGGAATGTATAGCAGACTTTTTTTGCAAACGGCATGGAAAGCTTGTTTGTAAGGCCAGGGGTCATATCCGATTCATGGATGACTACCGGAATTTTCCGAAGCCATGCTGCCCATACTACCGGGCAGGAAACAAACCCGCCCTTGCTGAACACTATGGAAGGCTTTATTTTGCCTAATATTGCAAAAGCCTGGCGAAAGCCATCCGCGACCCGGAAAGCATCAGAAAAATTTTTAAGGTCGAAGTATCTGCGAAGTTTACCTGTGCTGATTGAATGATACGGTATTCCTTCTTTTTCAATCAACTGTTTTTCGATTCCTGTTCTGGACCCAATATAATGAATAGCAAAGCCAGCCCGTTTCAGTGCAGGCAGCAATGCTATATTGGGAGTTACATGCCCTGAAGTGCCCCCGCCGGTCATAACAATCGTTTTCATCTTCACCATAATATTAAACTCTTTTTATGAATTCTTCATTATTACGTTTTCGATAACATCGGCAACATCTTCACAGGAATCACAGCACTTTTCCATATAGTAAAAAACGATATCCCATGCTGCAACTTCCTTGCTGTCCTGGCAATTGACATAAAGATCTCTTGTTGCTTCTGTGAATAATGTGTCCCCCACTTCTTCCAGATGATTGATCTCTACAATCAGTTCATGCAGCTTGTGGGATTTACGGAAATTATAAAACTCATCGAGCGCCTGCTTTAGTGAGATGCAGCACTTTACAATGACCTCGGTCATCTCTATGGCATGTGCGCGGATGGTCGTTATATTGTACATGTACATCCGCATTAAAACGTCTTCGATCGTATCAGTAACATTATCAATCGCATCGGACATGGCCATGATATCTTCGCGCTCAATGGGAGTTATGAACTCACGCGCGAGCTTTTTTATTATTATATGCCTTGCTTCATCGCCGCTATGCTCAATTGCGTGCATTTCCTTCATTTTGGCGGATAATTCATCTGCATTGAATTTATTCATTATTTCATTTAATAAATCTGCTGCTTTACACGAATAACCTGCCAGTTCCACAAATGAATCAAAATAGTTATTATCCTTTTTACGAGCCATTTTTTAATCCTTTCTGTTCATTTAATTAAAATACTTTCATAAATATCCATGCCATCAAGTAGCCTATAAAGCCACAGCCCGGAAATGTCAGAAACCATGCGGCCAGCATTTCCTTCACAACTCCCCAGTTAACGGATGAAAGCCTCTTAGCGGCACCCACACCCATAATGGCAGTTGTTTTTGTATGAGTGGTGCTGACGGGCAATCCAAAAACAGATGCCGTAAACAAACATACAACTCCTGCCAGGTCTGCAGAAAAGCCCTGATATGTTTGAAGCTTAACCATATCCATTCCTACTGCCTTAATAATCCGGTAGCCTCCTATCGAAGTACCTAATGCCATAACTGCAGAACAAAGGATTATCAGCCATATCGGGATTGTAAATTCCGTAACGGATGCTTTGCCTTCTGCAAGAAAGATACCAAGCATGAACACGCCCATAAACTTTTGTCCATCCTGTGCGCCATGCATGAAGGCCATTCCGGCGCCACCCAGAATCTGTGCATTTTTAAATAAGCCGTAAGTTCTTCTCCTGTTAAAGCCCCTGCAAATCCTTTCAACAGCTTTAACAATCAGACCGCCGGCTGCAAAGCCCATTATGAGTGAAAGTCCCAATCCATACAGAACCTTGACCCATTCATCCGGATTTATTCCTCTGATACCTCCCTGGAGTGCGATGGCAGCGCCGGAAACACCTGCAATCAACGCATGGCTTTCACTGGTTGGAATTCCAAACCACCAGGCTGCCGTCGCCCATATGACTATGGCAAAGAGAGCTGCACAAAGCGCCACAAGCGCTTCATGTGTATCTCCTCCAAAATCAACCATATTGTAGATTGTCCGGGCTACCTTTACATTAAACAAGGTCATGACAAGAACACCGAGAAAATTGAAAACAGCTGCCATAAAAATTGCAATGCGGGGGCTCATGGAACGGGTTGAAATACAGGTTGCAATAGCATTTGGAGCGTCTGTCCAGCCGTTTACCATTACAACACTCAGTGTCAGTATTGTCGTTATCATTAAGGCCGGATTAGTTATGAATTGGCTTAAAAAATCGAGTAGTGAAACTGTCATTATTTCCCATCTTTCCTTATTATTTTTTTACAACTATTTTCTTTTTCAAACGCTAATAGCATACCATTTTTATTTAAAACACACAATAGCAATGTCACTAATTCATTGCACTACTTTTAGCTTCCGCCTCTATTCAAAAGTAAGGCTGAGGGTGCTTAACTCGAATGGATACCATACATGTCACATCTTCCACTTTTTGTGGAATGATGCATATCGTATGCCTGACATAGCGTTCGCATCTTCATCAACATTGTCATATTCTGAATGAATGGTTTAGCTAAAAGGTTAGGCCCTTCTGCTATTTCAGGAAGTGAAAGATGATCTTTTTTCAACGAAGCGATTTTGCCAGTTCTGCAATTTTACTTTCTATCGTCTGAATTATTGAAATGAATTCCTCGTCACTTTTACCTGTCGGATCGGAAAGTCCCCAATCCTCACGGCGTTTGCAGGGCAGGTATGGGCACTCCACGTTGCAGCCCATTGTGACGACAACATCAACGGGAGGAATATCCGAAAGCAACTTCGGGCACTGATTTTGTTCCATATCAATATTGTAAATTTGTTTCATAAGGCGTACAGCGTCCTGATTAATGCGGTCCTTTAATTCTGTCCCCGCTGAATAGCTTTTAAAAACATCTGAGGCAAAGTGTTTTCCAAGCGCTTCGGCAATCTGGCTGCGGCAAGAGTTATGGACACAGATAAAGGCTACCTTTGGTTTAATTTTGCTCATAATTACCTCCCGTTATTTTAATAATCACTCTTCAAAATTATCATTGATTATCAGCTTTGGGGGATGGGAACCAATGCTTCGTGCTATTAATAAATTTTACAAGCAGCAGCATAACAGGTACTTCAGTAAGAACCCCTACAGTACAAGCAAGGACTACCGGAGAGTTCGGACCAAATAGTGAAATCGCAACAGCCACAGATAATTCAAAAAAGTCAGAGGCTGCAATGAGAGAAGCAGGTGCTGCTATATTATGGGGCTGTTTGGTCCATCTGCATATCATATACGCTAAATTAGCGGAAATAACATTTTGAAGTATAAGCGGCACAGCAATTAAGAGAACGTAAAACGGGTTCTCCAGTATAATCTTTCCTTGAAATGTAAAGATAATAATGAGTGTCAGCAGCAGTCCTGCAGTTGTTATACCGTCAAATTTGGGAACAAATTTTTCGTTAAAATACTCTAACCCTTTTTTCCGTATCATTAATGCTCGCGTAAGGGCACCCGCCGAAAGCGGAATGACAACAAACAGAATAATAGAAAAGAAAAGCGTATCCCATGGGATTTGGACATTATTTACTCCAAGCAAAAATGATGTCAATGGTACAAATAGAACAATAATAATTAAATCGTTAATAGAAACCTGTACAAGGGTATGCGCAGGATCGCCATGTGATAAATTACTCCATACAAATACCATTGCCGTACAAGGTGCTACCCCAAGTAGAACAGCGCCGGTTACATAGCTTTTTGCTAAATCAGCAGGGATAAAAGATTTAAAGACTACATAGAAAAACAGTGATGCCAGCCCCAACATAAGAAAGGGTTTAATTAACCAACTGCTGCCACTTGAAATGAGTAAACCCAGTGGATTTTTACGTACATTTTTGATGGACTGGAAATCAATCTTCATCATCATTGGATAAATCATAATCCAAATAAGAATTGCAATTGGAATGTTTTGCCCTGCATATTGAATTTTTTCAAGAAAAGAAGGAAATGCAGGTATATACTTTCCAATAAGAATCCCCGCAGCCATGCAAAGGATTACCCAAATCGTCAAATATTTTTCGAAAAAACCGATCCCCGTGTTCTTTTCGTTACTCATAGAAAATCACTCCTTATTTTTGTTGCATAAATCTGCTTGCTTGCATTTTTTCCTTTTCCGGTTGTCGGACTCATAGGTTGAAAGAGACTTGAGCTTCTCGGTTAAATAATTTATAAGCTCGCGGTTTTCATTACAAAATTCTTCATTCAGTCTGTAGTATGCCCACTGAGCCTGTTTGCTGCTTGACAATATTCCGGCGTTTTTTAACGTAGTTATATGCCTCGAAGCATTCGACTGCGTCAGGCCAAGGCAATCCTCAATTTCACAGACACACATTTCGCCACTCAATATCAGCGATAGTATTCGAAGTCTTGTTTCATCCGATAGCGCTTTGAAAACATCAATCATTTTAGCCCCTCCTCTTGCTATATTCGTATATGCGCATACATTCATATTATATGCCAAATAAAAACCATTTGCTGCAATGGTTTTTATTTGGCATATATAATTTTTTACCCGTGAATTTTTTACCTGACCTTCTGCAATATCTTAACAATCTCTTCCGTTTTCAGCACTTTGCCATAAGACACGACCTTACCGTCAATAACCAAAGCCGGGGTAGTCATCACGCCATAGGCTGCGATCTGTGAAAAATCAGTCACATGATCAATCATAGTATCCATTCCAAGCTGCTCCAGCGCCGCTTTGGTTGCCGCTTCAAGCTGATTGCATTTCGCGCAGCCGCTGCCCAACACTTTTACACCAGCTCCCTCGGTTTTCGCGCTCTCAGCCTTTGCCATGCTTTCCGCATCACATTTGCCGCCACAGCAGCATGAAGAAGTCGCTTCATTTTTATTTTTCTTTCCAAACATTGCCATAATCATTCTCTCCTTTAAAGTTATTCAAAATCTTTCTTTTTATTCATCAACAGCAGTTCCCTCCGCAAGAGCATCCGGACTTATTTTTCTTCCCTTCAAAGAAGTCCTTCAAATTCTCCGGCAGCTCATAGCCGCCGCAGGAACAGCCGGATTCAGCCTGCCCAAATACGGCCTGAAGGATTGCCACGGAAAGCATTTCTTTCGGTGGTATCTCATATGTTTCCCCATTATACTCAAATACCCGGCAGTCCACATCGGTCCCGCTTATATCGCTGCAGCAGCCGCAGCTGTTCTCCGCAACTGATTGGCAAATATCCTGACCGTTCACACGAATCGTAGGCGAGGAAAGAAATTGATACTGTTCTGCAAGTTCCGCTGTTTCAATCTTAATTTTATTATACTCAACCTCATATCCTGCCATCTGTAAAGCGGGGGTAAGCGTCATCATAACCTCGTCGAGTACATTGTCTGTTCCAATACAGCGATCGCAGGTCTGCAGGTCGAGATACAGATATTCCACCAGGACCTTTTTGCAGGATGGTTCACCGCATCCGCAGGAACAACAGGATTCCTCCGCTTCTTGATTTCCGTTCGGCGGTATCCAGCCGGTATCGTCACCGACATAAGTAATTGCACCTACCGGACAACGGTTGCCACAGCCGTGACAATGATCGATGCAGTCTTCAGGTTTTCTGACGATCGGAGAAGGAGCTTTTGTTTTATCATACACATTATGGGGACACTTTGATACACAGGTACCGCATTCGATACAAGTAAGGTAGTCTATAACAGGATACCAGTTCTTTGCCATAAAAATATTCCTCCTATATTATCAATGCTTGTAAGACATTGAATAGATAACCAACCAGTATGATCCCTATAGTACAAATAGCAATGAATAACGCCAACAGCTTAGGCTTCACCGCTTTACGGAGCATGATCATGGAAGGCAGGGACAGAGTAGTCACAGCCATCATGAAGGATAATACGGTTCCAAGCTGAGCGCCTTTGTAGAATAAAGCTTCCGCAATAGGAATCGTACCGAAAATGTCGGCATACATCGGAACGCCGATGAGCGTAGCCAGTACCACTCCGAATGGGTTTTTACTGCCAAGTACCGTTGCGATCCATTTTTCAGGTATCCAGTTGTGAATAATCGCTCCGACACCCACGCCGACAAGGATATATGGAAATACTTTCTTAAAAGTTGAGAGCATCTGCTCTTTCGCATAAATCAGACGGTCTTTTTTTGTCAGATCGGGGGATTCTATATCCACGCTGCCAGCTGTCAGGATAAAGCTCTCCACATACTTATCCATACCCATTTTCTCGATAAGCGTACCGCCGATAACTGCTATAATCAGGCCAAAAATAACATATATAACAGCTACTTTCGCACCGAAAATGCTTATCAGCAGGAGCAGAGAACCGAGATCCACCATTGGCGATGAAATAAGAAACGAGAAGGTTACGCCGACCGGAAGTCCCGCAGATGTGAAGCCTATGAACAGCGGAATGGATGAACAGGAGCAAAAGGGTGTGACCGTGCCGAGCAAAGCCGCCACACTGTTAGCTCCGATCCCGTGGAAACGACCAAGTATTTTCTTGCTGCGTTCCGGCGGAAAGTAACTCTGGATATAGCTTATGATGAATATAAGGAAACACAGAAGCACAGTGATTTTGATCACGTCGTAAATGAAAAACTGAACACTCCCGCCCAAGCGACCGCTTACATCAAGCCCCAGAGCCGACAAACCGCTGCCAATAATACTGTTCAGCCACTTCATTCCGAGGATTTGATTCTGAAAAAAGCTCCAGATTGCTTTTAATATTTGCATACCATGTAAAACCCCACTTTCTAATAAAGGACAATCATATCAAATATTTTTGATTTATTCTGCCCGTAAAAAGCCATCTTTAATGATGGCCTCTATCATTTGCAACAATTATTTTCTTCAATCACTGTGTTCGGTGTAGTCAGCTTCTTCAGTAATTCCGAGGCGTATGCACTG
Source organism: Clostridiaceae bacterium (assembly GCA_039679375.1). Taxonomy (GTDB): domain Bacteria; phylum Bacillota; class Clostridia; order Acetivibrionales; family DTU013; genus JBDKVA01. The sequence continues at coordinate 11,795 of JBDKVA010000048.1, forward strand.
CCTTTTTCGCTGATTTTGTAATGTGTCCATTTGCCCTCCTGCCGACTCTCCACAACGCCCGACTCAACCAGTATCTTCATGTGGTAAGAAAGCCCTGACTGTCCTGTGTCCAGCTGTTCCAGCAAGACACAAGCGCATTTTTCACCGTCGCGCAGTAACTCAAGTATCTGTAAGCGTTTTTCGTCGCAAAACGCCTTGAACACCTTCGCGTGTTCCACATATATCGCTGACAATTTCACACCTCGTATCAAAATTATTTGATATGTTATCAGTATATGCGCCAAATCAAATTTTGTCAATATGAGAATCAGAATATTTTATTTCTCTCCCGGCAATACCCGCGCACATAAGTACGTTTTTTTTATAGGAGGCAAAAAGCTCTTAATTGAAAAAAGCCTTGCCCGGATTTGACATTTAACGTATTCTTATTATAATTGAATTAATAAAAAAGAACCGTCATAGTACAATTTCTATGAAAGGCTTTTTATTTCGTGCGAAAGGATGAAATAAGAAATGAGAGAGCCTTTTATTTTTTTATATTCCGAAATAACAAGAGAAAATGCATTGGTATTAATGCATTGGCTGGAAGACCATGAAGTAGGAAGGTATTTAAGCGATGCCCGTAATGTCTCCGCAAGTATAGCGCAGGTGCTGGATAGGGTTAACCTGCCGATCCTGACGCATCTTTTCAATAAGGACGGCAGGTTTTATATAGCCTACGACAGGCATAACGTGCCTGTAGGTTTTGTACGCCTGGTAATAAAAAGCGCCGAAACGGAAATAGTCATCGTAATCGGCGATCGAAACAACTGGGGTAAGCATTTGGGAACCGGCACGATTCGTGAAAGCCTGAAGATCGCTTTCTTTGAATTGCGGTCTCCGAGGGTCGTGGCTAATATCCATAAGGAAAACAGGCGGTCCATCCGTGCATTTAGAAACGCAGGATTCAGAATGGAGCATGAGACATCGGAGCTTAAAAGCTTTATCATAACCATGGAAGAATACTTAAAGTCCATTCAGGAAGAGATTGCCGCGTCCGATGAAATATACATCACAGAGGTCGATAAGGCCAGGCTGAAAAAGCTGATAGACGATAAGTTGTATGACGGTATGAAAATGGATAAATCTCTTCTGACCCTTGACCGCGAGATTAACAGAGCGACGGTAGTCGATATAAAACAGCTCCGCCAGGATGTCGTCACGATGAATTCAAGATTTCTTCTTCATTTGAACGGGGAGGAAATGGAGGCTTCGTTGGTATATCCGCACGAGGCTGACTGGACCGAGAAAAGATTATCTGTATTGTCTCCTATAGGCACCGCTATTCTTGGGTATAGCGAGGGGAACAGTATCGAGTGGGAGGTTCCGTCCGGAGTGATTGCTATTGAAATCAAAAAAATCCTGTATCAGCCCGAGGCGGCCGGGGATTACCAATTATAAATCATTCGCCTACGTGCAGACCTTTGCCAAAATAAAGTGTACCCTTTGTCAAGGACAATTTGGGTTTTTATTTTCCAATCAGATAAATATTGATAATATATTAATGTTGCTTTCTCAAAATATTTCCAAGCATGGCAGAGTCTATAGATTAGTCTCTGCCAGGTCTATGTCATTGCGCACTGTTGATTCGCCTCCAATATTACAACAGCCTATTTAATAATTGAGAAATTAAAAATGTCAAACCGCCGTAAGAAGGGCAGATTCGACACATAGTCAATTTGGCAGCCAGGCTGTCATAGCGCGATTTAAGCACGTTAGACCCTATGACTTTGCGTCCCCACCTTTAGATAGGTTTGCCCTTATCGTTTAGCAATTTTATTTTTTATCAGAATAATAGCTTCAAAATTAAGAATACAATTGAATAGATTATATAAATTATCTAGCATATTTATATAATCTATCTACAATTCTTAAATTTACGCTTTCATTCATTTCAGTATTTTCTCTTAGGTTATATTCAGTTGATTGATGTCCTTTATCTTTCATACTTAAGATTAATTTCTTAAGTAAATTCTTGCTGTTGATTATTGCTGACCCATCTCCGCAAATATCTGCACCGGCAATATACTTCAAACTGGCAATTTTTTCGATGATTCTTAACATTTTATCCACTGTCATTGTCCCCTGATTTTCCCAATAAGCAGCAAAATTTTCTTTTTCTTCCAAGGTATCTTTATCGATTGTAAAATATACAGAATCAGTAGGAATCGTATTAATAACTCTGTCGAGGAAGCTGTCTAAATCATTGTTATTTAGATTATTCCATATGGCTTTAGTCTTAAACCCTGCCGGAATGAATTCAACACATTCTGTTTCTCCTTTGATTCTCCCCCATAACGTTGATTCATTCATCGAATTCGGATATGTTTCCACCTTCTTATCCAATAGAAAATCTAAACGATAGTTATATGTGCATACCGGTAAATTAGAAAATCCTTTTACAATATTCAAGTCTCCATCGACACCAAATTGAATTACTTTTATTACATTAGGCAATGTAAATGCCCATACTACCCAGCTACCAAATGTATGATAAATATTTTTTAAAGGAAATCTCCAAAAATCAGTATGGTTGTCAAAATGTATCACTGTAACCGGTTTATTTACCATGCTTAGCCCCAGATACGCCATATTGTGGTAATCGCCAGAGCCATAGAAAATCAACTTTGGCTTCGATGATTTTGATGATTCAACTATTTTTTCACGTAGGGCAAGCATATCTCTATGTTTACAAAAATACCTATATCGTTCTGATTGCTCAGTCAATTTTATCACTGACGGTTCAAGCTGACTAATCAGTTTCTTTTGCTTAATTACCGAATCGTCAAGATCAAGTACTATCGTTTCAAAAGGTTTTTCATTACTCATACTATTTCTCCTGGAATATACAGCTTAATTTGTTTACTTGCAATTCTCTTCTGCAAGTTTTAACAATCTTGCTAAAACTCTATTCCTCATTTCATCTGAAATTACATTGATTTGGAATAACTCAGAATAGATTAACCCATCGGTTGCTAAACGAATAATTGTGGCTAGTTCCGGGTCGTTTGTTCGTTCAATTATCCTCTGCCACTCGTTATTAAATTCAGTCATTGGGTTAAGAAGTTCTCTGTTAGATGAAACCGCTGCAAGCAATCCCATTGTAATGTTCTTATCAATTTCAAGCTGTTCAAAAGATTCCTCAATAAAAACTCTAAGGAAATCATAGGACACAGGGTTATCTATTTGGCTTATGTTATCATTAACCCGATAATTAAATTGGTTGGTATAACCCTCTATCAAATTTTCAATTAAGGATTCTTTATTTGGAAAGTGATATAGCAGTCCACCTTTGCTTACAGACGCCTCTTGAGCGACTGTCTCAAGGGTAAAGTGACTTAAACCCTTTTCCGCAATTACATTATTAGCAGTCTCCAGTATTTTTTCCCTAACCGTTTTACTCATTTAGCACCTCAATATTACAATTTCTATACCGTACAGACGGTATAGAAATTGTAACTCATTATGTTTCCAATGTCAATGCTTAAGCTGACATACTCAAACTATCCAGCATAATTCATACGAAATTAACTTTATAAAGCCGGGGGCAATTTCCTGTACTCGACGTAAAGTTGCACTGGGGGAAACGCAACACATATTCTTTCACTTTTTTATTTGATCTTAGGTGCTTTACCAAAATACATTAGCTCCCAAACAACTGATTTTTGTTCCACTGCTTCAACAACTAAATTGTTTTCTAAACGCTCTAATATAGCCGTACCTGTAAAACGCAGATATGCACCATTAAACCACGTTAATTTTGTAAGAATATACTGCAGTCCTTTTGTATTATCAATCAACCTTTCACGAACAAGATTTTTTTCCTTTTTGAAAGAAATCCGATAATGGCTAAAATCGTCGATATAGTCATATACAATAAGATTTGCAACCGGCTTTCCTGTTAAAGAATCTATCTGGATATCATTACCATAATATTGGACATCCGCTGAATCATTTGAAATGATTTTGCCGTTGTAAGCCAGCATAAAAACATTAAAAATACTATTACCATAAGTTTTTGTAGCAGTAATGTGATTTGCAATTATTGTGTAATTACCGATCTGAGCCCTTCCCCAATACCAATTGTGAATTAGCTCTAACAAAGAAGCATTACCCCAGTTATGGTCATGATACCCACTGCCTGTGATTTCCTGACTGTACCCATTAATAGTCACAGTACCTTTTATTGTTCCTTGTGGAACCGATGGAAGCCAGGCAAAATAACGGTTACGGTAATTATTCTGAAAGAGTAAATGTCCTGTGCATGGTCGCCAGGATGATACTGTACTATTAAGCGCTAGGTCAGCTTTTATATCAGCCAAACTTAAATGAATGGTATATTCTTGCAGGTTACCAATAATAGTACTATCCCCAATACATACATGACAGTAATCCTTATTGGCTGAAAAGACCTTATCACTAAAACGTAAGATTTTTGAGATTAATGTGCCGTCAGGCTTGTCAAGTTTGAATTCTATATAAGGACTTAGGGGAGAATTAGGTTTAAGCATATCTTTCGTATAAAATATAATTACCAACGTTGAACCATCGTTTAGTATAGAATCAAAGTACCACCATTCATAACTGCCCTTGCTACCATCTGTTCTCATTCCATCTTCCCAGGGCTCTATATGTGATTCTAATATACCGAGTTTCTGATAATAGTTAGGAGTACTTGCAATAAATGCTTTTCCTTTTTCCGCAGATATTTTTTCATTTGTGTGATTATCTGATGTAGCTGACATCTTCATTCCTCCTAATAAGTTTCTAACTATGGATAATCAGAATATTCATTTACTTAGCTTATTATTAATGAGAAGATACAAACGCTCAAATAGATTAAATTTCTTTAGAATCTCTTTTCCCACAATTAATCCACCAGACCAAAACATAACTTCAGCTACTACTAAAATGATTCCTGTTAAAATACCTTTCGCAGTTAAAGTTAATGGTAATACAGTAACAATTGGTATAATAATCCAAAATAAAAATGATCCAACAATGAGTCTAATCCCAATATATTTAAGGTTTTTCATTGTATGTTTCTCCTCTTTCTCAATGTATGTCAACAGTATTATAGAATAAACGCATTAAGTGTACCGTCCGGACTGTATACTCAAAATATACTATATTTTGAGTATAGTTGTCAAGAACATTTGCTAAATCAGCAAATGTATAATCTCGTATAAGCTTTTAAAATACTTTTAATAGTCTATTGCAGCATGTACTCCACTTCGGGGATGCCACTCATAAGTCCGACGCTGCGGATGTCGGTGTTGGTTTCCAGACCAATGATGGAGAATCCTTGCTCATTTTACATGCCTCCCATCACAGGACCACCGTATCCGGAGTCGGGAGAGTTGTTTTTTATCTCTTGCTCCAGCTTCGAGCAGTCATACTGAGGATAGGTGAATATCTTCAGAGAGAAAAAGATACGCATTGTTTCGTTTGCCATTTTGATTTCCTCCATTCCTTTTAATTTGAGAATCCAAAAAGGGCATAAAAAAGCGGGGTATCTTCATATAAAAAATACCACGCTCATTTTTTATGTCAGTTGTTTACGCTGGTTCAATTCCCTCCAGAATGCCAAAAAAGACACTTATCATCTCTAAAATTGGAGGGCTAAAAAATCGGGGGCTAAATCCCCCAAAAAGGCTAATGCCATACGGGTTTAACGCATGGCATCTTTTACTACCAAAATTTTGGGAAGTTAGGTGAATATAGATGCCGCTGATATGTATTCTCATACCGTTAGTGTCATAACTTGAAATGATTTTTTAGTTATCTTATGAGAAACTATTGATGAAAGTCGGAAACCAGTATGTTCATACAAACAAATTGCGCGTTTGTTAAATATTGCTACAGTTAATCTGAAACACTTGGTATTAAATTTATTTTTAGCAAAATCCAGACCTGCTTTCATAAATGAATATCCTTTTCCTTTTCCACACAGAGATGGCATCATTCCCAATCCAATATCAAGCATTTCAAGATTATATGTATCTGGTTCAACAGTCGGAATTCGAGCTGATTTTCCAAAGCAAAAATAGCCTAATAGGTTATTATTTAAGTCGAGGTATGCATAATAATCACCGTTCATTAACTCTTTAAACGTGTCATCATTCTGTTGAAAGCTATATATCGAATATTGATTTTCATATTTCCAATTAGATATTTCAACAGCATAATTATTAGTCATAGGTATAATCATAACTTGATTTAAACTCCTTTAGTTAATATAAACGATCTGCAATCAGTATAGCACAAACACTATATAAGCAAAAGAACTCAAACCACGAGGGTTCAAGTTCCTTTGCTTCATTTTTCATTGGTGGAGGCGAACCGTATCGGTTCGTATGTACAAATCCCCTTATAGGATATAGACATATCCTCCACCAGTAACTTGTTAAGTCACTTCTGATTCTTCAGCTTAAAGGTCTCATAATAGGAAATAAAACACAATCCTTTATATTCTCGCAATTAGTTAGTACTTGCACCAGACGTTCAATACCCATTCCCCAACCCGATATAGGAGGCATGCCGTATTCCATAGCAGATATATAATCTTCGTCTTTAACCATTGCCTCCTCATCACCTTTAGCATTATATAAGGCTTGTTGCTCCAATCTCTTTCTCTGTTCTATTGGGTCAACCAACTCAGAGTATGCATTGATGATCTCTGCTCCATTAATGATAAGTTGGAAGCGATCAGTTATTTTGTTATTGTCATCATTTGCTCTTGCTAAAGGTGATAAATCTATTGGATGTTCTGTTAAAAATGTCGGTTTAATAATTTGGGGTCTGCTTACCTTCTTATACAGTAGGTCAATCAGGTTGCCCATACTCAAAGCTTCCAGATTATCATGTTCAAGTTGGATGTTTTTTCCCTTAATTGCCTTTAATAACTCTTCACTATTCGAATAGCTGTCAATGTTTAGACCCGCATCCTGCATTATAAGTTCCTTGAATGAAACTACTTTCCATTCCTCTGATAAGTCGATTTCTACCTCACCAATTGTAATCTTCATAGTTGCGAACACTTTGTTGATTACGTCCAATATCATATTCTTTGCAAATGTCATATTATCGCGGTAATTCCAATAAGCAGCATAGCATTCGATCATAGTAAAGTCTTGTAAGTGTGTAGGACTGATACCCTCATTCCTAAAGCATCGTGCAAACTCAAACACTTTTGTGAAACCACCTACTATTAACCTTTTTAGATAAGTTTCAGGAGCAATACGCATATATACATCAATGTCCAATGCCTCATGATGAGACTTAAACGGCTTTGCTAAAGCTCCAGATGGTTTGCTTTGCAGCACTGGAGTTTCCACTTCAATAAAATCATTATCTTCTAGGTACCTTCTGATTTCTTTCGCTATCATAGACTTTAATAGTAACCTATCCCTGGTCTCCTGTGACATAATTAGGTCAAGATATCTCTGACGATAACAACTTTCAATGTCAGTCAAGCCATGCCACTTTTCAGGCAATACTTTAAGACATTTACCAAGAAAAGTATAATCATATACTCTTACAGTTTTTTCTCCTGTCTTGGTAGTAAATGTGCTTCCCTGAACACCGATAAAATCTCCAATGTCTATATAGGCATGGAAAAAGTCATACCTTTCTTTACCGATGATATCTTCTTTGAATGCAAGTTGCAGCCTTTCTTTTACATCTCCAATAGTAACGAACGCCAACTTACCCATTTTCCGTACAGATAGTATTCTGCCTGCAACTCTGATACCATCAATCCCATCCTCCAATGATTTTACAGCATATAAATTATGGCTGATTGAATAGCGGTCAGGGTTAGCGTTAACAGTCTTGCTTAACCTTTCAAGCTTTTCTCTTCTGATTAATTCCTGTTCTGAATACATATAAATCCTCCTTAGCATGTAAAAAGAGCCATATAGATGTGATTGCACCTACATGGCTCTTACGTATCATAACCATTACAGGCACAAACACAATTAGCGTTTGTACCTGTGGAATAATCCTCAGTCCCAAACGCTTTGCCTGTAACGTTTATATTGTAAGCTTGTTACATTAAACATGGATATAACTCCTTTAATTATTTTTATAATAATAGCATACCAGCATCTTACAGTCAACAGAAACACAAAAATTTCTTCAGCCAAATTTATTCTTGCCTTTAAAAATTTCATCTTTTACCAAGCCTCTATACCACACTAACAATAACAACATCCTGTAATAAACAAAACAAGTCGAGTGCACTTTCTGCATCCGACTTCTTTCAACAAAATATTTTGAGAAGTTAGGTGAATATAGATGCCATAGTATACTTGATAATATGCACGTTATCCATGGTTAAATGGGATATGTTCCGAGCCTAAAAACACTGGCGAATCACAATCAATTATTTGCCGAATGTTATCACCTACAGCTTTTGGAAGAAGCCTTATACTTTTTAGAGAATCAATATCGATCCATTCACTCGTTATCTGCGAGCTATCTGTCTCTGTCGGCTTTTTTACTTTTTGGGAAAATAAACTGCAAACAAAAACATGCAACATTTTATGGGCATAATCGGGGTACTTCTCTCTAAAGCTTGTGTCATCGCAAATTTCCTCGTATAATGCGGCAAATCTTAAAGGGGTTACCGTGTAGCCGGTTTCTTCGATACATTCTCTGATAATAGTCTCATGCAATGTTTCATATAAGTTTTGCCCGCCGCCAGGCAAAGAAAAGTATTCACCATTCTTTTCATCATAGCATCTATTAAGCAGAATTTTACCGTCGTCCAAAATAATGGCTTTTGCCGCACTTCTAATACCCATAAATTACCTCACAATTAAATAATCTTTATAACTTATATTTTACCATATTAAATACAAAGAAATCGACCATCTACTTTATGACGATCGACTTCTTTCGACAAACAATTTGGTGGAGACGAAGAGGATCGAACTCTCGACCTTACGGATGCGAACCGTACGCTCTCCCAGTTGAGCTACGTCCCCAAATTTCCCCAATCGATGCACTCCCAACTGTGCCAATGCCCCATGTGTAATTTAAGGTTCGGCTTCAATAAGGGACGTCCCCCGATAGTATATTTGCCGGAAGCGTCCCTTTGCATATTATAACACCATACTGCTTAAATTACCAGTACCAATGTCATAAAATATTACGGTGCCAATTATTCCATTTATTGGTTGAAAAATGAAACTCTTTAACGTTCGTATTCGACAAACGGATCCGGTATGACGATCTGATGCGCTTCAATATCACTAACTCCCACATACAGAACCGCCTTCCCGTTAAGCTTCCTCACAATGCCCCCGCTGAATATTACATCGATCAGGTCCGGACTCTTTGCATCACCGGTTTCAAAATCGGCTCTTGTCGCAATGATTTTCATTGGTGAAGCTTCCCTGGTGCTAGGGTTAAGCGAGAAAGCTGCGGAATAATAATGTCTGCTCCCTTTTTCATCATAACATGCAATATGCCCTAAAATGCCAATCAGGCCATTACTCAGAAGGTGCAGTTCATTCGTACCTCCCCACTCATCTCTGACAAATTGGTCCTTTAGAAGCATTGCTTTGGATATTACGTCAGCGTTGAGTTCTTCCAGTGTGCCAATAATGGTAAATCCTATCTGACCCCTTCCCCCAATTCTGCCCATTGGCCTTGTAAAGACTCCTATGCGACCGTCTTCCAGCTTGACCAGCCGGATATCCTTCATCCAATCCGGGCCTGTGGCAAAATGTTTCAGCTCATTAATACTTCGTCCTCTATAAAACAATGTTCTCCAGCATAGTTTACCGGGTTCCTTCTCATATGGCCTGACTTCTACACCGCCTATGATCAATTCGCCATGGATCTTCGTAAAAAACGGATCCTGCAGCTTTAAGCTTATGGTATTCGTTCTCGGTTCCCAAATATTGTTACTGCAAGTAAAAAAAATAATATCGGAATATTGCGTATTTCTGCCTTCAACGCGTCCGGCAATTACCATATCCCCTTCATCTTCAAATGGTGCAGTGATGTTATAGACATCTCTCCCGTCCACACCCCCGAATAAAAGTTTTTCTCCTTTAGAGCGACGTCCTTTTACTTCATATGTTTCAAGCAATTCCTGGCATGTTTGTGGTTTTGTCAGCAAATTTATCATGTAGTTTCCCCTCGGCTATATAAGAAATAAACTTCATATTAAAATCTGATTTTTTCTGTTTCAATTCCCGCTACTCCTATTACCGTATCCGCTCCACCGTAATATACATATAAAAAACGATCAACAATCATTCCCGCACAGCTGAAAACGACATTCGGTACAAGTCCGTTTACTTCCCAATCAAGTTCAGGTTCTAAAACAGGTTCATCCTGGATAGCAATCACATTTGTCGGATCTTTTTCATCAAGCAGCGCCGCACCTAGTCTATATACATTGTTTTGGTCAACTCCATGATAAACCATCAGCCATCCGCCGTCAACCTTTACAGGAGTCCCTGCCAGTCCTATCTTCCTGCAATCCCATTTTCCGGGCCTTGGTTCCAGTATGATCTTATGATCCTCCCAATTTACCATATCTTCAGATACGGCAGTCCAGATTGATGGCATCCTGCGGTGGAACAGAACATATTTTCCGTTTACTTTCTCAGGCAATAATGCCGCATCCTTGTTTGGCTCATCCAGTAAAACCTTCCGGTTTCCCCAATTCTTCAGATCTTTTGATTCAAGCACAGTGATACGGACATCAAACCAGCTTCTACCCCCAAAACCGGCATATACCATATAATATGTGTCACCTATTTTTGTGACCCTGGGATCTTCAATACCCCAGGCTTCCTGTACCCCCTTGCCCCTCAGCAGCGGCTCATCGCACCTGGCGAAATGTATCCCGTCCTCGCTTACGGCATACCCGATCGCTGACACATACTTGTGTTCTTCCTCCGGTTTTTTGGTACTCAGGTAAAATGGCTTGTCTGCGGCTCTGTAAAACAGATGGAACTTGCCGTTTTCGTAAATTCCAGCTGTATTGAACACAGCCAGCTGTTCCCATGAATGGCCGGGAACCGGGGTCAAAACCGGTTTATCGCTTAATCTTCTTAATTTAAACATGTATTTACCTCCATTAACAATGACAGCTGCCAAAAACGACAGCTGTCATTATATTAGCCCTATGTTTTTGTCTTACGTACTTTTACTTTCCTTTTTTGGCTTTATAAGCTTCAAATTGTGTCTTGTATTCGTTTACAACCTTATCAATTCCAGCCTTTTTCAGTTTATCAAGCGCCGGTCCGATTGCCTTATCATATTCAAGCACACCGCAAGCTAATGGACAAATGTTGGCAGCCATTTCTGTCCTTACATTTGCAAGTTCCCCTTTTACGTTTGACGCATCAAATACGAAGGTTCCCGCTATAGAGTCTACTGCAGTTTTGTCAATAGTAAACTTGAGTTCTTCTGTTTTACGGGGTACATTTCCTGATAAGCGCTCAAAGGTTAAATTGCCTACCATCCAGTCATCTGCAAAGTATAAAGGCCGTCCTTTGGCAAGATCAATGATATCTTCTCTTCCCTTATCACCCTTCTTTTTGTAGTCTATACCTTCTCTGCCGTAAAGGTAGAGGTCGTAGTTTTCCTGGTTTGTATAAAGCCAATTTAAAAATTTAACACCGACTTCAGGATGAACGCTGGTACTTGGAACAGCATTCATATTTCTTGTCCCATAAGGTCTCATATTTGGCTTATCAGGGAAAAAATTCAGGAATTCAAAATCTTCTGCTGTTATGTTGGGATAATTCTTTTTAATATTATCTATGGATTTGCCATAAGTGCCCGGATGGACGAACCAATCTCCGGAATCCAGCTGGGCATCCAGCTGTTCTTGCTTAAACACCAGAACATCAGGATTTATCAGACCCTTTTGATACCAGGAATGTGCATTCTCGCAATCATGCTTGAATTCTGCTGTTTCAAAGTAATTCTTCACTTCACCTGTATTCTGGTTGACAAAGAATATGTCATCATATATCCAGAAAGGCCATGAATCATATGATTTCTGATCCATTCCGAATTTATATACTTTTGCACCGTATAATGCTAAATAAGGTTTTTGTTTGCCTTTCCAGTTTTTCATAACAGTCTCAAAAGCTGTAGTTAATTCTTCAAAGCTTTTTGGAACTGAGAGACCATATTCTTTTAATAAATCCGTCCTTATTGTTATTTCAGGGCTATAAGAAAACTCAACCCAGAATGCAGGTACTGCATAGATTTTATCATCTACCTTACATGCATTAATCATACTGTCAGGATTGACTTTTTTTATGTTCTCTCCATACTGATCCATTATTTTAGTGATATCAGTAAGAGCTCCTTCACCGGCGTAAGAAGAAACCGGTTTTCTGTCTCCCATAACATTCAGAAGATCGAACTTTTCCCCCGTCTGAAGCATGATATTAGTTTTCTGATCCCATGCATCCCAAGGGATATACTGCCTTTCAAGCTTAATACCTACACCGTCGTCACTCAGCTTTTTGTTGATGATTTCTTCTACCTTTTCATACTCAACCGGCTTGTCACCCGGCAATACATATTTACAGGTGAGGATTTCCTGAGTCTTTGCCGGCGTCGGAGTTGCTTCGGTTTTTTGCGCACCTGCATCAGATGATACTGTTGGTGTTGCAGCCGCTCCTCCTTTTTTATCGCTGCAACCTGTTAACATTAAAGTCCCTAACAATGCAAGCACGATGATTAAAGCAGTTAGTCTTTTCATGATATACACTCCTTTTAATTTTTTATATATATAAATTCCTTAAGAATTTATATCAACCTTTTACAGAACCCACAATCAAGCCTTTCACAAAGTATTTTTGCAAAAAAGGATACAGCATTACTATGGGGCCTATCGTAATAATGGCGGTAGCCATTTTAAGCGATTCAGCCGGTGGTGTTGAAGCACCCGTACTGCTTAAAAACTGCAGATCTCTTAACATTTGTATATTTGATCTCAATTGAAGCAGAAAATATTGTATGGGGTAAAGCTTATCATTGTCGACCAGCATAATCGCATTCCACCAGTCATTCCAGTAAGCCAGGCCATAGAATAATCCGACTGTGGCCAACGCGGGAACACTTAATGGAAAATATATTTTAAATGCAATGTATGCGTCATTAGCGCCGTCAATTGTTGCTGATTCTCTTAAGGAATTCGGGAGACCATCCATAAAATTTCTCACAAGAAAAAGATTAAATGGGTTGAACAACAGGCTTGGTATCAAGAGAGCAAAAATATTATCTTTTGTATGTACAGCAGAACAAATCATATACCATGGTACCACACCTGAGGAAAAAATCATTGTAACGTAAAAATAAAAGGATATAGTATTACGGTATTTCACGTTCTTGTTGGAAAGCGTATATGCAGCCAGTCCTGTTATACCAAGAGCTAAAAATGTTCCTACAATTGTTATAAATATTGATATTCCATAACCCCTAATAACGTTTGATCCGCCTTGAAACATAAGATTATATGCATACAGCGACAACTTTTCAGGTATAAAGCTGTATCCATTTCTCATTATTGAAGATTCATCTGTAAAAGATACTATTAATGTCAGTACCATCGGTATCAAGCACACTAAAGTAAATATGGAAATAACTAAATATATTAAAAGTGTCGATATACGGAACTTCTTCATAACATGCCCCTCCTTTTCCTTTAAAAAAGTGCCCCTTCGGGGAAGAACTTCTTTGTCATTTTGTTAGAACCAAATACCATTATAAAACCAACCACTGACTGGAATAATCCTACAGCCATTGCTTCCGACGGATTACCAATCAGCCGCAAGGCTCTGAAAACATATGTATCTATGATATCGGTAGTCGGATACAGAACGCCATTGTCCCCGATCATCGCATAAATCATTCCAAAATCTCCAAACATAATTTTACCGACTGACAATAAAGTCATAATAAAAACGGTAGGCATGATAAGAGGAATCGTAATAGCCTTTGTCTGCTGCCAGCGCCCTGCTCCGTCAATTGCGGCGGCTTCGTACTGTGTCTCGTCAATACCTGTTATGGCTGCTAAAAAAATAACCGCATTAATTCCTGCACTCTTCCATATTCTTACAGACACCAGAATAAATGGCCAAAGGCCGGGTTTCAGGTACCAGTTGACAGCTTCAAATCCAAAAGCTTTTAAAATACTGTTCAGCAGACCATATTCAGTCGAAAAGAAGCTGTACAGTATATAACTGACAACCACCCATGATATATAATTGGGAAATAACATGGTAGACTGAGCTGTTTTTATGAACCACCTGCATCTGAGTTCATTTAATAATAGTGCAAGTATCACGGATGTAATCGTACCGGTTATGATAAACAATATGTTCAAATAAAACGTATTCCATGTGACAGTAAATGCATAATTTGATTTAAAAAAGAATTCAAAATTCTTAAACCCAATCCATTTACTGTTAAAAATTCCCGTCCTGTAGTTATACTGCTGAAAAGCAATAAGCATGTATGGATAAGAGCAGTAGCTGTAAATAAAGACGTATAGAATTGCCGGCAAGGCAATTAAATAGGAAAATTTATTTCTGATTATATCACGAATCAGATTGTCTTTTTTTTTGACTTGCAATATTAAATTACTATTCTGCAGCTGAATATTCGAGGTAGATCGGTTCATTTTATGACCTCCTTTTTTTCGAAGAACAATTTTATGATAGCATCAGGTTCTATTCATGTAAATTTTGAAATGTTGCAGGCATTTTCACTTTTATAAAAACATACTTTCAAAATAGAGATATGACTTTCAATCTTTAGTACTACAGCATAAACAACCGAATTATCCTTGCAGAAATAACGCGTTAAAGCATTCGCGATTATTCCTGCAAGGCGCATAAATGCCGGTTCAAAAATGAAGTTTACGCTGTAGTATTAGTAAATAAATATAATTGTAAAATATGACGAAATGTATTAGAATTATTATTGTCAGTTCAATTACTACCTGCCTGCACTTCGATTACTTTATGGGGGATACAACAGAATGGCTTTTTTAAAGAAAACATTTAAGCGAGTTTTCCAGTTTAAAATATACCGGCGGATCATTGTGTCATTTGGCCTGATGTTTATTATGACAGTCGCCGTATTAAGCTGTCTGTTGTTCTACCTGTTTTCTTCCAGTGCGGCAAAGGAAATTGACAATACATCCAAACGGATGCTGGCTCAAACAAGTTATGCTTTAGATGTCATATATAATCAGGCAACCAATATCAGCAGCCAGCTAATAAATGATAACAATATTATAACTTTTTTCAACTCCAGCGATATCGATAAGATTGTTTATTTTAATATTTCAAGGCAGTTGACTAATATTCAGAATGTATATCCGTTTATCAGCAGCATCGGTGTTTATAATCTCCAAAATGGCCTGAGCTTTGACACACGTGATATTCCTATTGATAAAGCCGTGCTGAATAGAAATGAAAAGAAATATATTGAAATATACCCGCAAAAAGTTACAACTACTTACTATAACCACGATTATTCATATGATCTTATTACATTTGTTGTATTTCCCGAATTCTCAATGTCAAGATCTTCTTATGCAGCAATTGTTATTAATATAAATCAGGATTATATTTTAAATACGGCCAGTAATATCAACGGCATTCCATCAGAGTCCCAGACTTTTGTAATGGATACGAACGGACTTGTAATATCTCATTTTGACCCGAATTCATTTATGATGGATTTATCCGATCAGCCTTATGTTCATGATATTTTAGAAGAAGGCAAGCCGGTTGGAAGCTTCATTACAAAAATAGGCAATGAAAAGCATCTTGTAACATATGTAAAATCAGATATTGTAAATTGGTATTTTGTAAGCATAAAGCAATATAATCAGCTGCTAGGCAATTTATACGAGCTGCAGAACACAATACTCTATATATCCATGCTGCTTATTTTTGCCGGCATCATCATTTTGTTCCTATTGACCAGCGTTATTTACAATCCTATCAAGTCGTTAATGGAAAAGGTAGGAAATATAAATAACAGCAAGGTTGATGAGTTCAAATATTTATCCGAGGCATTTTTAAAATCCCAGGAGTCAGCCAGGCTATTACATTCATCCATGCAAAATACCTCCAGTATCATCAAAGAGAATTATATCCATAACATTCTAAAAGGAAATCTGAGCCATGCAAATATGCCTCAGGCAATAATGGATAAAATAAGCGGCAACTTCTCATCACCATATTATAGTATTTTTCTTTTTAAGATCGACAGTTATTTTCAATTGAAACAGGAAATCAACCCGACAGACCAGAACCTGTTTCGTTTCATCGTTAGCAATATTGCACAGGAGCTCCTTCTCAGGCATTTTGTGAATGAATCGGCTGCGCTAGAGGAGGATGAACTGGTTGTTATAGGTTTACTGAATAATAAAAATCTGCCGGACGAAATTTATCTGACCTTGACGGAAATACAGGATTCCATTCACAATCATTTTAATTTCACAGTTTCAATATATGTGGGCAATATCGTCAGCTCCATGAATGAAATTGCCGCATCATACCGTTCGCTCAAGGAGTACAGCAAATACCATCTGTTTTGTGGAAATGAATGCATCATTGATTCGGAAAAATTCAGTTCATTGTCTATAAGGACCGGATTTTATCCGTATGATACCGAGAAAAAACTTTTTAACTCCTTACATCTTTGTGACAAAAAGGTCGTTCAAAAATGTATAGCCGACTTCATTGAATATATAGGTAAATTAAACTATTATGAAGCAGTCAATTATTCAAATCAGATCCTGTCATCCATTATTAAAAGCTATAATGGGGTTCTTGACCTGCAGGACAGCACATTCAAGCATTACCTGGATATTGACTTGATTAATAAGGCAGAGACGATACAGGATATATCCGATATCATATCTGAACTGTGTTTAAAAATATGTTTTATTACCGAAGAAAAAAATAACAGTCTGAATTCGCAACGGTATAAAAAAATAATTGAAGATATTAAGAAATATATGGAGGACCATTACAGTGATCCCAATTTATCATTGGAGCTTGCATCGAGCATTGTTGAATTATCGTCAGGATATTTAGGCAAGCTGTTTAAAAATGTTACTTCTCTGTCCTTTAATGACTACCTTAATAATTTAAGGCTTGAGAAAGCAAAGGAATTATTATGCAGTACAAACGAACCTGCATCGAAGATATGTGAAAAAGTCGGAATATTCAACGTGACCTATTTTTCAACATTATTTAAAAAGACATACGGAATAACCCCATCACAGTTTAGAGGCTATAAATAGCTAAAGTAACTCCGTATTTCTAGTTCACATTATTCCTTTGGTAATATTCTACTATAAGCTTATCTATCTCGCGGCTAAGACTCAATGCTTCCGGAGAATCCAACGATACATCTATCAGTAGAACATTCAATTTGTCCTTTAACTTTTGTAAATCGTTTTTCATCAGTTTGACCCCACTTATACAACCTTATATAATAGTATATTATTCTTCATTATACTTCAATATATTTCCCAAATTTATCTAATATTATGTCATTTTGCACTTAAATAATACATATATCAACAATGAGCCTTATATTGTCAACTAATCTTGATAATTAGGTTGACAATTAAACAGACCTAGTATATTCTATATTCGTGTCATACTAATATATCATTCGTAAAAACAACTATTTTTAAGGGGTAATTTAATGAAATTATCAACAAGAGATTTAATATTGACTGCACTTTTTACAGCATTAATGATTGCCGGAGCTTTCATCAGAATACCCTTCCCTTTGCTCCCCGTCACACTGCAGACTCTATTTTGCGCGCTGGCCGGCCTGATATTGGGGCCTCGCCTGGGCGCACTTTCGATGACTGTTTACGCGGTGCTCGGACTCACCGGCATGCCCGTATTTACCCAAGGCGGAGGGATCACCTATGTGCTTAATAAGAGTTTTGGTTTTATACTTGGCTTTATTGCAGGCGCTTACATAATCGGAAAGCTGTCCGGCGGGCATAAAATACCGTCGAAGGCAAACAGCATAAAGGCGGCCATAGCGGGTCTTTTTGCCATATACTCCCTCGGAATTGCATATATGTTTCTGATCATCCGATTTTATACGGGAAATACAGAGGTTGGGCTATGGTATGTTATAACCAGCAACCTACCATACTTCATTAAGGATATTCTGCTTTTTATAGCAGCAGCTGTCGCGTCTGCATCCATATTACCCGCGCTTAAAATATCCAGGGCTGACTAAGGCTTGATCACCAGCTTGTCCGCATCCGTCAAGGGAATAGTCCCAAGCTTGGTGCAAAGATTGGCCTGCCTTTCCAGGATGTTTACCGCATTTTGTCCGGTCTGTACCTCAACGTAGGATTTGTCGAGTATTCTGACTGGTATGGCCGAAAGCTCGGTCAATTCGGTGCCTTTATACTTCATGTCGATAATGAAGGATTCCATGTTTTCAGGATCGTTCTGGTCGAAAAGGAAATTGCCCATGCTGTAGAGTATAGGTTTTCCTTTGTATATCTCCATTCCCTGGAACTGGTGCGGGTGATGCCCAAGTATGATGTCAGCACCGTCATCGATGAGCTTGCGGGCGAATTCAATTTGCTCGGGAGTCACGGTAAAGCTGTCCTCGGTGCCCCAATGCAATGATACGGCCAGCAGATCCACCTGCCCTCTCAATTTCATGATGTCTTCCCGGACCGTTTCGTATTTTCTTGGTACCAGACCTGATTTGTCGGCTTTTGCGGCAAACGAAAGATATGGGTTACCTGCAAAGATCAGCTCAGCCATGTCCGTATATGCCAGCAATCCGATTTTAAGACCATTTTTCTCTATTATGGCCGGTTTTCTGGCTTCCTCAAGATTTTTTCCTCCGCCGGCGTATGAAATGTGATTTTCCTCCAATACCTTCATGGTGTCGAAAAGCCCTGTCTCATAGTAGTCCAGCATATGGTTGTTGGACAGACTCAGCAAATTGAATCCTGCACTGGTCAAAGCTTTTGAGGCTTCCGGCTTCGCTTTCAGTACGATTTTCCCTTTCTTGTCGAGACAATGAGTGCTCTCCGTAAACGGTGATTCCAGGTTTGCAAACACGATATCACCCTGTTTCAGCAAAGAGGCGACCTTCTCAAATGCCATCTCGTAATTGCCTGCCTTCTGCAGCCGCATCCCGACACCCCTGCCCAGCATGATATCACCTACTGCCAAAAAACGCAGCTCCGGCTCCTGTTTCACAACATCCATGCTCAGCGTCTGCTGTGCAGAGGAAATATCCCCGCCTTTGATTGCTGCTGATCCGCCGTTCATACCATCACCGGTCCCGGTATTTGTAGAAGGCTTATTATGTTGTGCTGCCTCATCCTGCTGAGTTGTCTGGCTGATTTCCGCAGCAGTGTCAAGTACATTTTCACCGGTCGAGATATATTGGTTCTCTTCCAGTACATATAGTCCTGCCGCCAGGACTGCGATAACTATAATTGCAGCTATGATTCCCCGTCTCATCTGACCTCTCCTACTATTTACTTAAAGCTATCATAACACTTATTATGTAAAATGTCACCAGTTTGCTGACATTAAAAAAGATTGTAATGAGCTCGCGTGTCCATTACAATCTTTTTATATACATAGCTATTATATGATAAAATTCAATAATGCTGACCAGGTGCCTGCTATGACAAATATTAATAATTTTCCTTGAACACTTCGAAGAATGCCTGTGGATGCAAGCATGACGGGCAAATTTCAGGAGCGCTTGTTCCTTCATGAACATAACCGCAGTTCCTGCAGATCCAATAAACGCTCCGGTCTTTCTTGAAAACGTTGCCGTCGGTTATATTGGCAATAAGCTTGCGGTACCTTGTCTCATGACGCTGTTCCACCTTCAGGATCATTTTAAATGCTGTTGCAGCTTCCGGGAAACCTTCGGCATCCGCCACCTTTGCAAACTCAGGGTAAAGTGCCGACCACTCTTCATTTTCACCGTTTGCTGCAAATTTAAGATTATCAAGCGTATTTCCCATTGCCAGCGGATATGTGGCAGCAATATCAACATCAGCAGGTATTTCGCCATTCATGCTTTCTAGTGCAAGTTTGAAAAATCTTTTCGCATGTTCTTTTTCATTATCCGCGGTTTCGTTGAAAATGGCTTCAATCTGCTTATATCCTTCCTTTGCGGCAACAGATGCGTACCAGTTATATCTGTTTCGGGCTTGAGACTCTCCAGCTATAGCCTTCATAAGATTCTCAAGTGTTTTTGTACCTTTTAAACTTTTCATAGTAACCTCCAAACATGATATTTTTTGAATTCACAAAGCTATTATTACCACAATTTATATCATGCTAACAAAAAATCAACAAAACGGGTAATTATATTATGCAAAAAATTCAACTTATAATTAAATGGATATTGCACAATATAATTTCAGGACATATTTGGAGGCTATCATGAAATTTCACATGCATAAGTATAAATTTGAATGTCAGTATGCAAACGGCCATTGTCACAGGCTTTTAGGTTATGCCGGCAATATGCTTGGGGTGGACAGCTTCCATCTTCATATCTATTACGGCGTTTCATCTTATGATAACCATACGCATTATTTCCATGGCATCACAGGCATGCCGATCAGAACGGAAAACGGCCATATACACAGAATGGATGGGCTTCTTGAGATCAATAACATGCATGAACACAAATATAAAGGATATACCGGTGAAGATATATCCTATTTTACATCCAATCAAGCTGTAAATTATGTCCGTTAGGAGTCTGCACGGAAACTAATGTATGCAGATTTTTAGACGATTTTTTTGTCCAAAACCTTCAAAAAAACGGCGAATATCCGGATATGTTAATACTTCATACCCATCTCAAGTGCTTTCATTTCTTCAGGTATCAGATTATGCTTCTTCTCGGGTAATACCTTTCTAAGGCCCTTTTCAAAATATTCGCTCGAAACGACGGATGTCTCGGCAAGCAGCTTGCCCAGCATAATAATATTGGAATACGCAAGGTTTCCCATGTCGGAAGCGATCTTTGTCGCGGGTATCTCGAAGACCTTCACGTCTGTCCTGACCGGTCTCCTGTTCACAAGAGAGCTGTCAAGAAGGATAATACCGCCGGGTACGACATAACTTTCAAATTTGTCCAACGACGGCCTGTTCATAGCCATCAGCGCCGTAGCGCTGTTCAATATAGGCGAGCCGATGGGTTCGTCCGATACGATAACATGGCAGTTCGAGGTGCCGCCCCTCATTTCAGGCCCGTATGAAGGAAGGAAGGAAACGAACTTATCCTCCAGCATGCCCGCATAGGCGATCAATTTGCCTGCAGCCTGTATTCCCTGGCCGCCGAAGCCGGAAAAAATAATTTCATGTTGAGCCATTGTCTATACCTCCAGATCCTTTCCCTTAAAATTGCCAAGAGGATATTGCGGGATCATCTTTTCTTCAATCCACTTTAGTGATTGGATGGGCTCAAGCCCCCAATTGGTGGGGCAGCTTGAAAGCACCTCGACGATCGAGAAGCCAAGCCCGGCCAGCTGAACCTGAAATGCCTTCTTAATGGCTTGTTTTGCATTTTTAATATTCTTGATATCATGCATGGAAACGCGCTCAACATATGCAGCGCCCCTTAAGGTCGCGAGCATCTCGCTCATATTGACCGGATAGCCTTCTACCTCCGGCCTTCTGCCAAATGGCGAAGTCGTGGTCACCTGCCCTATCAATGTGGTAGGCGCCATCTGTCCCGAGGTCATCCCATAAATGGCATTGTTGATAAATATTGTAGTAATTTTCTCTCCCCTGTTCGCGGCGTGAACAATTTCGGCCGTTCCGATAGAAGCCAGATCGCCGTCACCCTGGTAGGTGAAAACGGTATTTTCCGGATGCACGCGCTTGATACCCGTCGCAACAGCCGGAGCCCTTCCATGGGCAGCCTGTACCATATCGCAATTGAAATACAGATAGTTATTATAAGCGCAGCCAACCGGAGAAACGCCCACCGTGCTGCCTTCTATTCCCAGTTCATCGATCACCTCTGCAACGAGCCGGTGTATAATGCCATGTGTACATCCGGGGCAGTAGTGCAGCGGTGTTTCCCTTAAAGCATGAGGTCTTTGAAATACGATAGCCATCTTAATTCCCCTTTACTTCATAATTTCCTTTATTTTATCCAGAATCTCCTGCTGAGTCGGAAGCATTCCGCCCATTCTTCCATGGAAGTATACCGGCCTTTTTCCATTCACGGACAATCTGACGTCTTCCACCATCTGTCCAGCACTCAACTCTACCGACAGAAATGCCTTCGGCACCTCGGCATATTTCTCAAACGCTGCTGTTGGAAAAGGCCAGAGTGTGACCGGTCTTATAAGACCAACCTTGATCCCTTCCTTTGCAGCCATTTTTATTACATTCTTAATGATTCTTGCAACCGTACCATAGGCCGATATGATAATATCAGCGCCATCGCAGTTGTAAACCTCAACGCGTGTCTCGTTTTCGGCAATCCTTTTATATTTGGCCTGCAGCTTGAGATTGTGCTTTTCAAGTACTTCAGGATCGATATAAATAGAAGTAATGGTATTGTGTTCCCTCTTCATTCCGGTACCGACCGCCGCCCAGCTTTTATCCGCCTGATAAATTTTCTCTTTATCCTTGAATTCAACAGCCTCCATCATCTGTCCAAGCATGCCGTCACCCATGATCATGCAAAGCGTCCTGTATTTATCCGCAATGTTAAAAGCTTCAACAACAAGCTCATACAATTCCTGAACGCTGCTTGGCGCCAGAACAACCATTCTGTAATCACCGTGACCACCGCCCTTTGTGGCCTGAAAATAGTCGCCCTGGGCTGCCAGGATACCGCCCAGTCCCGGTCCGGCTCTCATGATATTCACTACAACCGCAGGCAGTTCAGCGCACGCCGCATATGAAATAGCCTCCTGCTTCAGGCTGATGCCCGGGCTGGAGGAGGATGTCATGGCTCGCGCTCCTGCGCTTGCAGCGCCGTAAACCATATTCATAGCTGCAATCTCGCTCTCGGCCTGTATAAAAGTACCTCCGTACTGAGGCATTTTTCTCGCAAAATAATGAGCCACCTCCGTCTGAGGCGTTATCGGATATCCGAAATAATGCTTGCAGCCTGCCCTCAATGCAGCTTCAGCTATTACTTCGTTCCCCGTCATTAGAATCTTCTCTCCCATTTCTGCTCCCCCTATCAATGGATGTTTTAAAGGTAATCCGCGCCTTAGGGGCGCTAAACATCCTTACTTCTCTACTTCTATTACGCAGTCAGGACAAATGGTTGCACAGAAGCCGCAGCCTATGCACTTTTCCATTTCGGTCACCCCTGCCGGATGAAATCCTTTCAGGTTCAATTTTTCCTCATTGATTATCACTATTTTTTTGGGGCATACAGCCGTACAAAGCTTGCAGCCCTTACAACGATCTTCGTTAAAAGTAACCTTTGCCATATCGCACCTCACATTCATAAGCGTATAAGCGATTTTTCTTATTATAAATCTCAATGAATCCATTTGCAAGTAAAAACATTCCTGATCATGTATAAAAATCGGTGCCTTCCTGCTCCCATGGAAGCCTGATGAATTTATCCATGTAAAGCCTTTCAGTTTCCTTATCTCCGTTGTATTTTTTCAACACTTCTTCCATACCGCTGATAAATCCTACAGGTATGGAAAGCATTGAAGAGACGCCTGCAATAATTTCTGAAGCCTCTCCAATAATTTTTGCTGTATTCGCCCCAAGCAGGTTCGCATTATTCACAAGATAGTCCACTTTGAGCCTTGCGCTTGATTCGATCTCGCGGATCATCTCTGCGATTTCGTCAACCGTTTTTGTCATCGGACGGCGGGTATTGATAACAAAAAAATGGATATAATCTTCATTCCTGATCTCCTCATTATATCTTGAAAGCACCTTTGCACCAAGATCATCTCCGCCCACATCAAGTACGACATGGTAGCTCCTGTCCTCAAAAGCCGAGTTGATATCGGCCGGCAGAGAAGGTACGTCGACATTCGTGTTGGCGTATACCGGCGTAATAACCTTTATTCCTTTTTCCTCCAATAGCTTTTTTGCATCAGCCGTCCTGAAAAAGGGATTGACGATATCCAGGTCGACAATGGCTGTCTTTTTGCCCTGTAGAGCCATCTTTACCGCATAATTGACTGCAACTTCCGTCTTGCCGCTTCCAAAATGCCCTGTAAATATATTGATCCTTTTGTCGAACATACTTTCCTCCATCTTTGTAGCATCCTTTATCTTCCGATAAGGTCCCTCACGACCTCACTTGCTATAATGAGGCCCCCCACAGGCGGGACAAATGCCGTGCTCCCTGGAATATTACGCCTGTCGGTGCATTTCCTGACCGCGCCTTTGGGGCACACACAGCCTTCTTTGCAGCTGGTATCATTGTTTTCAATGGTCTCTGAAGGCGTTTCGGCTGAAAACAGCACTTTAAGTGAAGTGATCCCACGATCTCTCAGTTCTTTTCTCATAACCCTGGCCAGAGGGTCCACGGATGTCTTGCTGATGTCCGTTATCTCCAGTTTGGTAGGATCAAGCTTGTTTCCGGTACCCATGCTGCTGATAATGGGGATCCCCCTCTCGCGTGCTTTCATAACAAGGTCGATCTTTGCCGTAACCGTGTCGATCGCATCCACAATATAGTCAATATCCGCGTCAAGCAGCTTTCCTGCAGTCTCCGGCAGATAAAAAAGACGGTATGCCTCCACCTCCGCCTTAGGGTTGATATCCAGAATCCGTTCCTTCATGACTTCTACCTTTGGCTTGCCGATCGTTTTACGAGTAGCATGCAGCTGCCTGTTCGAATTTGTCAGGCAGACCACATCATCATCCACCAGTATGAATCTCCCCACGCC
Source organism: Clostridiaceae bacterium (assembly GCA_039679375.1). Taxonomy (GTDB): domain Bacteria; phylum Bacillota; class Clostridia; order Acetivibrionales; family DTU013; genus JBDKVA01. Next base: position 36,762 of record JBDKVA010000048.1, read on the forward strand.
ACTTCGGACGAGGCCCTCCACCACAAAACTCCCTACCCCGCCTACCCCAAAAACGGCTACCTTTGAGCGGGCCAATTTCTCAATCGCCTCATGCCCAACCAGCATTTCAAATCTTGAAAATGCGTGCAACATTATTCTGTTCCGTCCTCTATTAAAGTTATTTTCCATGCCTCATCAGTCTTTTTCAGCTGTGCCGACATGAATTGCCTCAACTGCGAATCTGTACCCAACTCCAGAATCTGATAATATGAAACGATACAAACATTATCCTTTGTTTCAGCTTTTGTAATTGTATCAAGCTTTGCTGCTTTTAGCAATTCACTATAAGCTGACGCGCTGTCTACGCTAATGTCGCTCTTTGTTATGATATCTGCACCAAATTGTTTCAGCATACCAAGCTTCAGCTGGAAATCGTCGTCCAGTATCAGCATTGCCTTGGCATATTCATCTTTTTGGGCCAGGCATGTATAAAAATCCTGCAACGCCTTGACAGGCTCGCTATCCATAATATCCGCATCAGCACTTCCGTCTTCCTCAGCATTTTTTGTCGATCCGGTTTTGCCCGCTTCACCCTGCAAACTAACAGTCTGACTGCCTGTCGTACCGGCTGACGGTGCGGCTTTGGCTTGCGAGGACGATGAAATTATTTTTTGTTCGCTTCCATCGGGAAGAAGCAGCAAATTCCTGCCGATATCATAAAGCACCTCGGTCTGTGCTAATCCCGAGTCCGGATCATTTTTATGGCGTGTTGCCTGCCGTAATCTTAATATACTGCAGGATTGCCATGACTCAAATTCATAATCATACAGGTAACCCGGATTGCTGTTTGTCCCCAGAATATTTCCCGATTTATCCCTGCTGTTTTTGATGATATACTCTCCGCTTTTACAATCGAATATATCAATTAGATTATCTTCCTGCAAGGCGCTGAGATGCGGCGGATCTCCAAAGCTGTATGCGAGAAGGCTGTAATCCTTATTGCAGGCTATTTTGCCATATAAACCGGGGTATGAAAAAAGCTTCTTGACCGACAAATCACCGAGATCTATTAAATAAAAAGCCGATTGAGAATATGCGCCAAGAGGTGCGCCATGAATAAGCAGATACAACTGCGAATGGACCGGATTCATTATTGCCTGTCCGACTCTGAAAGCGTTCGTATCCGCCTGTTCCTTTTCCCTGTTTTTGAAAATGCCCGCAAGCTCAGGTAATTCTCCTTCATCCAGTTCATCTGCTTTGGCAATGCCATTCAGATAATACTGCAAATTTAGATATGTCCTGCCGTCACTGCTTTCACAAAGCCTAAGCTCGATCCCATATTCAGGCGTGTTTCCGTTTATATCGATCTTTTCATTTTTAACCGGTTCTTTTGGTTCAGTACCGGCTGAAGAAGTTCCTGTGCTTTCCGGTGTTGTTTCTTCATTGCCGCTATCCGTTTTGGTGTCTGCATTTTTATCAGCCGTTCCTGTCACTGCGGATACACCGGTATCCATTGGTTCGTGCGCTGTTTGCTGTGTTTTATCGATCAACCTTGCGTCAAAATAAACCAATACAGCTGCAAACAGCAAAATTACCATAAAGATTACAACAATTACTTTACTTTTTCCCATGCCATACCACCCGAGTCTTTCCATATACTATCCTTAAGCTGCCCTTAGGACAATAATATGTTTATATTATACAGGAAGATTTATGCATGGGCAATTTGCAGTACTGCATTACACAAAATATATCCTCTAATAGTGACACGTAAATTTTTCTTAACTTTATAGCATAACCTTTCCATGAATTTCAAAGTCTGATATAATGTATTCGCCGAGCGTGCTAAAATGCGGGTACATTATATAGCTCCGCAGGAATTAGCCGCCCGCGCGAGATTTTCGGCCAAAGAGCGTGACGCCGAAACGCGCATGGGCAATTATATCATGCTTTCTGCGGAAATCATGATATAATAGTTGAAGGCTTGGCCGGGAATTGAGGATTAAGTACGCTGCCAGGCTGTAACATACTATTAGGGAATGGAGATTTGACTGCTTATGAAATACATCGTTGTTCTTGGAGATGGAATGGCGGATTACCGTGTGCTTCAGCTGGGAAACCGCACCCCTTTGCAATGTGCGAAAAAGCCAAACATAGATTATCTGGCGGAATTCGGTGAAATAGGGATGGTTAAAACAATACCGGATGGTATTGCTCCGGGAAGTGATGCTGCCAATCTGTCCGTCATGGGCTACAATCCGAAAAAGTACTACACAGGGCGTTCGCCTCTTGAAGCCGTCAGCATGGGCGTTGAGCTTTCCGATACGGATCTTGCTTTCCGATGCAATCTGGTCACACTTGATATGGGTGGCAGTTATGAATCTGCAACCATGCTTGATTACAGTTCGGATGAGATATCTACTGCAGAAGCTGCCGAATTGATCAAAGAAATAAATAAATGCCTGGGTAATGATGAAATAAGCTTTTACCCTGGCATCAGCTACAGGCATTGCATGGTATGGAAAAAAGGCGCAGGCAGCAGAAAACTGACTCCCCCGCACGACATTCTTGAAAAAAGCATCACGGATTATCTTCCGTCAGGTGACAGCAGTGAAATGTTTCTATCCATGCAGAAAAAAAGCTATGAAATACTGAAAAATCACCCGGTAAACCAGGCCAGGATAGCCCGGGGTCTTCGTCCTGCCAATTCCATCTGGCTTTGGGGTGAAGGAAGAAAACCCGCAATCCCCAAATTTATCGATAAATATGGGGTGAAAGGCTCTGTCGTATCTGCTGTGGACCTTATAAAGGGGATCGGCATGTGCGCCGGATTAGACTCGATCGACGTCGAGGGTACTACAGGAAATATCCATACGAATTTTAAGGGCAAAGCTGAGGCTGCACTTAAGGAATTGCAAAACGGAAAGGATTTCGTATACGTGCATGTAGAGGCTCCTGATGAATGCGGCCACCGGTTTGAGATAGAAAATAAAGTACTCTCTATCGAATACATAGATAAGCTGGTCGTCGGCACGTTATTGGAAGGCCTTGAGGCATATGATGATTACAGCCTCATGGTGCTTCCTGACCATCCTACTCCCCTGTCGCTTCGCACCCATACCGCCGAACCTGTGCCCTATGTCATCTACAGGAAAAGCAGAAAGAAGCCTTCCGGGTTATTGGGCTATGACGAATTCCAGGCACTAAGGACCGGTATCTATGTCGAAGAAGGCTATAAGTTAATGGACAGGTTTTTACTGAAATAAGTGCATTTAAAAGAAAGCCGGCAGGATCTGAATACTCCCCCGGCTTATTTGTTCATTTCGGCATATTATACACTATTTGCTTTCAAGTTCAGCTAATTTCCTCTCATTTCATTTTCAGTGATATTAACTCATTATTAACTACTAAAGTATATGAATATCTTATACTTTAGTAGTTGATAAAATGTAAACTCAGAGGTATTTCTTATGAAAAGGATGCTGCCCTTATTTTTTATATTAATATTAATCCTGTCTGCTTGCCAGGAAGACTTTGAAAGCCATACTGAAGCAAAAAACAGTTCATTAGAAATTTCTCTTCCTGCCTTTAGCAATAATAGGCCGGCTAATTCAGGCGCTGCCTTTTCCGATGTGTCCGGTTCCGTTGAAATCAATGCCGGCAATATCTCACGCATACGCATCAGAGATATTCCCACAGTGCCTGAAACGGAATATACCGATCAAAATTTGATAAAAGAGTTTTGCAGTCTTCTTGAAAACCAGAAATACACAGGAATAGAAAAAGTGTCGGAAGAAGTCTGCAAAGTGGATTTATTTGACCTTTCAGGCAAGATTGCGCTTACAGCCGCATTTAATAATAACACTGTATATTTTGACCGCAATATTGAATTCGGAGATATTGTATTGTCAAAAGGAGCTTATGAAACCAGTGATTGGTCGTGGGCAAGCTTTTCATTTTATTTAAAGCAATTAAGCGAAGGTATCGTTATAGATCCGCAAAATATTCAATATCCGGCAAATATCAGTATACCGGCTTCATCTGAGAATATTCACAAGGTCGAATTAATCGACAGAGGAAATGAAAGAGTTAACACATATGATGTATATCCAATGCTGTATGATTTAGTATATGGTTCTTTCAGCGGTAATAGCTTTGAAATGGTCAGCAGTAAAAAGTTCTATCATTACGAGGAATTGCAATCGGAAATGGACAAAACAAAGAAGGAAAGCCAGTGCATTTTACTTACCTTCAGTTCAAGCGACACCCAGCTCCAGATCCATTCCGGAAGCGCCTATAAAGAATCCTCCCTGGCATACTGCCTTATAATCGCAAAAAAGCCGCAGGAACCAGGCATCTATAAACTGATTACAGACAGAATGGTTTTTGATATAAAGGTGAACAGTAATATTAGTGATAAATTTGATGCACTGTTTACCGAAAATGAGAAGGCTGCTAAGCAAGTCGCTCCGGATGAAATAAAAACACTGTTCGATAGTAAAAAGCCATACTACATGGAATATATCTGTAAAAATCTTGGCATAGAGGAATGGGGCGGGAGATTACCCGACAGGCTTGAAATCGGGAAGATGAAGCTGAATTCTGAAAGCGAGCCCTATACTGTTGTAAGTCTATATAGTACATTTAGTTTAAGGATGCTTGTTTATAAGGAGAACAGCGCCGATAACAGCCTGAGCTTTATTGGCGATATGGATTTCAGAAACTGGCCCAATAGTCCGGAATACCGTTTGGAGAAAACAGCAGATCAAATATGGGTTGCAGGCACAAGATATATGGGACACGGAACCGGCGAATCGCGTTACAGTCAGCAGTGGTACCATGTAAGCGATGCAGGAGTGAAGCCTGTGCTGCTTTTCTCTTTTGACGATTATAGCGAAGGCCCATATGGCGGGTATTCTGTAAAAGCAGAAAAGGTTTCCATACAAAAAGCCGGCGGCGTAAAGATAAAGGTAGATTACGACACGGCAAAAAGATACAATCTCTTCCTTACTGTTGCCGACGAGCATGGATCTGTGGAGCTTAAAGGCAGCAAAACAGTCGAATTTGTTTGGAATGAAACGCAGGAAAAGTTCGTATCAGGATATCAGACAGATGAAGATGGTGCTTTCTCCATTCTTGCCGATTCTCCTGAAATTACAAAAAAATGTGATGAATTGTTGAAAAAGCATTGTACACAATTAGATATAATCATTGGCACCATACCCAAAGTAGAAAATGAGTATGAGAGAACCCGGAGAACATCGAGCATCAAGACCTTTCTAAATGACTGTACTGATTGCCCGGTAAAAGCAGACCTACTGAAGAAACTGACTGAGATTTCCGCGGAAAATTCAGCTACTGATGTATCGCCTTCCAATTAAGTAAATCCTTATACTATAAAGGCACCCTCAGCATATTCTTCCTCCCGGGAGTCTGCCTGGAAACTAATATATGCGGACTCCTACTGCACCTGCTGAAAGGCATTCCACGGCTTTATTTCACCGCAGGCAATACGCTTTCCGGAGTTCCCGGCAGGCTGTGTTCTGTAGTCATCCGGGTTTTCGTGTATCATTACGGACCGGCCCAGTATATCGGATACCTTAAATTTATCCGTGATGAAGCTCATCCTCGCATGTCCGTTATCCGGGAGCAGTACGGGGAAATCCCCCGCATGGTTGCCATGGGGCTGGTTGGTTGGATTCCAGTGGCCTCCGCAAGCTTCAAAAGGCTTTGCAGGATCGCCGACTACGCAATGCCCCTTTTCATGTATGTGAAAACCAAAAGGCCCAACAGGCTGCTTCTCTCCGGCAGCAGGTTTATATGGGGGCAATCCGGAAATATCGGCGCAGACCATCACGCCACTGGGAACATCGGTAAAAGTCACCATACCGGTTATGGATGGATAATCAGGACCTGCCATAACTACAGCATAAGCCGAATTGAAGCCGGTCAGGCAGGGCATATACTGTGCCTGCGGCATTGACTGCATAGAATGTGCATGGGTCATCGGCTGCACCTGCGACATTTGCTGCATCTGCGGCATATACATCGTACCTGCCTGGGGCGGAATAGCTTCTCTGGAATAATAATTACCATAAAACATGGTATACCTCCTGAAATAAATCAAGCATATACCATATTATGTAAAGCAGTCCGATTGTGTGATTTATTTTATTCAAACGCTACCAAATACCTTCCATGTCGTCTTTTTCCAGCTCATGTGTCCTGTTCCTGCTCATAAGGTCATATACAGCACGGGCAGGGTCCTTCTCACTGAACAATATTTCAAAAGCCTCATCTGTAATAGGCATACTGATGCCAAGCTGCTTTGAAAGCCTGTAAACAGGCTCTGTCGTATAAACGCCCTCCACCACCATTTTTACTTCCTGCAATGCCTTCTCAACCGGTTTTCCCTGACCGATCAATATGCCTGCGCGCCTGTTGCGGCTATGCATACTCGTACAGGTAACGATCAGGTCGCCTATCCCTGCAAGTCCTGAAAAGGTCTGCATTCTGGCGCCCATTGCACATCCCAGCCTCGATATTTCCGCAATTCCCCTTGTCATCAGTGCCGCCTTCGTATTGTCCCCATAGCCCAGGCCATCGGATATGCCCGCACACAGCGCAATGACATTCTTCACTGCTCCGCCAAGCTCAACGCCGATGATATCCGGGTTTGTATATACCCTGAAGCGCTGTGACATGAAAATATCCTGAAACAGTTCTGCTGCCTGCTTGTTTTCGGAGGCGGCAACATACGCGGTCGGTATGCCCCTCGAAAGCTCTTCCGCGTGGCATGGTCCTGACATGGCTACCACAGTTGCGTCCGGCATCTCCTGAAGGATTACCTCAGACATGCGATAGCCGGTTCCTTTCTCGAGCCCTTTTGAAAAACAACTGATTGTTTTTGGTTTCTTTATCATTGAAGCGATATTTTTCATATTTTCCCGTACGGTCTGTGAAGGAATAACCATCACCAGTACATCGGAAAACGCGAGAGCCTCCTCCAGATCAGCCGTGCAAACAACATTTGCCGGTACGATGGCGCCGGGCAGTTTATCCTTCTGTTCCCTAAACGTATTGATCATGTCCACTTCTTCTTTGAAAACCGACCACATCTTTACATTGTGTCCGTTGCCGGCAAGCAGTATGGAAACAGCAGTGCCCATACTTCCGGCGCCAATTACAGAAATATTTATACCCATTTCATTCCTCCGCCAATTTGTATTTGAAGCTGCCATCTATATTGAATGAACTAATTTTCTTGACGAATATCTTTGCAAACAGCAGTGATTCACTTCTTCTTTTTAAATGAAAATTTGGACTCCGTACCTTCACGCAGTCTCTTTATATTTGTCTGATGCTTGAATATAATCAGAAGTGCAATAATAGCCGAAAGCAGGACAATTTCGATTTCTCTTCCGATAATTACGGCTGTGATCGGGAATAACGCTGCGGCAATGATGGAACCGAGCGATACATATTTAGTAAGGACCAGTATAATGATAAATACACCTAAAGCACCAAGTGCGATCGGCCAGTCGATCAGCAGCAGTACTGCCAGCGAGGTCAAAACTCCCTTGCCTCCCTTGAAATTGAAAAATACCGGCCAAACATGCCCAATAATGGCGGCCGTACCTGCAATCATGCCTCCAAGCTGTCCGCCATAAATAAGATATCCTGCCAGATAAGCCACAAAGCCTTTTGCCATATCGCCAAGCAGTACAAATAAAGCCGCCTTTTTCCCAAGCGTCCTGAGTGTATTTGTCGTACCTGCATTACCGCTTCCGTGTTGTCTTACATCCACGCCGTAGAACTTTCCCACGATCAGTGAGCTGTTCAGGCTGCCCAGTAGATACCCTGCTATTGCAGATAAAATCAATTGAAACGTCATGATTTTAAGTCCCCCCATACCCTCTTCATGTTTCCTTTTCTCTTTCCTTATGTATGAAACGGATCGGTGTTCCTACAAATCCATAGCTCTTACGGAGCTGGTTTTCGATATACCTTTCGTAGGAATAGTGAAATAATTCCATATTATTGACGAATATTACAAATGTCGGCGGTTTGATTGCTGACTGAGTGGCATAATACAATTTGAGCCTCTTTCCCTTGTCGGACGGCGGCTGCACCATAGCAGTCGCTTCATTGAGAAGGTCGTTCAGCATACCTGTAGAAATCCTCATCGATGCATTATTATTAACAGCCTTCACGGTTTCAAACAGCTTGTTGACTCTCTGGCCCGTCTTTACGGAAATGAACAGGATCGGCGCATACTGCATGAAGCCCAGGTTTTCAAGTACCTTTTTGCGATATTCCTCCAGCGTGCCCGTTTCCTTTTCAACAAGGTCCCATTTATTCACTGCTATGATGGATGCCTTACCCTGTTCATGCGCATAACCGGCGATTTTCGAATCCTGCTCCGTTACGCCATCCTGCGCGTCGATCATAATAATGCATACATCCGCCCTCTCGATCGCCGTCCAGGCACGTAAGACACTGTACTTTTCAATATTTTCGGTTACCTTGCTCTGCCTGCGGATTCCTGCCGTATCAATGAATACATATTTGTCATCGCCATCCACCACCAATGTATCGATCGCATCCCTGGTGGTACCCGGAATATCGCTGACGATTACCCTTTCTTCTCCGACCAGTCTATTGATCAGTGAAGATTTGCCAGAATTCGGCTTGCCGATCACAGCGACCTTGATGACATCCTCATCGTAATCTTCCGCATCGCTTTCGGGGAAATATTTAAAAATCTCATCCAGCAGATCGCCCATGCCAAGTCCATGCAGTGAAGATACGGGAAGTACGTCACCCATTGCAAGATTATAGAATTCATATACTTCCGCAGGAGGATCGCCGACCCTGTCCACCTTATTTGCCACAAGAATGACCGGTTTCATGGATTTGCGCAGCATGGTGGCTACTTCCTTGTCGGAGGCTGTCATACCTCCCTTGGCGTCCACCATGAACACAATGACGTCAGCCATTTCCACTGCCACTTCAGCCTGCCTTCGCATCTGCTGCAGTATCTTATCTTCGGAGAACGGTTCAATGCCCCCTGTATCTATTAAAGTAAACTTTCTATTTCTCCACTCAACCTCTGCGTAGATCCTGTCGCGTGTCACACCTGGTGTCTCTTCCACAATCGATATCCTCTTCCCGCAAAGATAATTGAAAAAAGTGGATTTGCCGACATTCGGCCTGCCCACGATCGCTACTACCGGTTTTGCCAATTCCTTCACCTCATCCTGGACTGCCCGAATCATCGCTCAGTCCATTTATCATTTATTCCTGTATTACGTATTTTCTGCCTGCTTGGTCATGCTCCTGCATCTAGTCCATTCCAAGAATTTTCCTGATAAAATCCTCGCCGTTGTTCTCCACTATGGTGACCTTCCTGCCAAGCCTGTGACCAAGCCCATCAACGGTATAATCGTCCAGAAAGGTCTCTTCTCCTGACCTGAGCATGCTTCTTGATATCAGGATCTCGCTCCCGGTCTCTTTATCCATAAGCTGAGCCAATAGATCACTTCCGGTCAAAAGGCCCGTCACCGTTACATTTTCCCCAAAAAAATCATTTTTTATTGGATATACTGTTACTCTTAGATTATTATACCTTTTTTCTAATAACTGCGCCAATTGTTTTATATACTGATACGCACAAATTCCTGTCGCAATACTAATGATCCTTTCACCGTCAAGCTTTGCAAAGTGATTGTCCAATTTTCTGCCATGCTTTTTAAGATATTGGTAAAACTCATCGATGAGCAGCGACATCAGCCCGACGCCGTTTTCAATCTGCGGAAAGTCCTCATACTCCTTACAGGCAGGTAAATCGGCTCCCGCCATAATATAAAATTCATCCGCCGGATACACAAGCCTCGTGCCATACTTCCCCATCATTTTTTGCTGCCACTTTCCGACCTGCTCCAGAACATCTGCAGAAGACTCTTTATCGAAAGGTTCAAGCTTGTAAAGACCTTCTCTCCATTTTGTCAATCCGACCGGCACAACGGAAACACTGGCAACCTGGGGATACAAATTAGAAAGATCACCGAGCGTCCTGTCCAGTTCGTCACCGTCATTTATCCCCCTGCATAATACGATCTGAGCATTTACTGTAATACCGTTCTTACACAGCTTCCCGATTTTTTCCAGCACATCTCCGGCAAAACGGTTGCTCAGCATAAACTTCCGAAGCTCAGGATTTGTGGTATGGACAGATACATTGACAGGCGACATCCTGTAGCGGATGATACGATCGAGTTCCTTTTCATCCATATTAGTGAGCGTTACATAGTTACCCGAAAGAAAAGACAGCCTGGAATCATCATCCTTGAAGTATACGGAATCACGCATGCCCTTGGGCAGCTGGTCTATAAAACAGAATATGCATTTGTTGGTGCAGCTTTTAGCCCCGGATATCAGCGGATCGCCAAATTCCAGCCCGAGATCTTCGTATTCGTCCTTTTCCACCTCAATTTCCCAGAGTTCGCCATTCTTCTTTTCTATCTCTACCAGCAGATTTTTGTCTGTGGTCAGAAAACGGTAATCAAAAATATCTGAGATCTCCTGTCCGTTAATGGACAGCAGGATATCTCCGGCTTCTATATCCGCATCCTTTGCAGCGCTGTCGGGCTGGACGGATTGGATGACAATACGGTTTTTCGATAACTTTTGCCTCTCACTTCCCACCTCTCACCTTTCACCTCTCATTTAACACAAAAAGGCTGTCTTTTTAAGACAACCTTTTCAAGTCCTAATCGCTTCGTTTACTTCTTTTCTGCTTCCTTCAAGACTTCCTTGCCATCATAGTACCCACATTCCTTACAAACTATGTGAGGAGCTTTCAGTGTATGACACTGCGGGCAACTGATCAAGCCCGGCTGTGACAGCTTCCACTGAGACCTTCTTTTACCTGTTCTCGCCTTAGACCATTTTCTTTTTGGGTTTGCCATATTCTACACCTCCCTGATAAAAGCGATAGTTCACTCTTTATCAAAATACTTATTCAGATCTTCCAATCGCGGTTCAATATCATCTTTACTGCAGCCGCATTGCACTTCATTCAGATTTGTACCACATTTCATACATAAACCCTTGCAATCGTCAGAGCACAATATCTTCATCGGAAGGTTCAAAATAATATTATCGTTGAACGCCTTGCCTATGTCAAGTACCTTTCCTTCAAAACAGTACATGCCGGATTCTTCTGTATCGGCATTCCCAGTAAAACTTTCATCTATTTCCAGTTCCAATGCTTTTTTCACTGTTTTCAAGCAACGGTAGCATTCACTTTTATAAACAGCTTTCAGTACTCCTTTGAGCTGTATAATTCCATTTACGTTGGTCAATCTGCCGGAGAATGAAAGCTCACCATCAAGCAAATAGCCCTCTGCCGGCTCATTCACAGGCGGCGCTTCCACAAAATCAAGCTCTATTGAAGCTCCGTTCACCCTTAAAATATCAGATATATTAACCTTCATAAATAGTACCCCTTAAATCCGCGACAAAAGATATTATACTAACTAATGTCAGTAATGTCAAGGCAATTATTCAGCTTTTATAATGCTTGTGTCCTGCCAATTCAAAGGGCTTTTTTATGCTTTTTATGCCATCGTCAGTATGAATCAATGGGCTCAAACAGCTTTCTTGCTGTACTTTCATCTATTTAGGACCGGATTAACTTTCTGTCGACTATGATCCTCATCGTCTCCTTTGCGATTGCCAGTTCTTCGTTTGTCGGTACGATCAGAGTTTTTACCTTTGCGCCTGAAGCGGTGATATCCACTTCTTTTCCCCTCGTCTTGTTCTTCTCTGCGTCAATTTTGATACCAAGGCTGTCCAATTCTTCAAGTGACTGTTCTCTGATGCCTCCGTCGTTTTCACCTATGCCGCCGGTGAATATGATGGCATCCGCTCCGTTCATTGCTGCAAAGTATGAGCCAATGAACATTTTCACTCTGTAGCAGAAAATATCGATTGCAAGATCCGCCCTCTTACTGCCTTTTGAAGCAGCTGACCTGAGGTCCCTCATATCGCTGCTTTCACCGGAAACACCCAATAAACCCGATTTCTTGTTCAGGTACGTATCCATATCGGATGCGGTCATCCCTTCCTTCTGCATCAGGAAGGTCACCACCGCAGGGTCAAGGGTGCCGCATCTCGTACCCATTTCAAGGCCATCGAGCGGTGTGAGCCCCATGCTTGTATCGATACATTTTCCGTATTTAACGGCACAAATGCTTGCTCCATTCCCAAGGTGGCACGATATCAGCTTAAGCTCCTCAATAGGCCTGCCAAGTATCTCTGCAGTCCTTTGCGTCACATATTTGTGGGAAGTTCCGTGAAAACCGTATTTCCTGATAGCATATTTTTCATATGCTTCATATGGTATAGCATACATATATGCATGCTTCGGCATTGTCTGGTGGAAACCCGTATCAAAAACCGCAACCATCGGAATACCGGGCATTTCAGCAGCACAGCCTTCAATCCCCATGATATTTGCAGGATTGTGCAGCGGACCCAGAGGAATGCACTCTTTTATCGCATTCATTACATTTTCATTTATCAATGCAGGATCGTGGAATTTTTCACCGCCATGCAGTACTCTATGTCCGACGCCAGCGATCTCCGACAGTGATTTTATCACGCCGATCTCACTGTCAAGCAGAGCCTGAAGTACTGCAGCGATCGCCGCCTTATGCTTTTTCATCTCTTTGCTTAATACAATTTTGTCTCTCCCCGGCACCTGATATTCCATGACGGAATTCTCCATTCCGATCCTGTCACAAATACCTTTGACCAATATCTTCTTCTCTTCCATATTAAGAAGTTGAAATTTGAGTGATGAACTGCCGGCGTTTATAACCAGTATATTCATGATTATGCTCCATTCTATATATTTGTCTATTACTACAGCGAAACAAACATTAATACATCGGCGTTTATGCACCTTTCGGAAGGATAAATAAAATGCTTCGCTGCAGTGCTATTATGAAATCTGATTAGGATCTCTGAGCCTGTACTGCAGTAATTGCAACGACTCCTACAATATCTTCGGCACTGCACCCTCTGGAAAGGTCATTTACCGGCTTTGCGATACCTTGCGTAATCGGTCCGTAGGCTTCCGCTTTTGCAAGCCTTTGCACCAGCTTATATGAAATGTTTCCACAGTTCAGATCCGGGAAAATAAGCACATTGGCGCTGCCTGCAACATTGCTTCCGGGCGCCTTCGATTTTGCAACGGATGAAACGATTGCGGCATCAGCCTGAAGTTCTCCATCGAGCATCAGCTTCGGCTCCTTTTCCTTTGCGAGCTTTGCAGCCGCAATGACCTTTTCCGTCAGCTCGCTCTTAGCACTGCCATAGCTTGAATAGGACAGCATGGCAACTTTGGGTTCTTTACCAACCAGATTTTCAAACGACTTTGCAGAAGCGAGTGCAATTTCGGAAAGCTCGTCAGCACTTGGGTTTTCGACAAGGCCGCAGTCTGAAAATACAAACGTACCATTGCTTCCGTATTCACAATCCGGAACAACCATCACGAAAAATGATGAAACCAGTTTCGTTCCCGGCGCGGTCTTCAATATTTGAAGTGCAGGCCTAAGAGTGTCTGCTGTGGAGTGTATCGCTCCGGAAACCATTCCGTCTGCAGTTCCCATCTTAACCATCATGACACCCCAGTACAACTCGTTCTTCATTGTTTCACGAGCCTTTTCCGGCGTCATGCCCTTAGCTTTTCTCAATTCATAAAATGCATTTGCATATTCTTCAAATTTGGGTGAAGTCTCCGGATCTACTGTAACAGCCTTCGAGATGTCGATCTCACCGGCCAGCTTTTTGATCTCATTTTCCTTCCCGACGAGTACAATTTTCGCAAGACCTCTTTCCTGTACCATTGCAGCAGCCTTAATTGTCCTTATGTCAGAACTTTCCGGCAGCACGATCGTTTTAACGTCTTTTTTTGCACGTTCACTGATTAGTTCTAGGAAATTCATTGTATAACCCCTTTCATATTGATGATAAAACTTGATTCTATTTTGTCCATACGTGTAATTACTTAGTCCGGTCTGTTTATTACCAGGTTCTATTATCAGCTAGTATCAAGCGTTTTCCGGCAACATTATTATATACTTAACGTTTATTGTATACAAGATATGATTGACAAAAATCGATATAATATTGCAATAAAAATCGAAGGAGAATCGAGTCCCGCTCATAGCGCATTTTGCTATGCGAAATCATGACAAATGGCCGTTAATAAAAAATGACACAGGTATATTTTTTCCTGTGCCATTCAAGTGTATGAAAAATCCTATATTATTTTCTATTTGCTCAGTTCTTCCCTCAGAAGCCTGTTGATTGTTTGAGGGTCGGCCTTGCCCTTCATTTCACGCATGGCCTGTCCTACAAGAAAACCAAAAGCTTTTTCCTTTCCGCCTTTGAAGTCTGCAACAGACTGCGGGTTTGCGTCCAGTATCTTTTTGACTGCAGCGGCAAGAGCCGTTTCATCGCTGACGACCTCCAGGCGTTCTTCCTTTACTATTTGTATGGGATCTTTTCCTGATTCAAACATTTTCTCAAAAACTTTTCTGGCAATCGTTCCGCTTACGGTCCCCTTATCGATCAATGTAACCAGCTTCGCCAGGTGGCTCCCCGGGAATGGAACAGCATCCAGGTCAAGCTCCCGTTCCTTCAATATCCTCATCAGGTCGCCCATGATCCAGTTGCTCACAGCCTTTGCATTACTGCTTTCCTTCGCCGCCTCCTCAAAGAAGTCCGCCAATCTCCTGGAGGACGTCAGCAAACGCGCATCATACTCCGGCAGGCCATACTCTGCAATATACCTGTCCCTTCTCGCGGCAGGAAGCTCAGGCAGTGAAGCCTTGATTTTCTCCAGCCATTCCTCGTCCACCACTACAGGCACCAGGTCCGGTTCGGGAAAATAGCGGTAGTCGTGCGCCTCTTCCTTGCTCCTCATAGCATAACTGCAGCCTTTTGCATCATCCCAGCGCCTTGTATCCTGAGTGATTTTCCCTCCGTCCTCCAATTCCCTGATCTGCCTTTGCGCTTCACTTTCCGCTGCGCGTTGGATCGATCTGAATGAATTGAGATTCTTCATTTCGGTCCTGGTGCCGAATTCCGTTCTTCCGAAAGGTCTGACCGAAAGGTTTACATCTGCTCTGAGAGATCCCTCCTGCATCTTGCAGTCGCAAACATCAAGATATTCAAGAATCGACTTTATATTTTCCACGAAAGCCCTTGCTTCTTCAGGTGAACGCATATCCGGTTCGGAAACGATTTCGATCAATGGAACGCCGCATCGGTTGTAATCTACCAGAGTCCCGGTCCCCCATTCGTTGTGGATGAGTTTGCCCGCGTCCTCCTCTATGTGTATGCGCGTTATACCTATCTTTTTCTGTATCCCGTTCGTATCTATTTCAACATAGCCATTCCGGCACAACGGCAGGTCGAATTGAGAAACCTGGTAAGCTTTCGGCAGATCGGGATAGAAGTAATTTTTCCGATCCTGCTTGCTGAACCCGGAAATCGAGCAGTTCATCGCAAGTCCGGCCTTAACGGCATATTCCACAGCCTTTTTGTTAAGGACAGGCAATACGCCGGGCATGCCTGTGCATATCGGGCAGCAATGCGTATTTGGCTCTCCTCCGAACTCCGTGGAGCAGCCGCAATATATTTTTGATTTCGTCGATAGTTCGGCGTGAACCTCAAGCCCGATTACAATTTCATAGTCCATCTTTTTCACCTCAAGTATAGAATCACAACTTTTAACCGCTTTTACCATGTCATATCTCCGGCCTTTTCAGGTGAAATCCGGTATTTTGTTCAAATGTGTATCCGGCACGAAGCAGTGTTGCTTCGCCAAACGGTTTACTAATCAGCTGAAGCCCTATTGGCAGCCCGTCCCGGTCAAAGCCGCATGGCAGCACAAGTGCAGGCAGTCCGGCTATGTTCGCGGAAACGGTATAAATATCTCCCAGGTACATGGCAAGCGGATCATTGACCTTTTCACCTATCTTATAAGCTGTTGTCGGAGCTGTTGGTCCAAGGACCATATCAAATTTCGAAAACACCTCATCAAAACCATTCCTGATCAATGTCCTTACCTGAAGGGCCTTTTTGTAATAAGCGTCGTAGTAGCCTGAACTCAGTGCATAGGTGCCAAGCATGATCCTTCTTTTCACTTCCTGTCCAAAGCCCTCGCTTCTCGTCTGCTTGTATAAGTCCAGCAAATCATCGTATTTTTCTGCTCTGTAACCATACTTGATCCCATCGTATCTGGCCAGGTTGGAGCTTGCTTCCGCTGATGAAATGATATAGTAAGCGGGTATGGCATATTCGGTGATGGGAAGCGAGCATTCCTCACAGGCTGCGCCAAGCTTTTCATATGTCCTGGCCGCATCAAGGACCGCGTTTTTTACCTCTGTGTTTATGCCTTCCGCGGTATATTCTCTTGGGATGCCAATTTTCATGCCTTTTACGTCATTCAAAAGCGCTTTCGTATAATCGGGATGCTTAACCGGTGCAGATGTCGAATCAAGCCGGTCCTGGCCTGCTATAGCATCGAGTATCAGTGCACAATCCGTCACATCACGTGTGATAGGCCCGATCTGGTCAAGAGATGAGGCGAATGCCACAAGGCCATACCTGGATATCGCGCCATATGTAGGCTTCATTCCAACAACACCGCAAAATGACGCCGGTTGTCTGATTGATCCACCTGTATCGGAACCCAGCGCAAATACCGTCTCCCCGCCTGCAACGGATGAAGCTGCTCCTCCGCTTGAACCTCCCGGCACTCTTTGGGTATCCCATGGATTTTTTGTCTGTTTGAAATATGAATTTTCTGTGGAACCTCCCATGGCGAATTCATCCATGTTAAGCTTCCCAAGCAAAACTGCTTTCTGGCTGTACAACTTTTCCACCACAGTAGCGTTATAAGGCGGTACAAAGTTTTTCAATATTTTTGACGCGCAGGTAGTCGCAATCCCCTCCGTACAAATATTGTCCTTCACAGCCATAGGGATTCCTGCCAAGGGCGGCAAATCAGCCTTCCCATTAAACGCATCCTGCAAATCTCCAGCCTGCTTCAGTGCGATATTGCGCGAAATGGTTATATAACTGCCCAATTTTGGGTCGACTTCATCAATTCTGTCCAGGTATGCCTGTACCAATTCAACTGCACCGATTTCTCCGGACCGCAGCATGGCAGACAGTTCATGGGCGGTCATTTCGTATAGCTTCATATATTTTCCTCCGCATTTGAAAAGTAACCCCTACTCCATTACCTTTGGAACCTTGTAGCAGCCGTCTTCCTGTGAAGGGGCGTTTTCCATCAGCTTTTCCCTATCAAAGGAACCGGTAACCACATCCTCCCTCAGGATGTTCCGGATAGGAATAACATGCTCCATGGGTTTTACATTGGATGTGTCAAGTTCATTGAGCTTGTCCACATAAGAGATGATTTTCTCCATTTCCAGTGTGAATTTTTCTTTCTCCGCCTCAGAAATATTCAGGCGGGCCAGGTCCGCTATATGCTCGATTGTTTCCTTTGTCACTTTTTTCATTATAAACCGCCAATCCTCCGTTCAGCAAATGTATCATCCTATTGCCTTGATTGCCGAAAAGCATTTTACTTATTATATAAAATGAAATTGCCCAAGTCAATTCTTCCCTGCCGGCATATCACGGCACACAATGGTCGCCCATACGGATACGATTTGATGCATATTATCTGCACCTTTTTATAAGTTCCAGCGCCTTTAAACCTATGGATTCATCGTCTGCATCGGCAGGCAGGCAAAATTCAGCCCCCTTTTTCATGAAAACATAAGCACCCTCTGCAGTCCGTACAGTCGTGTTGAAAACGATGCCTGCGCCCTTCTTGCAAAATACGGACAAATTCAGTTTTCCCTCGGTGAAGGATTTCCAGTCGCGGGCATGCAATTTCTCCATAAGCTGGATTGATCCCGCCGGTTTGCCATTACGGCAGGAGGCAAGCGAATTCCTGATCGCACCGCCGAGCTTTTCCGGCCTGTAAGGCGGCAATAAAAACATAACATCTATAGTAGCCTTACCTGAACCAAACAGATCCGGAACATATGGAATGATTGTAACATTCCCGAGCCTGTCAAAAAAAATACTGATATTGCCAGTCAGGACAGGCTTGTTGATTTTGCAAGCCCTGTCGGGGTATTCTTCATGATGATGACCTCTTTTTGCCACTTTGTCGGACTTGCCTGATTTTTTTTGTCCTTTTACTTTAAACTTTAAAATGAACACTGCTGCAATAAGGACCGATACGATGACGATCAGCAGCAGGAGTGCCAGGTATTTCAGATAATCCGTGTTCATAGCTTTAAAATAATATCGGTAAATTTTCTCTTCGGAACATGCAGCACGCCTTTTTCATCCTTGTAATAACGGATTGAGCCGCTCTCTTCCTCCATCACCGGGCTTTCGGATGGATAACCCAGAGCAACTGCAGTATTTATTACATACCTGTCAGGAATATTAAGCATTTTCCGTACAGCATCCCGCTCGACGGAGGCAATCCAGCAGGATCCTATACCTTCCTCAAGCGCAGACAAAATGATATTCTGTGCGGCAGCACCCGCATCAAGCTCATATCCGGCTTTCCGCACCTCGGTATCTGCCAGTATGACGATATATGCAACGGGTTCCTCCCCTTTTTTGGGGTTGCCTTCCGGTGTAATGTAGCCTGCCCATTTGACATACTTGAAGAATTGGGCGACCTTTTCTTCTTCGTCAATAATGATATATCTCAAAGGCTGCAAATTACTGGCCGACGGTGCCAGCCTGGCGGCATCGACCATTCTTTCCAGTTGAACCCTATCAAGCTTCTTCTGCTGAAATTTCCGTACCGTCCTTCTTTGTCTTATCAGATCATAAACGCTCATTTCTCACACTCCCTTTGTGTACTTTTCTTTTAACATTTTATCATAATATAATACTACAACGAAAGATTACAAATTATCCTTACATAAATAACATGCTAAAGCATGCATGATTATCTCTGCAAGGCGCATATAAAAAAGCCCTCATGAGGCTATCATCCTGGAATACCTCACGAAGGTTTTTTTACAAGCGGATATGCGTACAGCTTCGCGCCCCGGCTGAAATATTGGAAACTACAAATGCTATCTTTATCTTTTGAAGCCGTTACTGGATAAGCCGAATACCCTTAAATCCATAATCCGTTTGTGTCGGACTTACTTTTCCGACGCCAACGGCTTTTACAAACTTTCCTGTTACAATTGCTTTACTATTTGTTCCGTGTCCTTCCTCGGTAACGCCTTCAAGGAGAAACTTGGCAAACCCCATGACAGTAACATCGGATCTGCCGTTTTGAAAAGCATTTATAATAATAACGGTTATTAATCTGGGACAGTCCTTTTCATAATGGTCGTATGTACATTCCGGAGAATGGTTGCACCGGCCCAAAAGCTCTGAGACGCCTGCCACAGTATCTCCCGCCATATTGCCGGGTTCGGTGTTAAGTATTTCGTCTACTTTTATAAAGCCATTGTATCCATTGATAATATTGTTACCATATGTACTGCTCCCTGTTTTGTTTAGTTTCAAAGCTCCGTAATTTCCAGTGAATCCTTCCCCTCCTCCTTCCTTCAATGTATATGTTACTCCGTATTCAAATGTCTGCTGTTCTATTGCAAACGGCCGGATTTCTTCACCTACGCCGCATAATGGAGCACATTCTGCAACGCCTGTTGCCTTTACATTTGTTTTATTAAATCCCAGAATTCTAGCAAAATAATGATCTACATCCTCATTTGCGGTGACACTTACCTTCGTATCATTGTCAAACACAACGATTTCCGACCTTAAAGGATCTATGCCATTCTTCTCCAGATATTCTTTAGCTACATTACATGCATTATCCCGGTCATATATCAATTCCTGTGCTCCGGCCAAAGCCGCCGAATCTACCGCATTGCTTATCCTGCTTCTCTCATGCGCAACGACCCCGATATCTACCCCTAATGCACAAAATCCAAGCAGTACTGTCATACAAAGGGCAACCATCACTGCAGTCGTTCCCTTCTCGCTTCTAATGTGGGCTGCCGCCCACAACCCAACGAATGTACTAAAAGAGCCTGATATCTTTCGCATGACAACACCTCCATCTAAATCATATCACCGTTTTTCACAAGACTCCTATCAATCAAAATAACCATTTTTTCACCTGGAATACCTACTCTTTATGGGTATAATGGAATGGTAAAATAGTCTCGTCATGCAAAAGACTTGCTGTCCAAAAGATATTGTTATACACTATTTATTAATGCTGTAGTACTAGTGTGTTCAGGCCATTAATTCATGGGGGGCAAAATCATTTATGAAAAAAAACCTTTTTATTTATCTGACTTCCTTTTTATGCGGTATGGCTGTCATGGGAGTGGAGTTATCGGCAACCAGGCTTCTTGCGCCATATTTCGGCACTTCCTCGATCGTGTACACTGTAGTGATCGGGCTCATTATGATATCCATGAGCATCGGAAATATTTTAGGGGGCAGGTCCGCCGACAGGTATAACGACCTGAGCAGACTTTTTAAACTGCTATGGGTTGCAGCATTGTGGATTGCAGTCATACCGCTGGTTGGAAAGTATGTCATCGCGCTCTCCGCAATCATCATGATGTGGATACTGCCTGGAAACCTCCTTGTAGCAGGCTCCACATTTTCTTGCCTGCTTGTCTTCTCAGCACCGCTGCTGATCCTTGGTATGGTTTCGCCATATCTTGTCAAGCTGGGCATCAAAGATATGAAAAACAGCGGCCGCACAACCGGTGAAATCTACGCGGCGTCAACAATAGGAAGCATCATCGGCACCTTCATCCCTACCTTCCTGACCATCCCCTACATTGGCACGATGAAGTCCTTCCTGGTATTTTCACTTGCGCTCAACCTCATTTGCCTCTATTTTTTCATCACCAGAAAGAAGGGTTACATTAAAGGCGTCGTCACTACAGTAGTCACAGCGGCTCTGCTGCTGGCTCCTTTGGGCAGTTCATACGCTTTCTGGAAGGAAACGGTCCTTGAGGACGAATCCCTCTATAATTACCTTCAGGTAGCGGAAGAAGGCGATACTGTTCTTTTATCAACCAATGTTGCATTTGGCGTGCAATCGGTTTATAAAAAGAACCGTACTCTATCCGGCCTCTATTATGATTATGCCCTTATGTCGCCTTTTTTTATTGAGAACACCGGTTCGGAAAAAAAGCTGGATGTTCTGGTACTGGGTATGGGTACGGGAACATTCGCAAAGCAATGCAAATATTATTTTCCAAACAGTAAAATAGATGGTGTAGAGATCGATGAAAAAATCGTCAAGCTGTCAAAAGAATATTTCGAATTGAAGGATGAAGAAGCCACCGTGTTTGTAAATGATGGGCGAACCTTTCTGGCAGGCAGCGATGCGGGCACGTACGATATTGTTATGGTCGACGCCTACCACGATATTACCATACCATTTCATATGTCGACTGCTGAATTTTTCTCAGAGATCAAGCAGCATCTGAATCCAGGCGGCGTAATCATGATCAATATCAATATGCGCTCGGATAAAAGCACTGAGATCGTTGATTATCTGTGCCAAACACTGAAAAGCAAAATGAACAGGGTGTATAAGTATAGCGTACCCAATACGACCAATACAATCGTCTTCTCAACCGACAACACGGAATGTCTGAAAGATTACAAGGACAACATAAGCAGACTGGATTCCAAAAGCCCATTATTGCCTTTGGCAAACAGCGTTCTTGAAAACCAGAGCGAGATAAAGGATGCCAGTTATGTATTTACCGACGATTTAGCTCCTGTTGAAGTCCTTGGACAAAAGGTACTGAATGATATCGTAAACGACAGCCTCGCCTATTTCAAGCAGGAACTGAAATCATCGGGGAATGGAGTGCGCGATGTATTTAACATGATCGATTAATACCACAGCGTTGATTAATACAAAGATGTAATAAGGCTGTAGCATTAACAGGGAGATCAATTCAATTCGAGGACATTTTCATTATAGAACAGGTTGAATATATCCTTTATTATGTCATTATGATTGTTGATAGTGATATGATGAAGCTGGCCTTCATCCATTTGTATGCAGACAGCTATCTGATATTTGTCATTATTGTCGATGACCGCACTGATCATATCTACTGCCTCCATAGGCTTTCCATAAGTACATGCCCATTCGCCCGTGTCCTCATCCATTTTCAGGTCTCTTCCATAGTAATTTTCAAGGAAGCGTTTGATTTCACCATTTTTTCTTGACCACAAATTCACCGTTAACTTCATTATGTTCTCCTTTTTATTGAGGGGTTGCGTATTTCGGTAACATCCGGACACTAATTCCGGCAACATCCGGACAGCGTTTCGGAATTATCCGGACACCATTTCGGCACATCCGGACACCTTGTCGATAAATAATAAACTGGTACTCTTTAAT